>NZ_JACIDE010000058.1 GCF_014196205.1 Anoxybacteroides voinovskiense | reverse complement strand
TATACGAGAACTAGAGATGGAGAATGAAATTTTAAAAAAGTATCTGCAAATTCTGAAAAGGGAGGGAAGACAGCGAAGTTCAAAGTAGTAGACGAGCTCAAAACAAAATATCCAGTCGTTAAAATATGTGAAAAACTACAGATTTCAAAATCTGGTTACTATAAATACTTGAAAACAAAGGGTAAGAAGAAAAAAGAATCTAAGAAAGACCAACAATTAAAAGAATATATCTCTTTGATTTTCCATGAACATAAAGGGAGATATGGATATCGAAAAATTCACGCAGTGTTAAACAATCAATATCAACTACCTGTAAGTGAAAAAGTGGTACGTCGACTAATGAGAGAATTAGGATTAAAATGTCAATCTCGCATGAAACGAAAACAACCCGCCAAAGTGAAAAAAGCAACTTCCGCTGGATATATTTATGAAAATCTATTAAAAAGAAACTTTTCCACGACACGTTTGAATGAAAAATGGGTCACAGATGTCACGGAAATTGCCGTGGAAGATAAAAAGCTATTTGTTTCTGCCGTTATGGATTTACACAACAATGAAATTATCGGGCATCAGATTTCATCAACACACGATGTTCAACTTGTGGAAGATTCCCTATTGTATGCATTAGAAATCAGACACATCAAGGATTCCTTAATTCTTCACTCAGATCAAGGAATGCCATATCGATCAACAAGATGGAAAACGCTGATGGATACATTTTCGATTACACCAAGTATGTCGAGAAAAGCGAATGCGCTTGATAACGCATGCATAGAAAGCTTTTTCTCCTATCTCAAAACAGAGATAGAGCAGGATTTGCAACGTACGAAAAGTGTGGAAGAGGCAACGCAGCTCGTTCATGATTACATTCGCTATTACAACCACCAACGGATACAAGGTGTTCTTGATTATCAGACACCGACTCAATATGCAAAGGCTAGTTAACAACGAGCACCAGTGGGCTATATTTCCTCTTTCTCGTCTTACCGACCTCTCCTCAGAATTCCGTGGGACTGTCAAGTGCTCTCCTTGACAGTTTCACGGGGTTCTGAGACACTAGGAAAAAGACGAGAAAAGGAAAGGAACCAGAGCTTTACCACTCTGATTCCTTCACGTGAACTGAATTTATACTGTCTACTTTTCGGATCGCAGTGCA
>NZ_JACIDE010000057.1 GCF_014196205.1 Anoxybacteroides voinovskiense | reverse complement strand
GGAGGAAAACGCCATCCACGAGATGTTTATCCAGCTCGTGGAAGAAATCAGCGAAGCGCTGTCGGGGTTTGGCAAACACGTAGCGATGGACAGTAAGGCGATCGAATCGTTTGCGAATCGAAAAAGCCGTCATCTAGCAAGCGATGGGCGTCGGGATCTCGATGCAGACTACGGAAAAAAGACCTATCGAGGGAAACGAGAAGACGGAAGCCCGTGGGAAAAGATCGTGAGTTGGTTTGGATATAAGCTTCATCTCATCGTGGATGCGCTGTATGAACTTCCTATCTATTATTCGGTGACGAAAGCGTCCGTTCCGGATGTCGTAGAAGGGCGGAACATGTGGAAGAGCATGAAAGAAGAGATGCCAAAACGAGTAGAAGAGGCAGAAACATGCTCGGCAGATAAAGGATATGATGATACGAAACTCATCGAAGCATTGTGGGAGGAGTATCGGGTCAAACCGGTTATTGACATTCGAAACATGTGGAAAGATGGGGAAGCGACGAAAGTCGTATCTGGACAAACGAATGTCGTGTACAACTACAAAGGAACGGTGTTTTGTGTTTGTCCCGAAACAGGAAAAGAGCGAGAAATGGCGAATGGAGGATTTGAAAAAGAGCGAAACACCTTAAAAAAACGGTGCCCAGCCAACGTATACGGCATCACGTGCAAAGGCGAGAAGCAATGTCCGATCGCACAAGGGATACGCATTCGTTTGGACGAAGACCGACGCGTGTTTACTCCCATCGATCGCTCCAGCCGAACATGGGAGAAGCTCTATGCGAAGCGAACCGCCGTCGAGCGTGTAAATAGTCGGTTAGATGTATCGTTTGGGATGGAACAGCACACGATTCGAGGACTAGCAAAAATGAAGGTGAGATGTGGGATGGTGCTTTCAGTGATGCTTGCCTTAGCACTTGGGCGAATCCGTGAAAAGAAAGAGGAGAAGATGAGGAGCC
Source organism: Anoxybacteroides voinovskiense (assembly GCF_014196205.1). Classification (GTDB taxonomy): domain Bacteria; phylum Bacillota; class Bacilli; order Bacillales; family Anoxybacillaceae; genus Anoxybacteroides; species Anoxybacteroides voinovskiense. The sequence goes on along the minus strand of NZ_JACIDE010000057.1, from coordinate 226 downwards.
TTGTGTATGCGGCATAACCAAGGACACATCTAGTATTTGTTTTTTGTACCATTTTCAGTAATTGGATGGGAAGAGGGATTCGTATGCCCTTTTTTAATTGTTATAATGGAAAATATGGATATATATAGTAAAATGTAAGAGGAATCGGCAGAGGAGCATAGGAAGAAAATGATCGAATGGTACCATTTCTTTTGAAAAAAGCCAACATCGCAAAAAGCTCGTATAA
>NZ_JACIDE010000056.1 GCF_014196205.1 Anoxybacteroides voinovskiense | reverse complement strand
ACGCTCTATCTCAAAAGAATCGATAAATAATGGGAACTGGCAAGGTTGTGTAAAAATTCACCGCCATATTGTGTATTTTTTACTTGCCAAACACAGCCTTTATTTTTGGATATCTCCTGTTCTAATTTTATTAAATCTCGTTTTAGTCTTTTAACTGTTTCTTTTTTCTCTTCGATTGATAAGTATTCATAAATTTTTCTCATCGTTACCTCCCCATATCAGCTTTGATAAAATATAAAATTAAAACCCGTGGTGCTAGTTGAGCGCTAGCGCTCAACTAGCCCAAGTGTTACAAGTGAATATGCCAACAAGATGCCATCTAGTGCTACTTCAAATCCCGCAATCGAATTCGCACGAATTTCTGTCATACGATACTGATCGACGAGGACAGAGAACACCGTTTCAATGACTTTCCGTTTCTGTTTGAGCCATCTCTCCCATGATGCCGATGGGCGATGTTTCTGGTTTTGTGAGATGGAGTCCAAAAAGCGATTTGATACGCTTCATACAACTTTTTTTGCAATTCGCTACTGATGAATCCTTTGTCACCCAAATGAAAGGGATGAGGAATTTGAGTCATGACGGTTTCCGCTGCGGTTCGATCGTGACAGGACGCCTCCGTTACCACGTATCCCACGGGCAGTCCTTGGTCGGTCACTTAAAGATGGAGCTTAAATCCGTAGTACCACTGCTTTTTGGACGCACAAAGTCCAATGTCCGCGATTCCTTGAAGTCGTTTGACTCGATACATTCTTGCGGTATGGCACCACTCGAGCGGCATACTGTCTACGACCGCATAGGCGTGGTGTTGACCAAGTTTGGCTAGTTCATGACGAATCCATTTGATCGCAAAGCGCAGCGCTCGACAACGGCGATGGTAGCGAGAACGTTCGAGAAAATGTCTATCTGTAAACAAGTTCCTAGTCACAAAGCGATGCCATGCACGTTCGGAAGAGAAGCCAAGCAGCTTTCCTAAAAGATGAATCGCAATGATCACTGCATCTTCTTGTTTCACCAAATGACGATTGCGACGTTGAAGATAGAATTGAATTTGTGACAGCTGGGCAGAAACAAAAAAGAAAATGGCTGCATGTATGAGTAAAATGTTTGTGGGAGGAAGCTAAATCCTCTTCCATATGTTTCAAGGGGAGGATTCCTTGAACAGAAGGGGGATGAGCAAAAAAGA
>NZ_JACIDE010000055.1 GCF_014196205.1 Anoxybacteroides voinovskiense | reverse complement strand
CCTGCCAAAATCAACACGAACGGATTCGTGGAGTCCATGTGAAAATTAAACAGAATGGCGATATCTTGCAAAAACGCATCTTTCGCAAGATGCATTTCATCTAGCAGAATCACTGGAGTGATTCGACGTTCCTGATACATTCGTTCGATCCCTTGTTGAATTTGGTAAAACAAGTCCACCTTGCGGTATTTCGGTTCCTCGCCTAACCCTAAGGCTAATCCTCGATAAAAATCCATCACCCCGCCCGTCGATAACGGGAAATACACGACGTGATACAACGAGGGATTCAACGATTCTTTGAATGTCCGAAGGGCGAACGTTTTCCCCGCCCCCGGCTCTCCTGTCAGTAGACCGATTCCTTTCGTTCGTTTCACGTAATCCAACGCGTGTAAGGCCTCTTCGTAAGAAGTCCCTCGATACGCTTCCGACGGGTTAGTGTCTTTCGAAAACGGCTCTCGAGAAAGGGAGTAGAATGTTTTATACATCCGTTCCGGCCTCCTTTCCTAGCCCCGCAAACGGCGATCGATGACGTTTGACATGGGCATTCTCATGCATGCGCACGAGCGTCGCTTTCGCTGCTTCTTTGCCGTCTTCGTACACATACACCCCTTGCTCATCATACCGAATTTCCACGGATTGTCCAATAAATCGAGGCGGAACCTCATACAGCTGTTTGTTTAACGTAATCGTCCCATCCGCCTTCACTTTGCGAAACTCCCGTTTCAAAAAAATCGTGTCCAGCCAAGTCGCATCCTCCACGAACGATACCATGTGCACTTGCGATTGAAACACTTCATGTGGCGTTTTTCCTTCTAGTGACGCATGGGGCTTCCGGTGGTAGTCTTCTTCGAGCCACTTCCAGAAGCGCTCGTTCAACGCTTGAAGCGACGTCGCTCGCTCCATCTCCAACAACGGGTAAAACCGAGTTTGCACCGTCCGGAAAAATCGCTCGATTTTCCCTTTGCTTTGTGGATCATATGGCTGCGTATGAATGAGCGTGATTCCTAATTCTGCGCAAGCATATTGTAGGGTCTCCGATCGATAAATTTTGCCGTTATCGGAGTAGATGCGCTTCGGTTTCCCGTACCGCAGGAACGCTTCTTTTGTCACGATGCGCAACCCGTCAAATTTCTCGGAAGAGAAAAACTGGGCATACGGCACGACCCGTGAACAATCATCGATGTAGGCGATCAGAAACGTTTTTTGCGCCTTTCCATTCTCTCGAATCAC
>NZ_JACIDE010000054.1 GCF_014196205.1 Anoxybacteroides voinovskiense | reverse complement strand
CGTAATGGGGCAGTATCCATACGTGAATCCATAGCGTATGGAGGGCATACCCGGGGAACTGAAACATCTAAGTACCCGGAGGAGAAGAAAGCAAACGCGATTCCCTGAGTAGCGGCGAGCGAAACGGGAGAAGCCCAAACCAAGAGGCGTGCCTCTTGGGGTTGTAGGACACTCAATACGGAGTGACAAAGGAACGGAGTAGACGAAGCGGTCTGGAAAGGCCCGCCAGAGGAGGTAACAGCCCTGTAGTCGAAACTTCGTTCCCTCCTGAGTGGATCCTGAGTACGGCGGGACACGTGAAATCCCGTCGGAAGCAGGGAGGACCATCTCCCAAGGCTAAATACTCCCTAGTGACCGATAGTGAACCAGTACCGTGAGGGAAAGGTGAAAAGCACCCCGGGAGGGGAGTGAAAGAGAACCTGAAACCGTGTGCCTACAAGTAGTCAGAGCGCATTCATGCGTGATGGCGTGCCTTTTGTAGAATGAACCGGCGAGTTACGGTGGCGTGCGAGGTTAAGTCGAAAAGACGGAGCCGCAGCGAAAGCGAGTCTGAATAGGGCGTATAGTACGTCGCCGTAGACCCGAAACCAGGTGATCTACCCATGTCCAGGGTGAAGGTAGGGTAACACCTACTGGAGGCCCGAACCCACGCACGTTGAAAAGTGCGGGGATGAGGTGTGGGTAGGGGTGAAATGCCAATCGAACTTGGAGATAGCTGGTTCTCCCCGAAATAGCTTTAGGGCTAGCCTCAAGTGAAGAGTCTTGGAGGTAGAGCACTGATTGGGCTAGGGGCCCTCATCGGGTTACCGAACTCAGTCAAACTCCGAATGCCAATGACTTATGCTTGGGAGTCAGACTACGAGTGATAAGATCCGTGGTCAAAAGGGAAACAGCCCAGATCACCAGCTAAGGTCCCAAAGTATACGTTAAGTGGAAAAGGATGTGGAGTTGCCCAGACAACCAGGATGTTGGCTTAGAAGCAGCCACCATTTAAAGAGTGCGTAATAGCTCACTGGTCGAGTGACTCTGCGCCGAAAATGTACCGGGGCTAAACGTATCACCGAAGCTGTGGGATGACTGACGTCATCGGTAGGGGAGCGTTCTAAGGGCAGAGAAGCCGGACCGGAAGGACCGGTGGAGCGCTTAGAAGTGAGAATGCCGGTATGAGTAGCGAAAACAGAGGTGAGAATCCTCTGCACCGAAAGCCTAAGGTTTCCTGAGGAAGGCTCGTCCGCTCAGGGTTAGTCGGGACCTAAGCCGAGGCCGAAAGGCGTAGGCGATGGACAACAGGTAGAGATTCCTGTACCACCTCCTCTCCGTTTGAGCGATGGGGGGACGCAGGAGGATAGGGCAAGCGCGCGACTGGTTGTGCGCGTCCAAGCAGTTAGGCGCCTCAAGTAGGCAAATCCGCTTGAGTAGGCTGAGCTGTGACGGCGAGGGAAAAATAGTACCGAAGTTCCTGATTCCACACTGCCAAGAAAAGCCTCTAGCGAGGAGAGAGGTGCCCGTACCGCAAACCGACACAGGTAGGCGAGGAGAGAATCCTAAGGTGCGCGGGAGAACTCTCGTTAAGGAACTCGGCAAAATGACCCCGTAACTTCGGGAGAAGGGGTGCTCTCATGGGTGCAAAGCCCGAGAGAGCCGCAGTGAAAAGGCCCAAGCGACTGTTTAACAAAAACACAGGTCTCTGCGAAGCCGAAAGGCGAAGTATAGGGGCTGACACCTGCCCGGTGCTGGAAGGTTAAGGGGAGCGCTTA
>NZ_JACIDE010000053.1 GCF_014196205.1 Anoxybacteroides voinovskiense | reverse complement strand
GCAATTCAGGGGACATACGAAGCAAAATTCGACCGCTGTATTGTTTCATTGCTGTCACCTTCGATATGATTGTTTGATGATATCATTATATAATCATGCAAAATAGATGTCAAGCATGATATATGATTTGATACTATTTGAAGTTTTTTATTTACGATTTCACTAGATAACACACATCCCCCATCCCCTTTCACATCCCCCGATGTCTGAATCGTGCCTGTCGATGGGGCACAAGAAATCCCCCATGTCCCCCATCTCCCCCATTCCAAAAATCATCACATAAAAACATGATGCCGCATGCGGTTTTGTAAAAAGTAAAGATGTTGTCCAACCTCGAACCTTCGAATGGATGTCACAGGAAGAAAAAATATGCAAAATCATGTTCCATCATCTATTGGTTTTCTCATCATGATAAGCGTCATACGTTTGAAAACAAACAAGCTTACGGAATATGTCAATGACTGCATGTAACAATCAAAAACAGATGAACAAACGAAATCATCTACCATCATCTTCTGAAAGAACGACGAAAGGATGATCGTTTCTACACATGAAACAAAAAAGGACAAGGGCATAAACATATAATGGAAAGGAATCCTTACAAACGAAAACATACAAAAAATCACGATCCAAAACACAAAGAAGGATAACTCCCTAACTGCTTACAAAATACCTTCCATTTGCTTCATTCATCTGACTGCAAAAAAAATGGGGGACGCGGGGGAAAGGCTGTCTGTCCTTGTGGCTGTTGGGGTTTCACGTCTCTCTTTTCGGGGGACTGCGTCGGGGGAAAGGGGAAGGGCTGACACAACACATGCCAGCACTCTTCACTCATGCGATCGAAGCAGACGCTCGATTTCATATTCAAATCCATATCGCTTGAAAAATTCAATCAATGCCACCTCAAATAATTCACGCTGTTTAATGTTTCGTTGATTACAAAATTCGACCGTCAAGTTTTGCAAAGCATCCGAAATCTGTACGGTCTTTCCGCTCGCTTTTCCCGGAATGATGTAACGCGGGATCGTGTCTGGTGCTTGCGTAGGCACGAGCCATTCCATGAGCTTCTCCTTATTTTTCTGCAACATTTCCAGCAGCGGAAGGTATTGTTGGAACTGACGAAGCTCGTCCGTTGAACGAATGGACATGTGCGTTTCTTCTTGCCTTTCCGCTTCTTGGTTGACCTTGCACGCATCCTTTTGTTCGGCAGGTGTCGGTTCGATTTTCCCTGTTTTTTTCACATAGTTTCTTTCATCCGGAGACCATATATAACCTTTGGCGGTCATATATTCCGCCAGCTCCCGATGGTCTTTCACCCCTGCCTTTTTGCATACTTCCTCAATATCGACCGTTGGTTGCTTCAACATATTAATGACGATTTGCGCCTTTGTCAGCGGCAATGCCTTTTCTTCCTGATGCTTCTCACGTGGAATCTTTGGAACGTACGTCTTTTTCTCACTATCCCACGTGAAATTTCTTCTTCTCATGTAAATATCCAGCGTTTTATAATTGGCATGACCAAACATTTCCGCTAATTCATCTCTTGTTAATCCTTCCGCCAATCCCTGCAAAATTTCCTTTACTCGCTCATCATAGATCGGCTTTTCCGATGTCGCCATGTGCTACACCTTCTTTCCTGATGAATGGAGGAGAGACGAGAGGTCTCCCCCACTTTATAACGTGCGAATCGCTTCCACCAGTTGCTCTTGATTCGCATGCACGTATACCGATGTTGTTTTTAAATCCGCGTGTCCAAGTAATTTTTGAATATGAACGATGTGCACATTGTTTTTCACTAAATTGGACGCAAAGCTATGTCGAAGCACGTGGCACGTCACTTTCTTTTTCCAGCCAAGCTTCCGTGTCGTTTCATGCAACACGCGATTCACGTACACATCGGACAGCTTTCCTGTTTTGGACAAGGCAAAGAAAAATGGGCTGTCTGTGGCTGGACGAATGTGCTCTTTGTAATGCTTCAACAACGGAAGCAACTTTGGACTGATTGGCACTTTTCTTTGTTTGTTCCCTTTTCCGTTTTGCACAAAAATGATGCCTTCCTCCAAATTCACATCTTCCAACGTGAGCGACAAACA
>NZ_JACIDE010000052.1 GCF_014196205.1 Anoxybacteroides voinovskiense | reverse complement strand
TCCATTACCCTCCTACATGTAACAGGGATTTAAGCATGAGGAGGAATAGAAAGGATGCTAGCATTGGCTCAAATAGAATATATCAAATTTTTGCGCGAAGAAAAAGGGTTATCCATTCATGCCATCGCAAAACAATTAAAGGTGAATTGGCGGACGGTGAAAAAATACGCAGACCAATCGAACTGGAGTCCAAAAGCCAAAAAACGCACCAAACGTTATCCAGTATTAGGTCCTTACATGGATATCATCGACGCATGGTTGGAGGAGGATCGGCGAAAAAAGAAAAAACAACGGCACACCGCCATCCGCATCTATGAACGCTTACGTGATGAGTGTGGCTTTACCGGTGGGGTTCGTACCGTGACGGAGTATGTTTCCAAACGAAAAAAAGAATTAGCAGAAGAGCAGGAAACGTACGTAGATTTGCATCACCCTGGGGGAGAAGCTCAAGTCGATTTCGGAACGGCAGAAGTCATTTATGAACAGAAGAGGAGAGAAGTCAAGTATTTGGTGCTGTCCTTCCCCTATAGTAACGCAGCCTACACTGTGGTATTGCCGAAAGAAAACATCGAGTGTTTTTTACATGGGCTTCAAACGTTGTTTGAGTATGCAGGGGGAGTACCGCAAAAAATATGGTTTGATAACTTGTCGGCGGCCGTGGTGAGAATCGAGAAGAATGGAACACGCCAACTCACGGAGTTATTCCAACGTTTTCAGCTACACTACGGATTCCGTGCGGAATTTTGTAATCGAGGCGCTGGCCACGAAAAAGGAAATGTGGAAAATAAGGTGGGAACGATACGACGAAACTGGTTCGTTCCCCACCCAGTGATGACATCGTGGGAACAAATCAACGAGGTCATGAAACAAAAAGCGGAAAAGGAGATGGGAGTCCTTCACTACGAGAAAAAACGATCTGTCCAAGAATTGTGGGAAGAAGAAAAACAGAAATTGCTTTTCCTTCCAAACGAGCCATTCGAGGCAATGTATGTCAAAAGCACGTCCTTAGACAAATACGGGCGACTTCGATTGGATGATGCTTCCTTTTCCGTTGCCGGAGGAGTAGCCAAGCAATCCGTTTGGATGAAGGTGTTTTGGGATCGCATCGAAGTATTCGATACGGAGTATCGAATGATGGAGATTCTTCCGCGTCCTTACACGTTTCAAGAAAAAGAAATGGATTGGAGAAGGGAACTAGAACTCCTTCGGAACAAACCGAAAGCGATTCCTTACACGATGGTGTTTCACGCATTGCCAGAGAGTGTTCAGCACTACTTGATACAGGCAGATTTACCGAAGCGAAAGGGAAGAGTATCTCGAATCACAGGATGGCTGAAAGAGGGATATACGATGGAACAAATCGCGCAAGCCATCTCCGAAACATCGGCGCATCTGCTGGACGAGGAAGGGGTGCTCTATCAAGCGCTTTATCGCCAAGAGCACCCGGTATGGTCGGCGGAATCATTGCCGGAACCCTATACCCCTGACGCTTTCAAGGGATACGATCCAGACTTAGAATCCTACAACCTCTTAATGGATCGAGGGGGTAGTGCATGATCGACGCTCGTATTCGGGAATATTGCAAATTACTGAAATTAGGGTATATCGGTCAAGTCTATGAACAGATATCCGCCGATACCTCGGAAGAATATTTATTGAAATGCTTGGAGGCGGAGGTGGAATCAAGGAAACATACAAAAATCGAAAAACTCCTGAAAAAGGCAGGATTTAGCCAATGGAAAACACTAGGCGACTATGAATTCCATTCTTCGATGACGCTGCCTTCTTCTATCACAGTGGAAGAATTGAAGGATTTGGTGTTTTTGGAGAAAAAGCAAAACCTCCTAATGATTGGGACGGTGGGAACGGGCAAAACCCACCTGTCCATCGCTTTGGGGATAGAAGCTTGTCAGCGTGGGAAAGAGGTTCGCTTTTTCCGCGCTGGGGACTTAGTATCTAAACTATTAGAAAAACAGCACAACGGAGGGATTGGGCGATTTATTCGAGATATCCAAAAAGCAGAGCTTATCATTTTAGATGAACTAGGATTTATCCCATTTCATAAAGATGGGGCAGAACTTTTGTTTAGTTTGATTGCCGAGTGTTATGAGCAGACGAGTATGATTGTCACCTCGAATTTGGAATTTGGACAATGGAACACCATATTTGGAGATAAGCGTTTAACGGCCGCTATCATGGATCGATTAGTGCACCATGCCCATATTCTCACCTTTACAGGGGAAAGCTATCGATTGCGGAACGCTCTATCTCAAAAGAATCGATAAATAATGGGAACTGGCAAGGTTGTGTAAAAATTCACCGCCATATTGTGTATTTTTTACTTGCCAAACACA
>NZ_JACIDE010000051.1 GCF_014196205.1 Anoxybacteroides voinovskiense | reverse complement strand
TGGATTTTGGGATGACTGGCAAGGCTCTTTTTTTATGGCAGCGATTCTGCACTTTTACGCCGCCAAATTATGTACTTTTATTCTGCCATATACAAAAGGCTCTTTTTCAAATTTTATATGTGAAATACTGTACAGTACACGTGATAAATGGAAGCTGGAGATTGGGGAACTAGAACACTAAAATGTCAACTAGACAAATGAGTGTTTCTCATGGTCAACAAGTTAAAAAAGCAGCAACATTCGTCACAGTCCTAGCTTCTGAAAGTAGTGAAGCCTTGGGTCGGAGTTCCAAGGCTTCACTTGTTATATAAGGCACCTCTTAGGAAACATGTAGCTGTTTTTTTATAACACCAGTTGAAGCTCGATTTGCTTCGTAACGAGCTTCAATGGAATCTGAGACATGTCTCCTGTGTTAATGAATTTACTTGTTTATAATTACAGTATAGCTATTTCTGTTTTAATACTCTAAATACAAGAATACCAACTAAAACGATAATGGCTACAGTTACCGAAACAATTGTTATAGGTAACCAGTCAGTTATAAAAGATGAATAAGTTGTCGTTTCAGTCATAGATACCCCCGCCTTTAATAGAGATGTTGGAAAGAAACTCTAACTGTCGCTCCATTTGATTTTAGATCTATAAGTTTTATAGAACTTACAATGGTATGGTAGGAATTAAAAACACTTGATCCACCTATTCCAATAGCTGCATATTTATAATCACCTTGTGCATTAATATCATAGCCCTCTTTATATGCTGTACTGTCTGTTATTTGTGCTGATCCATCAACAGTATTTGGGAACCAAGCAGATGTTCCTGCAACAGAAGCATATGTTGCAGTCAAACCTTTTGTAGTAACTTTAAAACCAGTTTTTAGAACTAATTTTATGTCAGAATAAAGTACATGGCGAATGTAAACTGTTGCACTATAAAATGTACTAGTATTATAAAAATAAAAATAATCAGCAGCTAGCGGAACTACATCTAATGGTTCACCTTCAATATTTATAGATTGTTCCACAATTACGTATCCGTTATCAGGTAACTCTATTTTCTTCGAAAAAGTTGTTTCCTCATTAGTATCTATTGTAACACTTTCCGTAGCTTCATTTATTGCATTTATAATTTCTTCATTTAAGTCATTTACATAACTTTCAAGGACGGTTGGATCTGTTTTGTTAACTAAATCTTGATAAACATCTTCGTTTTGAATTTGATTCGGATTGCTGTTGATTGTCTTAATTTGTTGCACTAATTCTTGTTTAGAATCAATTTGAGTTTCTGGTGAAGAGCTATCAATTTGAGAATTAATATGTTCTGCTAAACTATGGTTTGGTAATAATAGAATTAATAATGAGGTTAGCCAAACTAATTTTATCTTCTTCCGTTTAAACATCTTTTCTACTCCTCTCGAATTTGCAAGTCTTTTGCTAATTAAAAGTAATTAAAATTGCAAAATAATTATGGAAAGAATGCAAAATAATTACTGACCATAATGAATTAGTTTTATGAAATACAAAACCAAATATTAAACTTAAAACAACAACATAAACGGGCGTCCAAGACATAAGAATATGTACAATGTTTCCGCTACTTACCCATTGTGGAAAATGGATCAGTAAGAACAAGCAGGACGTAAATAAATTTGCACACCAAAAAGAACACCATTTTTTTAAAACTTGGAGGGTGAGTCCTCTAAACACAATTTCCTCCGATAAAGCAGACAATAAAATAGTATTTATCCAAATATACCAAGGAAGGGGATAAGATAATTTTCTGTAAACGATGTCGTAATGGGAAATAATCAATAATAAGCTAAGCAGAATGGATAGTAAAAACCCTGTAAATATATTTTTTAGAATTTTGTCTTTAAGCTTCATAAATTTGAATACAGAAAACTTTAAAAAGACACGTATATAAACCAAGACGGGAACTATCCACAATAATATTATTAATATTGTGTTTAGAATTTCGAGTGTTGAACCGTACTGACGTATTTTTGTTATTAAAAAGAAGTATTTACAAAAATTAATTAACAATAAAAGTAATAAAAATATTATAAAAAAACATTTACTTTCCTTTGGTGTGAATTCTGTTTGCATTTTTTTGTTGCCTCACTATCTAATAAACTGTAGCTGAGTAATTATCATTGAAATAATCACCATATAAAACACCCATGAGGAAGTTTTTCTCGCCCCCCAAACATGAAAATAACCGTTCATGAACCATTTATCTTCACAGAATTAAAATTTTAGATTTTTTAAGGACTCAAAAAATAGTTTCTGTTCATTTGCATCACCCCTCTCTCGATTCGAATTGTAAAACAAAATCGGGGGGGGGGGGGTGGAGTGAGCCTTTAAAAGTAGACATGTATAAATCGGGAAAAAGATGTCCATACAGAAGACAGGAAGGAGCCGATGAACATGTCGAAAAAACAA
>NZ_JACIDE010000050.1 GCF_014196205.1 Anoxybacteroides voinovskiense | reverse complement strand
ATCGGAGAGAATTCGCAAACATTTTGCGCGGTATTTCCGATTTTCATCCAAAATAATTTGAAAAAGTAGTTCTGGAATAGTGTGCTAATTTACATTAATCCCCCTTCCAAGTTCCTTTCATCGAAAGGTGGTAAATCCTTGGTGGACGAACTACAAGTAATATCTATGATATGTTGGGAGGTATCATAATGGGTTCTTTACTTACGCTTACACTTAAATCATTAAAAAAACGGCTTACAGATCAACCATCTATCCAAATTCAGCAGGATTTAGGGTATGTTACAGAAGTCCGTTTTTTATTTAATGCCCCGGCGCCAGAAAGTGAACTATTGAAATTTGAAGAAACCAACCAATTATTCTTGCCAAAAGACTATAAGGAATTTTTATTAATGCATAATGGGGCAAGATTATTTATAGATGAAAAAAGCGGTGCTTCCTTTGATGTACTAAGGATAAGTGAGGTACAAGAGAACCACCAATCTTTAGATTATCCAGAAGGTTGGTATCCTATAGCGTATGGTTTAGAGAGTAGTGTCCTAGTGATGAATCTTAACGAAATCACCCCTCATAAAAGAAGTAATGAGTATTTGTTTTGGCTAGAACCTGGAGAAAGCATTGAGCATGCCACTCCTCTTTATATGAATTTTGAGATCTTTTTAGAGAGGCTCATTATCTCACAAGGAGTGGAGTATTGGAATTGGCCGATTTATAAAGCAAGACATTTCTATAAGGCGAATGATTTAGAAGATTAGAATTTCTTTAATAGGGTGAACCTGCGATAACTTATATCAGCGCAGAGATTCACCCTTTTTATAATATGGTCCGTTTTTAAACAGCAGCTTCGAAGGAAGCGTGACGAATTGGAGCGGAACGGGCGGAAGCGTCGATCATACGGAGTCGTTCGACAGGGCTTACTCTCTCAAAATATCGAGAACCAGCACCACACAATCAGCTAGTGAATATAAGCAGACGGTGATTGTGGGTCAAACTTCAAGCGATGCGCCGCTTCGTCTGACACTCACAGGCCTTTCCAAAGCACAGGATGTAAAAGCCAATGGCGCAGTGAGCGCAAGCGATTATTCCATTACGGCTAAAGTATACTTTGTGGATGGAACGACCCAAACGTATACCGCTGATTTTCCAATCGGCACGCAAGAGTGGAACCGGACTGCCGTTTTGATTCAACCTTCCAAGCCAATGGATAAAATCGACATATCCGCTGTCTTCCGCGGTAATTACACGGGAACGGTATGGTTTGACGCGATCCGGCTCATGGAAGGAAACGTGGTGACGAAAAACAAATACGATGCCAGTGGAAATTATGTCACGGAAGAAGTGGATGAAAAAGGCTATGTGGCGAAAAAGAATTATGATGCCGTAGGAAATCTGTTAAGCGAATACGATAAGAAAGGAAATAAGAAAGAGTACAAGTATGACGCATCAAATCGTTTAAAACAGCTCCTATTGGCGAATGGAACGTCCGTCAACTATGATTATGACTTGAATGGCAATATGACTTCAAAAGTCATTCGAACCAGCGACGGCCAGTCTCAAACATTTGCCTATTCTTATGATGCGACCGGCAAACTCATGAAAACCGTCGGTCCGCTCAATGATGTGACCACGAATGACTATGATGCCAATGGAAATAAAATCAAAACGGTTTTGCCGAAAGGAAACACGATTCAATGGACGTATGACGGGGCCGAAAGAGTCAAAACGATTTCTTACAACAACGTTCCGTATTACGAATTTCGTTACGACAAAAACGGAAACGAACTTTCTGTACAATATGTAAAAGACGGTACGACCAAGATAAGAACATTTGATTCCGCGAATCGTGTCATTGAACAATCCGACCGCGGAGGATTACAAAAGTGGACCTATCCGACGACATCGGATAAATTGCAGCAGTTCATGTTCTCTCATGGGTCCTTTAGCCAAACGATCCATTACCAATACAATGCCTTGGATCAAAATACAGTCGTCCAAGACGGAACGTATACGTACCGCTTTGACTATGACGAGAGAGGAAACGTTCGCACCTTCACGATAGGAAATGGAGCCGGTTCAACCTTTACGTATGATGACCGCGGCTTGGTGAAAAGTCTGTCAGTGGGAACAGCGGACGGAACCGAGTTGTTGGCGGAAACGTACCGTTATGACGAAAACGGCAATCGGACGAAAATCGAGTCCCCGACAGGAGAAGCGATTGTTTACCGTTACGATGAGCTCGATCAACTAGTGGAAGAGCAATGGCCGGATGGAACGACGATCGCGTATACGTACGATGGATTCGGCAATCGCAAGCAAATCGTGAAAACGAAAGACGGACTATCCACGACGATCACGGCCGATTATAATGCAGCGAATCAATTGACCCGTTTCGGCGATGAAACGATCACGTACGATGCGAACGGCAACAGGACTGAAGACGGCGAGTACCAATATGAATGGAACGAAGCCGATCAACTCGTCTCCATCACCCGAAAAGGCGAAAGCACGCCGTTTGTAACATACAAATACGATGAAGATGGCCGGCGCATTCAAAAGACTGTGAATGGCGTCGTGACGAACTACCACTACCAAGGCGACAGCCTCAACGTCGTATGAGTAAAATGTTTGTGGGAGGAAGCTAAATCCTCTTCCATATGTTTCAAGGGGAGGATTCCTTGAACAGAAGGGGGATGAGCAAAAAAG
>NZ_JACIDE010000049.1 GCF_014196205.1 Anoxybacteroides voinovskiense | reverse complement strand
TCTCGAATGGAAATCCGAGATGGCAGCTGTCTTATTTGAGTATGCCCGAATATACGGGAAGAGTATGCCTAATTTTGGATAATCAACAGCCGTGATTTCTCTTAGTCAATATGCATTAACAGCACTTATTGGTGGTGGAAACGTTATAACCATTGCAACTCTTTATTTTCCATTTTTATCAACAGCAAAAGAAGCGGTTATTGCGAGCTTTTCGCTTATTTTTGCAATTTTGCCGCTAACTGTACTTCTCTTGTTCGAGTTACTGATTAGAATTTTTCTTCCTTACCGAAAACGGAATCGTTGAGGTGTGTATATGAAAGATGTATTTATTTCTCTTAATTCTTTAAAAAAAGCATATGGAAATGAAACAGTTTTTCACTCGATTCATTTGGATATAAATGAAGGGGAAATAATCAGTGTGGTAGGGCCATCAGGGGCAGGGAAATCAACCCTTCTTCGATGCATAGCAGGGATAGAAGAATTAGATGAGGGAAACATATGGATTGAGGGGGAAGACATGTCACCAAAACCTGCTCATCGTCGCCCGATTGTCATGATGTTTCAACAACCGTTATTATTTCCCCATATGACAGTAATGGAAAATATTATGTACGGATTAACTTTTACAACCTTGACAAAGAAAGAGCGAATAGAAAAAGCTACGTTATATTTAAAGAGGATGGACATGGAGAATTTTCGAGATTTTTATCCATCCGAACTATCCGGTGGACAACAACAACGTGTTTCCTTAGCGAGAGCATTAATTACCGATCCAAAATTATTGCTGCTCGATGAACCCCTTAGCAGTTTTGACAATGAATTAAGAGATGGAATTCGATTATGGATGAAACAATGGCTAAAAGAAAAAAAAATAACGACAATTTTTGTTACACATGATAAAGAAGAAGCGATGTTAATGGGGGATCGCGTTGTGGTGATAGGAAATCAAACCATTCAACAATGTGGAAATCCTATACAAGTATATGATGCCCCGTCTAATGCATTCGTCGCAAAATTTTTTAGCGATGGTATCGTCATCGATAACCGGTTTTTCATTCACGCAAAACATATAGAAATTTGTAATGATCTACATGGGGCGTGGTATATGAAATGGGAAGGAATTGTGCAAGAAATGTATATAAAATACGGGAAATTTTTTTATCAAATAACCATCAGCGATTGGCAAACGGATGTCATTATACAAAGCGATACTCATTTTTCTAAAATGCAATGTGTTTGGGTTGGTATACGGTCGAAAGAGTATATTCAGACGTTTAAAAAGGATGGAGAAGCATGTTAACACGGACATGGTGGAAAATATTCGTTGCGTTTATAGTTGTCGGAGGAATTATTTGGGTTAATCAGCATATCCACATGAAGCCTCAAACAATCCGAGCCTGGATTTTATCTTTTGGAGTGTTGGCTCCGCTTGTCTTTATCGGGTTATATACCGTTCGACCGTTTCTTTTCTTTCCGGCTTCTATTCTGTCGTTAGCAGCAGGGCTAGCGTTTGGGGCATGGTGGGGAACAATTTTCACTGTCATCGGGGCAACGCTAGGAGCTAGTTTGTCTTTTTTGGTCGCTAAAAAATTCGGTGAACGTGTAATTCACGAAAGTTGGAAAAAGAAAACAATAAAACTGCAAGCACAATTAAAGAAAAACGGATTTATGTATGTACTTTTATTACGACTAATCCCGATTTTTCCTTTTGATTTCATTAGTTATCTAGCAGGGATAGTAAATGTGAAGTTCACTCATTTTTTATTTGCGACATGGATTGGGATTATTCCAGGGACGTTTGCCTATAATTTTTTAGGCTCTAGTTTTGCTTCTGGCAATCGAATAATCATAATTATTGCCATCATTGTTTTTCTTATCATTTCTTTTGTTCCGATCATGACAAATGCAAAACTAAGACAAAAACTTGGATTACAACAGAAAGGAGAATAGATGTGCTCGATACACATGCAAGGAAATATGTACAACCTTTGATCGAAACGGCCGCTTCCCGTTTGTTGAAAATAGGATTGACGGCGAATCAAGTTACGATGATGTCATTTTTGATTGGCCTTTCTTCAGGGATTCTTTTTTATCTCGATTATGTAGTTGCGGCAGTCATTGTATTGTGGATGTCTGGATTTTTAGATGCGGTCGATGGAACGATGGCACGAAAAACAAACGTATCACCATGGGGCACTGTCATGGATATAACCTTTGATCGAATTGTTGAAATTAGTGTCATTTTAGGAATTGCGTTTAAGTATCCGCATGTTCAATGGGCTCTTTTATTATTAAGTGTTTCGATTATTTTTTCCATTACCGTGTTTTTAACAGTTGGAGCGGTTTCGGATAAAAAAGGGATGAAATCATTTTATTACCAAGCAGGACTAGCCGAACGTACAGAAGGATTTCTCTTATTTTCCTTTATGATGTTATTACCCAACTATGTTTTAGTTATTACGTTGTTATTTTTTGTAGTAGAACTATTTACAGGATTACAACGTTTAAATGAAGCTCGACAACTTTTACGCTGAAAGGACGTGAGATGATTGAAACAATATGATCTTATTGTCATCGGTGGAGGGGCAGGAGGGTTAACTGTAGCTGCTGGAGCGGCTTCTCTTGGAGCAAGAGTGGCTCTTATTGAAAAAGAGGCACAACTTGGTGGAGATTGTTTACATTTCGGGTGCGTTCCATCAAAGGCACTTATTAAAATTGCTTCCGAAGTATACGAAGCCAAAAAAATAAAAGAATGGGTGTGTTTGGCAAGTAAAAAATACACAATATGGCGGTGAATTTTTACACAACCTTGCCAGTTCCCATTATTTATCGATTCTTTTGAGATAGAGCGT
>NZ_JACIDE010000048.1 GCF_014196205.1 Anoxybacteroides voinovskiense | reverse complement strand
AATCAGAGTACATGTCGCTTAATCTACATGGACTGATAAACAATTTTATTAAAATCTTTGTCGTTATTTTATGATTTTAATAAAATTGATAACCTGGAAAGGATTATATCATATCGAATGCATAAAAATAATTTTTCAAA
The DNA here is from genome assembly GCF_014196205.1 of Anoxybacteroides voinovskiense. Lineage (GTDB taxonomy): Bacteria > Bacillota > Bacilli > Bacillales > Anoxybacillaceae > Anoxybacteroides > Anoxybacteroides voinovskiense. The sequence goes on along the minus strand of NZ_JACIDE010000048.1, from coordinate 3,314 downwards.
ATTATTTTATTATTAATAATTTAATATTTTTGATCTATATTTCTCTTTTATCCATGTTTTTATAATATATTTAAAAATGAGAAATTTTATTGTTTATTATATTTCAATACCGTTTCATCGATAGCGAGAAATGACAAAAAAGATAGGCATGTTTTATCTAGGTTATGAATAATTATAAATATAAAAAAAGTATTTTTTTATTTTACTATTTAATATTAATTTAGTATAATTACAATATGATAATATTTATCAACAAATTGGAAGAAACGCAACAAGAAAAATAGTGGTAGCTATTAAATTTGTCGTAAAGAAAGGGGAAAATGAAATGGAAAACAACCAACAGCCAATGTCCAAATGTCCGTTTCACGGCAGCGTGACGAGCCATGCTTCAAACAAAACAACCAACAAAGACTGGTGGCCGAATCAACTAAACTTAAGTATTCTTCATCAACACGACCGAAAAACGAACCCTCATGACGAACCGTTCGATTATGCAGAGGAGTTTCAAACCCTTGACTATTGGGCACTAAAAGAAGATTTGCGCAAACTGATGACAACAAGCCAAGATTGGTGGCCTGCCGACTACGGACATTACGGACCGCTATTCATCCGCATGGCTTGGCATTCGGCGGGAACGTATCGCGTTGGTGACGGACGAGGCGGCGCTTCGACCGGCACACAACGTTTTGCTCCGTTAAACAGTTGGCCAGACAACGCCAATTTGGACAAAGCACGCCGCCTACTGTGGCCAATTAAAAAGAAATACGGCAATAAAATTTCTTGGGCGGACTTAATCGTGTTAGCTGGTAACGTAGCGATTGAGTCCATGGGCGGAAAAACGATCGGGTTTGGCGCTGGCCGCGAGGACGTATGGCATCCAGAGGAAGACATTTATTGGGGGGCGGAAAAAGAATGGCTCGCCTCGGAACGGTATACCGGCGATCGCGAATTAGAAAATCCGCTTGCCGCCGTGCAAATGGGGCTTATTTATGTCAATCCAGAAGGTCCGGACGGCAACCCAGATCCGCTGGCGGCGGCGCGCGACATTCGCGAGACATTTAAACGGATGGGGATGAACGACGAAGAAACAGTGGCCCTCATCGCAGGTGGCCATACGTTTGGCAAGGCGCACGGAGCTGGCGATGCGTCGTATGTCGGTCCAGATCCAGAAGCTGCCCCTATTGAAGCGCAAGGATTAGGTTGGATGAGCACGTACGGAAAAGGAAAAGGGCGCGATACGATTACAAGTGGGCTTGAAGGCGCTTGGACACCAACGCCGACGAAGTGGGATAACAGCTATTTCGAGTTGCTCTTTGCATATGAATGGAAGCTCACGAAAAGTCCAGCTGGTGCGTATCAATGGGAAGCGGTGAATTTAAAAGAAGAACATCTCGCACCGGATGTGGAAGATGCGAATGTGAAAGTGCCGCCGATGATGTTGACGACGGACTTAGCGTTACGCTTTGACCCGGAATATGAAAAAATCGCCCGCCGCTTTTATGAACATCCAGAAGAATTTGCCGATGCGTTTGCGCGTGCGTGGTTTAAACTCATTCATCGCGACATGGGACCAAAAACGAGATATCTCGGTCCAGAAGTGCCAAAAGAAGATTTCATTTGGCAAGATCCTATTCCAGCAGTCGATGTTGAATTAACCGATGCAGACATCGAAGACATCAAAACACGCATTTTACAATCAGGACTCACAGTAAGCGAGCTTGTGAAAACCGCTTGGGCGTCCGCTAGCACGTTCCGTAACTCTGATAAACGCGGCGGCGCAAACGGGGCGCGCATTCGACTCGCACCGCAAAAAGATTGGGAAGTGAACGAACCGGAGCGACTCACGAAAGTGCTTGCGATTTACGAAGACATTCAACGCGAGCTTCCGAAAAAAGTGAGCATCGCTGATTTAATCGTGCTTGGCGGTAGCGCGGCGGTCGAGAAAGCAGCGCGCGATGCTGGGTTTGACGTTCGTGTACCGTTTATGCCTGGACGAGGCGATGCAACAGAAGAACAAACGGATGTCGAAAGCTTTGCCGTATTAGAACCGGTCGCGGACGGATTCCGCAACTACGAAAAGAAAAAATATAGCGTTCGTCCTGAGGAGCTGCTTGTCGACAAAGCCCAATTGCTCGGCTTAACTGCTCCAGAAATGACCGTATTAGTTGGCGGGTTGCGCGTGTTAGGGGCAACGTATCGCGACCTTCCTCATGGCGTATTCACCGACCGCATCGGTGTACTAACAAACGATTTCTTCGTCCACCTCGTCGATATGAACTGTGAATGGGTACCGAAAGAAGACGGCTTGTACGACATTCGCGACCGGAAAACAGGGGAAGTACGTTGGACCGCCACTCGTGTCGACTTAGTGTTCGGATCGAACTCCATTCTTCGCTCCTACGCCGAATTTTACGCCCAAGACGACAACAACGAAAAATTCGTCCGCGATTTTATCCAAGCTTGGGTGAAAGTGATGAACGCCGACCGCTTTGACCTGCGGAAGAAAACAAAAACATCGGTAACGGTGTAAGCGAAAAAGCAGGCGGACGACTGTCCCCTGCTTTTTTATTTCTCATAAATAACGACCCCATCACGCTCAATTTGTCGTGTGATTTCTTTGTTCAATGAGTCAGCAAACAACACATCAAACGAATAAATGCCGACGATTTCATCAATCGCATCGATCACTTTCCACTTTTGCTTTCCTTTATAATCGACGCATAAATCAATATCGGAATTGTAACGCGCCGTCCCTTTTGCCCGCGAACCGAATAAAATGACTTTTTGAATACCTTCCTCGCTTTGGAAATATGCCATTAGACGCTCAAATACGGTTTGGCTAATTCCATATGTTGTCACGATCGATCTTCCTATCTCGCTTTTTTCTTAGCTTCCGATCTCCCCACCACGTCTTCATGCCTAGAAAAGCACCTAGAAAACCTAATACAACAAGAACGAATCCTAGCACTCGGTCAAATAAGCCCATCGGATCAGTTAGTCTAAAAATACCGCTAATCCCAAGCAGGAAAAATAAAAGACTAAACACAATTAGTGCAAATCCGTTGCTTATGTACATGTATCTCACCTTGCTCTGTTCATTATACAACATCGCATCACACTGTTTGGCACCATTTTCTTATGCAATCACCAAAAAAGGACGCCAAAGCGACGTCCTGTTCGTAAAACGTAGAAAACAAATCGAACAGTGCCTAGCACCGTTTAAGAAAAGCGCAAAGCGCCCGCCTATCGGCGAAGATCGCACAAGCCCCACCGAGGAGGCTCAGCCAAAGCAAAGCTTTGGCTTGCGTGGGATA
>NZ_JACIDE010000047.1 GCF_014196205.1 Anoxybacteroides voinovskiense | reverse complement strand
TATGCAAGGAGTGATGGCACTTTGCCAACCCCTTGAGCCTCTTAGGGCTTCGGAATGGTGTTTGTGGAAGAAAATGGGGTTGCTTTTGTGCGATTGACTCTACTACATTAACAGTTAAATTTAACAAAGCTGTTGATGCTAATACAGCTACAAATCCAGCAAACTACAAGATTGATGGTGTAGCACTAGATCAATCTGCTTGGGGTTCCCTTGCTTCTTCTGATTTGAAGTTAAGTGAGGATAAAAAATCCGTAACTGTTAACTTAAAGATTACCAAATCCTTAGCCAACGGGACTACTTACCGAGTATCTGTATCAGATGTAAAAGATGTTGCTGGAACAAAAATTGCAGCTTATGAAGCACTTTATAAATTTGAGGACAAAACTGCTCCGACAGTAGTTTCTACAAAATATAATCATGCTGAAAAGAAATTCTATATCAACTTTAGCGAACCAGTTAAGTCTAGCACAGCAACATTAGTGAAAGTGTTCGATAAGAACAATGCAGATGTTACTGGTTCCTTAGTATCACTTTCATCTAATCAAAAGACAATTGTTATTGATGCAAGCTCTTTAAATTTAAATGAAACATATAAGGTAGTAATGCTAGGTGCACAAGACTTATCTGATAACTATTTTGCTAATAACCGTGTAGAAGCTTCGTTTACGGTTGCTAAAACTGAAACTGTCGCTCCTACTGTGTCTAGCCTTGAAGTAAAGGATCGTCAGACTGTTCGTGTTGTATTCTCTGAACCTATTTTCGTTGACGCATCTAATTCAAATAAAATTGCCACAATTGCTCTTGACGGTGGAACAGCTACAAACGTAGTTAAGGTTTCATCTTTAGCATCAGTAGGGGATGCTGTTGATGTTAATGGCGACGGAATGACTTGGGATATTAGAGTTTCTGCAACTAACTTAACAGGCGTCAAGAAAGTAACAATCAACGCTGTTCAAGACCTACAGGGCAATGCACTTGTTTCTGCATTTGACAAGTTTGTCACATTTGCAGCTGATACAAATGCACCATCTTTAGTTTCTTATACAACAGCTGGTAGCAAGCTTTATCTAACATTTGATGAGGCTACTATTTTAACAGCCGGTTCTGTAAAAGTATTGACTCCAGATAACGTTGAGAAGACTGTATCCTTAACTACAGGTGCTAGTGGCACTTTAACTAACGATGGAGCTAATACTAAAGTTGTTGTAGTAGACTTAGGCTCGGCAATTTCTAAGAACGGTTCTTATAAAGTGACTATTCCATCTGGTATTATCAGTGATAGCGCAACTCCTGCTAACTCAAAAGCATATGAGGTAACAACTAACTTTACAGTAGGTGCTGATACTACAAAACCAACATTAAAAATGAATACTGGTGGTACAGCAGTAGATTCAACAGCTGTTGTTCAAACACCAGGCAACCCTAGCGAAATCACTATTACGTTTAGTGAAAAAATGAATTCAACGGCTTTAAATGTTGATAATTACACATTAAACGGTGTTAAAGCGTTTAGTTCTGCAGTGTTTGTTGGGGATACTGATACTGTTAGATTGACTGTAAAACCTGGTACAATCGATGTTACTGGTAGTTATATTGTTGGAATTAATAACGTTCAAGATTTAGCTGGCAACGTAATTGATTCTGTATCTTATCTAGAAGATGCACCGTTAAAAGAGAACGTTGCTCCTACAGTAACAAGTGCTAAATTAATAGCAGCTAATACAATTCGTGTCAACTTCTCTGAGGCAATTGCAAGTTATACTGCAGATCCATTTGAAGTATACGTTGATGGGGCTAAAGTTGCTGTAAATACAATTAGCGCATTGGCATCTGGTGGTACTAACGCATATGTAGACATCACTTTAACAAACGCTTTAACAGATTTATCTAAACCAATTACTGTTAAAGTCAAGAGCGATGCTGTATTAAAAGATGCCAATGGTAATGCTCTAGTTACAGGTGGTACTTATACTGTAACTCAGTAATAAGTTGCCTGTCACGCCCCGAAGATTGTCGAGATTAAAAGAAACAGAGAGTCATATGGCTCTCTGTTTCTTTTTTTTCGCATTAAACGTGGTTTGGAATATATATTATATTTTTGAATGCCTCAATTCCCTTCAAGGAATTGGGGCGATTTTTATTTTAGGAGGGAATCGTATGCAATCCGCAAAACGCGTGAACATTGTGAGCTTGAAGCTCGTTCGGGAGGCGAGTGTGTTGTACAAGGAGCGTCGCATTCAGTCGCCAGAGGATGCGTATAAGCTGTTGAAGCCGTTTCTTGCCGATGCGGATCGGGAGGTGTTTGTCGTCGTTTGTTTGGACACGAAAAACCAGCCGACAGCCATTCACGTTTGCCACGTTGGGAGTTTGAATGCAAGCATCGTGCATCCAAGAGAGGTGTTTAAGTCGGCGATTTTGGCAAATGCGGCGTCGGTGTTAGTCGCGCACAATCATCCATCGACCGACCCGACACCGTCAAGGGAAGACATCGAAGTGACGAGAAGGCTCGTGGAGGCAGGGAGAATTGTCGGGATTGAATTGTTGGATCATGTCGTCGTTGGCGGTGAGCGATTCGTGTCGTTGAAGGAAAAAGGGTACGTGTGAGGGGGAAGAATCATGCTCGAATGGTTTATGGCAAAAATGAAACGTGAGTTTGGCGTGGAAGTGAACATGGAGGAAGTCGGGTACGAAGCGTATGCGTTTGACCATGAGGAGATCGATGACTTACTCATTCCTGCCGAACATGTGGCGAAATTGCCGAATCCGCTCTTATTAGAGGCGTTCATGTATGTGGATGCAGAAGGGAATGAGTTAGGTCGCGTGCCTGTCACGCCCCGAAGATTGTCGAAGATTGATAGAAACAGAGAGTCACATGGCTCTCTGTTTCTTTTTTTTTCCGCATCAAACAGCATTTGAAACATATATTATACTTTTGAACGCCTTCATTCCGTTTGGGGATGGGGGCGATTTTTGTTCGGGCAATCGTCAAATTGCGTGAATATTGTCGAATTGCCTAGTTTGCTTACGAAATTTTTCAAAAAATGAAGAAAAATTATTGAAAGATTTTTTCGTTATATGTCGAATTATTTGTTTTGGCGAGGTTCTGGAAAGAAGGGGAGATCGAAATGGCTAAAAATACAGGGGAAAATTATCGAATTGGTGCTGTGAAAAATCGTTCGCAGTGATGCAGGAAAGCTTGAGGTGGTGTTAAAATATAATAAAGTAAGATTGGGGGAAGAGATATGGATAAAGTTCCTTTTAATGTTTATTGCAATTCCATTGATATTATGATGGGGCTTCATGACATTATCCTTAATCTTCAAAAGCAATCACCGACTGAAAATATATATCTTGGACAAGTAACGATGAGTCCACAACATGCGAAACAATTTGCTTATTTATTGTTAGAGCACGTCAAGAAGTATGAAGAAATATTTGGTGAAATTCCATCTCCGCCGAGTGAAGAAAAAATGCGTGAGCTTTCTGAACAAGGAATAATTGGCGTGAAGAGTGGGGAATAATGAAAGACGGGGATTATATATTTATTACTAAGGATCCTTTCGGAAAAGAAATTCGACTGAAAAGCACAACGTGGAACTATCACATTATTGGCGGAGATCACACTAGAGAGGAATTTGTTGGTCAAGAAGAAATGATTAAAGGTGTGATTCAAGATCCGTGTTTTATCTTACCGAATAATCCTGAGAATCAAAATGATACGAGACAAAAATATATCGATCTTGTCCAACTGCCGAAATTTCAGTCACTAAAAGCGTTGGTTGTCATTGTTGACCATCAAAATGTAGAGTACGGGGATGTGGTGACAGTTATTGCGAAAAATAGATTGAATCAAGAAATAGGGAGTGCTATTTATGTTCGTCCAAAATCTACAAGGGAATATTAAATACTCCTATGATTATGATCATGATGTCCTGTATATTTATTTTGGCGAGCCAAAGGTGTCATATGATGATGAAGCAGCCCCTGGTGTATTCATTAGATTTTCCGAAGAGGATGATGTAATTACAGGTGTTGTTATTATGGATTATAAGAAAAGAGATGTTGATGCGGTTACAAAACATATACCGATTCATATCAATTTTCACTCGATTAATGAACAGCTTCATTAAGGACGATGCCTAGGTGGTTGCGTGAACTGTTACGCCCCGAAGATCGATAGAAACAGAGAGTCGTTGAGTGGCTCTCTGTTTCTTTTTTTTCCGCATCAATCAGCATTTGAAACATATATTATACCTTTGAACGAACGCCTCGATTCCTTTTTGGAATGGGGGCAATTTTTATTTTGGGAGGGAATCGTATGCAGCCTGCAAAACGCGTGAACATTGTCAGCCTGAAGCTCGTTCGGGAGGCGAGTGTGTTGTACAGGGAGCGGCGCGTTCAGTCGCCAGAGGATGCGTACAAGCTGTTGAAGCCGTTTCTTGCCGATGCGGATCGGGAGGTGTTTGTCGTCGTTTGTTTGGACACGAAAAATCAGCCGACAGCCATCCACGTTTGCCACGTTGGGAGTTTGAATGCCAGTATCGTCCATCCACGCGAGGTGTTTAAGTCGGCGATTTTGGCAAATGCGGCGTCGGTGTTAGTCGCACACAATCATCCATCGACCGACCCGACACCGTCAAGGGAAGACATCGACGTGACGAGAAGACTCGTGGAGGCAGGGAGAATTGTCGGGATTGAATTGTTGGATCATGTCGTCGTTGGCGGTGAGCGATTCGTGTCGTTGAAAGAAAAAGGGTACGTGTGAGGGGGAAATCATGTTGGAATGGTTTATTGCGAAAATGAAACACGAATTTGGCGTGGAAGTGAAAATGGAGGAAGTCGGGTACGAAGCGTATGCGTTTGACCATGAGGAGATCGATGACTTACTCATTCCTGCCGAACATGTGGCGAAATTGCCGAATCCGCTCTTATTAGAGGCGTTCATGTATGTGGATGCAGAAGGGATTGAGTGGATTGCTGGTGTGGTCGTTGCGGAAGAAACGAGAGAGATGTTGTATGAAGTGTGGATCAAAGACGGAAAGCGAATCGGTTGTACGATGTATGTGTGAAACTCCCGACATTTCTGTTGCCAAACTCCCGACAAAACGAAAAGGATTCCAACCATACATGGCAGATTTGATGAATCTCAAGGAACCGCTATGCTTTCATTGCCAAACAACTCATGACATTATGATATAACTGTCGGGAGGGAAAGGAGGTGAAAAAGACATGTGGGAAAAAGTTGTTGCGACCATTGTGGTGACGGTTGCCACCGAAGCGATGAAACAATGGATAAACGAAGGACAATAAAAAAGAGGAATGACCGATGAAAGTATTTCCGTGTTCTTGCCTATGCAAGCAATCGTGCCCTTTATGTACGGTGAAAACCATCATTGACATCATTAAACGATGAAACGATGGATGAATGAGGTGTCCATCGTTTTTTCTGTTTTAGGGGGGAATTTTGTGCAAGATTTACTCCATGCATTTAAAGAGTGGCTCATCGAAGAAGGGAAATCGCCGAAAACGATGGAGTCGTATGTCGGGGATGTCGCAAAGTTTCAGGCGTATATGGTCGAGAAGGTGGTTGATTCACGTCAGCCGCTTTCTCGTTTTTCATTTGTCCGTTATAAGCAACATTTAATCGACAACGGCTATGCGGTGGCGACGATTAACAAAAAAATCAACAGCTTAAAAGTGTACAATGACTTCCTGCAAAAGAAGTGGTATTATGTCAAGAAAATAAACACGTAAAATCGAGAAAAATTTTAAAACCCTACTACCGCACTTCGGGGCTAGCGTGCCTGTCACGCGCCGAAGATTGTCGAAGATTGATAGGAACAGAGAGTCATTGAGTGGCTCTCTGTTTTTTTATCGAACGAAGTAATGGTTTTTTTACATTTTTTCACGGCTGTTGATTATCCAAAATTAGGCATACTACTCCCGTATATTCGGGCATACTCAAATAAGACAGCTGCCATCTCGGATTTCCATTCGAGAGGAAGTTGTCCAGAGAAAAAACGACGGACAAACGAA
>NZ_JACIDE010000046.1 GCF_014196205.1 Anoxybacteroides voinovskiense | reverse complement strand
TCTTTTTTGCTCATCCCCCTTCTGTTCAAGGAATCCTCCCCTTGAAACATATGGAAGAGGATTTAGCTTCCTCCCACAAACATTTTACTCATACACGATTTATTTTTTCAAATAGTGAAGCGCAGCTGTACCGAGCAGTTTTGCCGCAATCAGCATCGCTTTTTCATCGAAATCAAATTTTGGATGATGGTGTGGGTACGGATTGGTGATGTCTGCTGCTTTTGCTCCGGTAAAGAAAAATGAACCTTTCACGTTTTGTAAATAATAGGCGAAATCTTCCCCGCCCATATGCGGTTCTGTTTCTTCTACAACGGTCACTTCTGGAAGTTGTTTCGCGATGTCGACGATAAAATTTGTTTCTTCCACATGATTGACAACCGGTGGATAGCCTTTTGTATACGTATATTCATACGAACAATCCGCTGCTAAGCAAATCCCGTTTGTTATTTTTCCAATTTCTTGCGCGATTTCATCCCGCACCGTTTCATCAAACGTGCGCACCGTTCCGACAAGTTTTGCGGTATCCGCAATGACGTTAAACGCATTATCTGCGAGAAACGAACCAATCGATACAACCGCTGGCTGCAACGGATTGACGCGTCGGCTGACAATTTGCTGGAGTGCTAATACAAGCTGTGCTGCGACAACGATCGCATCTTTCGTTTTATGCGGCTGCGCTCCGTGTCCCCCTGCCCCTTGAATCGTAATTTCAAACCGATCTGCCGCCGCCATAATCGGACCTGTTCGATATTGAATCGTTCCGGTTGGCTCTGTTGCCCATAAGTGCGTACCAAAAATGGCATCGACCCCGTCAAGGCAACCGTCTTCAATCATCGCTATCGCTCCGCCTGGCGCGTATTCTTCCGCATGCTGATGGATAAGCACAATCGTTCCAGAAAGTTCGTCCTTCATGTCATAAAGCACTTTTGCTAGAACAAGCAACGTCGCCGTATGGCCGTCGTGTCCGCATGCATGCATCACACCTGGAACAGTTGATTTATAAGGTACATCTTTCTCATCTTGGATTGGAAGCGCATCGAAATCGGCACGCAAGGCGACTGTTTTCCCTGGCCTCGTTCCAACAATTTTAGCGACAACTCCGTTTCCACCGACACGTTCCCGCACAGGGATCCCTAACGCTTTATAATAATTGGCGATATATGTCGCGGTGTTATATTCTTGAAACGACAGTTCTGGATGTTGATGCAAATAGCGACGAATGGCCACCATTTCGTCGTAATGCGCTTCTAAACGTTCGTATAGTTTTTCGATCATCCTCTCGCCCCTTTCTTTTTTTTCATTATATCATGATGCCCGACAATGATGACAAAAAGCTGCCTCCTCTTTAGAAGGCAGCCGTTTCATTCTAGATGAGAAACATCGCGACAACAGTCGTCACAACAAGCCCAACGATGACTGGAACTAAGTTACGTCGTGCTAACTCAAACGGGTCAACACCGCAAATGGCAGCAGCCGGAATAAGCGCCCACGGAATTAACGTTCCACCGCCAACCCAAATCGCTGCAATTTGTCCGAGGGCAGTAAGCGTTGCTGCACTAGTACCGAGCGCAACCGCAAATAAATGAGCGATAGAGCCGGCTAATGAAATGCCGGAAAATCCAGATCCATCTAATCCTGTCACAGCGCCAACAAGCGTCAACGTCACTGCTCCTATTTCTTTATTTAGCGGAACAGCGTGAGCGAGCGCAACACCTAAGTCGTTAACAATGCCTTGTGAAGCTTTTGGCAAATATTCACCGATAATGTGAACAAATCCTGCATCTCCTAAATAGAAAAACGCTGCAATCGGAATGACTGGACCAAATATTTTAAATCCGAACTGAAAGCCCTCGATTAAATAATTCGTTATTTCTTCAAAGCTGCTATGTCGGTGTGCAAAAATGGAGAGCAAAATCAAAATGAAAATGGATGTCCCACCAATAAGCGCCGTCGCGTCCCCACCTTGTAATTTTAAATAAGACATCGCTACAACATCCGCAATAAACAACATCGGGATAAGCATCGCCAATCCTTTTTTCGCGCGGTTCGACAACAATAGTTTCGTTTGCTGTACCCCTTCTACTGTTGCAGCTAATTCGTTTGTGACTGTTACTTTCCCAGCTTTCATATCACGTCGCAAGAAAAGAAACGCCGTCACTGTTGTCACAATTCCCATCACAAAAACGAGCGGAACGCTAGCCGACACGACTTCCGCTACCGGAAGACCTGCTGCATCGGCAGTTAATTTCGGTGCCCCTTGAATAACAAAATCGCCCGATAAAGCGATGCCATGACCGAATAAGTTCATCGCCATCGCAACGCCAATCGCTGGCAACCCAACACGAAGGGCGACCGGCAATAGCACTGCCCCCATGAGTGCGACCGCTGGCGATGGCCAGAAAAACCACGAAATCCCCATCATCAATAGTCCAATCGTCCAATACGCCAAGTTCGGCGTGCGAATCAAACGAGCAAATGGAGAGATCATCGCGTCATTAATGCCGGTTATCGTTAAGACTCGACTCATCGCTACAATCACCGAAATAATTAAAATAGTCGGCAACAGCTCAGTAATAGCGTAAATAAAACTGTTAAATACCCCGCTAATTGCCTCACTTAACGAATGAGTGGCAGTAATCGCTAACAAGAAAATCCCAATCATACAAACAAGTGATGTATCTTTCCGTGCCACCATAAATCCGATGATAAGCACGACGAAGACGACGTAAATCCAATGTAACGCAGTCAACTCAACCCCCATGCTTTTTCCCCTTTCCTTGTTCTATTCATACAGGCAATTGCCTAATGAATGTGCTACATCATATGAAAAAGGGAAAAAGATGTGCCTGTCGATTTCCACGGAAATAGTCGAAAAACAACGAAAAGCGGAGGCGACTGGTTAGCTCTCGAAGCCAAGCGTTCTTCCGACGAGAAGCGCTTTTTGCTTCGACGGAGGAAGGTTGCTTGGCACAAGAGAGCTAGGAGCCGCAGCTAGACATCTCCGAAAAGCGGAGGCGACTGCACAGCTGCGACGGGGCGAATGTTCTTCCCACGGAGAGGTGCTCGCCACCTCGAGGGGGAAGGTTATTTGACCCCCGAGCAGCTAGGAGCCGGAGCTAGACATCTCCGAAAAGCGGAGAACGGTCCTTGGCGAAGCCAAGGAAACATCCGACGGACGCGAAAGCTTTCGACAAGACGTGCCCTGCACGTCGACGGAGAAAGCAAACGCGAAGGAGGATGTTAGTTCGCAGCTAGACATCAACGAAAAGCGGAGGCGACTGGTTAGCTTCGACAGGACGGCAGCGAACATATCGCAGGAGAGCATAAGAAAATACCGCTTGTAGTAGCGGCATTCGACAACCTTATTCTTGAACAACCATATATTTTGTTACGTACGAAGGACGCGGGAAAATCGATGGTTGTTTTTCTTCTTGAGAGGCTGTTTCTCGCTTTCCGTGTGCTCGCTCAAATGCTTTCGACCGCTGCCAATTTTCAAAATGTTCTTTTCCTTCCCAACACGTCATTACGATATACGTATCGTTCGACAACGGACGCAAGACGCGAATTGCTACAAACCCTGGTTCTGTTTCAATCAACCGTGCTCGTTGGCTAAAGCGATATTCAAATAACGGTCTCCCTTCTTCTGTCACCGGGATATTGTTACACACAACAAACGCCCCACCTAACTCTCCAACTCCCTCTATTACTTCATATCGCCGCGGTTCGTGAAAAACTGTTTCTCCGTCTGTTTCATGGACTAAAACAGCGGTATCTCCGCCATCAAGCAACACCATCTTTTCGTTTGCATAAGCTTCTTTCACCGTTTGCAAATACGTTAATGTCCCAGTCGTAATATAGATCATTTTCTTTCCCTCCATCGATTGGAAAAATAGTGAAACACGAGCCAATAAATAAATGCTAGCCCTAATCCTACCGTCCATAAACTAGCTTCCCAATTAATTCCAATGATTAAAATAAGGACAAATATCGCATGTTGCACGCTCAATAACAAAAACAATAGCTGCAATACTGCTTTTTTTTGCATAGAAGGCGGCAACGGATATAGTCTTACAAGCACATGCCCACGATGATGACGAGATAAAGCAAATAGCTGTATTCCAGTTGCATACAAGAAAAAGCAAGCAGCAAGCGCCTTTCCGTATCCGGTTGGCACTATATAAAGAAGCAAACAACCTATCATCGTTAAGCGCACGTAAACGCCAAAATAATCCCCCGCTCTACTAAAGGTTCGTACATATAAATAACGAAACGCGGCTTCTTTCCGCCAATCGGTAATAAATCGCAACAACACATCCATCCAACGACGCCGCTTTGCTTTTTCTTGAATATGCGGCACATCGGTAAAAAGGTTAGCCAGCCGGTAAAACCGTCTCATCGCTTGCGCTTCTTGCCAAATGAGCTCCTCCCACGGAAGCGGTTTTTGCTTCGTAACATTCCAAAAATAAAAGGAAATACATGCCGTAATTACTAATAAAACAAAGAACAAAAACGGCGGAACGTCCACCAGCAGAAAATAAACGACTACTCCATTCAGTAAAAAGCGCCCTATATCCCCAATCCATTTCGCTTTTTGCTCAACCCAATGTATTTCTCGCCAATGAATCCATACATTCCACCCTTTCCATAGCCATAAAAAGAAAGCGAAAAGCGAAAGCGGCATCGAAGCAAATCGAAGATGAAGTGGCGCAACAACAAATACCCCAGCGAGCAAAAACAACGTTTGCACCACAAAACTAAACAAAAGCGAGCGTTGCATATATGGACGGAGTTTTGTTTCGGCAGGTGTTAAAAACACGATATCGGCTTCTTGTAAAAACGTACGAACGGAACTTGGCGTTAAAAAAAGCGCCAATACAAACGCCTCCACAACAGCGTACGGAAATTGCGGCGATAGCGCGCGCACCCATTTTTCATATAGCACTGCCCCTGCACTTAGTCCAATGAATAAAACAAACAACAAATGATCATTCAACATATAACGTAAATAGCGCCTTACTTCCGCAACATACCGGCTAAACCGTTCGCTCCATAACTTTCGACTATTCATCGTACTCTTCTTCCTTTGTCAGTTCGATATAAATTTCGTCAAGCGTAGCAGACGGAAGCTGAAATTGTTGCCGTAGCGATTCGACAGTCCCTTTCGCTTTCACTTTTCCGTGATGAAGAATGACGAACGAATCACAATATTTCTCCGCTGTTGCTAAAATGTGCGTGGACAATAAAATTCCTGCTCCTTTTTGCTTAGCATTTTGCATCCATTGAAGCAATGAATGAATTCCAAGCGGGTCAAGTCCTACAAACGGCTCGTCAATCACGTAGAGCGCCGGATTGACTAAAAAAGCGCACATAATCATCACTTTTTGTTTCATGCCTTTGGAAAAATGAACAGGAAACCACGATAACTTTTTTTCCATGCGAAACGCTTTTAATAATGGGGGAAGCCGCTTTTCATACTTCTCTTTTGCCAATCCGTACGCCATCGCGGTTAATTCTAAATGCTCTTTTAACGTTAGTTCTTCATATAATACAGGTATTTCTGGAATGTACGCTAACTGCGCGCGGTACGTTTCTTTTCCTTCTGAAAACATCTGTCCATTGAGCGTAATTTTTCCTTCGCGCGGCTCCATTATCCCGATAATATGTTTAATCGTTGTGCTTTTCCCCGCACCATTTAATCCAATTAATCCAACGATTTCACCGCGGTCTACCGTAAACGAAACATCCTGTAGCACATTGCGGGTCGTGTAGCCGCCGTATACATGCTGAACTTCCAAAAGTGCCATCGCTTGTTTTCCTTTCTTTATGAGGATTACCATTATTTTATCAAAAAAAATTATCGTTTTTCAAAAAGAAGATGTATATGCTCCTCATTTGTGGGCATGATAATTAGCGAAGAGGGGATGAGAAGTTGATGAGTCATCCGCATGAAAACAAGGTGTTTACGAAAGATAGCACCGTCGGAAGCAAAGGAAAATTCCTTGTAAATGAGGTGTTTGTCGCAGATCATCAAACAAGCAGGATGTCCAATCCGAGCAAGGGGATGGTCACCTTGAACAAAATATGTTCATGAAGTAAAAAACCTTTTTGTAAATGAGGTGTTCATCAAACGCCATTTTGCGTAATGAAACTCTCACCCCTTTTCAACGAGGACAGGATGTAACCAAAACGGCTTACGTCCTGTCCTTTATTATGATAAAATGAAGACAAAAATGGCAAGAAAGGTGGCCTGTTCCATGAGTGATTGTATTTTTTGTAAAATTATAAATGGTGAAATTCCTGCCGCAAAAGTGTATGAAGACGAACACGTAGTAGCATTTCTTGACATTAGCCAAGTGACAAAAGGGCACACACTTGTTGTACCGAAAGTACATATGGCCGATCTTTTCGAATTGACGCCGGATGCTGCTAGCCAACTGTTTCGTACCGTTCCAAAAATCGCCAATGCCATCAAAAAGCAATTTTCCCCTGTTGGATTAAACGTATTGAATAACAACGGGGAACACGCTGGGCAAACGGTCTTTCACTTTCATATGCACCTTATCCCGCGTTATGGTAAGGGGGACGGCTTTGGCGCTGTTTGGAAATCAAATGCAAGCGATTATACATTTGAAGATTTGCAGGCAATCGCAGCCACAATTCAAACAGGAATCGAATAAAACACATGAGCAAGTTTTGTTCGCCACACACCAAGCATGAAACAACCGTTCATGAAGTGATTATTTTCACAGAAAAAGAGGGAAGCGCTTATTGCTTCCCTTTTACTGTTGAAACGCGTTTTTCAAATCGCTGTCCTTCACTTGAACGTTTGCGTCTTTAATTAATTTTTCGACTTTGGATTCCATTTTAGAGGAATCGATTTTATTCTTTTTCACTTCAAATTCAATTTCCTCTTTCATTTGTTCGTACGATGGCTTTTTCTTTTTATCCGTTACTTTAATAATATGGTAGCCATATTCTGTTTTCACCGGCTGGCTAACTTGTCCAACATTAAGCGCATACGCAGCGTCTTCAAATTCTTTCACCATTTTTCCAGGACCAAACCAGCCTAAATCGCCACCGTTTTGCGCTGAACCAGCATCTTGCGAGTATTCTTTTGCCAGTTTCGCAAAATCTTCTCCTTTATCTAGCTTCGCTTTAATTTCTTGTGCTGTTTTTTCATCTTTCACTAAAATATGGCTCGCACGAATTTGTGGCTTATACTGGTTATAATATTGTTTCAATTCATCTTCCGTTACTTTCACATCTTCTATTGCCGCTTTTTGCCGCAATAAATCGAGTTTCACCATGTTGCGGATCGCTTGCTCTCCGCTTTGTTGCACAGCAAGATCGTATTGCGCGCCATACGTGTCTTTTAAATTTTGAATTTCTCGGTCAATTTCTTTTTCACTTACTTTGTATTTTTTTCCAAGCACTTTTTCATATACAAGATCACGAATGACCTCTTTTCCGACGCGTTCCTTCATCGCTTTATAGAACTCGTCTTTTGTAATATCGCCTGCCTTCGTTTCCACAATCACTTCTGACCCGCCGTTATTGCATGCAGACAATGCAAGGACAGAAGCGGCTGTCATAAACACAATCTTCCATTTTTTCATTTACTCACAACTCCTACCATCAAAATTTCGCAAACTACATTCATAACTATAGCACATTTTCCCATCATGCAAAAATTTTTTCCTGCTAGTTATGCGCCCATACACGTTTCACACGGTGACATATGATGAAGTATCACAGCCTATGAAAGGAGGTGTTGTTCATGGGCGCACCTTATGCAGGAGGATTTGCGTTAATTGTTGTATTGTTTATTTTATTAATCATTGTCGGCAGTGCTTGGTTATTCTAACGAAAAGCGAAGGCGAGCACACGTTGCAAAATGAACAAAAAGCTGGCAGTCACCGCTGTCAGCTTTTCTTATGTAAAAAGCACCTCGAAATAAGAAGAGATAAGCAAAATGGTAATCAATACATTAATCGTCCGAAACACGGTCGGCTGTTTTTCTTCTGGAATCTCTCTCTGTACACAAAGCGCATTTGTTAATTGATTAATCGAAAATAAAATGACCATCGCAAGGGGTATAAAATACAATGCCATACGCCAATCCCCACCTATCCCTTACAAAATTACTTCCTTTACTTTACAACGTTTTTTGCGATAAATCAAGTATGAGTAAAATGTTTGTGGGAGGAAGCTAAATCCTCTTCCATATGTTTCAAGGGGAGGATTCCTTGAACAGAAGGGGGATGAGCAAAAAAG
>NZ_JACIDE010000045.1 GCF_014196205.1 Anoxybacteroides voinovskiense | reverse complement strand
TTTGTTTGTGTCGTTACTTACATTCTACAGGAAAGGTGCTCTTTTTTCTATGCTTTTTATGGATATTATTGGTTAATCAACACGCGTGACATTTTTTCATTCATATCTTACATTTCGCACCCTCTCGACAAAAATCGGGAGGATTTTTTTATCTTCATGTCGAATGAATCCTTGAAACACAAGTGTAAATTTGCAAATTATTTGTGTTGCACATTAGCTAATTATTTCAGATTGGAATATATTTACAAAATCAGAAGCGCAGGCTTTACATGGAGTGGCGGACATGTTAGGCTAGTTGCCTAGCGAAACAAGGGCTCCTGCTCGCCCCTTTCGCAAGAAAACATGTCCGCAGAGGCTCCATGTCAAGCCACCAAACGGTTTTTCTGTAAACAGAAGGGAGGAAATTTGCATAATACTCCAGATTTTTGCTGGATTAACGCGCAAAAACCCGTTTGAATTTGCAAAAAAATGGCCATTTTGTTCCGAAATAACGTACTAATTTACATTATCTATCACAAAGGGTAATTAGAAACATTTTAGAATCTGTACGAAATGATTTCAATCCTAACATCGAACGAACTCGCTTCTTTATAAACCGATGCCCCTGTTCTACGATATGGCTTGTCTGATTTGCATGCCCGATGGCATGTTTTTTCTTTCTGTAACTTATGATTAGATCATCTCTTTACAAAAACTTCCTGGATATATACCATTAGTATTAACCAATAGTTTTAACCAGCGTTTTATACTAACGATTGAGGTGATCCAAATGGCAAAAGTATTTGATGAACGTAGAGCTATCTTTGTTCCAGCGTCTAGGCCTCACCCAGAATGTACAGAATACCGCACGCTTGGGGATACGAGAACAGGGGCGGAAATTTAGTTCCTGTAGAAAAAACACAGATGGTGTACAAAGGTAGAGTTGCTGGTATGCTGAGTCCCTCCTTCCCCGACAATACCATCGATAAAAAGGCCGTAAGGTTTGCCTCTGACTTGGTTGAACAAGGTTATGGTTCTGGATTAAGAAAGAGCAAGCTAGTTCTTGTAATTAAAGAAGTATCTGATCCGGCGGACTTCGATCAAATCATTACTGCAATAGAAGATGAGATCGGGGAGTATCACTATCAAATGCAACAAGACGTTGTGATACGTCCATTTGATGTAACTTTTGACAGAAAAATTAAAATTGAAGAGAAACTCTGGGCTTTCTTATTTAGAGTTGATCTTCGGTGATACTTCTATTCCAGTGAAATGAACAAAAGAAGGTGATTAGAAATGGATAAAGATCATTTATTACGTAGTTTGGCTGAAAATGGTTATAATGTTTCTTTCGGTGCGAAGAAGCACTTTGCCACATACGATATTGTTGAGAAAATCCCAGGATTTCTTGCACTTATTAGTCTTCTTATTGGTGTATGGCAAATCTATAAGCCTGACTATAAAAACAACAATGAGATATCAGTTGCTCTAATCTGTTTGAACATAATCGCCTTAACTATTAGCCTCTATAATTCAGAGAAAGAAAGGTATAGGGAAGTCGGGAATCGCCTCATAGTTTTACATAACCAACTCCGAAATATCTACTATCGTGTTAAAAGCTCTACAGCAGACAATTTCCAAGCCGAAGAAGCAGAAATGAATCAGATAATGGACGAGTATTACAGTATAAATATTACCAAACAAATTATAATGAGTGATTGGTATGCGCACTATAAATTCTTCTTTCAAACTCAACACGAGTGGATCGATGAGCAAAAACAGTTTACATGGAGAGATAAAATTCCTTTCTCGTTTGTTTTTACAGTAATAGTTGTTGTAATAATAATCGTTTGGGTATTGCTATCGTGAATTGGAGGAGAAACAGATGTTGGCACAGTCGTTTGAAGATTTTGTTAAGCAGTTGGAGATTGGCAATCTTGATGATATCCATAAGAGATTCAAAAGAATCACAAAACGGTTAAATGAAGCATATTGGGATACTGACAGCGATCAAGAACACAGTTATATTGTCGGGTCATTAGGACGGCAGACAGCGATTAAAGGTATTAGTGACCTAGACATGCTTTTTGTTTTGCCTAATGGGATTAAACAACAATATGATCAACACGAAAGAAATGGGCAGTCCAAATTGTTACAGGCCATAAAAGCTGAGATTAAGAAAACCTATCCTAGAACAATTGTTAGGGGGGATGGTCAAGTAGTTGTAGTAAGCTTTGAAAGTATTAACTATACCATAGAGGTGTGTCCCGTCTTTGAACGATCCGATGGAGCTTTCGATTACCCCGATTCCAATAACGGTGGTTCATGGAAGAAGACTGATCCACTTCCGGAAATCGAAGAAAGTCTGAAAACAATTGAAGAAACCAATAACAATTATCGTTATCTATGTAACATTGTAAGAGCATGGAAAAATCATATTGGTATTAAATTCGGAGGCTTACTGATTGACACGCTGATTTACAACTTTCTTGATGAGTATGAGGAGCATAAAGAGGCGGCATTTGAAAATTACCTCCAGGTATTAAAAGACCTCTTCTATTATCTTAAAACTCGGAACAAAGACCAACAATATTGGTTTGCATTGGGCAGTAACCAAAAAGTATATAATAAAAAAGGAACGTTCGTTACAAAAGCTAATTCAGCATATAACAAGATTAAGGATTTGACTGAGGATAGCGAAAATTTATATGATACCCTTCAAGAATTATTTGGAGAAACCTTTCCAGTCCCTGAGGCAGTATCGGAAGCCAAAATTGAAAAAAGTGCGTCCTTTGGATTCACAGCTCGACAAACGGAGGAATTCATTGAAAGAAAATTTCCTATTGACATTCGTTATAGTTTAAAAATTGATTGCGAAGTTAAACAAAATGGATTTAGGTCTCATTTACTGAGAAATATGCTTAGAGACCAAATACCGCTTCTTGCTAATAAAAATTTACGATTTTTTATCGAAAAAAACGAGTTTGATAAAATAGCAAGAAGAAGCGAAGAAAAACTTCCGTATGATGTGTATTGGAAAGTTTTAAATCGTGGTGAGGAAGCTATACTAAGAGATTGTATTCGTGGTCAAATTGTTCGAGATAGAGGAAGGCATGAAAAGATTGAAAGTACTAATTTTAAAGGTGAGCATTATGTAGAATGCTATATCGTTCACAACGGAACAGTGGTTGCCAGAGACCGAATAACGGTACCAATCGCTAACAATCAAACATAAGGGTATGGTGCCTGTCATGCCCCGAAGATTGGTAGAGACAGAGAGTCGTTCGGTGTGGTGCCTGTCACGCCTCGAAGATTGTCGAAGATTGATAGAGACAGAGAGTCATTGAGTGGCTCTCTGTTTTTTTATCGAACGAAGGAATGGTTGTTTTCGGCATTTTTTCATTCATATGCAGGAGTTTGCTTGTTTTTGTTGAAAAAATTCTTGATGATGAATGAACGGAGGATGAGATGTATGGAAATGGTTACTGTAAGATATTTAAGTTTTCCGAGCGTGACCGATGGAATTTCAGGATTTTACGAATATGTCCATGATCAGCGATGTGCACAGCCAAGCAAGCGTTATGAACGTGGGTGGTGTCATACTGAAGGCGAAGAGTTGGATGAGTTGGCATTGAAAGTAGGATTTATGACAAGAGAAAAGTTTGCGCAGGAGCGTAGAAGGCAAGGGAAAACAAGTTGGAAAAACGCTTATGCTACAGAGTTGTCTGTAGTTGTAGGGAAGGTGCTTGAACAGAAAGGGATTCTTTGGAATGTAAATGGAGTAGACGTTTTATTTCGTTGCCCTCAAGGGGAGTTTGTTACTTGGTTTACAAAAAAAGAAAAAAATCGTACGTTCGATTCGAGTAGTCCAAGTTCGGTTGAAATGATGAATAGTGAGAGGTTTGTAGAAATGAGAACTTATACTTTTAAAAGGGGGTTGTTAGTCGTTTTGTTGGCTGCTGATGAGCCGATTGATTTAGAAAATGAGGAAGCCGTTCAATTTGCTGCACATATTGCAAAAGAGAAAGGCTATTTTTATTTCTTGGAAAAAGAAGATTATACTAGACTATACGGACAAAATGATCTTGCAGAACGATGTTTCTTTTTCGGAAAATCAAAAAACGTTCCGATCACGCCTGAAATTTTGTTTAAGATTCGAAGAGACAGAGAGAGATGAGACTCTCTGGGATCAATGACTGCCACCATCGTCGTCTGGTGACGGTGCCTGTCACGCCCCGAAGTTTATCGAAGTTTTATAGAGACAGAGAGTCATTGAATGGCTCTCTGTTTCTTTTTTTCGCATCAAACGTCGTTTGAAACATATATTATACCTTTGAACGCCTCTGTTTCGTTTTGGAACAGGGGCGATTTTTATTCTAGGAGGGAGTCGTATGCAGTCTGCAAAGCGCGTGAACATTGTGAGCCTGAAGCTTGTTCGGGAGGGGAGTGTGTTGTACAGGGAGCGGCGTGTTCAGTCGCCAGAGGATGCGTACAGGCTGGCAGCGTGCCCGTCACGCCCCGAAGCTTGCCAAAGACTGATAGAGACAGAGAGTCATTGAGTGGCTCTCTGTTTCTTTTTCTGCATTTTTGTTGATGTGCTGTGGCGTTTTTTGTTGCAACTGTCGTTGAAATTGCGAGAGTGATAGAAAAATGTTACAATCTCCGTAGCAACTACATAAGCAGGGTGGGCGGTTGACCACTTCCCTGATGGAGGGAGGTGGGAATATGACGACGTATGAAGCATTGAGTCTTATTGCGCAATTCAGCTTAGTGTTCATCGGCATGCTAACATTGACGGTCACTATCGTCGTCTATATAAACAAAAAGAAATAACCGCTCTCCCGCGACCAACGGATGAAGACGGTTACTTCTTTTTGGTAATCGCTAATTCGGTTCGGTCAGCCGCTCTTCTTGCGGCATGTAGTTGCTTGCTGAGCGTTTGCGGCGCTCAGCTTTTTTATTTTATGAAATATCTGCTTATAGTATACAAATGATATGGCTGGTTTGGCAAGTGGAACGAGGGATGGTTGCTGTTTGGTAAAAAAATTTTTTGAACATGCAGGAGTTTCGCTATTTTTATCGAAGAAATGTGTGAAAATCCTTCAAAAAGGGGGAAAGGTGTGGGACGAGCAAGGCGGATATGGGTACCGCATTTGTTTTACCACATTGTGTGCCGTGGAAACCGGCGTGATCCGCTGTTTAAAGAAGTGAATGATTTCCTTGCTTTTTTGCATATCCTCGAACAGCTTCGTGAAACAATTTCGTTTGAAATCGCTTCGTATTGCCTCATGACGAATCATTTCCATTTGCAGCTCCGTTCGCAACAGGAATCCATTTCTAAAGTCATGGCACTTATAAATAAACGATACGCCAACTATTATAATACACGTTACGGGTTAACCGGTCATGTGTTTGAAAAGCGTTACTTCAGTAAAATCATTGACGATGACGCAGGGATGTTAGAAGTCAGTCGCTATATTCACCTCAACCCTGTCGAGGCACGTATGGTGCATCTCCCCGAGCATTATCGCTGGAGCAGTTTTCGCTTTTATCACCAATCTACCTCAATTCCTTCATTTATGAACATCGACGCACTTCTCCAATATTTCTCAGGAACCATTGTCGAGAAAAAGAAAAAATATGTACAGTTTGTGAAGGCAGATGTTGTGCCAAACAATGTAATCAAGGAGGAATAAAATGAAAGTTTGTAGCATCGGCTTGCGCGGGATGGAAGGATACCGCGTACAAGTGGAAGTGAAAGAACTGCCGGGAATGCCTTCCGTTGTGATTGTTGGATTGCCCGATACATCGGTGAAAGAAGCAAAGGAGCGAGTCGTTGCGGCATTGCATGCATTTGGCTGTGATGTCATGAAGCAAAAACTTGTCATACATCTGTCACCGCCAGAGCGGAAAAAACAAAGCCCGATGTTTGATTTAGCAATGGCGATTGGCATTTTAAAAGTAAAAGGAAAACTCGAGCAACCGATTCCATCACATATTGCGTTTTTAGGCTCATTGTCATTAGACGGAGCGATTCAGCCTGTGGATGGGATGTTGCCTGCTATTTTAGCTGCCAAAAAGCTTGGGTTTCAGCAAGTGTATGCGCCATACGATTCTACCCTTCCTCTTCATCACTTGCCGCATGTCCATTGTGTGTTCGTGCAAACGTTAGATGAAGTGGTGCAATGCTTAAAAGGGCAACAAACGATTTCTCCAACTTTTCATCTTCCTTCAGTCGCTGATGTTCCACAAAACAATTCCCGCGATTTTCAACATATCATTGGGCATGAACATGCAAAGTATGCACTTGAAGTTGCCGCAGCAGGGGAACATAATGTGTTAATGATTGGACCGCCAGGGTGTGGAAAAAGCTTGCTAGCCGAGACGTTTCCGACGATTTTGCCGCGCCTTTCCCATGAAGCGCAGTTAGAAGTGCTTAGTTTATACCAACTAGCAGGAGAACCGAAAAACGATTCCTCTCCACCGTTTCGTCATCCGCATCACTCTGCATCATCGGTTGCGTTGATTGGGGGAGGAACACAGCCGAAGCCCGGCGAAGTTTCACTTGCTCATCGTGGGGTATTATTTCTTGACGAAATGGCGGAATTTACGAAAAAAACGCTCGATATGCTTCGACAACCGCTAGAAACAGGAAAAGTGACGATTAGTCGTGTTTCCTCAACGGTGACGTATCCAGCACATTTTATTTTGCTCGGGGCGATGAATCCATGCCCATGCGGATATTTCGGTTCAAAAAAGCGATATTGCCTATGAGTCCGAAACAAATCCAAACATAACGCCAGCGCATCTCAGGGCCGATTTACGACCGCATCGATATATTGTTATCGCTAGAAGTGGTTGATTTGACCGAAACGCCGAAACGACTAGAAAGTTCGGAAACGATTCGCAGCCGAGTCGAGACTGCACGTTTCAGGCAATACGAACGATATGGGGAAGAAATAACAAACGGTCACGTGCCAATTGACGTACTGCTTGCGAAAAGTCCGTTAACGAAAAGGCAGCAGCAACTGCTTCAACATTGGGCGGCTACATACGACTGGAGCAACCGCGTGCAAACAAAAATCATTCGCCTTGCTCGTACCATTGCCGATTTAGCAGAAACTGATGACATCACAGATGAAGCATTATGGAAGGCGATGGCGTTTCGGAGAATGAAAGAAGGACGTCAAGAAAAGAATGCGAAGGGAGAACATTGATTGGAGAGCGATGCCAGAGGGAATCGGGAGAAGTTTGTTTCGTTTGGTTCCCACTCCTCGAAATTTGTTGTTCTCTTTGTCTACGTTTTTTTATTTGGCAATAGAGGACTAGTGCCTCTATTTCGCTCAGCCAAAAGGATTGAAAAAATGCGAGAAAGTGATTAAAATTTTACCAATAAAGAAATATATTGATTGATGAATACAATGTTTTCCTTTATAATCTTTCTTAAGAAGAGTAGTTTTATATATAGAGGGGGAGAGAAGAGACGATGGAATTTATGAAAAAAGTGATGGCTTCTTTATTTGTGATAGCACTTCTGTTCACGCCGTTTGTTAGTAGTTTAGAAGGTGCTCATTATGTGTATGCGAAGAAAGCAAAGCCAATGGATCAAAAAGCGTTTAATAAAAAAGTTTCGGAGCTGAGTAAGCAAATCGTTTATTACAAGCAATACGAGAAATCTTATCAATCGGATCTAAACAACTATCGATTGTACAATGCAGAGCTATTTAGCCAACTATTTGAAGAGGACACCGTTGCAAATTCTGACGAAGAAATGCTTCAGTATTATTTACAATTGGTCAAGAAATTCAATGATCGAGAAGATATGTTAGACGATTATCTAGAGCCAGAGGAAATAGATATTATTTCGGATAATATGTATGATGTGATGGTTTCCACAAATAATATAGACAAATTAAGACAAAAAATTGCACAATATGATAAAAACTATAATGCATTAGTGAAGGCAAAGAATTACGACGCTGCGTACAAGGTGAAAGCAGATACTGTAACGGCTTATCAAAAACTTGTTGATATTTTATATAATGCCATTTATTTAGAAGCAGAACTTTATGAAAATCTATCCTAAAAACAAAATTTGGCAAAAAACAACCCCCACCTAGCCTTTGGAATATAATTTCCAAAGGAAGGTATTAAAGTTTATATATGCTTTAATTCCCTTATGCACCCACTTTTTCTACCTTCACTTCGTACCCTAACCCCTCTAATTTCTTCACCGTTTGACGCACGATCTTTGCTTCCCGTTGACGATCCCAATAGTCTGCCCCTAATTCTTTATACGGTTCCTTCCGAGTTAACAAGTAATAGATGATTTCTAATATCGTTCGTCCAACTGCCATACTCGCTCGATTCGCCCCTCTTCTTGCGGCGATGCGGTGATATTTCGCGGATAAATACGTATCCTTCTTTCTCGCGGCGGCACGGGCACATTCTACTAAACACGCTCTCAGCTTCTTGTTCCCTTTCCTCGTTCGGCTTGATAACCGTTTCCCCGCACTCTCGTAGTTTCCTGGTGCCATGCCTGCCCACGATGCTAGATGGCTCGCTGATGCAAAGCGACTCATATCGGTTCCGATTTCCGCCAAAATTTGTTCCGCACTTTGCCGCCCGACTCCCGGTATCGTATCTAAGAGCTCCAGCGCTTCTTCAAAAGGGCGCGTTCTCTCCTCGATCTCCTGATCTAATCGCGCAATCGCTTCATCTAGGTATTCCACATGCCGCCATTGTTCGGCTAACATCATCCGTTGATGAGGGCCGATTACCCCGCGTAATGCGCGCTGGAGTTCTTCCACTTTTTGTTTCAATTTCCCTTTTGCGAGCTGAGCGATGACCGTCGGATCGTTTTTCCCTTCGATCAACGCACGAATCATTTTTCGTGCCGATGCCCCATTGATATCGGAGACAACGGACGACAACTTGATGTTCGCTCCTTCCAATACTTTTTGAATCCGATTCAATTCCCGCGCTCTTTCTTCGATCAAACTGCGGCGATATCGAACGAGTTCTCGCAGTTCTCGTTGGGCTCGGTCCGGAATATAACTTCCTTTCAACAATCCATGGCGAAGCAAGTTGGCGATCCACTCGGCATCCTTCATATCCGTCTTTCGTCCAGGAACCGCTTTGATGTGCTGTGCATTGACGACAAGCGTCTCGATTTGTTCGAGTTCGAGCAAATTGTACAACGGTTTCCAGTATACGCTTGTCGATTCCATCGCCACGTGCGTCACACCTTTTTCTTTCAACCAGTTCACAAACTCCAGCAATTCATCGGTCACGGTACCGAATGTTCGTATTTCTTTTCCTTCAGGGGTGATGGTACAAGCGGTAATGGATTTTTTATGCACGTCTACTCCACAACAACGTTCATATAATACCTTCATCGCTTTCCCTCCCTGCTTCATTTCCATCATCAGCTGGTGCAGTAGCCTATGACGAAGCATTCTATCCTGCGTGCTTCCCAACTCGGGAGCGACATTCCGTGGTGCACCAGGCTACTGGGGTCCGTCTATCTTTCGGACTCTTGCGTACCATAGATGCATCGACCTCACGACCCCAGCTGCAAGGAGATATTTCGACAATATTCGTTTTCATCCTTCCGATGGTGCCGAATTTTTTCGGCATGGGGGTCTATCTTCCATTTTAAGTAATTATGAGAATACAAATTCTTACGATGAGGGGGATTCAGGCGGGGATTATTACGACGAGTATGGATATTAAGAAAAAGTTGCGGTGTGGTGCCTGTGCACTGCGATCCGAAAAGTAGACAGTATAAATTCAGTTCACGTGAAGGAATCAGAGTGGTAAAGCTCTGGTTCCTTTCCTTTTCTCGTCTTTT
>NZ_JACIDE010000044.1:1616-10103 GCF_014196205.1 Anoxybacteroides voinovskiense | reverse complement strand
CAGAAATGCAAAGTATATTGATGAGCTATACTAAGGATCTGTAAGATGAAAGAAGGATGGACAGATCGTTCAAGGGGAGAGCTCGCGTTCATAAGCAGCGGAATGTAACCATCATGGGTGATGGTTCTTCTTCAATCGGTGAGATGAAAGGGGGATGCTGACCAGCCGTTTTCTATGGATTTGGTCGGCATTTTTTCTGTATGGATTTCGTATGTATTCGAAAACTTTCTCGTTTTTTTGTCTGCGGCAACTATGCAAGGAGTGATGGCACTTTGCCAACCCCTTGAGCCTCTTAGGGCTTCGGAATGGTGTTTGTGGAAGAAAATGGGGTTGCTTTTGTGCGATTAATGCTAAACAATTAGTTGTTACTTTCAACAAAGCTGTTGATAAAACAACTGCAACTGATGTTACAAAATACTCAATTAAAGTAGCTGGTCAACCTGCTCAAGCACTTACAGCACCTACTACAGGTAGCTATGACGCAACTGCTGAATTAAGTGCAGATGGCAAGAGTGTTACAATTACTTTAGTTACACCTTTAACTAGTGCTGCATGGCATTCAATTTCTGAGGGAGATGTCTTCCAAGTATCCGTTTCAGGTGTTAAAGATGCTCAATTGAATACAATTGCTGATACTACTAAGTCTGTCACTTATTCTGATAAAGTTGCGCCTACATTTGTATCAGCAAGCGCATCTGGTAAAACAGCAACAACTCAAATTAAAGTAACGTTTAATGAGCCAGTTGACATTACTGTTGCGACAGCTACTATTAATGGAACTGCAGCTACTGTAACAGCTGGTAGCAAACCAAATGAAGTTATTGTGACTTCTGGTTCAAACTTATTAGTTGGTCAGACATACAATCTATCTTTATTAAATATTAAAGATGCAGCTGGTAACTTGGTAAATCCAAATCCTGTAACAACAACAGTAACAGTTGTTGGCGATACTACAGCTCCAACTGTAACTGATGTTAAGGTTGTTCGTGATAGTCTACTTGAAGTTACTTTCGATAAATCAATGGATGCTAGCACAATTTCTAATACAAGCATCAAAGTTTTAGATGCTAACTTAAACCCTACTGGTATTACACAAGGTACTGTTACTGCTAAAGCAAACACTGACAATAAAACATTCTTAGTTCCAGTTACGGCTCTTCCATTCAACAATGGAACTTTCAATGGAGTAGTTTCTGTAGCTAATACTGTGAAAGATGCAGCTGGTAATGCAGTTGCAGCTACTGTAAAGAATGTTACTATCACTCAAGATACGGCAGCTCCACAAGTTGTGAGTGCAACATACAAGAAAGTAACTTCTTACAATGGCATTTCAACGCCAAATGGAGCTATTGTTGTCAAATTCAACGAAGAAGTTACTGCAAGTGCTGCAGCTGGAAGCTATGTTGTAGTTGATGATCAAGGTACTAGTATAACAACTCCAATTTCTGCTAGAACGGTAAATCCTAATGATAATACTGAGTTAGTATTATCATTAAATGCTCCAGTTGGAACTGGTGTGAAAACATATACAGTGGTTATGCCAAACTCTGCAGTAACTGACAAGGCTATTGCACAAAATGCATCTAAATCAGCTAACCTAACTGTTGATGTCTCTGCTGGCGCTCCTGTAGCAACTGATACAATTGCACCTGCAGTTAGCACTGTGAATGCAACAGCTGCAACTAACTCAACAAGTGGTACAACAATTGCTGTTACGTTTACTGAAGCAGGTTCGGGTTTAGATGCTGCAACAGTTACGAATGTTAATAACTATCGTCTTGACGGTGCTGCATTACCTGCGGGTTCTTATATTACAATTTCTGGTAATACTGCTACAATCAACATTCCTGCAGGTTCAATTGCAAAAGATAAAACTTATGCATTGAACATTAATGGTATTAAAGATAAAGCTGGAAACACAATGTCACCTTATGTTGGCTCTGTAGCCTTGAAGGATGATATTAAACCTGTATTTACTGCTGCTACACTTAATACAAATGGTACAGTTTCGCTCAGTTTCTCTGAAGCTGTTAATAGTGCGGCAGGTAAAGAGGCAGACTTTGCGGTAGTTCTGAACGGTGTGCAATTAAATACTGCAGCATATACTCTTGCTGATGGCGTTGGTGCTGATGCAGGTAAGTATGTATTGACTGTAAATACGTCAGTATTAAATAACGATTCAACTTACGGAGATGTATTATACATCGATGTAAATGGTAATGGAGCTTACAATGCAGGTATTGATATTGTTGTTCAACAGCAAGCAGCATCTGGAACAGACTTTACAGCTGGTACTTACAACCTAAATAATGCAACTTCATTAAAAGTAGGTACAGTTGCAGCACCAACATTAGTTAAAGACACTAGTTACTTAACTAACGTTGTTGAAGGTTCAAAAACAATTACTGTTAAGTAATTATCAGGGATGCGAGGGATGCGTGCCTGTCACGCCCCGAAGGTTGTCGAAGTTTTATAGAGACAGAGAGTCATTGAATGGCTCTCTGTTTCTTTTTTTCCGCATCAAATGTCGTTTGAAATATATATTATACCTTTGAACGCCTCGATTCCGCTTTGGAATGGGGGCGATTTTTATTTTAGGAGGGAATAGAATGCAGTCTGCAAAGCGCGTGAACATTGTGAGTGTAAAGCTCGTTCGCGAGTCTAGCGTGCTGTACAAAGAAAGGCAGGTGAAGTCGCCGGAAGATGCGTATCAGCTGTTGAAGCCGTTTTTGGCGGATGCGGATCGGGAGGTGTTTGTCGTTGTTTGTCTGGACACGAAAAACCAGCCGACGGCGATTCATGTGTGCCATGTGGGGAGTTTGAACGCCAGTATCGTGCATCCACGCGAGGTGTTCAAGTCGGCGATTTTGGCAAATGCGGCGTCGGTGTTAGTCGCACACAATCATCCATCGACCGACCCGACACCGTCAAGGGAAGACATCGACGTGACGAGAAGACTCGTGGAGGCAGGGAGAATTGTCGGGATTGAATTGTTGGATCATGTCGTCGTTGGCGGTGAGCGATTCGTGTCGTTGAAGGAAAAAGGGTACGTGTGAGGGGGAAGAATCATGCTCGAATGGTTTATGGCAAAAATGAAACGTGAGTTTGGCGTGGAAGTGAGGCTTGAGGAAGTCGGGTACGAAGCGTATACATTTGACCATGAGGAGATCGATGAATTGCTTATTCCTGACGAGCACGTAGCGAAATTGCCGAATCCGCTCTTATTAGAGGCGTTCATGTATGCGGATGCAGAAGGGAATGAGTGGATCGCTGGTGTCGTTGTGGAGGAAGAAACGAGAGAGATGTTGTATGAAGTGTGGATCAAAAATGGAAAGCGCATATGTGCGCGGTTGTACGTTTCGTGATAAAACTCGCGCCATTTCTTTTGCGAATCTCCCGACAAAACGAAAAGGATTCCAACCATACATGGCAGATTTGATGAATCTCAAGGAACCGCTATGCTTTCATTGCCAAAAAACTCATGACATTATGATATAACTGTCGGGAGTCGGGAGGGAAAGGGGGTGAAAAGGCATGTGGGAAAAAGTCGTTGCGACGATTGTGGTGGCGGTTGCCACAGAGGCAGTGAAACAATTGGTGAACGAAGGAAAGTAGGAAGGAGGAATGACCGATGAAAGTATTTCCGTGTTCTTGCCTATGCAAGCAATCGTGCCCTTTATGTACGGTGAAAACCATCATTGACATCATCAAACGATGAAACGATGGATGAATGAGCATTCCATCGTTTTTTGCATATGAGGGAGGAATTATCGTGCAACCATTACTCGATGCATTTAAGCAGTGGCTCATTGAAGAAGGGAAATCGCCGAAAACGATGGAGTCGTATGTCGGGGATGTCGCAAAGTTTCAGGCGTATATGGTCGAAAAGGCGGTTGATTCACGTCAGCCGCTTTCTCGTTTTTCTTTCGTCCGTTATAAGCAACATTTAATCGACAACGGCTATGCGGTGGCGACGATCAACAAAAAAATCAACAGCTTAAAAGTGTACAATGACTTCCTGCAAAAGAAGGGAATCGTAAGCGACAGTTTCATTCAACTGAAACGCGACCGCATCTCGATTGCCGCTGGAAGTGAACATGTCGTGACGGCATTGTCGGAAGAACAAGTGGAAAAGCTGTTGTTTTATGTCGAGGATCAGACAAAAGTAAGCCAACGGAATAAACTGATTGCTTACTTATTGCTTTATACAGGCGTGCGCGTGTCGGAGTTGGTGAACATCAAACGAGCCGACATTGATGCTTTAGCCCGTACGCTCACCGTTCGCGGCAAAGGCGGGAAAGTGCGCGAGATCACGTTGCGGCAAGATGTGCTTCACGTCATGAAACAATACGAACAAGGCGAACGAGCGAACTCGCGTTTTGTCGACAGCGACTATTTGCTTGTGAGCCAACGAGCGCCAAAGATGCATCGCGATGCGGTCAGGGAGTGGCTGGGGAACGTTTCAAAGGAACTCGGATTTCACTTGCATCCGCATTTGTTTCGCCATACGTTTTGCACGCGCTTGTTGAAAAAAGGAGTCGATTTGACAACGGTCAGTAAACTAGCAGGGCATAGTACAGTGAACATGACCGCAAGGTTTTACATTCAAACGACAAGACAGGAAAAGATGGATGCCGTTCAGCTATTGTAGAAAGGGGAAATGGAGCGATGAAAGTCATTCAATGTGTCAATGACATCGAAGCATTAAAAGCATACAGGCGGGCACCACAGCCGCTCATTCAAGCGATCGAGCAGGATTTCATCGATCTTTACGAAGCAAGTGGAAAAGAAACATCGCTGCCTGCTTTCTTCTTGCCGTACGATCAAGCACTCATTTTACTAGAAAAAGAGGATGACGTCATGGCACAGGTAGATGACCCATTTACGTTGGAATATGTCGAAAGACATCATCATGGAGACATGACATTTTACCGCATCGCGAAACGATGGGGGCATGAGTTTCAGCTATTTTATACGCTCGTTGGCATACATGATGAAGCGACGGAACAATGGCTGTTGGAACAAGCCGATTGGAACGAAGGAAGAGGGGATTTTTATGTTTGAACGATACAAGCCTCGTTATATGACACGTGCGGTCGCCGACACATTAAGTGAAGAACATCTACAGTTCATCCTTCGGTATGTGGATGAAAGGAATGAGCAAATGACGGATTACTTACAAGTGTTTGAGTTTTACGTGGAAAATCACGAGCAATGGCTCGTTCAACGGCAAGAACAGCCAGAGCGAGAAACGACGGTGTTTGTGCCGCTGGAAAAAGCCCTTCCCATCGAACAGACGGTGTGGGTGATGGATCAACAAGACTATGTCATCGTCTTATTTCCGAGTTGTTATTGATTAATATTAGCGAATAAAGAATGATACGTTCTTGGAAATGTGGGATGAGGTCAAAGCAGAAAGAAGCATTTGACCTCATTTTTTTTTGCCGCTTATTTTGCCTCTTATTCGGTTTCGTTTTTATGTTGACGGACTAATTCGTCCAGAAAAGAAGAAATATCAGCAATCATTCCTTTTTCCTTGAGCGCTTTTAAATAAGCGATCGTTTCTGGCAATAAATGTGCTGTAAATTTGACACGTTGTTCTTTATACGTCGTTCCTGCTTCTTTTTTTGGTCGCCCTCTGTTGTCTTTATACCCTTTTTTCTTCAATTCCTCCTTTACCATCGCTATGCGCCGCTCGAGTGACTGCATTCTGTAAGTGATTCGCTTCTTTTCGAATGCATCACTTTCCGTTTCGAGTGCTTTTTTTAACGCCTTCCATTCGGACAAAAATTCCTTTTGTTTTTCCAACAAGTGTTCGATTTGTTTCTTTTGCTTTTTCTCATATTGTTCCAAGTCGAACGCTCGCTTGCGTGGGTTGGTTGGTCTCAATTCGATCATTCCTTTCGCGATGTCTTAATTTATTGTTTTCATTTTTTGGTCGACTGGAAAATCAAACAGGTGCTTTCTTTTGTGCATGGACAGAAACATTCGCATCGCATATGTTTTCGGTCGACCGAAAATGGGAAGCAGGAGGGGAAAGAACGATGGAGTCATGCCAAATTGCCGCTGATGCGATTGTGCCAATGTTGCATCCAGTCATCGTTGACCAGAAAACGAAAAGAGGAGCTAAAAAACGGTGGAGTCATGGAAATTTTCCGTTTGTGGATTCAAGAGAAAGACGAATCAAAAGATGCATCAAGCCATCGTTTTTTTGCCCACAAGAGAAACAACTAGGCAAAGAAGGAGGAGGTGTTGCTTTTTTGCATGTTCAACTGCAGGAAAGAGCGAAAGGACGATGAATGGATGGCTTGGTTGCCGTGTTGTTTTTTCTTTTTTTGTTGATAAAGACACCTAACATAACATTAATGTGTTTACGTTTACGTCTACGTACACGAAAACGGCGACATGGACGTTTTTGTGCACCTGTACGCAAACGTCGCGCATGACCATTTCATTTTAGCAGGGAAAGGAGCATACACGTATGGAACATGGCATTGGTTATGACGGAACGAGAAGAAAACGAAGCCATCATCATTTGAAGCGAACGAGGGAGGACGATTGGAACACGCTTGAATTCGGGGACGATGAGGAATATGAGTTGGAATATGACGAAGAAGAGGTGGAATGGGATGAGGGAGAAGAAGCAACCGAGCATGAATCTTTCACGCAAGCAAGCAGCAAATTCAGCACAACGAACGATCAAGCATTCGTCTTGAATGGGAAGCCGCTGATGTTGAAAGAAGCAACAAAGAAAGCCACTTTTGCGGAAACACACGTGCGAGTGACGACATACTTAGAAAAAAACATTTATCAAATCATCCAAATGCTGAGAACACACAACCAGATTGAATCCATCACCAAATTCATCAACGACAGCGTGAAAGAGTATTTGATGAAGAAGTACCAATAGGAAAAGGACGATTCGTCCAGATGCGCCGAGTGACTTCGAAGGGAGAGTCACTCGGTCGCCGCTTTTTCTCTCTATATTATTTGTGATATGCTAGATTCATCTCATGTATAGGAGGTTTATAGGGATGCTGTATGAGCTTATCGATGAAATAGTGGAAGAGTTGGCAATATATATTGTTTCTGGGAGATTCCATATAGGACTAGATGCAGTGAAAGAGTACTTATTGTTTTATGTAATGGCAGATCGTATTCAAAAGGGAAAGCAAGAGGGAAAAATTAGTATTTGGAAATATTATGAACAACACACCTCTTTTCCAGAAGAGTTGAAAAATCTACCTCCAGAGAAAATAGAAAAGTTTAAATATAACCAGTACGAACGCTTGTTATATTTGTTCAATACGTTGAATGCTGAAAACAGAATGAAACATCGTTTGCGTCAAAAACAGGAAGCTGAATATAGAAAAAAAAAGAAAGAAAACAATCAGAAAACAACGGGAAACCCGAATCGTTTCAAAGGAGTAGATATTTTCCCTTATCAAATCGGGGAATTTTCAGCATTGGATGAAATAAAGGAAGGAGAAGGTGTTAATAAGAAAGCATCTACTACGCTGAAGCGGATAATTAGTGAGAAAGGGTATTTGAAAAGAATAAGCTTTAAGGGCTTTAAGGAATTAATTGAGTGTCTAGAAACTAAGATTGATCAATCAGGGGATGAGTACAAAAATGTCCAATATTACAAATTGGAAAAGCGATTAGGGTTCGAGCTAAGCAAAGCGGCAGCGGTTGCTTTGAAACAGTGTCGTGAAAATGGATATCCTTTATCAATAGCAGCCAGAGACCTTATAGAAGTGTTCCATTTGCCATTTATCTCCGATAGGCAAAAATACGTTCTGGTTTATCCATATTTAGATGAAGAGAAGAGAAAGATATGGCGAGGGGAAGTTGAAGGAATTATGAGATTTTTAGGTTATAGTGCTGTATTGGTTTTACAAGAAATAGAAGGAAAAGAAGATGTTTATGATGAAAGTGACTGGGAACGGTTTAGAAATATTTATGCACCAAGTTCATTTAAAAATGACTATAAGTTGCGAAAAGATTTTACTTTAGATGATTTTAGAATTTTAATGGAAACATTGGATGAATATAACACTTCTCGATTAGAGCAAGAACAGAAGAATGACGATGAGATAGACGATTTGGATACGATCCTCGAAATCAATGACTTGGACGTTATTGAGGAAATCAATGATTTGGTCGATATCGAGGAAAAGGACGATTTGATCGAGGAGATCGATGATTTAGACGAACTTGAGGAAACGGGAAAATAATTTACTCTAAGTAAATGACATTGTCAAGTCTTAATCACCTTTTAAATGTGAAAAATTGTATAAGGAATAGTTGTTTTACAGAAAACGAGAGGGGTTCTATGGTTGAGAACCCTCTCGTTTTTTTGTTGGGATTTGTTAAAGTCCATTTTTTCTGTGGTATGAGCAATCCATTTTGAAAAACACGCATTTTTCCCAAGAGAGGTGGGAGCCCGTTTTGAAGTACGATGGAACCAGAGGGGAGGACAGCTTC
>NZ_JACIDE010000044.1:0-1523 GCF_014196205.1 Anoxybacteroides voinovskiense | reverse complement strand
TCCTGTGGTATGAGCAATCCATTTTGAAAAACACGCATTTTTCCCAAGAGAGGTGGGAGCCCGTTTTGAAGTACGATGGAACCAGAGGGGAGGACAGCTCCCCAAAAGATAAACAAACAAGGGGTGATGCCAAAGTCCATTTTTTCTGTGGTATGAGCAATTCATTTTGAAAAACACGTATTTTTCCCAAGAGAGAGGGGAGCCCGTTTTGAAGTACGATGGAACTAATCAAACAGGGAGGTACTGAAATATGAATGATGAACGTCAGGTCAACATGAATGAAGAGAAGGATCTTGCACTTGATGATGATCTCCATTTCGGACAGCTCGAATTGGACGAAGGTAGAGCAGAAGATGAAGAAGGTAACGAAAAACAAAAGAATCTACAATCTCACGGAAGTGCGTCTGGCGAAGAAGAATTTGATTTCTCAGCTTTCACACCGTTTAAGACCAAACCTGTCACGCGGACGTCTGAAGCGGGTGTGCTTTCGATTGTATACTCAAAGAAAAATGGAAAGCGCGTTGCAATTTCTCCAGACGTCATTCGAGAGATTGGAAATCCGAAAACTGTCCAGATTGCACGTTCGCCAAAAGCCATTGCGATTTCCGAACATCTTGGCGAGTGGAATGCGAACTATGAGTTGAAAACGGCAGCTGGAAAAAGGATCATTTACTCGTCCGATTTGGTGAGACATTTAGTAGATTACTACAACCTTAACTTCGAAGATCGCACATCTATCACGTTTTCAGATGTATCATACCGGACACACAACGGCAAAAAGGTTGCAATTATTCCAATCAAGTAATTCTTATAGTATGAATATTCATAAGATGACTGGAGGAATGTACATGCATTACGAATTAAAATGGGATACTAATACCCCAACTCGCTTTAATCAACAACAGCTGTTTCTTCATCACCACGTGACCGTTCATGTACAGAAACGCACGCTTAAAACGGATAATCTGTCGGAATTAAATCAGTTGTGTAAGAAACTTGAGAAAAAAACTCCATATGTGCTAACGAAGTTTTATTTTAAAAAGGATTTGCTTGTGATCGAATTTTGGGGGATTGAGCCTTTGTCGTCTTCGCTAACGTTACAAGAGGCGAGTTCCGCTTGGCACCGTATGCAGTTCGCATGCTTCAAAACGTTCCCGATACCCCAGACTGGATGGGAAGTCCGAGTTACATCTTCCATTGGAACGATGCCAAAGTTTTTGGACATGATCGATAAAAAATCGTTACCGCAAAAATTGGAGAATTGGCTGTTACGCCAACAAATGGAATATGACAGTTTTCCTATATATCAACCGAAAGGATGGTAACCGTGAGCAACCAAGTACCAAATGGCAATAACCAAGTACAAAAACAAGCGAAAAAACAAAGCACATCGAACATAAATTATTACGGTAGGGAAAAAGATTGGGCGTTATCGACAAATGGTTTATATCAAAAAATTGAGAATAAGCATGGTGAGAAACAATGGATTCGCATAGCTAATTATACGGAGATACAAAAAATTC
>NZ_JACIDE010000043.1 GCF_014196205.1 Anoxybacteroides voinovskiense | reverse complement strand
TCTGCGTCCATTCCTTTCGTTTTGAGCAGTTTGTCTAGCTTGTTGTAAGAAAGGTATGTGCCATGTTGAAAAAAAGTTTGCCTGACTTGATAGTTGGCGAAGTTGTACAAGTTTTTTGACCGAAAACAATATTTGTCGAGCATCGGATAATAGGGATGAGCGGCGCAAATCATATGCCTTTCCACTCGATTCACCATCATGATGGTTGTTCACCTCGCTTTCTCTTTTAATATACATTGTGCCCATTCCTTTTCCACGAAAAGCGGCGAGCAGTCCGATGACAATGTAAACGGAATGTCGATTTCGTCTTGCAAATCCACCCCTTGCCAATAAATAGCCGACCAACTCCCCTTCATCCGTCTCGGCAAGCAATATAGTCGCGTTGTCTTCGTTCGTGATCGCTTCGAGGTGACTGCGCTGCTGTTCGGGAGCGAGCTTGCGTTCCCCCGCTTCAAACAGCAAATAGTCCGACTCCGACTCGACTTGCAAAATGAGCGCAGCGAGCCGTTCGGCATCATCGACCGTTGCGTGGCGAATGTTCAATGTTGTTTCCCCCTTCCAAATACTGCGTTGCCAACTCCGCGCTTTGATAGCGGGCGAGCGCCGTCTTCGCTTTGCGAAAACCTGTTTGCATATAAAACGGCTCGTTTCCGGTCGTGGAAATAAGATGGACACACGACACGGCCTCAAGCTGCGCAAGCAAATCTTCCACAATCGCCTTCCCGATGCCTCGACCTTGATCATCGCGATGAACGACGACGTCATAAATCGCCGCATTAAACACGCCGTCAGAAAGGGCGCGACCAAATCCGACAAGGCGGCCTTCGGAAAAGGCAAGCGCCACGATATTGCTCGCTTGAAACACGCGCTGAATGATTTCTTCCGTATGTTTCACCCAACCAACGGATTCGTATATTTCTTTCATTCGTTTCCAATCAGCATTTTGCAAATTGCGCTCAATATGCCATCTTCCCATATCCTCTTCTCCCTCTCTTTTCGATTTCCGGCAGTAACTGGGCGTGATCACCGGTTCTGTTCGGCACCCTTCCGTATCGATGCAAAATAACGGCATTTGCTAGAACGAAACAAAACAACAATGAGATAAAACATCTCCCGTGATGTTTCTTCTCCCCTTATAAATTGAAAATATCCGTCAATTCTATCGTACTGAAACGTCAAAGAAAACGTTGTCGAATATTGTAGAAACCCACAGTAAATTTTGAACATTTTTTGCTAAATTAAGATGGTACTTTTCCTTCTTACTGACACACATGCATACATAATTAAAGGGAGCCGAATGACTCCCTTAGTTATATAAAGTCATGTTTAAAAAAGAGGAACAGCACCATATCATTTCAACCTCTCAATTTCTTCCACAGCCAACTCCGTTAGTTCATGAATCGTCTGTACGTCGTACCCTTTTTCCAGCATCTTTTTCGCAATCTGGCGTTTTTCTTGCTGCAGACCTTGTTGTAATCCTTGTTGTAACCCTCGTTCCACTCCTTCTTTCAAACCCTTCTCTAGCGCTTTTTTCTCGTACGAAATGATTAACTCTAACACTTGTTCTTTTTCTTTCGTTTCCATCTCATTCACCTCGTTTCGCAATTGTTGTTCTTCCTCATCCGACAGCTTCACATATGTTTCAAAAAAACCGACGAACAATCTCTGTTTTGCTTCGTCTAATTCCATGCGCACCATCATGCGTAAAAATTGTTTTTTTAATTCCACTCGTTTCGATGATCTTCAGCGGGTGACAGTGTAACGTACAAATTATTTAAGAATAATATATATACCAATCAACGCAAAAACAACATCTCCCAAAAGAACCAGCCACACACGTTGCCAAAATACACTCTTTTTCCCTAACTCTTTTAAAACAAAAACTTCTTCTTCTCTACTCAACCCTTTCTCTTTTATTTTTTTTAACTTTCTCTTTACCTGATTTTCAAGCAACACATCGGCAAAAACAGCTAAAATATTATGATAAACAAAAAAAACACCGAAAAAAACGGCTTCTGTTAACATCGAGCGATATACAAGCCAAGACTCCCAAATCAAAAACCAAAACCAATTCCATGGATGTCTTTTCCAAACCCGTTTTATTTTTGTTGGCTCATCTACAGACCAATGTTCATTCCCTTTCCACTTCCTTTTATACTCTTCTGCTTTCTTTCCTAAATACAACTCCAATCGCTCCACATCAGTCAGAGTATAATGAGTTCCCATATGATTTCGTCCTTTCCTTTTCTTATAAATTACCTAAAAACAATTTTCATAAAAAAATAAGACCTCCAATGACCTGCGTTTGGCAAGTAAAAAATACACAATATGGATGTCAACTCCCCAGCAGTGCGAGCAGACGTTGCTCTTCCTCCTTGACTTGAGGTTGCATCATGGTGATTGACACCCCCCGACCAACACAAGTCATATTTGCGCTGTCACACCACAATGGTACTCGATTCCCTTTTCGACAGGTGACAGTCATCGGGATTCCCTGCAATTCGCGAACCACTTCTTCATCGATCTTTTTCGTCCGGCTGTCCACCGCCGACAACATCGTCAGCCACGGCCATTCGGGTGACTGCTTCACATCCCGACGGTATTTTTTCCATTTTACCATAAATTGCGAAAAATCAAGCACATGAAATTCAAGGTGATGGCTCCAAAGAAACTGTTCTTCGTCTTCGCGGATGTGAGTGTGGAAGCGGTCGGTTTCGTGCGGAAAGAGCGAATAGTTGAGGATCGCAATCATAATCGTCGGAGGGAGTGTGTCGTACCGTTCTCCTTTTGATAAGGAAGACGAAAATAGCCGTGCCAATAGTACAGTACAACAGGCATTCTGGCATACTATACTGAGGGACGAAGAAAAATGCAAATGTGGAAATATGGGT
The DNA here is from genome assembly GCF_014196205.1 of Anoxybacteroides voinovskiense. Taxonomy (GTDB): domain Bacteria; phylum Bacillota; class Bacilli; order Bacillales; family Anoxybacillaceae; genus Anoxybacteroides; species Anoxybacteroides voinovskiense. Next base: position 9,020 of record NZ_JACIDE010000043.1, on the reverse strand, counting down.
TTGTAAGGAAAAGTAAGGAGATAACGATCTGTGAACATAGGAGTATAATGTTTCTTTGAAAAACTCACCATCGCAAAAAGCTCGCGTGACAAAAACATTGAATGAGAAGACAACATCATGCACATGTGGAATTTCAAAAAAGGGCTGAATGATAAACATTCAGAGCAACGGTCTTATAACAGTTTATGAATAAACGTTTGCAAGTCTTCTGGATCTTGAATAGGATTCACATAATTCAATCCCCATTTTTGCAAACGTACAAAATCTTTATCATTGTTGCTAAACAATGTCATTCCTTTTACAATCGCTGTAGCAGCAATAAGCGCATCCCCTGCTTTTAATGTTTTTCCGGTTTCCGTCTTACATTTTCTCCGCAATTCGGCTGCCTTTTCTGCTATTTCGAAGTCCACGTTGTATAGCGTTGCTGTCTGAATATAGCCGTATCGCTTATGACGAATCGCTTCGTTCGTTTCTATCTTTTCATATGAAAGAAACTCCATCGCAACAACACTAGACATTGCGATTTCAAAACCATCATTTAACAGTTGAGTGAAGAGGTGTTTCACTGGCTCATAGCCCAAATAATGATAAACGTAAATATTATTATCAATGAGTGCGATATTACTCAAACTCCTTATTCCTCCATTCTTCTTCCCGATTAGCCATTTTAAGCAACTCTTTTACATTTTCACCAGCGAGAACAGCACTACCTGCTAGGCTTTCAAAAGCTTTCACTTTATCCTCCATACTCAACGGTTTCGGCTTCACGATCAATTTATCTGTTTGTTCTTCAATGACAGTCAACTGCAATAAATTCGCTTCCTGTAACGCCCGCCTAACTAATTGAAAAATATGCACATAGTCGCGGCGCTCATCTTCGTTATGATTTTTTAAAATGTCTACATTTCCCATTGCTATCCCTCACTTTCTGTATATTTTTATTATACCATTCAACACCAACCAAGTATATCCAAAATATAGACACACTCTTTCAAATAGCTGAAAACAGATATTTCGGCAAACTCCACAAATACCAAAAGTCAATATGTTCGTACATATCTGAGAAAAGAGAAGGATGTTTGAATTAATTCTTTGAACAATCGGTCATAGTCAACGACCATCGAATCACCTCGCGACATCAAGCATTGTTTCATACGGTTTCATCGACAGGTGACAGGCACCGAAGCCACGGCTATCCTCCCCTTTCAACTTCGTCTCAACAAGCAAATCGACGCGATACTTCTCCCCTGCCGTCACATCGGTGAACAATTCCTCCGACAAAAACGACACGTGCTCTTCGGGGCGTGACAGGCACGGCATCAACTTTCCCATATTCTCTGAACTTCTTCCTCCGTCAAGTCAAGCATGTGGGCGATGTCGGCAATACTCATCCCCTTTTCCACCATCTTTCGAATCATTTCTCGTTCTTTATGCTTCATTCCTTCTTTCAATCCCTCAACCCTTCCTTGTTCCAATCCCCTTTTCAACCCTTCTTTCAACCCTTCTTCCCGACTTCCGCGAATGTTCGATAGTTGGTCAAGTAGCCATTTCAACCGCATTTCGTATGCATAGCGGTTTTCCGGATCCACACTCAAACTTTGCCATTCTTCTAACGCCTCTAAAATTTCTTGTTCTGTCATCGCGATTCCCTCCAATTCGCGAACCATTTCCTCATCCACCTTTTTTGTCCGTCCATCCACCGCCGACAACATCGTCAGCCACGGCCATTCGGGTGACTGCTTCACATCCCAGCGGTATTTCTTCCATTTTACCATAAATTGTGACAAATCAAGCACATGAAATTCAAGGTGATCGCTCCAAAGAAAGTGTTCTTCATCTTCACGGATGTGGAATATCGTATGAAAGCGGTCAGTTTCGTGCGGAAAAAGTGGGTAGTTGAGGATGGCAATCATAATCGTCGGGGGAAGTGTGTCATATCGTTCTCCTTTTGATAAAGAAGACGAAAACAACCGCGCCCAGTAATACAACAGCCGTTCCGGCATGCCGTATTGCGGGATGATTTGAATTTCAACATGAATGCGCTCGCCACGATTCGTCCGAACGATGACGTCTAGCCGTCCGGTTTTTCCGTCTTCTGTTTCTTTCGTTAGCTCCGTATTTTCAAACTGCACATCGACGATTCGGTCATCTTCTTTCCGATGCAACAGCGCGTTTAAAAACGCCATCGTAATCGACTTTCGGCTCGGATGGCCAAACAGCTGCTTAAACATAAAATCCATTTTCAAATCGAGGTATTGCACGAGGATCATCCTTTCGTGGAATGTAGAGGTACAATTTGATTAAAACCGGGAAATAAGGGAAATGCAAATGAAGAAAATTGAATTTTGCGGCGCCTTTTTTCGCGGCAAAAGCAAAAAAAGAGCCGCGAAATGGCTCTTTTGCGAATGAAAAATAATTTTCCGATAAAAGTGGGCAATTTTTTATCTTTCTCCCTAGCGAACTTCGATATGCTTCAGGGGCGTGACAGGCATCACGAAATTTAGTTTCTTTTGGTTTTGACAGACACGATATCACTTCAACCTCTCAATTTCTTCCACAGACAGCTCCGTCAGTTCATGGATCGTCTGTACATCGTAGCCTTTCGCGAGCATCTTTTTCGCAATCTGGCGTTTTTCTTGCTGCAGACCTTGTTGTAACCCTCGCTCTACTCCTTCTTTTAAGCCTTTTTCTAACGCTTTTTTCTCGTACGAAATGATTAACTCTAACACTTGTTCTTTTTCTTTCGTTTCCATCTCGTTCACCTCGTTTCGTAATTGCTGTTCTTCCTCATCCGACAGCTTCACATATGTTTCAAAAAAGCCGATTAACAATCGCTGCTTTGCTTCGTCTAATTCCATTCGTACGATCATGCGTAAAAATTGTTTTTTTAATTCCACTCGTTCACTTTCAGTATACCCCATTTTGCTTAACAACGCAGCGGCGATTGGGTTGTCGTGGCGAATGTAATCACGCCAGTTTTGTTTGCGCAACTCCACAGTAAGAAAGCGGAATTGGAGTACATCGAAAAACGGGAATTGGAGCGTAAACGAGGAAGGTTCATTTCGAAGGTAATCGTAGCTAAATACCGCAATCGGCAACATGCGCTTTCGGTATTTTTCAAACAAGCGGCTAAAGTAAATAAACATCCGTTCGGGAAACAATGGCTGTACGTAGCTTTGATTTTCGATATGGACGATAATCAGACCATCCTCCCCTTTCAACTTCGTCTCAACCAGCAAATCGACGCGATACTTCTCCCCCGCCGTCACATCGGTAAACAATTCCTCCGACAAAAACGCCACGTGCTGAAAGTCGATGTGCTCATGCACATGCGGGAAAAAGAGAAGAAGAAACTCTTCAAAAAACGTTGTAATCAGCTCTTTAAACAACCGATCATGGTCAACCGCCATATATGCACCTCGCTTTCTGTTTTGTTGCATATTTTTCGACAAAAGCGGTATCATTCCTGCTTTGGAAATGAGAAAGCAGAGAGGTGAACTCTCTGTTTTTTGAGCTTTTGAGCGTGATAGGTACCATAATCAAATAAAAATGGTCTCACCTGACTGTCAAGTTTTCCTGCGAGTAATCTGGCTCTCTAACCAAATGTTACATCATTTTTCCATGCAGTTATATGACGGAATAATTTCTTCCGCGTCCTTCAATCTGGTCTTTATATGCTATAAGTGTATTTAGCATTGTATTAGGATAGTTCACTTTTTCTCTCAACTCTTTCAATGATTTTGGGGAATGTTCAAGCATTACTTTTTGGATGCGTGTCATTTCTTGCACATCGTACGCCGCTTTATAGGCCATAAAAGGCGATACATAATCACTTATGTTCATGGAAGTAAGCTCTTCGCTGCCTGTCCATTTGTATAGCTTTATTTGTTTCTGGAATCTACTAAGGTTATCTTGCTCGATCAGAAATCTATATATGAGATCGCTTTTTATTTTGGAAACATTTGATTGTTCGAGATAATTTTTTTCTAGCAAAAATACAACAATCCCCATAAAAGTATCGACTATTTGCAAAGGAATGGATTTAGCTGAATCTTGAGACATGACACGAACCACTCGATAGTTTTTGTTTCTATAGGCAGAGTGGGCGTTCATCTGTTCAATAATTTTATGTCCAAGAAAAATCTCATCATACTCGTCGTTCTGATCCACTTTAATTTTAACTTTAATCATTTCATCCTTTAATCATTTCATCATTTTCACTAAATTCGGATAAATTTCTTGTCACACCATAGAACAGCCTCTCTGGTATCTTTATATAAAATAAATTTCTCAACTCAGGAGTAGTTAATCCTATCCTTTGCGCAGCATATAAGGCATCCTTATTATTAACGATAAGAATGTTTATTTTTACATCCTCATTGATAACTGTATGGAGAGTTTGAAAGTATTTTTTTACATGGTTGTCTTTAGTATACTCACGAAAGTGTAATTCACTAAAGGATTTACATTGTTTAAATATGTCCCGAACTTTTCTAACAACTTTTGCCATCGATATATCTGTACTTCCATAAGCACCATAATAAGAATACTCAACGTCAAATTGGTCAATTTTATTACTCTCATCAAAATAAATCAAGTAGTACATAGATTGATGTACACCTCTTTTTTCTTATTCAATTGATATATTTTTTTTACCAAACTCTATTGACTAAAAAAATTTTATGACTTATATTTATTTACAACAAGGTGTTATTTTCCCCGCTACCGTTTAGGCAGGGCTGATAGCACAAAAGTTCGGCAAGATAGCTTTTCCCCGCTACCGTTTAGGCAGGGCTGAGCTATCTTTTTTTTGCACCTAACCATGTACAAAGAGTGATAATAAATGCAAAAAGCGTTACGATCTTATCCTTTGATTTCGTATGATTTATGATAACTATTCATCCCCTTCATAGAATAGGAAAAGCTTGTAAAATCGCATTTATTCCTGCTTCCCTTATCTATACTAGTGCCATTGGAGACGAGGAAGGTGAACAAGATGGCAAAAGGTGCTTTGGATTTCCAACAAGCGGTTTTTACACTCGAAAGCATGGTTACATTATATTGAACGCTCTCCCACCTACGCGTACGCTTAGAGGTGGGAGATTCTTGAGAACACCCGCCCCACGGTAGGTTTTTTACCAAGCCATCCCCGTGCGTCCCACGGTTGGGCTGCCGCTACAACGACAGCAAACGAAGTCCTTCATTCAAGATATTCCGAGCGGCGTTATGGTCGAGGTCATGTTCGGGTCCGCAGGTGAGGCATATCCACTAAAACAGCGTGACAGGCACCGTATCATAATTTTCCGCTAAAAGTGGACAGTTTTATCTCTACTATTCTTCAAGGGCACGATATTCCTCCAGCTTCTCAATCTCTTCTACAGGCAACTCTGTCAGTTCGTGAATCGTCTGTACGTCGTAGCCCTTCGCGAGCATCTTTTTCGCAATATGGCGCTTTTCTTGTTGCAGGCCTTGTTGTAATCCTTGTTGTAGTCCTTGTTGTAGTCCTTGCTGTAACCCTCGCTCTACTCCTTCTTTTAAGCCTTTTTCTAACGCTTTTTTCTCATATGAAATAATTAACTCCAGCACTTGTTCTTTTTCTTTCGTTTCCATCTCGTTCACCTCGTTTCGCAATTGTTGTTCTTCTTCGTCTGACAGTTTGACATATGTTTCAAAAAAGCCGATTAATAATCGCTGCTTTGCTTCGTCTAATTCCATGCGTACGATCATGCGTAAAAATTGTTTTTTCAGTTCTACCCGTTCACTTTCAGTATACCCCATTTTGCTTAACAACGCAGCGGCGATTGGGTTGTCGTGGCGAATGTAATCACGCCAGTTTTGTTTGCGCAACTCAACAGTAAGAAATCGGAATTGAAGCACATCAAAAAACGGAAATTGGAGCGTAAACGAGGAAGGTTCATGGCGAAGATAGTCGTAGCTAAATACCGCAATCGGCAACATGCGCTTTCGGTATTTTTCAAACAAGCGGCTAAAGTAAATAAACATCCGTTCAGGAAATGACGGCTGCACGTAGCTTTGATTTTCGATATGGACGATAACCAAGCCGTCTTCCCCTTTTAATTTTGTTTCCACCAGCACATCGACGCGGTACTTCTCCCCCGCCGTCACGTCGGTGAACAGTTCCTCTGACAAAAAAGCCACGTGCTGAAAGTCAATGTGCTCATGCACATGCGGGAAAAAGAGAAGAAGAAACTCTTCAAAAAACGTTGTAATCAGCTCCTTAAACAACCGATCATGGTCAACCGCCATATATACACCTCGCTTTCTGTTTTGTTGCATATTTTCGACAGCAAAAACAACATTCCTGCTTCGGAAATGAAAAAACAGAGAGCCACCCAACGACTCTCTGTCTCTATCAAACTTCGACAATCTTCGGGGCGTGACAGTGGACCGTATCATGACTTCTTGAAATATGGTATAATGTGTATAAAACCTCAACCAAGGTGGGATACAAATGAGAACTAACAAAAAAGGGAACCGTGGCGCATATCATATAACAACTGGAACAGCAAAACGACCAATTTTAAAGAGAATCGTGCGTCAGAACCGTCATCATTACCGAATCGAAGTGCCTGTTCTAACAGAAGGACAAGTGAAGGAGGTCATTCAAGTGCAACCTGAAAAGAAAAAACTAACCAAAGAAGAAAAAAAAGCGTTACACAAACGTCTGGCTGGTAGTGCAAAGTTATTTAGCAAAGAAGGCGTGGCGGAATCACTCAAAATTGCAAACAGAGAAGAGTGGGAGGATTAAGCAGTGTCAACAAAAATACTAATTGATACAAATATATATGCGGCACATGAAATGGGTTACCCTGATGCAGTAGAGTTTATTGAACAGCTGATTGAAGATGAAACGGAAATTATTATGACTACCTTGATTGAGATGGAAATCATGTCTCATTTCGAAATCGAAACAGATCCTGATATAAGAGAAAATAGAAAAGGATATATTCAAATGGCTGATCAAATTTATGACATCACTAGAGAAGATACGGAGCTAGCAGCTGACATAAGAAGAAAAGCAAGAGCCGATCGTACACGCAAAAAGAGTATTAAAGCACCAGACGCTCTTGTTGCAGCAGCGGCTCTTATACATAATGCCATATTAGTTAGTAATAACGATAAAGACTTTCGTTGGATTCGAGAGAACTATACTTATAAAGATCGAAAGTTAAATTATGTAAATCCCATAATAGATAAGAAAGCTTACGGCGAATTTGTCAAAGCCTATATCGAAAGCAGAGGAGTTTAGAAAGAACGTTAGCATTTTTATTCGAACATATTACCCTTTACGTATTACGCGACAACTCAATTAACGACATTCGTAGCCCGTCACCAAAATATTTTCAAAATACGTCTTCCGCAACAAGATATTTCCCAACCCGCTTGCTGCAATGTGAAAACGCAAAATACACTTTTTCGACAGCGAGAACAAAAACAGCCGCACCTAATCGTACAGCAGGCGTCCCTAACGAAACGATTTGAATTTCAAAATGTGAGGGCACATTTCCTACAATAAAAAATCACGGAGAAGTACACATACAAAAACAGAGAGCCGCGCTATGACTCTCTACTTCTACAAATCTCGACAATCATCGGGGCGTGACACCGTACCATGTTAATATACACCGGATCTAATTTAAAAAACTAGAAAGAAAAATACATATCTCTGAGTTGACGAATATCCGCAATATTTTCTGAGTACTGCGCTCCTTCTTCTCGTGTATATTCATCATATTCCCCTTTGAAAGAAAGGAAATTATAGCTACCTTGAACATAAAATGCTTCGTCACAAATCAGTAACTTATAATGCGTATTTTTACGCATTATACGAAATCTATCTCCATACACAGCATAACGCCTAAGTAATTTTTCGGCTACCTCATCACTTTGATCTGAACGCGAGGAATTACTAATACTCGAATCGTTTATACCGTATAAAATTTTGATGGCGACTCCTCTTTTTAGGGCTTTTTCGAATTTGTCCATCAATTCTTCTTCTACAACACGATGGCTCATCCACGGACTAATAATATCAAGCTCCCATTTTGTCTCTTCTATTGCTTTAAGGAAAACTTGTCGAATCTCACTATTGCGTAGATGTTTGTTCTTTATTTTTTTATACCAGATAAGATCATCGTGCAACGGTTCGAAGGAATGAATTTGTATCGGTTGCTTTTGGATATCTAAAAATAACGTTCCCACTTGATCAATTGAAACTTCCCAAAGAACAGAAGTGTTCTGCTTAGTTAACTGCTTCATTTTCATTGGGTCGAAGTGCAACATACTTATTATTTTCTCTACCCTATCGATATGCTCTTTCGATAATAGAGATAGGTAGGTAACAACTTGTGGGTTCACATACACCCCATTATACTTTGCAAGTCGATCAGAAATAGTTTTAATTCGTTGTTGAAGCACCTCTTCTAATCCTTTTTCCTCAACTACATTTTGTAAGGAATTATCTTTAATTTTTTCTCTGTAATATTGTAACTCTTTCTCTAGACGTGATATATCTTCTAGGTAAAGTTTAAACTCCTCTGTCTGCTGTTTAAGGTTGGCCCATTCCTTCTTCAATCCTTCAATTGTCCATTCAATTTTTGCTTCCCTCTTCGCCCGTTTCGTTGCTTCTTTAGAAATTCGTTTAATTTCTTCTTTTGAAATTTTTTGATCATGTAATCGAGCTTCTAAAACGGTCTTTGCAGCATAGCCTAGTCCAAATGTAGCTGCATACACTAATGGAACAGTAGTGATCCCTCCTAGATAAGGGATAAATGTTTTGTACCCTGCTAAAATAAGCTGTTGCATTAATACCCCCCAACCAATCACTCCTATTGTATAAGACAGTATTTCTTTCGCTCCGTTTTCTCCAACAGGATTCCCTAACACCCGGCTGATATAAGTAACCAGTAAGCGTCAAACTCTTCCCACCTAGTTTTGCCCCTATATCCATGTCATAATTTCTTTAGAAATCTTTATTAAAGGAGTTTTGATATGGATAA
>NZ_JACIDE010000042.1 GCF_014196205.1 Anoxybacteroides voinovskiense | reverse complement strand
AATCGGAGAGAATTCGCAAACATTTTGCGCGGTATTTCCGATTTTCATCCAAAATAATTTGAAAAAGTAGTTCTGGAATAGTGTGCTAATTTACATGATTGACCATCGGTTTTATTTCTGCATCTTCTATTAAATCTTGAAGATGATGAATTTGAAAATTGCTCACCCCGATCGCTTTAACGCGTCCTTCTTTATAAAGCTTCTCTAACGCTCTCCACGCCTCTTTATACTTTCCCGCGACCGGCCAATGAATGAGATATAAATCAAGATCATCCAAGCCAAGTTTATTTAAGCTCGCCTCATACGCTGCGATAGTCGATTCATATCCTAAGTCGCTATTCCATACTTTCGAAGTAACAAATATATCGTCGCGCGAAATTCCCGCTTCTTTCATGCTTTCTCGTATGCCTTGCCCAACCCCTGCTTCATTTCCGTAAATCGATGCCGTATCAATGCTACGATATCCGCGTTGAATAGCTGTTTTCACAGCGCGAACCACTTCAGGGCCTTCTTCTACTTTAAACACTCCAAGCCCAAGCCAAGGCATGTTTACACCGTTATACAAAGTCGTTGTATCTTGCAAATGTTTTGCAACCATCTTATCTACTCCTCTCTTTTTAAAAACGGCTTTCTTGCACCATCATGACTTCATCTTTTCGCTCTAACGCCCGGCTCCATCCGGTTAACAGCGCGGCGCCAACAACCATCAATGCCCCAATCCACGGTGTATGAATTAGTCCGATTGAATCAGTGACAACACCACCTAAATACGACCCGATAGCAATCCCTGCGTTAAATGCTGCAATATTCAGCGCAGAAGCTACATCTACTGCACTAGGTACAAAACGCTCCGCTAACATCACGACATACACTTGTAGTCCTGGTACGTTCATAAAAGCTAACAACCCCATTAAAACAATCGTTACGAACGCCGCTATTTTATATGGCGCAGCAAATGTGAACACCCCAAGCACAATAGCTTGCACGATAAACATGTAAAACAATGATTCAATCGGGTTTTGATTCGATAGCTTTCCGCCTATCACATTACCAATCGCAATCGCAACGCCATAAACAAGTAAAATGAACGCGACCGTTTTCTCATGAAATCCCGCAATCTCTTGAAGAAGTGGGGACATATATGTAAAGACGACGAACGTCCCCCCGTATCCTAACGCTGTAATGATAAATAAAAGCACTAAACGACCGTTAGCTAAAAGTTTTAGCTGATTGCTAACTGTTGTGCGCGTCCCTTTTCGCAAGTTGGCTGGCACTAACAAGGCGTTAGCAATAAACGCGACAACACCGACGACTACAATAAAAATAAACGCGATTCTCCAACCAAATTGCTGGCCAATAAATGTCCCAAAAGGAACGCCTGTAATGGTTGCGACGGTAAGCCCTGTGAACATTATCGAAATCGCACTTGCGCGACGATTTTCCGGAACTAAGCTTGCCGCGATAGTCGAGCCGATCGACATAAACACTCCATGCGAAAAGGCTGACAGCACGCGCGCAACTAACAAAACACCAATATTCGTCGCACTAGCTGCCACACTATTGCCAACGATAAAAACAATCATGATCGAAAGCAATAACGTTTTGCGCGACATATTCGACGTCAATGCCGTTAAAACAGGGGCACCGAAAGTGACACCTAAAGCATATAACGAAACCGTTAATCCCGCTGTTGAAACGGAAACGTGCAAATCTTCGGATATGAGCGGCAACAATCATACGCTTATAAATTCTGTTGTCCCAATCGCAAAAGCGCTGATGGCTAACGCTAACAACGCCAACGTGCTTCGTTTTTTATGTGAAGTCATGTTTCTCCTCCTACTCGTTGTTTCAACTTCTCAACTAAACTGTGCACCAAAAATATTTCCAACCGGCCGGTAAATGTTATTATGATGTATATAAATCACTTCGAAAAGTACGTACTTTAAAGTAATATAGATACTTTAAAGTACCTATAAACAAGGAGGAAGACGATGCAAAAAAAGAAATACAACATTCCCGTAGAAGCGACGTTAGAAGTTATCGGGGGAAAATGGAAATGCGTAATTCTCTGTCACCTTACGCACGGCAAAAAACGGACAAGCGAACTAAAACGACTAATGCCTGGCATTACGCAAAAAATGTTGACACAACAATTGCGAGAATTAGAGGAAGATGGCATTATTCATCGCATTGTATATAACCAAGTTCCCCCAAAAGTGGAGTATGAACTAAGTGAGTACGGATGGAGTTTAAAAGACATTTTAGACTCATTATGTGCCTGGGGAGAAAAACATATTACGAAAGTGTATGGCGATAAATTCGCGGTGTTAGAAGAGAGCGTGTTAAACGGCAAGCGAACATAATATGGGTACCTACTCATTATAAAACAAAAAAACTGTCGTCGCTCCAAAACGGTCGACGACAGTAACCCCCTACTCCAACAACCGCTGTACTTCTTCTTCCGCAAGGTCTGTGACGTTCGCAATATCTTTGACGCTCATTCCTTTTCTCGCCATCGTTTGTACAAGATGCTTCATCCCCTGTACCATTCCTTGTTTGATTCCTTGCTTCATCCCTTCTTCTCTTCCCTTTTCCAACGCTTTTTGTTCGTACGAAATAATCAATTCAAGTACTTGTTCTTTTTCTTTCGTCTCCATTTCATTCACCTCGCTTCGTAGTCTTCGTTCTTCTTCGTCTGATAGTTTCACATATGTTTCAAAAAAGCCAAACAGTAATCGTTGCTTCGCTTCGTCTAATTCCATCCGTACAAGCATGCGTAAAAATTGTTTTTTCAGTTCTACCCGTTCACCTTCAGTATACCCCATCTTGCTTAGCAATGCAGCGGCGATTGGGTTATCGTTACGAATATAGTTTCGCCAGTTTTGTTTACGAAGTTCCACAGTGAAGTAGCGAAAATCAAGCACGTTGCCAAAAGGAAATTGGAGCGTAAATGCGGATGGTTCGTTGCGGATCGTATCGTAGCTAAATACAGCAATCGGTACAATGTGTTTACGGTACTTTTCAAACAAACGGCTAAAGTAAATAAACATTCGTTCAGGAAACGACGGTTGCACATAACTTTGGTTTTCGATATGGACGATAATCAAGCCATCCTCCCCTTTCAGCTTCGTTTCCACAAGCAAATCGACGTGGTACTTCTCCCCTGCCGTTACATCGGTAAACAACTCCTCCGATAAAAACGATACGTGGCGAAAGTCGATATGCTCATGCATCGTTGGGAAAAAGAGAAGAATAAATTCCTCAAAAAACGTCTGAATCAACTCTTTAAACAAACGGTCATGGTCAATGGACATACATTCACCTCGCATACAGTTATTTCGATGCTTTTATTCGACAACATAAGCAATTTCCCTGCATAGAGTCCTAATTTTCACAGCTGTCTCCTGTGGAAAAAATTTTCTTTTCCATCAAAAATTCAATTTTCATCGCTAAAACTCTCCTCCCCCCTCTTTTCCGTCCACTTTTACGTGAAAATCCCCTCAAAACTCAATTTTCTCCTTTGGCATTTCCTAAGTGTAATAAATGTGTATCATGAAAGGATTGGGAGCCATCCCCTTGAATTCCATGTACTCGACTTGTCACAATTTATGGTAAAATGGAAGGAATACCGCAGAGAAGTGAAACAATCGCCGGAATGGCCGTGGCTGGCGATGTTGTCGGCAGTGGATAGCCGAACAAAGCGAATGGACGAAGACATGTTTCGCGAATCGGAGGGAATCGCGATGACGGAGCAAGAAATTTTAGAAGCGTTAGAAGAATGGCAAAGTTTAAGCGTCGACCCAGAAAACCGCTACACCTACGAAATGAGGCTCAAATGGCTCCTTGACCAACTTTCAAACATTCGCGGCAGTCGGGAGGAAGGACGGAAAGAGGGGTTGAAAAAAGGACTAGAGCAAGGACGGGAAGAAGGAATCAAAGAAACGATTAGAAAAATGAACGAAAAAGGAATGAGCATTGCGGAGATTGCAAATATACTCGACATGGCGGAAGAAGAAGTACGGGAACGGTTGAATAATTAGTCTTGGTAGCTTAAAAAAGCGCCCTTGCGAATCGGCAAGGGCTTTGTGCTCACACCTGCTTTGTAACAGGTGTTTTTTTTCATTGCGAAAGAAAGCGAAAATCGGCACTATCACTTGAAATAGCAAAGAAAAATTAGCAAATTTCTCTTTATATCTCCCTTGCAAAAAACAGCCGCTAACGTGCGGCTGTTTATAACTCATCAAATCCGTTATCGGTATTTACTTTCGCGTATTGGCGCGATTTTTGTTCAAAAAAGTCAGATTTTCCTAAATCGACTTCTTCATATGCTTTAATCCAGCGGAGCGGGTTGGTGCGATAGCCTTCAAACGGACGCTCAAATCCGAGCTGATGGCAACGGACGTTTGCATAAAATTTTATGTAGTCATGCAAATCTTGAATCGGAATGCCATCAATGTCATTGCCAATAATAAAATCCGCCCACTCCATTTCTAGTTGAGCCGCCTTTTTAAACGTTTCTTGGACAAAGCGAGCCAGTTCTGGCGTATCATATTCTGGGTATTCGCGCAGCACTTCTTTGAAAATTTTCACAAACAAATCGACGTGTAGCTGCTCATCACGGTTAATATAATTAATCATCGTGCTTGTCGCCACCATTTTTTGATTGCGCGCCAAGTTATAAAAGAACGCAAACCCAGAGTAGAAAAATAGCCCTTCTAAAATGACGTCATAGACGATCGAATGTAAAAAGTTTTCGACCGTTGGTTGTTCAGCAAACGCCCGGTAGCCGTTCGTCACAAAATCATTTCGCTTGCGCAAAGTCGATTCGTGCCGCCAAAAGTCAAATACTTCCTCTTGTTTTTGCTTCGGGACGAGGCTTGAAAGCACGTACGAATACGAATGATTATGAATGACTTCTTGTTGCGCAAGCATAATCATCAATGCGTTAATGCTTGAATCAGTGATGTAGTCAGCCACTTTTCCGGCGTAATCGGTTTGAATGCTGTCAAGTAGGGCAAGCAGCCCGATAATTTTCAAAAATGCTTCTTGCTCGCGTTCGGTAAGCAGAGGAAATTGTTTGACATCTTGTGACATATTAATTTCAAATGGTGTCCAAAAATTCGCAAGCATCCGCTTATATTTCGCGTATGCCCAAGGGTACGCAATATCATCCCAGTTTAATACATTGGAACATTTGCCGTTAATAATACGCGTCGAACGGTTCGGCGCTTCGACATCCATAATTGGTCGTCTCATTAACATCGTTTTTCCCCCTAACTTGCACACGACTCACATTCTTCTAAGACGCTCGATGTCGAGCGGACGTAATATGTCGTTTTTAATCCTGATTTCCACGCGTCCAAGTGCAAATCTAGCAATTCCTTCGCTTTAATCGTATGCATCACATAAAAGTTAAACGAAATGGCTTGGTCGATATGGCGCTGCCGAGCAGCATTTTGCCGAATGCTCCAATGTTGGTCAATATGATAGGCCGATTTATAATACCATGTCGTTTGTTCATTTAAATCTGGCACCGTTGCCGGAATCTTATAATCTTTCTTTTCTTCCGCATACACTTTTAAAAAAATCGGGTCGATGCTTGCGCTGCTTCCGGCAATAATGGCGGTCGAGGCGTTCGGAGCAACTGCCAATACATACCCATTGCGTATCCCGTGTTGCACCACTTGTTCTTTTAAGTTTTGCCAATGTGGTGCCTCGTATCCGCGCTTCACAAAATATGCCCCCGTCTGCCAATCAGAGCCGCCAAACGCTGGATACCTCCCTTTTTCTTTCGCTAATTCCATGCTTGCTTGAATGGTGAGATAGGCAATTTTTTCATACAGCTCGTCGGCATAGGCTACCGCTTCTTCCGATTCCCAACGAATTCCTTTTAATGCTAATAAGTGATGCCAGCCAAACGTTCCGAGCCCGACCGCCCGATATTTCTCGTTCGTCAGCTGTGCTTGCAACACTGGGATGCGGTTTAAATCAATAACGTTGTCAAGCATCCGCACTTGAATTGGAATTAACCGCTCTAAAACGTCGTCTAGAACCGCACGCGCAAGATTAACGGACGATAAATTGCAGACGACGAAATCCCCTGGCGTTTTTTCAATGATAATTTTTCCGTCTTTCGTATATTGTGTTTCCATTACCGTCGGGCTTTGATTTTGGGCAATTTCTGTACAAAGGTTGCTGCAATAAATCATGCCAACGTGCGCGTTCGGATTTTTTCGATTGACTTCGTCACGGTAAAACATAAATGGCGTACCGGATTCCAATTGGCTGCGCATGATGCTTTTCATGATTTCAATCGCCGGTACTTTTTCTTTCGAAAGCCGCTCATCGTATACACACTGCCAATATTTTTCACGGAAGCTGCCACTTCCTTTTTCTTCGTCGTAAAAATCTTCTAAGCTAAACCCCATCACTTTGCGAACTTCATGCGGGTCAAACAAATACCAATCGCCACGGCTTTCGACTTGCTCCATAAAGAGATCAGGAATGCAAACACCGGTAAATAAATCATGCGTACGCAACCGTTCGTCGCCATTGTTTAATTTCGCATCAAGAAAAGCAAATATATCTTTATGCCATACGTCTAAATAGACGGAAATCGCTCCTTTCCGCTGTCCAAGTTGGTCAACGCTGACAGCTGTATTGTTTAGCTGCTTCATCCACGGAATGACGCCAGAGGAAACTCCTTTAAATCCTTTAATATCGCTGCCGCGGCTGCGAATTTTGCCAAGATAAACACCAATTCCCCCACCGGATTTCGAAAGATTAGCAATGTCCGTATTGCTGTCATAAATCCCTTGCAAGCTATCGTCAATCGTATCGACAAAGCAGCTAGATAGTTGGCCATAGCTTTTTCCCGCATTGGCTAGCGTCGGAGTGGCGACCGTCATGTATAAATGACTTAACGCCCAATACGCTTCTTTAATAAACACCAATCGCTTTTCACGCGGCTCTTTCGCCATTAACGCCATCGCGATAATTAAAAACCGTTCTTGCGGCAATTCGTAAAGATTTCGTTCATAGTCGCGTGCAAGGTACCGATCTGCAAGCGTGCGTAATCCGATATAGGTAAATAACTTGTCTTTTTCCGGATCAATCAGCGTCCCGAGTTTCTCGATTTCTTCTTTCGAATAATCGTCAAGCAGCGAACGATTATACACTCCTTTCGCGACAAGCGAAGCGATAAGCTCATAAAAATTACCGTAACGCTGTCTTGAGTCGTAACCACGATGCTTAGCTGCTTCTTTGTATAATTGTTGCAAATATAGACGCGCGCAAACAAATGTCCACTCCGGCTCTTGTTCGCTAATACGAGCCAGCCCTTCCAAAATGAAAACGTCTATCAATTCTTCTAACAACAAATCCGGTTTCGCCTGCCAATGGCGAAATATGCGCTCCACATAACTTTCTGTTTCCAAGTTCGGAAAATCGCTCGTCCATTCGCGAACAAATGTCGCAATCTCCTGTTTCGAAATCGTCTTCACCGCCACTGCATATCCTCCTCCAAATAAAAAATCCACTCTGGATCGAGTGGATGAAACGACAGCACAAAAAGGGTGCAACCTCCCCTTCTCGCCATCGTTTCATCTTCTCCATCCCCGAAGAATGTGAAACGAAACAAGCAAGGCAGGTCTCCTGACTCGTGCTTCTTCCTACTTTGGTTCCTTCCCGTATACGCGCCCATAAAGCTTTCATATACAGTGGCACTCCCATTTCGTCTGCACTGACAGTTGCGGGGGCAGTTCTGGATTCACACCAGATTCCCTATTAAGTCCAAACGGACACCATTGCTTGCGGCTTCCTTACTCACTATATATAGTTTTCTTAACAAAGAAAAATACAATATGTTGTATTTCATAGTTGTACTTTTTTCATCATAAACGAAAAAAGCGGAAAATTCAACTATGTTTTTTACGAATACGTACAGGACAACCTTTTTTCTTTTGACACTTATATCACAAATGATAGAAGTCAGCTATCCCCACTTCACTAACATTTGAAGTGGAGGGCTCCTCGCTAAAGACGATGAACATTTTTCCTGCTTGTTTATAAAATAAAAACCCGAGCTCTTCTCCAGAACCCGGGTCTTCTGATGATTCCGACTGGGCTCGAACCAGCGACCTCTACCCTGTCAAGGTCAATCCAGTCAAAATCTTATGTATCAATAAGTGGCTCAATATTATTTACAGTATAACCACTTCACATTTCATTTTATTAACTTTTATTATAAGATGACCTTTAAAAAATGTAAAGTGGTTATAGAGAATATTATAAAATTCATCCCCTATTTTCAAGTATTTTCTATAAATTTAACTCCCCCGTCAAAATCAATATTCCTTTTTTCGTCATATCCACGTCAATCACTTTCCAATTTTGCTCATATAATACAAATTCAAAATTCACAACAAATTTTTCCCGATTCAACACATCATCTTTCATCGTGACAATAATTTGATTTTCCGCTACACGAATCGGCGCAAAATCATCTATACGAAATGTGTATTTGTCGACGATACACGGAACATCTGCTACACTGACAACCACATTTTCATAAATTGGCTCACCAAAATCATTGTAAGAAACTATTCTCTGTTCTGTCTGCTCAATACGTATCGTTTCATTCGTTTTTCGCATGAGTGCTTTCCGATATACACTATTTTCAGTCACATCAGAAACGACAAGATAGTTTTTTTCATTGTGACGGACGATGTTTCCGCGCTGAATGCTGGAAAGAGTATAAATATATTTCTCTTCATAGTCACCGATTTTTGCATTTTGTAGAATACATTTTCTCGATACATTGTCGACAAGAACCGTTTCGCCTGTCATATCAAGAAGGAATTGAAAATCATTCATCGTGTTCATCGTATCACCTCCTAGAACAACATAAATACATTCGTGTTCTCATCGTCATCTTTCATTTGACGTATTTTTCGCTCCAGTTGATCGATACGCGCCAGCAAATTCTCATGAAAATCAGAAATCGTCATGCCGTCTAGTTTGTATACTTTCATCATAGAAGGATTGTTTGCGATTGATTCAAGAATAGAAAGTGCTGTCCGATATATATTTTTCTTTGCTGTTGCTGATTGAGGATTATATTCGTCATGGGCATTTAGACCGTTTTCTTGAAGATAGACGATCAATTCATTTTGATCTAGTTCGATACCTTGAATTTCAAGCAAAAGGCGTTGTAGATTCGTCATATTTTATTCCCCTTTCTGTAAACGTAAATATTCATGATTTAATTCAATGACAAACGCTTTTATTGTGTCATCAGTTACTAGATGTCCACGATCGACAAAACCATATTCGTTCTCATACCAGTCGCCGATTTTTTCAAGTTTGTATTGACGTTTGATATTTCCGTATTCTAAAACGAAACCCTTTAAATGATAATGGTTATAACCGACATAATAATTTAAAGGTGAATATGATATATCTTTCATTGATAATCGTTTCGGCTGATATTCGTTTAAATATTGAATGATTTTTTGCATGATCTCACGATGTTTCACTTTATACATAGCGTTGTAATGATATTCGTCTATAAAATTTTCCGCTCTATATTTCTCAAATTCCTCCGCTTTTCTTTTTTCCGCGAGCATTGAAGCATGATATTGAATGTATTTCATTTTTTCACCTCCTAAATATTCATCGTTTCTATTGATTATTTTTGTTGAGATGAGTAAATACTCATGAAGCGAAAAAATAATCAATTCTAACGAGCAATATTGCATCTATGTTAAAAAAACGCTTATTTTTCAAGCGTTTTTGACACTTTTGTTATATGTTTAAAAAACATTGATAAATAAGGATTTTTGACATGTTAAAAATTAAAAGAACGCTCATGAGAAATACGAGCGTTCTTCAACCATTATTTTTAATTATTAAATTCAAAACACTATGCCAATATTCAACGTCACGTAAAGCAATTTGAACATCTTTATGACTCTTTTTAAACCCTTGTTTATTTTCAATACCGACCTCATTTACATTTGATAAGAAATTTATTTTAAATAGGGGAGTATCAAAATCGTTTACTTTTACACATAAGTCAATATTTTTAATATACTCATTTTTGATTTTATCTCCAGATAGCCCACCGATAACTGCGCCAACGCCACCTGCTATAACTGATCCAACTGCTGCTCCAACTAATTGGCTAGAACGCGATGTTTTTTTAACTGATTGATTATCAATTTTAATTTCTGATTCAATTATATCTGAAAATGAATAGGTTTTACTTTTAATCCCTTCATTTTGATCTAAATAAAATATTCTAATTAATTTATCATTTTCATTGATCTCAATACCCGATTTATTATTCTTTGAAATGTAACTTTTTGTAGGTGTAAGTTCGCTTGCTGATTTAATTTTTTCTATTGCCATCTTATTCTTATAATTATTTTCTAATGTCTTATCATTTTCTAACATTGCTCCAATTACAAAAATTGCTACAATACCAATAATTATAAACAAAAGAGTCATAACTCCACCTCTTTCGGTATTTTTACATTATTATACCACATTGACCAAAAAGGTGGAAAATATATATTTTTTAAAATAAACAAAAAAATCGCATTTTTCGTGCGTGTGTAAAATGACTTGCTAGGCGAAAATTTTGGCAATTAGGGGGTATTTCTGTATTGCCGTGATAATGTACGTTATATAGGCAATACACTTTTTCTTGCATATCATTGTATATTGTATTCATTATTTTACCAAAAATTTACTCAAACAACTTCCGATAACATTGATTATGTAAACTTATAATTTCAACAAAATCTTGATATATCAACATTTTAATGTCAAGTATTTTACCTTTCATACATACCATTACATCTATAATTATTCACAAATTTTATGCAAAATGTCTTATAAACGTTGATATATAAATGAAAATCGACTGTATAAAGTTTGTGAAATACATTCTACTTCATCATCAGCCGATCATATAGAAATGGCGGCTTAATGATGAAACATTGCATAAAAAATATTGAAAAATAAGCGTCGAATAAGCCATTTTCAACCGTCCGAATATGAAAATAGCCCATCTATACGCCTCCTATGCCCTTCTATACCCCTATTTTTGTTGATTTTTGTTGATTTTTATATATTTTTTTGTAAATGCTTCTTGGGAAACCGTGTCTATACATAACAGGCGAGCGCAAGTGGATATATCATTTCCTACTATTCAACTCGGAATTATAAACATTTCAATTAAACACAATATTTAGTATCTGATACTAATATCTACTACTACATATTGTTTTTCAATCTCATCATTTCATTCGCAACATCACTCACATAAGGATTCTTTTCGATCATCGTTTCAAGAGATATAGCCCCCATCTCACGCAACATCTTCAAATTTTCAATGACTTCTTTCTCATTCGACGGCAACGCATATTGGAACACTAATCCAAGTGATTCAAATTCTTCATCACTAAACGTTACGCCTCTATATTCAAGTAATCGTCTAATCTTCTCAAAACGTTGCTCAATACCCTCTCTCATATACTGTTCATTTTGTCCTGCCTTCATCATAGCCAATTGGTAGAGCATTTTGACGGCTTCCGTACTCACATTCGACACATCCGTTCTGCCTACTGCAATTGACGGAATTTGTGCAACGCTATACAACGCATTCAACAAAGTTTCATACAATGTATTGAACGCTTGACTATCAAACTTATTGCTGATAAATTCAAATGTTGCTCCATCGTCAAGATTCAAACCAGCACCTACAATATCAACTGGAAGTGATCCTTTCAATTGCTGACCTGTAACAACCGGAATACTGTAAATTAGCACACTATTCCAGAACTACTTTTTCAAATTATTTTGGATGAAAATCGGAAATACCGCGCAAAATGTTTGCGAATTCTCTCCG
>NZ_JACIDE010000041.1 GCF_014196205.1 Anoxybacteroides voinovskiense | reverse complement strand
TCTTTTTTGCTCATCCCCCTTCTGTTCAAGGAATCCTCCCCTTGAAACATATGGAAGAGGATTTAGCTTCCTCCCACAAACATTTTACTCATACTTCCATAATTTTTGCTTCTCTTTATACATAATGATATAATAAAAGCAATTTGAGAAATAGGAGTGTTTTCTTTGTCGAAGTTAGCGGTAGGTAGCATTGTGAAAGGAACGGTGACCGGTATTCAGCCGTATGGTGCCTTTGTTGCAATTAGCGACGATATTCAAGGGCTTGTGCATATTTCGGAAGTTTCCCATCAGTTTGTGAAAGATATCCACGATTTTTTGAAGGTGGGAGACGAAGTTACCGTTAAAATCCTTTCCATTGATGAGAAAGCAAAGCGGGCGAGTTTGTCGATAAGAGCGGTAAAGGAAATACCGGCTTCGGACAAATTACGTCAACCAAAAGCAAAAGAGCTTCCCGAAACAGCGGGCGGCTTTCATATATTAAAAGAAAAATTAAAAGAATGGATCGAACAATCGAAAAACGAATAAACACTCACCGCGTGCGGTGAGTGTTTTTCACTTTCGTTGTACCGAGAGCTCCCCAGTCGCTTTATGTCCGCGATACTCTTGGTTCGGTGCGTCCAAGTTCAGCTGCTGGTTTAAATAAAAGCGCGAGGTTGATGAGCCCAGCAATACCGACGATTCCGTAAATAATGCGGGAAATCATCGAGTTTTGTCCGCCGAAAATAGCGGCTACTAAATCGAATTGAAAGAAACCAATTAAGCCCCAGTTAATCGCACCGATAATCGTAAAAAGTAGTGCAATGCGTTGAAGTGCACTCATTGAGGATTCCTCCCTTAAATTTAAATGGTTCGTTTATAGTGTGGATGGTTCATCGAAAAATATGCATCATTTGCAAGAAAAGCAAATTTCTTTACAGGAAGAGGAAAAAAGAACGATAATAAAGATGGTTTTTCATGATGGTTGAAGGAGGTAAATATATGCAAAACTTTGTGTTTCGCAATCCAACGAAACTAATCTTTGGAAAAGGACAACTCGAGCAGTTGAAAACAGAAGTGCCACGATATGGAACGCGTGTGTTATTAGTATATGGCGGTGGAAGCATTAAGCGAAACGGGCTGTACGATGAAGTGCATACTATTTTACATGAAATTGGTGCCGAAGTATTTGAACTTGCTGGTGTAGAACCGAATCCCCGTCTTTCTACCGTTCAAAAAGGAATCGACCTTTGCCGAAAAGAGAACATTGATTTCTTATTGGCTGTCGGCGGCGGCAGCGTTATTGACTGTACGAAAGCAATCGCTGCTGGAGTGAAATACGACGGCGACCCATGGGAGTTTATTGCGAAAAAAGCGCCAGTAACGGATGCCCTTCCGTTTGGCGTCGTGTTAACATTAGCAGCGACCGGCTCGGAAATGAATGCAGGTTCTGTCATTACCAATTGGGAAACGAAAGAAAAATACGGATGGGGAAGCCCAGTCACGTTCCCACAATTTTCGATTTTAGACCCGACGTATACGTTGACGGTTCCAAAAGAACATACCGTTTACGGAATGGTCGACATTATGTCGCATGTGTTTGAGCAATATTTCCATCACGTTCCAAATACACCGCTGCAAGATCGCATGTGCGAAGCGATATTAAAAACGGTCATCGAAACAGCGCCGAAGCTTGTCAATGACTTAGAAAACTATGAATGGCGGGAAACGATTTTATATTGCGGAACGATGGCGTTAAACGGTATTTTGCAAATGGGCGTGCGCGGCGATTGGGCGACGCATAACATTGAACATGCTGTATCTGCCGTATACGATATTCCACATGGTGGGGGGTTAGCGATTTTATTCCCGAATTGGATGAAGCACGTGCTTGATGAAAATGTCGCGCGATTTAAACAGTTAGCGATTCGTGTGTTTGATGTCGACCCGACTGGAAAAACAGATCGCGAAATTGCTTTAGAGGGAATTGAGAAGTTGCGTGAATTTTGGTCGAGTATTGGCGCCCCATCTCGTTTAGCGGATTATGGCATTGGAGAAGAGCATTTAGAAACGATGGCCGATAAAGCGATGGTGTTTGGCGCATTCGGCAACTTTAAAAAACTCACGCGCGAAGACGTATTAGCAATTTATCGTGCATCCCTATGACAAAGGGGCTGACTCAAAAGAGGGATTTTCCTTCATGGTTGTTGATTATCCATTATTTTACTAAAAAACACAGAATCATTTGACTGAACACAAGCTTTTCTGCCTCTTCCCTCGAACAAGAACGCCGGCGGGCAAATGTCATTTGCCCGCAAAGCGTTCATTGTTCGAGGAGGGCATGCGTACAGCATGCCCAGTCGGCAAGCGAACTTCTTGCCGACTACGGCAGAAAAGCTAGGAATAGAGCGAGGTCAACTGGTTTTTAATGGTTAATCAACACGCCTGATTTTCCTTAAACCAGACACAACATATAGTTTCTTGGTGATTGTTTTATACCTATATAAGGTAATGAGAAAAGGTGTCCCGTTCCTTTTGGGACACCCTCTCTTATTTTTAGAAAAATGTCAAAATGAATCCGTTTTCAACTTCTCGGTCGCCTTGATTATCATTGGCTGTTTCGCTAAAGTGTAAGAAGGTAAAACTTTTTTGTGGAGGAAACGATATGACACACATTCGATTCGATTATTCCAAAGCATTATCGTTCTTCGGAGAACATGAGCTTACATATTTACGCGATGCAGTAAAAGTAGCGCATCATTCGTTGCATGAAAAAACAGGAGCGGGGAACGACTTTTTAGGTTGGATTGACCTCCCGGTAGCATATGACCGTGAAGAATTTGCCCGCATTCAGCAAGCAGCGGAAAAAATTCAACAAGACTCGGACGTACTGCTTGTGATTGGCATCGGCGGCTCTTATTTAGGGGCGCGAGCAGCCATTGAGATGTTACATCACTCATTTTACAACGCATTGCCGAAAGAAAAACGCCGTACGCCGCAAGTCATTTTTGTCGGCAACAATATTAGCTCGACCTACATGAAAGACGTCATGGACTTATTAGAAGGAAAAGACTTCTCCATTAACGTCATTTCCAAATCGGGTACAACAACCGAGCCAGCGATTGCATTTCGCATTTTCCGCAAATTGCTCGAAGAAAAATACGGCAAAGAAGAAGCGCGCAAACGCATTTATGCAACCACCGACCGTGCACGCGGTGCGTTAAAGACGCTTGCAACCGAGGAAGGATATGAAACGTTTGTTATTCCAGACGATGTTGGCGGACGTTACTCAGTGTTGACGGCGGTCGGCTTGCTTCCGATTGCAGTGAGCGGTGCAAACATCGAAGCAATGATGAAAGGGGCGGCACAAGCACGCGAAGATTTCAGCAAATCAGAACTCGAAGAAAATCCAGCATACCAATACGCGGCTGTTCGCAACATTTTATACAACAAAGGAAAAACAATTGAAATGCTCGTCAACTATGAGCCAGCGTTGCAATATTTTGCGGAATGGTGGAAGCAATTATTTGGAGAGAGTGAAGGAAAAGACCAAAAAGGCATTTTCCCTGCTTCGGCAAACTTCTCGACAGACCTTCATTCATTAGGTCAATACGTTCAAGAAGGTCGCCGCGATTTATTTGAAACGGTATTGAAAGTCGAAATGCCGCGTCATGAGTTAACGATTGAAGCGGAAGAAAACGATCTTGACGGTTTGAACTACTTAGCTGGAAAAACGGTCGATTTCGTCAATACGAAAGCATTTGAAGGAACGTTGCTAGCTCATACAGACGGCGGCGTACCGAATTTAGTCGTGACATTGCCAACATTAGATGAATATACATTTGGGTATCTCGTCTATTTCTTTGAAAAAGCGTGTGCGATGAGCGGCTACTTGTTAGGGGTTAATCCGTTTGACCAACCAGGTGTTGAAGCATACAAAGTGAACATGTTCGCATTGCTTGGCAAACCAGGGTACGAAGAGAAGAAAGCGGAGTTAGAGAAACGGTTGAAATAAGAAAAGGGCTTCCTTGTGCAGGGAAGCCCTTTTAATATTGGTTATTTTGGGGCAACCTACGAAAAAAAGGAGGTTAGTTGCGATGATTGAAATTCCATCAGCATTGGAAGGAAAAACGTTTCGTTTATATAAGCTAGAAGCGGAATTGAAGCCGCTCGGCTATGTGATTGGGGGAAACTGGGACTATGACCACGGTTCCTTTGACTACAAAATCGATGACGAAAATGGTTACCAATTTTTGCGTGTTCCGTTTGAAGCAGTAGATGGGCAGCTTGATTCGAACGGGACAACGGTGAAGCTTGGGCGACCGTATTTGCTTTCGCATCAATACCAAATTGGGCTTGATGACAACGTTCATGTCGGTAATTTTGCCGCATCGTTTAACCAATTCGCCGAGCCGCAAGATCCAGACGCTCCGTTTCCGAAAAAATATATTCGTATTGGTCAAACGATAGTCAAGCAATTAGAAGACAAGCTGCTTAACACGTAACGACCAACAAGCGATCGCTGGGCAGAAGAACAATATCGGGGGAAGGATTCAAAAGAGTTGCTTCCCCTCGGGAAATTCCAAACGGAATCACTCCCCCTTCTATTAGCACTCGACAACTTTCACGAAATGTTCGCCCGATTATTTCATCTGGTACTTCGATGATTTGTAAATGTATTTCTTTCGACGTATATAAAAATTGTTCTAACATTACCGAAAAAACCGGAGACTCGATTGTATGAATAAACGCAAAGGTCGCTAATGCGTTCGTTTGAATGATTTCATCTGCCCCTGCTCGTTTTGCGTTAGCTGCTTGTTGCTTTGTTAAAACTTCTACAATGACATAAAGGGAAGGATGTACCCCTTTCATTGCGACGAGCGTTAAAATCGAGGCCATATCGGCGTCTGTTTCGTGTTTGTGCGGATCGGCGGTAATGACCGCCATTTTCGCTTTTGTAATATTTGCTTTTTGCAAAACGGAATCGTGCGATGGATTTCCTTTAATAAAGTGGACGCTTTTGTTTACGATTGGCAGCGAAGCGAGTGTTTCATCGATAATGACGAAAGAGGCGAACGGCTGCCGTTCGGTAAGTTGTCGCAATATTTCGCGCGTCCGCTCATTCCACCCGACAATCACGATATGCCCTTCTTTTGTATATGGAAGCTCTCCTTTTAGCAATGCGTTTTCTTTTGTTACCGCCGCGGCAGAAAGGGCGGCAAAATAAGCAGAAACAATACCGGTGCCAGCGAAAATAAGCGAAATTGCTACTAGCTTGCCAATAACTGTTTTTGGCACAATGTCACCGTAACCAACGGTTGCAGCAGTGACAATTGCCCACCAAATTCCATCGAAAAAGGAATGAAACGTGCTCGGCTCAATCACATGAATCATCCAACCAAAGCCAACAATCATTATCATCCCAAGAAGCAATGTCCTTACAACGAACGGAAGACGAAAATAAGCGTACTTCACAATGCACCCCCTTATGGGAATAGTTTGTACGAGTTTTTGATTTTTTTTACATATTTTTTTCGCAATGGTTCATACTATCGGTGAACGAGGGAGGTGTTTTTTGCAATGGATATGAATCGTGTGAAACAAATTGTGTCATCTCCAGCCGATATTCCTGTTCACTACCATGGAGTGTCTGTATGGATTGATAGCTATAACGAACAGCAGCAAACAGCTACTATCCATATGCGTGACGGGCATCTTCGCGAGAAGAGAGAAGTGCCGATTGCTGAATTAGAAGAAGGAAACGCCTAAAAAGGGGCGTTTTTTTTATTGCGAAAGAAAGTTTTCTAGCAATATTGTTTAAAATGTATGATAATACAACTAGAGAGGTGAAAAATGATGGGGAAAGTAGGACGAAACGATCCTTGTCCGTGCGGAAGTGGAAAAAAGTATAAGCAGTGCTGTGAAAAGAAACAAGATGTCGTATTTTTGAATGAAGTAATTACGCAAGAAGCGCTTCAACTACAGCAAGAATTATTTGAATATGCATTGACTCACTACGGGGATGCGTTAAGCGATTTTATTTTTCAACAAATTCAACATCTTCCCGTTGTTGCGGAGGAAGAGCAAGAAACGTTTATGCTATACGTGACGCAATGGGCAATATTTTGCGCGCCGATATTGGATGGACGAACGGCTGTCGAACATTATGCGCAGACGCGAAGCTCCAAAATTAAACGGGCAAGTACACGTAATTTGTTACGTTCCTGGACGAAGGAAGTTCCATCGTTTGCACGGGTGATAGAGCAAGAAACGAATCTAATTGTCGTCGAAGATATTTTTACAGGAGAGCAAAAGCGCGTCACGTTACAAGAAAATGAGACCATCGAGGTAGGGAATGTCGTCGTTGGGTTTCTCGTATCAATAGGGGCAACGTACACGTTTTTTCTTTCTCTTCTAGAGTTGGAAAAAGAAAGAGCGGATTGGCTTGTTGAGCGATTACAACGAAAACAAGAACAAGCAAACAAACCGCTTCGCCAGTGGCTAGCGACATCGTTCCCGGAATTATTGCATGAATGTTTTATGCCACTGCTTCCTGACGATTTTGAAATCGATGATCTTCAATGGGACGATCCAATTCATCAGCAAACGGCCTATCTTTTAAAAGAAAATATGGATCGTCTCCATGAACAAGAACCATTAACGAACATTGCGCTTGTTTTATGGCGCACGTATTGTGAGTTGGTTCATCCGACGATAAAAAAACCAGAATTGTATGCAGCAGCACTTCATTATTTAATCGTAGCCACCTTTTTCCCATATAAAGTAGCGACACAAAAAGACATTGCGGAACATTACGGGGTATCAAATAGCAGTCTATCAGCAAAGTATCGCGAAATGGAAGAAGTGCTCGCAGATTTTCTTCAACAAGTATATGAAAAACTCGAGGAACTTGATGACGATTGGGATGAGGAAGACTGGGAGGACGAGCTTGAGTTTTTCCCGCCCCAACATTCCCGAATCACCATGGAACGAGAATTACGCCAATTAGAGCGGGTCATTCAAGAAAAAGATTTTTCGTCGGTTGCAGAGGCAAACGAGTATATTCAAAAGGCGCTTCAAAATGGGAAAAAGCCAGTTGCTTCGCTGTCGCCAAAAGACGAAGCACAAGAGCTATTGTACCAAGCGTTTGAAGAAATGGACCGGAAAAAACGGCTCGACCTCGCGCATCGTGCATTGGCGATTTACCCAAACAGCCCAGATGCCTACAACATTTTAGGGGATGAATCCGTTGCGCTCGAAACAGCGATGAATTACTACAAACAAGGAATGATTGCTGGCGAAAAAGACCTCGGTAAACGATTTTTCCGAGAAAACAAAGGGCATTTTTGGGGGATTGTCGAAACGCGACCATATATGCGTGCGAAAGCCAACTATGCACAAGCTTTGTGGCAGTTAGGGGAAAAGGAAAAAGCGGTGGAGCAGTATGAGCAGCTATTGCAACTAAACCTAAACGATAACCAAGGCATTCGCTATTTATTATTGCCTGCCTATATTGAGCTAGGGAAATATGACGAGGCGGAAGAGTTGCTGGATCAATACAATGAAGCGACAGCAACGATGGATTATAATCGTTTGCTCGTTTCCTATTTGAAATATGGGCTGCATGAGGAACTAGAAGATTTATTAGAAGAAGCGATGATATCTAATCCGTATGTTATTGATTATTTATTGAAAAAGAAACGCTTGCCAAAAGAAGATCCGCTCTTTTTTAGCTTTGGTGATGACACGGAAGCAGTCATGTATGCAAAAGCTCATATTCACTTATGGCAACGAGAGCGAGAACTGCTAGAGTGGCTACGGGAAACGACTCGCATGCAGTGGAAAAAATAACGAAACGCAATCATTGCTTGCGTTTCGTTTTTCTAAGCGGGGGGGGAGAAAAACGTGAACATTCGAATAGCAACACGCGCTGATTTGCCAGCGATTGTCGAGATATATAACGAAACGATTCCAACAAGAATGGTGACCGCTGACTTAGAGCCGGTGTCTGTTGAAAGTCGGGAAAAATGGTTTTTCGAACATTCCGAAGAACGGCCGCTATGGGTCGTCGAACAAAATGGGAAAGTGTGTGCATGGCTAAGCTTTCGTTCCTTTTATGGACGACCTGCGTATCGCCATACGGTCGAAATCGGTATTTATATTGCACAAACGCAACGTGGAAAAGGTCTTGGCAAGCTGCTATTGCAAAAAGCAATTGACGAATGTCCGAAGTTAGGAATAAAAACGCTATTAGGCTTCATTTTTGCCCATAATGAACCGAGTTTGCGGCTTTTTTCCCGTTTTGGATTTGAAAAATGGGGGCATTTCCCAATGGTTGCTGAACTCGACGGAGTGGAACGAGATTTAATCGTCATGGGGAAACGAATCGAATAACGACAGCCAATGATGACCGTCTTTGGAAAATGCTCGTCACAAAAAGAAAAACCCTTGCCACGCAAGGGTTTTTCTTATAAGGTAAGAAAGTATAAAATTTTACGATTAGGCGGAGCGTTGTCTAGCTCCAAGCGCCATCGGCTCGAGTCGCTCCGCCCCACACTGCGGCGGCAACACACTGAGTTTGCTTCTTTGAAATATCCCACGCAAGCCAAAGCTTTGATTTGGCTGAGCCTCCTCGGTGGGGCTTGTGCGATCTTCGCCGATAGGCGGGCGCTTTGCGCTTTTCTTAATGGAGCATACCGGGCTCGAACCGGTGACCTTCGCGCTGCCAGCACGACGCTCTCCCAACTGAGCTAATGCCCCAAATGTAGCCTAACTTTATTATATTTATCTTCAAGCATTTTGCAAGACAAGCACAGCAAACGATTCGCGATTGGAATTATATACTAGTAGACAATATTCGACAAAATGTGATATTATGTGTTCGTCCATAGAATAGTGTGTTTCCCTTACGTTTCATAGCGTAAGGGGCTTTTTTGTCGAAAACAAACTCGAATTTTGTCGATTTTTTAAAAAATATCTAGACAAAATTCGACAAAATATGATATGATCAAATTGTCCATAGAATAGTATGTTTCCCTTGCGATATATATGCGCAAGGGACTTTTTTATGTTTATAAATTTTCAATTTCGACACTTGTAACGGAAGGGATGTTGCGAATCGAGTAATAGACGTCTGTAGCGGTTTGTTTTTGATAAATTGCCACTTTCAATTTCAGCAAATGGTGTTTCTCATCAATATCTTTAATGTGAAATGTTTTAATAGCAATTGTTTGCTGTCGAATGGCTTCGATGACATCATCAATCTTTTCAGCGCGAGAAATAGTAAGTTGTAGTAAAATCTCTTTTTCCCTTAGCTGTTTTGGCCCGAAGAGCGCAGTGAGAAGCGGGATAAGTTCAACGCTCACAATTAATAAGGCAACACTGACAATCGCCTCCCAATAAAACCCTGCTCCAACAGCAATGCCGATCCCGGCTGCCCCCCATATTAACGCTGCGGTCGTTAAGCCAGAAACGCTGTCATTCCCTCTTCGTAAAATAACCCCTGCTCCTAAAAAACCGATTCCTGAAACGATTTGTGCTGCTAGACGAAGTGGATCCATCGTGATATGGTCCTTTAAAGGGAAGATGTAGGCAGATTCAATCGATACAATCGTTAGCAGGCAGCTCGAGATAGAAATGACAAGGCACGTTTTTAACCCTACAGGTTTTCGTTTTAACTCCCTCTCTAGACCAATAACAAGTCCTAATACTGCGGAAATACCTAGTTTTATAAAAAGATGAAAATCCATATTTTTCCCCTCTTTTTCTTTAAATGATGCTATAATCATTATAAAACGTTTTGTGAGAGGTGGGTTATGAAATCATCGAATTTATTGAAGCCGTATATTGCGATTGCCATTGGAGCATTATCCGTATCGACGTCGGCCATTCTTGTAAAATGGGCGCAAGCTCCGTCAGCTATAATCGCGTTTTATCGGCTCTTTTTTACTGTTTTGTTGATGACTCCGTTTGTTCTTCCGTATGCACATGAATGTCGAAAAATTTCGAAAAGAGATTGGTTATTTTCTGTTGCTGCTGGTGTTTTGTTGGCGTTTCATTTTATTCTTTGGTTTGAATCATTGAACTATACGTCGGTGACAAGTTCTGTCGTGCTTGTTACGCTCCAGCCGTTGTTTGCTTTTGTTGGCGGCTATATCTTTTTTAAAGAAAAGTTAACCATTAGTGCATTTTTTAGCGGGTTGCTTGCGATTTTCGGAAGCGTTATTATTAGCTGGGGTGATTTTCAAGTTAGTGGAGCCGCGCTATTCGGTGATGTGCTGGCACTGCTTGCTTGTGCGATGGTAACAGGATATTGGCTTGTTGGGCAAGAATTAAGAAAAAGACTGTCGCTTATGACGTATACATATATTGTATATAGCGTTAGTTCGTTGACGCTCCTTGTTTATTCGCTTATCCTTCGTTACCCATTAGTTGCGTATAAGAAAACAGATTGGTTTTGTTTTCTTTTGTTAGCGCTCGTACCGACGTTACTTGGCCATTCATTGATGAACTGGTCGATGAAATGGCTTAGTGCAACTACTATTTCGATGAGCATTTTATTTGAGCCGGTAGGAGCAGCCGTTTTAGCTTATTTTTTGCTTGATGAAATGATTCAGCCGCTTCAATGGATTGGTGGAACGTTAATTTTAACAGGTATCGGAACGTATTTATGGGGAGAAAATCGAAAACGGCCGCTATCTGTACAAGAAAGTGGATGAACCGATTGAACCGATCCCCATTTTGCTTCGTTCGACAGAAAGTTGTGGTTGCCCAATAGAACGAACGAAGGTGGATAAATAACGAAAGTCGATTCGCGTAGTTTGCGCTAATAAATAAGCCGACTTTTTCGCTGCTGGTTTTCGTCGTTTATTTAACGCAGCAATCACTTCTTCTTTCGATTTAATGCCGATCCCGTGCCCATAATAAAGACCGTTGCCTAAGTAAATGGTGTTTTCGCCTTGCCACTGTGGCATCGAAGGGTCTACATCAGGGTTTTTAAAATAAAGGCAGTCACCGGGGATGTAGTCATCCCCTTTTTTTGTTGTGATGTTCAAATCTTTGTCTACATGCCAATCGTACAGAAGAAGATCGTCGAATAACTTATCGAATATCTCCTGTTTTATTGTATCTAATACGGCTTTGTAAAAAATAATAACGATTGCAGTTGCACATTCAAACGCATATAGTTGACTGTTAATAAAAATATCATTAATTGCAGCGCTAGGAGCGACCCCTTTTTTTAGCTCAAATCCCCCTAAACGATTTCTCTGCCAATATCGCTCGTTGCATTTGGAAAACTGAAAAATAGTAAAGCGGGCAGCACTTTTTGCCAATTCGACAGAAGTTTGGAGAATGCGTTCGCGCACAACTAATTCGAATTGAAGTTGCTGTTTGCTTTCGTACGAATACATCTGTTTTTCTTTCACTAACGTTTGAAAGACCATCTGTTGTTCCTTAGACAGTGTGGCAGAGGAAAAAAACGAATCGTCCACAACGGTGTGTTGAATTTGAATCATAGTTATCCACTCCTTTCAATAGCTTCATAGAAAACAAACGCACTTTTTGTGGATAAAGAGGATAATATTATCCACAAGATGTTAATAACAATAGTATAAATCGAAATAAAAAAGGATTTATTGTGGATAATGATTGTTTTTTTGTGGATAGACTGTTGATAGTTATACTTACAAAAAATATATTTCCTTTGCACATATCCATAAACCGACAGCAGCCCTAATGCTTTTTACAGCAATGTACATTTAGCGACGTTTTGGCATTTGACAGTTGAATGGATTATTTGTATGCTACTTTACAAAGATTTATGTTGTTGAAAGAAAAAACACAAAAAAAGTATTGCATTTTTAAAAATTACATGATAAATTATTAAACGTCGCTGCGGAACGATGTGGTGACTAAAAAAATAGTTG
This sequence comes from Anoxybacteroides voinovskiense, assembly GCF_014196205.1. Taxonomy (GTDB): domain Bacteria; phylum Bacillota; class Bacilli; order Bacillales; family Anoxybacillaceae; genus Anoxybacteroides; species Anoxybacteroides voinovskiense. Next base: position 330 of record NZ_JACIDE010000041.1, on the reverse strand, counting down.
ACAATCGCATTTTAGTTGTGATAGGATGAAAAAGCCGTTTTTTGAGGCGATGTTCTTTGAAAACTGAACAAAACGAAGCGTCAATAAGAAAAGCGGAGGACGCCCGCTTATCGACGAAACGCGCTGGAGGGTCTGCGAGGAGGCTATTGCCGCCGCAGCAGAACCGAAGCGTCGCGAGTCGATGGCGTCCGAAGCTAGACAATAGCCAACGTTAAAAGCTAAGGTATACTCTTTTTGGAGAGTTTGATCCTGGCTCAGGACGAACGCTGGCGGCGTGCCTAATACATGCAAGTCGAGCGGATCGAATAGGAGCTTGCTTCTATTCGGTTA
>NZ_JACIDE010000040.1 GCF_014196205.1 Anoxybacteroides voinovskiense | reverse complement strand
GAAAACGCTTACAAACACTGGGTTATTTAAACCAAATATATCCAGAGAATCGAAATATCAAAAAAAATCTCCCACAAACTCTTGACTCAATCTCCCAATTCATGAAACCGTGACAAACATCGTCTGTTTTGCTACACTGAAAGAAACAGCTGCTTATAATTGACAAGGAGGGAAAAGAAATGAATTCGGTTGTTTATCCATCGCGAAGTCCTGTGGCAAAGCTGGCTATTGCCTTTTTCGCTGCATTAGTAGTAGCGACAGGCGGGCTATATGTGGGGCAATCCATTTCCGTTGCTTGGTATTTGCCGCTTTCTATACTTGAAATCGTTTTGTTGCTTGTGATGATTTTTGCTCGCCGCCAAAAAGCAGTAGGCTACTCGCTAATGTTTGCGTTTATGTTCGTTTCCGGCGCAACGTTAGCTCCCGTCATCGATCACTACATTTCCATTATTGGGGCTGACGCTGTCTTTAAAGCGTTTGCTTTAGCCGTCATTTCGTTTTCTGGCGTCGCCCTTTACGCGGCAAAAACGAAAGAAGATTTTTCCTTCCTCGGCGGCTTTCTTATGCTTGGGGCGTTCGCACTGATCGGCTTATTAATCATTCAATGGTTTATTCCGTTTTCAAGCGTCGGGCAAATGGGAATTGCCGCGTTAGGCATTTTAATTTTCCTTGGCTTTACGATTTACGACATTAACCGCCTCGTTCGCTACGGGTTTAGCGACGCGGACATTCCAATGATTGTCGTCAACATCTACCTCGACTTCATTAACTTATTCGTCTACATTTTGCGCTTTTTCGCCAGCGACGAAGACTAACCGCCTGCTTTTCGCAGGCGGTTTTTCTATGTGGGCAACGGCTAACAGCTGAAAACAAACTATAGATTCCCTTTTTCTGCTAATCTCGAAAACTCTAGGGCGTAATACCGTATAAAAAACGAAAAACGTGTCTATAACTATAGAAAAAACGCCAAGGAGGAAAAGGGTATGACGGCCGCATGGGAAGCGTTAAAAAAGGGGACGAACCTATCAGATGATGAAACATTGCCTACATCGCTTCGACACGAAATGGAGCAAGTGTTAAAAGGAGAGAAGCAAACAGAAACGATTTATCAATTAAAAATCGAGCTATGTGATATTCATCCGCCAATTTGGCGACGTGTACTCGTACCAAGCACGATTTCGTTCCATCAGCTTCACCTCGTCATCCAACAAGCAATGGGGTGGTTGAACGATCATTTATACGAATTCGAAACAAAAGATGCCATCGTTGATATCCCGCATCCCGACGATGCGTTTATTCCATTTCAAAAAAGAAAGCTTGATGCACAGCGAACGCTAGCGAAAGAACATTTGCACAAAGAAAAGCAAAAAATCATCTATACGTATGACTTCGGGGACGACTGGAAACATACGATTACGCTTGAAAAAATCGAAAAAACAGCGGAACCGCTAACCCATCCTATTTGTCTAAAAGGAAAACGAGCATGCCCGCCAGAAGATATCGGAGGCAGTTGGGGCTATCAAGAAACGCTCGCGATGCTTCAAGATGACACACGAAAAGAAGAAAGCGAAGAATTTTTCGATTGGTACGGCGGGACGTTTGATCCGGAATATTTCGATCTTGAAGAAGCAAATAAACGGCTTTCCATTGTAGTTTTTGTTTGAAAGGAACTGATCCAAAAGGTCGCTTTTCTCTAGGGGAGATACAGTATATACGTGCGCATATACGGTTATAACAAAGGGTGCCCCGTTTACTTTTGGGACACCCCCTTTTTCGTCATAAAAGCACTTAATTCATGTATAGAGCTGCGTCTTCTGGAAAAACACTAGCAATCCGACCAATGGCGTACGCTCCACTCTCATGTCGTCTGAACGAGCATTCGATAAACATTCCTTTTTTCATTCGTGCGCGTAGCGGCGGCGGAGTCGTTATCGTATACAGATCGTTTGTCTCCACTGCGCGCAACGTCGCCGTATGTGAAGAAATAGAAACAACTTGAAACATTTTCACCTCATCTGTTAGGCGCCATATCGCGTGCCATCCGATATTCTGTCTTTCCCAATACGGATGATACATGTCTAGCAAGCGAATCGCTTCATATATTCGCTCCTCAACTTGTTTGACGATGTGCCACACGTATTGTGCATGGCTTGTCCCGTATTTTTGATCGAGCCATTTGGTAAACGCTTTGCATGTCGCGAGAAACCGTTTTGCTTGATTGACGCTAATGTCGCGATACGTTTTCAAATAAAAGTAGACGATACACTCATGCCAATCACCCTCACATACGTCTTCCCATGACGAATAATGCTTCGTTTTAAAATAATCGGCAAGTACCGTAACCCCTATTTTATATTTTTGCTTCGTTTCCGCCGACTTTCCGGTTGTTTTTTCTTCATAAAACGCACGCAAATCGTTTCCGAAAAAACGAACCGTCCAATCAAACGGCGTGAATAGCTGAGCATTGCCTTCCTGCTCCCCTAATGGAGTTAATGTATACAGACGGCTTTCGCGCTCTTCTCCTAACCACACAAATGGGGAAGGAGGAAGCTTTAGCTTACGCCGAATCGAATTATAATCTGGGGTAATTGGCTTCGTCTTGGAAGAAAAAGCAGTAAAACTTGCATACTCCCGCTCGCGTAGCCATTGCTCCACACGCTCCTTCTTGCCCATCTCAAGCCATTCCATCGGTGTTTTTCCGTCGAGCACCGGGCAGTGTAACTGTTCATAGGCAAGCTTCATTTCTTGTGCAATTGCCCCCATCGAAGAAGGCACAGGCTGTTCGACATGAACCGCATATGTCGCAAGCTCAACATGTCCCGGCACATCGATTTCCTTTACCGTTTCTTTTATCAACGGAATATTCATTTCTTTCATCAACTGTTGAAATTCTGCCGTTTTTTCCAATTGCATCGATTGAAACAACAGCTCATTCTTTTTCATGTCCATATATCCAAACACTTCACGAATATAAACAGGCCCGTCTAGCGCATTATCTTCGTACTTAACTTCCGGCCCAACAAAGCTGAGCTCAATGCCTTCATCTGTCTCCTCATCAATGATAATCATATTTCTTTTAAGCAACGAGTGAATAAAGCGTTGCGCATCCTGCACATGATAATGCAACATCACTTTCTTTTTCTTCACCATTTTTCCGGAAGGTGGCTCCCCGATTAACTCATCAAGAATAGAGAAAAAATAGTCAAACGCAACTTGCTCGTATAGTTTTTTTGTTTCCACTAATAGCTGCCGCATTCGTTCATACGCTCTCTCTACCCCTTTAGGGCCTTCGATAAATGCCAACCCGTGGACATAATACCTTTCGTCCAACCTTTCAATCAAGCTAAACATCCCGCCCCATGGAATCGCCTCATGTAGCGTTTCACAAAACGGCATAAACAACCGCTCGCCTGTGAACCGGTCTTCGACAATGACCCCATCGTCCGTTTTATCGACAATTTGTACAAGCCGTGGCACAAGCGTAAGCCATGTTTCGATTAGCTCACGTTCCTCTTTCTTTAATTTTTCTTTATACGTTTCATAAAACCATTCCAATCCAGTTAGTCCATTTTGATAACGATAAAACTTCACTTCCCAAACAGGAAAGAAATATTCTAGCCGCTCTTTGTTTTTTACCGATTGCAACTCGCGATCGAGTGCTTGTTTCACCGCATGTTGCTCCGAAAAAGACAACTGTTCTCGCAAAAACTCTCGGATTCTCATAATCAAATCTGTTTTGACCTGAAAAAATCGCTCTTCTCGTATGCGGGCAATCTCTGTCACACTATCTTTTCGCATACAACACTTTTTATACTTCTTCCCACTTCCGCACGGACATAAATCATTGCGACCAATAAGCATAGCACAACCCCTTTTTCCTCTATTATCTCTCCTTTTATGTTATCACAAACCCCCCTGTCATAGAAAAAACAGAGAGGTTTTTACTCTCTGTTTCTACAAATCTCGACATATATCGGGGCGTGACAGTGCACCGGACTCAATCAGCATCGTGCACATTCTTGCCAAACGAGCCGTATCATTTGTATAATAGAAGCAGATATTTCATAAAATAAAAAAGACTGAGCGCTGCGAACGCTCAGCCGAAGCAACTACATGCCGCAAGAAGAGCGGCTGACCCAATTGAATCAGAGATTACCGAAAAGGAGTAACCGTCTTAATCCATTGGTCGTGGGGGGAGCGGTTACTTCTTTTTGTTTATATAGACGACCATCGTGATGATCAATGTTAGCATCCCTATCAGTACTAGACTGAATTGAGCAACTAAGCTTAATGCTTCGTATGTCGTCATTTTCCCACCTCCCTCCATTGGGGAAGTGGCCAACCGCCCACCCTGCTTATGTAGCTGCTACTACTGCGATTGTAACATGTCCGTATACTTTTTTCTACAAATCTAGGCAATATGTTTCAGACGCAACCGCTGTACCGAGCCTATAAGAAGATTCCATCATTTTTTGTAGACAAAATCTCATTCTTGACAAACTCCACATATTTTCTCTTTTGTTCTTCTTTCGTACCTAAGAAACATTGCAATAGCGCGTCGATATTCATAACATAAATGGGAGCGTGTATGTTTGCGGTTGCTTATATAAATAAAAACTACTCCAGCGATAATGTTCGGGAAGATGAGCAATACGGGCTTCGACAGGATTGAGGTGAATGTAGCGGCTTACTTGCAACATGCCTTTTTCATGGCGGTGACGGTGACAGGCACGCATAAAATGAAATTCATAGTCCTCTAGTGTTTTCCATTGGCCCAATCCCGCCTTTTTGATGAGCCTTTCGATCTTTGTATTTCTCCTTGATTCCACTTCCGCCTCCAAACATTTCAATAACTATTCCTCGGGAGTATCGGCCGAAATCTGCTCATAGACTTGACCGATTTTCCTTTACCAATTTCCCGGTCTATCATGACGGATATCCAATCGTTTGAAGTGCTTATCCCATGTGACTACATCCTCAGGCGGATTCGCTTTAGCGTGTGCTGCTATATAGGCATCAATGAAGTCGACATTTTTTTCAGCGTAATCACGAAGCGCTTGTTGAACGACCGATTTTTCTTCCGTTTCCACTCCGATACTATTGGTGAATTTGAGCAAGGCATCCGAAATATCTTTAGGGTCTGCTTCATAAAAAGATGCTAATACCCAACAGCATTCAGCTATAACAAGGGGAGTTAGGCGCAAAATCAATTCCCCAGCCTCTACTTTTTGAAGCATTTCTCCCACTTCTTCTGCTAATGCTTTTGGGTCGCCCGTTATGATCCGAGTGATCACATTCGTATCTATCCAAAGTTTCCGTGCCAATTAATCTTCCTCCCTGTCCTTTAACTCCTTCTCCGCCATGTTCCGATATACTTCTTTCCGGATTTCATCAACTGGTTGAAAGGGCTTATTTGTTTTTAGAATGCCGAGTAATTCCGATATACGTTGCTTCTTTACGACTTCCACCTTAATTTCACCATCCTTATTTAAAATGAATGTTAAATCATCACCCTCTGTGAGACCTAAGGTCTTCCGTATTTCAATCGGAATTACGATTTGTCCACGACTAGATAACCTGCTTGTTGCCTTTACCACAACATTTGGTTGGTGGTCTGCAAACCCCATAGCGCCCATAAATCCATCTCCTTTCTATTTTTCCGCTTCCAAACATACTTATTTTTTTGTTTTTCTTATTATATATTTTATTCTTACATCGTTATCCTGTCAAATTATTATAAAATTTCTTATTACGACCCAAACATCTTATTTCAATTCCAGCTCTGAAAACCGAATAAATGAAGAAATCATATCCTGAAATTTGTAAAAAATATAGGCGTTACGAATGTGGTATTAGGTCAGTTGAGGAAATACTTTCATCCAAACGGACTGCTGGACCATTCCTCCGGAAACGGAAAAGAAGGAATCATCGAATCGAAGACGCCCATACTTGTCCAATAGCGTTCCTTTGAGGTGCATCGCTTCGAATCGTTCGGTTGGAAGGAAAAGCAGTTTCTCTTTTTCTTCTTCCCACAACTCTTGGATGAGCCGTTTTTTCTCGTAGTGGAGGGTTTCCATCTCCTTTTCTGCTTTTTGTTTCATGACCACGTTGATCTGTTTCCACGATGTCATCACCGGATGGGGAACGAACCATTATGGAGAAGTCAGCAATGGAAGGGATGCAGCGGATATAGCTAGAAGAGAAAGCAGAGCATCTCTATAACCATGAAAAACATAGAGGGGATTCGCAATCTTTATCACACCGAAGAACCTATCTTTCGCAAATAAATCCGCGCAACGAATAACGCAATCCCCGCCCCACACGCATCAATCACTACATCCGACAAAAGCGGAACATATCTTTTGCGGTGATATTGACGGACAATTCCCCTCGTTGATACGCTCTGATCAATATATGTTTGAAACGCTCGGTTTCTGGTTGTAGCGGCTTTTTCTCCATAACAAAAGTCACCTCCAAATAAAAAAAACAAATGCATCCTCCCGCTGAAATCATTCAGAGGGAGGTTTGCATTTCGGCTATGCCACTTCCACGCGCTTGCAATAATCTCCTCAAGCGAATATTCCGCTTTCCAGCCGAGTTCTTTGTAAATTTTTTGCGATGACGCGACAAGGCGGGCCGGGTCACCCGGGCGGCGGTCGGTGTATTCGATAACCGCTTTACGTCCGGTTACTTTTTCACACGTTTCAATTACTTCTTTGACAGAATAGCCTGAACCGTTGCCAAGGTTGTAAATCGCGGTTTTCTTTTTGCCGTTTAATAAGGCTTCAAGCGCTAAAATATGCGCTTTCGCTAAGTCGGTGACATGAATATAATCACGGATGCATGTCCCATCTGGCGTGTCATAGTCCGTACCAAAGACGGAAATTTTGTCGCGCTGGCCTAACAAGTGCTGCAAGACAATCGGAATTAAATGTGTCTCTGGGTTATGGTCTTCGCCAATTTCCCCCGACTCGTGCGCCCCAGCCGCGTTAAAAGTAGCGAAGGACGACATAGTTCAACCCATACGCAGAAGCAAAGTCTGCTAAAATTTGTTCGATCATTAACTTCGAACGGCCGTATGGATTAATTGGATTGGTTGGGCAATCTTCCGTAATCAATTCGACATTCGGAATGCCATACGTCGCCGCAGTAGACGAAAAAATAAAGTTTTTCACATTATATTTCAGCATCGTTTCTAGTAACGTTAAGGTAGCGGCAACGTTGTTTTGATAATACTTCAGCGGATTCACCACCGATTCTCCGACTAAGCTGTTTGCCGCAAAATGAATGACGGCTTGAATCGGGTATTTTTCAAAAATCGGCTCAAGATCCGCTTTATTCCCTAAATCCCCTTGCACAAACACCGCGCGGTCATCGACTAAATAACGATGACCCGTCGATAAGTTGCAGCACAGCGACCTTTTTCTATGCAACATCTCTTTCATCCCGTGGCTGCCCTGCCAATGTAGCCAGCACCATCGATGATGAAAACTACTAAACTTTTAATCAATCATAGACACTCTTCATCTATTTCCACTTCGAAACAACAGATTCTAAAAATACGGTTGCACATATTGTTTTCACATCCTTCATAAAAGTACCTTTATATTTTTTTAAAGAAAAACGAATTTGTTGTCCTTCCAAATGTCTTTGTAACCCAGCTGTTCTTTTCTGAGGATTTTTTTCCTCATTGTACACAACGTAATATACTTTATCTATTTTGACGATGTCATGAAATGATATAGAAGGATCATGTTCTTTTATCATTTCATATAGACCTATAAAAGGTCCCTCGATTGCCTTCAATCTGAGGCTTTGCCGTTCTTTTTTATCAATTTTGCCGTTCTTAAACTCTACAAAAAATAATTGATTATCTTGAATATGAAGAAGGTCGGGGGATTTTAATGCATCTTCCCCCTTTTTACTTGCTAAATCGTGAATAGCATGATCAAATGCTAAACAAACAAATGGAGAAGAACAAAGACTTTCGTTATTTTGATCATCCCTGCTGATGTCCTCGATGGATTGAAAAAATTCTCTGTATTTGTTTTGTAATAGGGCTTTTAACTCATCTATCTTCATCATCCTGCAATGTCTCCTCTTCTAATTGGTGAAAAGGTTCTGTCAATAGCTGAAAAACTTCCTCGAGCTGATTCGTAACATCTCGAATGACAGATGAAGACGTGCTAATTTTTTGGGCATGATAAAATTTCATATCCTCTTCAAGCCCCTTTTGGTCACTATAAACTTTAAGAGCTTCGATAAAATATGGACTATGAGAATTTACTAATATATGAACCCCTTCGCTTTTGACTAATTCCACCAAAATTCGCGCATACCCTATTTGCCAGCTAGGATGCAAGTGAACTTCAGGTTCATCAATGATAAGAAGCGTTCTCTTCGTCAACCATCCCGACTGCAACAACAATTGGAAAATTCCCAGCGCTTTCATTCCTGTGGCTGTATTCATTAATGCAAACTTTTCTTCCTGCCCGCCTGACCGTTGAAAAACAAATTCATCTTCCATCTCTTTATAATACATTTTCCCGCCCATTAAGCTCTCAAGTTGAGAATGATATAGTGAATTTTCACTTGCATCTTTCGCAATATGTTCTGACATCGAAAACATTTGCGGATTTTTCGATTTCAACTTTTCAAATAAATCTTTTAAATGATATGGAATGCTTTCTTCCCGATTTGTTCTTTGCATTAGGCGTCTAGCCATAAATCGTTGCAACAAATCGATAAAGTAAAATACAAATGGAGATTCAATATAAATAACATCCTTATAGTAGAGAGGATCTCCCAACTTAAATTCCGTCAAACGATTGTTTTTTAAAGCTAGGCGAAGAATTTCTTGATGATTTTCCGTAATCGAAACAAGCGATTCAGCGTTTTCATTGTTAAGACGTGAAATGGATTTTTGAAATTCGCTTCTCATCACCATTTCCACTGCTTCTTGCTTTATTTTTTCCTCATCGCGAGCAACATTCAAAAAGTCAATGGTTTCCGTGAGCATATCCGCTAATAGGTTCTTTCCTTCTTCATCTAAGTGCAAATGTTCTAATTTCAATAGACGCTTCTCAATTGTTGCTGTTAATTTCTCCGTCACATTTTCACCAGAATTAAGCCAATGCGATAATTCATGTTGAAATTCCACTCCAAAAAACAAACGATCTTCTTCAGATAAACGAATTAAGCGGCGAAGCTTTAAATAAAACAATTCTGCTTGATTTAATAAATAATGGGTGCGATCTTGTTCAAACATTTCCTCAAAATGATTAAGCGCATAGACAATCGAAAATAACAATTTGCCAACGGTGCTTTTTCCAGTATCATTTTCGCCCGCAATGCATACTAAGCCATTTAACTCAATTTCCGCCTTTTCCACCATACCAATATTAGTGAATGTCAGTTTCACCATCATCACTCCAATAAATATCATACATTTAACATCATCATAATATAAACTGTATAATGATTTCTATTCCTTTGAACATTGTCCACTACCCATTTTCTCCACATGACATGAAAATCAAACAAGACAGCTTTGCAAGCATACACTATACATTACACCCTTTTGCTGTTGATCATATGTTTTCGTTCGTCGTAACACAATCGCTTCCCAGATCGATTCATCTGTGATCTCTTTATATTGGATTCTGATAACAAAGTAATTTAAAAGCGGTTTATGAGCGGAATTTGTAGTCAGCAAAACTTAAAATCTGGGCGGACATTATATCGTGTGTGGAAAAATGCGGTCCGGGAAGCACACCACCGAAGAAGCGATGATCTGTCGTAGCCAGTACCACCAAGTTTGGGAAAATTTATATGTCAAAGAGATCACCACTGGAGATAGTAAGGCGTGTCAGCGCTATGTATTGTGTACAGTCCAAAAGAAGCGGAACGTCAAGACAAGAGCGAAAAAAACTGTTGGAGGCACTGAAAGCGGAATTGGGAGGGCTTCGACAGCTGCCGAATAAGGCCAACATAAAGCGACATGCGGTGTCAGAAAAATGTCTCCTGCCGAAACTTATTCAACAGGAGGTTCTGTATTTATGCCATTTTCACGCACTTTCGATGATTTGTTCCAACGAATATTCCGCTTTCCAGCCAAGTTTTTCATAAATTTTTCGCGATGAGGCAACAAGGCGCGCCGGGGCGCCCGGTCGGCGGATTCTATGACGGCTTTGCGGCAGTGACTTTTTCACATGTTTCCATCACTTCTTTGGCGGAATAAACCTAAGCTGCTGCCGCGGTTATCAATATCCATGGCAATGACCAAGCCATCCCCGCTAATGTTAAATCTCTGACAAACTCCAGAGCACGACAAGTATTATCCCATAACAGAAGATAATTCATCCAATGTTGTCTCTTGGAAAGAAGGAATCTCGCACTCAAAGGCTACTTTCAGCCACCAATGAGGTGTTGATTTTTCATTCATATACACAACATGAACAGAATGGTTCACTCCATTTTCTAACAAGGAAAAGATGGCCTTACTATAAAAAGCCGGAACATATCCAAGCTTCTTCCCCCCATGAGTATGAATAGCAACAGCATGAGAGTCATAAGTGTTTGTCGGTTCTTGTACTAATTTCAACGTTTCGTTAATGGCTAGCCATGTTGCCCAATTTTGAGGAAGATTTTGATGGCGCATGCCATGAACAAAAAAGCTGACGCGCAGCTTGCCATCGTTTTCAAGACGCAGTGGCTGCTCAAAAGAATAAGTGTCGCTGGCTAACCGCCCACGTGTTTGTTGAAGCAAGTCCATCTTAGTGGAATTCTCATCCAGACCTAAATCGGACAAAATAGCTTTAAAATCCGCACGATCTGGTGACGGCAATCGGCGTTCAAACGCCGGAAACAGCTCCTTTGATCGATAGATTTTCGTTGGGTCTGGGAAAGCTGGATGCAACATATACCCGTTATTCAATGCATCTTTCAGTTTTCCGTAACCAGAAGCATTATAGGTGTAAGTGAACTCATAATAGCCATCATAATGGGAAAGAGTTCCTATATGATAAAAAGAACGGGTTTTGGGATTTTGCCAAACCACTAAAAGTGTATGAACTTTTTTCATGTTATTGATCACCCCTTCCAATCCACTCCAATATTTTCTTTCTTCGAAAAGGCACTATATTCAATAACCAGTCTTTTTGTGCCTCGCTTAAAATACCTAGTGATTGAATAAAATCAGAATACCTTATTAAATCAAATTCAATCAACTTTTGGATACTTTGATGAAACTCATCTGTAAAGTTTTTACTAATATATGTTAACAAGTGTATTTGCTAATTGAATTTTGAGCCACTCCGATTACATCCTTGTGAGCCACTTAAAAATTGACAAATGGTAAATCTGGGGCGTCATGACATGGAGCCTCTAGAGGCATGATTTCACTCGAAAGGCGACACATCAAGGTGTTTCGATAGACAACAAGCCTATCATGCCTCTCACTCCATATCAAGACAGTGTTTTCGCTGGAAATGGAGTGGCTCACGTTTTTACGAGCGAAGTGGCTCAATTTTATGTTAGCAAAAACAACATCCTCATTTTTCGGACAAAAAAATTGGGAAAGACCTAATTCAAGTATCTCGGTCTTCCCCATTAGCGCTCTAAGCGGGATAATAATTTTACTAATAGCTCATCGCTTCTTTCGATCTGTTTCATAAGACCTGTTTTTTTGACAGATGGTGCAGGAGCATCTAATACCTCAGCTAAACGCTTTGCCTCATCATTTGATGAAAGGACAGTTGGCTTTCCAAATGAAGACGTTGCCATTTTTCATCACCTCTTCATCCATATTATACCCTTCACGCAAAGGAATATAAAGCCCCTTCATTTTACATTATTCAAGGGTTGAAACCACATAGTGACGTCAAAATCGCCAAACTACATAACATGACAACGATGGGTAACGCTTGTTAGTCATTCATCTTTGATCGTTTACGCTCATTCGGATGCGCCAACATACTAGAATATACTTTTTCTCTTAGCTTGCTAAGGATCTTTCACATGTGCAACTTTCTCTTCTTAATAAATCTAACCTGCCAAGCAAGTCGCTCAAAGCTTCCATTATCTAGGGCACGCTGTCCAGAGAATGTAGAAGAAAATAAGAGCGGTGCTTTTTCGTCCTCATTCAACTTTAGATAGTAGCAACCGTAACTTTCATCCATTTTTTCTTCTATAGGCAGCCCGTATTCCTTAAAATGATCTCGAGCAATAGAAGCAGCCTTTGCATTAGCGATAATGAGCATCACGGGCTTATAATATTGAAGAGCTTCAACCGTAATAGCAAGTTGCTCTTTGGCAAAGTTGGTTAGTGATTTGTCTTTGGCATAAATCTTATTCAAGAAATTCTTTTGATTCGTCTCCCGAAAGTAAAATAGGTCAATTGTACGAACATATTCTTGGTTCATTCCAATCAGTTCTGCAAAGTGGGATATTTTTTTACCATACTGATGATATTTTCCGATCAGGTCTTCATAATTGAATAATGTATTCAAGTCTCGATTGAGATCAAAATAATCTCCTTTAACGTAATTTATAAAATCCTCTACTTTCCGCCCCTTATCGTTAAGCTTATACTTTTGATTCAAGGACGGATTCATTCCCACCACTAGCACCTTCCGCTCTCCAAAATCCCTCAAAAATGTAGGCAGGGGACAAAATCCCACATCTTCATTCTTATACTTATCCTTGTATTCATTCCATAAACGGAAAATACGTTCATTTAGACTCTTAATGACGCCGTTCATACCTCCCCCCTTCTAATCAACATAATTGTTCGGAGCGTTACAGGCACCGTCCCCTAAATGCCGAGACGTTCCTGGACTTTTTGCGTCTGTTGAAAGGGAGATATCCCGATCGATTCATCGTGCCTGTGTTGGACAACGCGCGTATTCATCATGCCAAAATGGTACAAGAATTTCTTAACGGAGAGGACGGCGATGCATTTCACTTCATCTTCCTGCCACCTTATTCCCCTCATTTGAACCCGATGGAGCGGTTGTGTGGCTGAAAGATGAAGTCATTGCCAACGTCTTGCATAAAGACCAAGACGACATTGCTCATTCCATTACCCGCTTCGAACACTACGTCTTACAGCACCCCGATGAAGTGTTGCGTCGCATCGGGTGTGCTGCGTAAATCAGAGGTTAAGATGTCAATTTGGATGTATATATTTTGCTTTTTCTCTTCCAATCCCTCGCCAAGTAACAGGAACCCTCCCCCAAATAGCCGTTTTTGAATTTACGTTAAGTTATTCCTCGGATTCCCATCCGGATTCGTACGCTCATAGCCGCCACCTTGTTCCTCTGTCAAGTTTACATCCGTATTTCCGTCCCCGTCCCTCCAATAGCCTTCAATCCATTGCCCGTCGCTCCAATGTCCTTCTACCCAATGCGGTCGGACATGGTGTGTTCCTGTCGTTTCTTCGATACTGGCCGCCACTTCGGAATGACTAGAATAAGAATCGGCCGAATAGTCACTACCGCTCCCCTCATTACCTATGTTGCTCGAATCTTGATCGCTTTCTATCCAATCGCCATGGTCGATGCCGTCGATCACATCGAAGATCCCAATTGCCAATGTTCCTATAGCTGCCGTTTTGGCAATGTTGGCCAACCCGTTTTTGAGCTTTTCCTCATCGTCATCGAGCAACCCTTCATAGACCTCTTTTCCGTTTTGGTATGTATGTTTGGCTGTCTGGTATACTCCTTTTGCCGTGCGGGAAATCGACTCTCCAATATTCCCAAGCCCCTTTTCTATCTTCCTCTCATCGTTTTGCACAATGCCTGCCGCTGTATTCCATACACCATCTACTGCTTGTCCAAACGTATCACCGGCAAACTCTGATGCCTTTTTTACACCATCTCCCACTTCTTTTATCCACTGACTCCCTGTTATGTCACCGACAATGTTTACCGCACCACCGACTACCTCTCCTGTCGCTTTCCCTGCCAATCTACCTAGTTCTCGAAAAAGACTCAATGCGATCTCCTCCAAATTCTTGATATTGACACTTTTCTCTTTGATTATTTCGACACTTTTCCTTCTAATCCTTTTCCTTCCATAAATTTTCTATGAAAATATACTCATGATTTATGTACTGCTTAAATTTTCTGGTATGAGTAAAATGTTTGTGGGAGGAAGCTAAATCCTCTTCCATATGTTTCAAGGGGAGGATTCCTTGAACAGAAGGGGGATGAGCAAAAAAGAT
>NZ_JACIDE010000039.1 GCF_014196205.1 Anoxybacteroides voinovskiense | reverse complement strand
ATCAGAGTACATGTCGCTTAATCTACATGGACTGATAAACAATTTTATTAAAATCTTTGTCGTTATTTTATGATTTTAATAAAATTGATAACCTACACGTAGTGGATATTGATAAGGAGTGTGAGCGATGTTTATTTTGCAACTGGCTGCGATTTTATTTGCGTCGAAAATCGCAGGAGACATGAGCGTTCGGCTTGGGCAGCCGGCGGTATTAGGGAAACTATTAATTGGCATTGTGCTCGGTCCGACGGTGCTTGGGATCGTTACCGATACCGAAATTTTAAAAGAAGTGAGCCAAATCGGGGTTATTTTACTCATGTTTATTGCGGGGCTAGAAACGGACATGGACGAGTTTAAACGGACGGGGAAAGCAGCGACGTTCGTCGGCATACTCGGCATTGTTGTGCCATTATCGTTAGGATATGTTGCCGGGACGGCAATCGGACTAACACATATCCAAGCAGTTTTTCTCGGTCTTTTATTGTCCGCGACAAGCGTTAGCATTTCCGTTCAAGTATTAAAAGAAATGAATCAATTGCAGTCAAAAGAAGGGGCAACTATTTTAGGGGCGGCAGTAATCGATGATATTCTTGTAATTGTAAGTTTAGCGTTTTTAATGAGTATTGCGGGAAGCGATGTCGCACTAGGAGCGGTCGTATTGAAAAAAGTCCTCTTTTTTTCGGTTGCGATTGCAGCAGCTTGGAAAATCATTCCGATCGTTTTGCGCTTGTTTGCGCCGCTACGCGTCGATGAGGCCATTATTTCTGCGGGGTTAATTATTTGTTTTTCGTTTGCTTATTTTGCGGAAGCAACAGGGGTTGCAGCCATTATTGGGGCGTACATCGCTGGGATTGGCGTCAGTTTTACCGACTATAAAAAAGAAATTTTTCATAAAGTAGAAACGATTAGCTATTCCATCTTCGTTCCTGTGTTTTTTACATCGATTGGGGTTACTGTGGAGCTTTCTGGCGTCAGCGAGCATATTTGGCTCATCGTTGGATTAAGCATCTTGGCTATTTTTACCAAGCTCGTCGGTGCGGCATTTGGAGCGAAATTAGCAGGATTTACGTGGAAACCTTCGCTAGCGATTGGAGCAGGGATGGTGTCGCGTGGAGAAGTAGCGCTCATTATCGCAGGGATCGGGTTGGAAGCGAAGCTATTAACGGCTGATTTATTTGCCGCCATTGTTGTCGTTGTGCTCATCACGACGCTTGTCACCCCACCGTTGTTAAAAATATTATTTAAAGAAAAAGAAGCGAACGAACATGCTGCCTAGCGAAAAAAGGGTGTGCAGAAGCCACCCTTTTTCGTTAGGAACGGTTTTTCTTTGCTTGTTTTGTTTGACCGTCTCTTGCCATTTCTGCTTCTGCTTTCGATACAGTAGGATTTGCAACTTCTTCGCTTACTTTGTTTTGCCTTCCTTTTTTCGCCATTCTCTTTCCTCCTTTTACGTGACTTGTACATAGTATAATCAGGAAAACAAAAAAATATATGCATCAAGTTTGTACGTTTTTCGTCATTGACGAACAAGAAATGGTTGCGTAAGATGATAGTATTGCAAACGTTTAAATTAAAGGAGTTGGGCTTTGTGAGCAAGTCCTTTCGCGTCGAAAAAGTGCTAAACAATAACGTTTTAATTGCCTCACACCCCGAGTACGACGAAGTCGTGTTGCTCGGAAAAGGAATCGGATTTGGCAAGAAAAAAGGGGACGTTATCGAACAAAGCGCGGTAGAAAAATGGTTTATTTTAAAAAACGAACGAGAACAAGAACAATATAAGAAGTTGCTGCCAGAGCTTGATGAAGAGTTCATTGGGGTCATGAACGAAATTATGCAGCATATTAAAAAACGTGTAAACGCACCGCTTAATGAACATATCCATGTTGCGTTAACTGACCATATTTCGTTTACGATAAAGCGAATGGAGCAAGGCCTTGATTTAAAAAATCCATTTTTGCTTGAAACGAAAAGCTTATATCCGTTAGAATACCAAATTGCTCAAGAAGTCGTTGACATGATTAATGAAAAACTGCACGTCCAATTGCCGGAAGGGGAAGCAGGGTTTATTGCGCTACATATTCATAGCGGCATTTCACGGCAAAGCCTTGCTGAAGTGAATCAACATTCGCAGCTAATTGCGAAACTTGTTGCTATCGTCGAAGAGCAGCTTGACATTACGATCGATCGCGACAGCATTCACTACTTACGGTTTATCCGCCACTTGCGTTACGCGATTGAACGGGTGAAAAACGGAGAACGTGTCGAAGAACCAAAAAAATTGCTAAAAGTATTGAAAGAAGAATATCCGCTATGCTATAATGTTGCATGGAAGCTAGTAAAAGTGATGCAACAAACGTTGCAACTGCCGGTAGATGAGGCAGAAGCAGTTTATTTAACGATGCATTTGCAAAGGCTTGCAAAAAAAAATGGATAATGGTTTCATCTTTACGTGTTACTGATTCGATCAGGCATGAGTAAAGAAGGAACGGTAGGACAAACAATAATAAGGAAGTTTCCTTTTTATTGTAAGCGTTCTATTGTCTTCTTCTTTTGCTCATGCCTTTTGTTTTTCCATGCTTTGCAAATGCTTACAATTGTCGGACGTCCGACGATTTTGGAAAACGTATGAAAAAACGTTTGTTGCAAAGCTTATAACCAAAGGAGGAGTAACGATGAAAAAAGCGTTTGGCACATTGCAAAAAGTCGGTAAAGCGCTTATGCTTCCTGTTGCGATTTTGCCGGCAGCCGGTATTTTGCTTGCATTTGGTAACGCGTTGCAAAACCCAGCGTTAACGGACAAGCTTCCGGCGTTAAAAGCAGCTTGGGTTGTGATGATTGCAAAAGTAATGGAACAAGCAGGGGGAGTTGTGTTCTCTAACCTTTCGCTTCTCTTTGCTGTAGGGGTTGCGATTGGTTTAGCTGGTGGTGAAGGGGTTGCCGGACTAGCAGCTATTATCGGTTATTTAATTATGAACATCACGATGAGTGTTGTATTAGGAGTAACCGCCGATCAAATCGGGAAAGACCCATCATTTGCCAATGTGTTAGGCATTCCAACGTTGCAAACAGGTGTCTTCGGCGGGATTATCGTCGGGATTATGGCAGCGTATATGTACAATAAATATTATAAAATTGAACTCCCACAATATTTAGGATTTTTCGCTGGTAAACGTTTCGTACCGATTGTAACTGCGGCATCTGCTGTTGTGCTTGGGATTGTGATGACATGGGTATGGCCACCGATTCAACACGGGCTAAATGCATTCTCACATAATATGATCGATGCAAACAAGCCGTTAGCTGCATTTGTTTTCGGGGTCATTGAGCGTGCATTAATTCCGTTCGGATTGCACCATATTTTCTACGCACCGTTCTGGTTTGAGTTTGGGGAGTATGTCAATAAAGCTGGGGAAGTGGTTCATGGTGACCAAAAAATCTTCTTTGCTCAGTTAAAAGACGGAGTGCCGTTAACAGCGGGAACATTTATGACAGGAAAATTCCCGTTCATGATGTTCGGGCTTCCGGCCGCTGCGCTTGCGATTTACCATGAAGCGCGCCCAGAGAACAAAAAAGTAGTCGCAGGTATTATGGCTTCTGCCGCATTAACATCGTTCTTAACAGGGATTACAGAACCAATTGAGTTCTCGTTTTTATTCGTTGCGCCAGCATTGTTTGCCATCCATACGATTTTTGCTGGACTATCCTTTATGTTGATGCACCTCTTGAACGTGAAAATCGGGATGACGTTCTCTGGTGGGGTCATTGACTACCTATTGTTCGGGGTGTTGCCAAACCGTACGGCTTGGTGGCTCGTTATTCCAGTTGGGTTAGTGTTTGCAGTGATTTACTATTTCGGGTTCCGCTTTGCAATTCGTAAATGGGATTTAGCAACTCCTGGTCGTGAAAAAGCGGAAGAAACAACGGCAACTGCGACAGCAGGGGCAGATGAATTACCATACGAAATTTTAGCGGCACTTGGTGGAAAAGAAAACATCGCGCATTTAGATGCGTGCATCACTCGCCTACGCGTATCGGTGAACGACATTCAACATGTCGATAAAGACCGTCTCAAAGCGTTAGGTGCAGCAGGGGTTCTTGAAGTTGGCAACAACGTACAAGCGATTTTCGGACCGAAGTCTGATACGTTAAAGAGCCAAATAAAAGACATTATGGAAGGTCGCGTGCCAGCGCGGGCGAAAGAAGAAGTAAAAACAACAGCTGTAAGCACTGGAATAGAAAAAGTAGCAGCTCCATTAACAGGAGAAGTATTGCCGCTTTCAGAAGTGCCAGATCAAGTGTTTTCGCAAAAAATGATGGGAGACGGTTTTGCAATTATGCCGACCGACGGAACAGTTGTTTCTCCGGTTGACGGAACGATTGTGAACGTATTCCCAACAAAACACGCAATCGGTATTCAATCGAAAAACGGAAGAGAAGTTTTAATTCACTTTGGGATCGATACGGTGAAATTGAACGGAAAAGGCTTTGAAGCACTCGTTTCTCAAGGCGATGAAGTGAAAAAAGGCCAGCCGTTGTTAAAAGTAGATTTAGACTATGTGAAAAACAATGCGCCTTCTGTCATTACGCCGATTATTTTTACTAACTTAAAAGCAAACGAAGCAGTCAACATTGAAAAACAAGGCACGGTAACAAAAGGCGAAGACAATATCGTTACAATCGGTTAATGGCACACACATAGAGAAACGTTTCGTTTCTCTATGTGACTTTTCCATTGAATGGAACATAAATGTTTGTTATGATGACAACAAACCATATTGAAAAGGAGATTGATGACCATGGCTGAGAAAGTATTTACAGTTACTGCTGACTCTGGAATTCATGCCCGTCCGGCGACGTTGCTTGTACAAGCAGCAAGCAAATTTAATAGCGATATTCATTTAGAGTACAACGGCAAAAAAGTGAACTTAAAATCGATTATGGGTGTCATGTCTTTAGGTGTTCCGAAGGGAGCGCAAATTAAAATTACGGCAGAGGGTGCAGATGCAGCAGAAGCGATGGCAGCGTTAACGGAAACATTGGCAAAAGAAGGACTTGCACAATAATGTCAAAACATATTCAAGGTATTGCTGCATCGAGCGGGATCGCCATTGCCAAGGCGTACCGCTTGGAAACCCCTCATCTCGTTGTGGAAAAAAAGACAGTGACAGATGTCGAAGCGGAAATTGCACGCTTTGACGAGGCAGTTGCAAAAGCGAAAACGGAATTGGAACAAATTAAAAACCATGCGCTGCAAACGTTAGGCGAAGATAAGGCGGCGATTTTCTCGGCGCATCTTCTCGTCTTAAGCGATCCGGAACTATTGAATCCGATTAAAGAGAAAATCTCTTTAGAACAAGTGAATGCAGAATATGCGTTGGACGAAGTGGCATCGATGTTTGTGGCGATGTTTGAAGCGATGGATAACGAATATATGAAAGAACGCGCTGCTGACATTCGTGACGTAACGAAGCGAGTGCTTGCACATTTACTTGGAGTGACGATGTCTAATCCAAGCCTTATTTCTGAAGAGGTTGTGATTATTGCCGAAGATTTAACACCGTCAGACACTGCTCAGCTAAACCGGCAATACGTAAAAGGATTTACGACCGACATTGGTGGGCGCACGTCTCACTCAGCGATTATGGCGCGCTCACTTGAAATTCCAGCTGTTGTCGGAACGAAAGTAGTGACGGCAGAAATCGAAAATGGTGATCTCATCATTGTTGATGGCTTAGACGGTCGCGTAGTCGTTAATCCGTCGGAAGAGGAATTGGCGCAATATAACGAAAAACGCGCTCGTTTTGAGGCACAAAAAGCAGAATGGGCAAAATTAGTCCATGAACCGACCGTGACAAGCGATGGCTACCATGTTGAATTAGCCGCAAACATCGGAACGCCTGATGACGTAAAAGGTGTGCTAGCGAATGGCGCAGAAGGCATTGGATTGTACCGAACAGAGTTTTTGTACATGGGCCGTTCGGAATTGCCGACAGAGGAAGAACAATTTGTTGCCTATAAAACGGTATTGGAGCGGATGGAAGGAAAGCCAGTTGTCGTCCGTACGCTCGATATTGGCGGCGACAAAGAACTGCCGTATTTAGAGCTTCCAAAAGAAATGAATCCATTTTTAGGGTTCCGGGCAATTCGCCTATGTTTAGAAATGCAAGAAATGTTCCGCACGCAACTACGGGCATTGCTGCGCGCGAGCGTATATGGCAACTTAAAAATTATGTTTCCGATGATTGCAACAGTCGATGAGTTCCGGCAAGCAAAAGCGGTTCTTTTAGAAGAAAAAGAAAAATTAGTACAGGCAGGTGTGCCAGTAGCGGAATTTGAAGTTGGGATGATGGTCGAAATCCCAGCGGCAGCAGTGCTTGCTGACCAATTCGCAAAAGAAGTGGATTTCTTCAGCATCGGAACGAACGATTTAATTCAATATACGATGGCGGCAGACCGGATGAACGAACGAGTATCGTACCTTTATCAGCCATACAACCCAGCTATTTTGCGATTGATTGCAAACGTCATCGATGCAGCGCATAAAGAAGGAAAATGGGCAGGCATGTGCGGGGAGATGGCAGGCGAAGAGCTAGCAATTCCGATTTTGCTCGGCTTAGGATTAGATGAGTTCAGCATGAGCGCTACTTCTGTGTTGCGTGCTCGTTCGCAATTGAAAAAATTATCGAAAGAAGAAACTGCTAGTTTGAAAGAAACGATTTTATCGATGAATACAGCTGAAGAAGTCGTTGCTTTTGTGAAGCAAACGTTCCATATCGAATAAAGGTAAAGCGGTGGATTTTCACCGCTTTACCCGTTTACGTAAGCACAGGGGATGTTGTATGGTAACTAAACCGTTGGCGAACGGTTAACGAAATGCCGGTGGCGATGGCACGCGCCATTTGATAGACGACATGTAAATTTGTGTATGGCAATTCATGTAGCTCCTTCTTTTCTTCTAGCATTACTCCCATAATGCTTACATCGCCGACAGCAGGAAATCGTTTGTTTAAAGCTGACCCTGCTTTTAGTGGTCCAGACCGAATGGCGATTGAATGGACATACGGCTGCATGCCGACGACGCTGTCAATCGCTACGACGCACGTCGACGGTGAGATGGTAAGCTGGTGAATGGTTGCTCCTAAGTTCGTCGCATCGAGCGGTTCTTTTAATGTGCCGATGACGGTTAAATGATTTGGGTAAAGCCCTGTCAACAACGTTCCGACAAACGGCCCTAAACTATCGCCGTTAATTCGGTTGCTTCCGATACATAAAAGGACAATTTGTTCTGTTGTTGTCGGAAGAAAAGAAAACAGATGGTTGCGAATAAGCAATGGAGCTAACGGATTATCGTAAGAAATAAACTGCACAGCAGTCAACCTTCTTTCGCGCATTTCGTTTATATTTTGTTTTATTCGCGACAAATAGCGTAATCCCTGCCAATTTATTTAAAAGGATTTTTCCATTCCATTAATACGGCGTAATTGCACGACTCTTCATCTTCTAAATAGTTTTCAACAAGGGCAATTGGCAGGCGGCCACAACGAAGCAAAAACGTAATCACAGGATCTTTTAGCTTCCCGGATAGGACGTGTTCCACGTATTGTTGCGCAGACATCTCTTTTGCGTAGCGATGATATCTTGGCATTCTTCCACCGCCAAGCAGTCGGTCAACGTTTAAGCGGACGACGACTTCGTACATCGATTGCATTAACCATTTGCCAAGCCCAAATTTTCGATAGCTAGGAGAAACACAAATATCAACGACATATAACGTATTGCCGTCCGGTCGATGGTTGCGGATATAGCCGCCGTCTGTCATTTCCTCCCACGTATGAGAAGGGTGTGTTTGGTCAAAATCGACAAGCAAGCCGGTCATCGAACCGACGATGCGGCCATCTATTTCGGCGCAAAGCGCCCCCTCTGGAAATAAAGTCACATGATTTGTTAATTGTTCTTCGTTCCACCATAGCTCGGAAGGAAACGGTGGCGGAAAACTTTCTTGTTGAACGCGGATGAGCGCGGGGAAATCACTAGCGGTATAGTTACGAATGATTGCTTTTTTTGCCATATCTCCGTGAAAAACGTATATTTCTTTTCGATACATAATCCCACCCCTTGGAAATAAGCTATTAATTTTTCATCATATATGAATACGTTCAAACGATGCAAGAAAAATGTGTTTTCCAGTTTCTTTTTCTTATTTAAGAATGTACTCCTATAGACGATTGCTAGAAAGGGCTTTATAATGGAAATAACCGTTCGACAATATACGATATATTTTGACAAAGGAGAGAACGAACCAGTGTTCAAAACATTACGTACGAAGCTCATCGTCTTAATGGCATTATTAATGATTGGTTCATTAGCGGCGACACAAATTGTCGGCGTTGTTGAAACGAAAAACATAATTCGCAATGATGTCAGCAATCGTGGGAATGCGCTTGTTAAGCAATTGGTGAAAGATGTTCAATCTAGCTTTGTGAGCGAAGAACATAGCTTGCGCCAATTTAGCCAGTCGCCGATGGTATTGCAAATGTTAAAGAATGAAAATTTATGGCCGTCAGTTGATGGAGAGTTTCAAAGTTTTTTAAAGATTCACCAAAATACGCAGCTTATTTATGTCGGTACACCCGATAAAAAAATGTACACGACACCAAAAGTCGATTTACCAGCTGGCTATGACCCGACGTCACGTCCGTGGTATCAAAAAGCGACAGAACATCCTGATGAAGTGATTTGGACAGACCCATATGTTGACGCAGTGACAGGGCAATACATTGTAACATTAGCGAAAGCGATTACCGACGGTGGTCAAGTAATTGGAGTAGTAGGGGTCGATCTGTCATTAGATGCTGTAGCGAAAATCGTAAACAGCATGGATGTTGGCTACCATGGATATCCAATATTATTTGACCAAACAGGTATTGCTATCGTTCATCCGCAGTATAAAGGGAAAAACATGTCTAATAATGCTGTCGTGAAATATATGATGCAGCATAACAGTGGATTGCATGAGTATACACAAGACAATGAAAAGCGCATGCTTTATTTCACTACCATTCCAAATTTAGGGTGGAAAGTCGGTGCGGTTTATAAAGAAAAAGACTTGTTTGCCGTAAGCGATTCGCTTGCGATGAAAATGCTGCTTATTACGGCTATTGCGGTATTAATCGGTATCGCTGTTATTTACGTTATGGCGCGTTCGATTGTAAAGCCGATTGTGTATTTGCAAGAACAACTAGAAAAAGTAGCGAACGGAGATTTGAATGTACAAGTAGAAACGAAAGCGAAAGATGAAATCGGCCAGCTTGCCGAGCATTTTAACCATATGGTGCGGGAGATGAAGGGGCTCATTCATCAAGTGCACGAATCTGTCAACGAGCTCGCCGCGTCTGCTGACCATTTAAGCGCCGTAGCAGAAGAAACGATGACGACAAGCGACCAAGTGGCGACCGCTATTGGCGATATTGCGAAAGGCATGTCCGAACAGGCGAGCGATTTAGATACGATTAACGAACGGACGGCAATGCTCTCGAACCAAATTGAAACAGTTGCTCAAGCAGCATCCGCGATGCATGCGTTGTCCAACGACACGAAAGATGCAAGCTATAACGGTATTGAAAAATTAAACGAATTGCAACAAAAATCAAATGAAGCAAAAGACGAGCTGCAGTCGGTAGGAAAGGTAATGACCGATCTCGTCGTCAAAATGAAAAAAATTGACGAAGTCATTCAAACAATTACAGCGATTTCCGGACAGACGAACTTATTAGCATTAAATGCTAGCATCGAAGCGGCAAGAGCAGGTGAGCATGGAAAAGGATTTGCGGTAGTGGCAGAAGAAGTTCGAAAACTTGCCGAACAGTCTTCACAAGCAACAGAACAAATCCGGCAGACGATTGCGACCATTCAGCAACAAGTAGACTTAGCAATGCAAGCAGTCGAACGTTCCAAAGATATGAACGAAGAACAAGAGCAAGCCGTCCACGTCACAGGCGAATCGTTCATGAAGATTGCAACGATGATGGAACAATTAACAACGTCAATTTCTAATATTACCGATGAAGTACAACGAATGAACGAAAGCAAAGACCAAGTCGTCGAAGCAATGCAAAACATTTCGGCCATTGCCGAGCAAGCCGCAGCGTCCGCCGAAGAAGTAGCAGCGTCCGCTGACGACCAATTAAAAGCGTTAAGTACGGTGACAGAATCAGCAGAAAAATTAAGCGATATGGGCCGTCATTTACAGCAGTTAGTGGAAAAGTTTGATGTGTAAAAACGGAACGCGCAAACCTTGGGTTGCGCGTTTTTTCTTACGATAGAAGGAAAACAAAGAAAAATGCCGAAAGAGTATAAAAAAAAGAAGAAGGGTAGGGAAGAGTGATGGAACTTCGTTTAGAAGGAAAAACAGCGCTTGTTGTTGCCTCTAGTCAAGGGCTTGGAAAAGCGATTGCGAAACAGCTCGTTTTAGAAGGCGCCAATGTCATGTTGACAAGCCGCAATGCAGAAAAATTGCAAGAAGTTGAAAAAGAACTGCGCTCTTTGCAAAAAGGGAATGTCGCCTATGTTCCGGCAGATATTACGAAAAAAGAAGATATTCATCATCTTATCGAAAAAACGATCGAAACGTACGGAACGATTGAGTTGCTTGTCAATAACGCCGGAGGACCGCCAGCAGGCACGTTTGAAACGATGACTGATGAAGAATGGTATAAAGCGTTCGAGCTAAATTTATTAAGCTATATCCGCATTATTCGAGAAGCGCTCCCATATTTAAAGAAAAAAGGCGGAAAGATTGTCAATATCGCGTCTTCTTCTATTAAAGAGCCAATTCCAGGCTTGCTGTTGTCGAATACGTTTCGCACCGGCATCGTCGGATTGACGAAAACGTTAGCACAAGAATTTGCGCCATATAACGTTTTAATTAATACAGTAGCACCAGGACGAATCGCGACGGAGCGTGTAGCATTTTTAGACAAGCTCAACGCTGAAAAGTTTGGCATTACAAAAGAAGAAATGGAAGCGCGCATGAAAAGCACGATTCCGCTCGGACGATACGGAACGCCAGAAGAATTTGCAAAAGTCGTTACGTTTTTGTTGTCGGACGCAAATTCGTACATGACTGGACAATCGTTCCTTGTGGACGGTGGCATGGTCAAATCGATTTAGCAAAAGTACTACTTCCTTGCCACGTAGAATATACATAAACCACCTTTATAGCGAAAGGGAGTGGCGGATGTGAAAAGTAAAGTCGTGGCGGGAGTGTTGGCGATTTTGCTTGGGGGACTTGGGATTCATAAGTTTTACCTCGGAAAACTCGGTCAAGGGGTGTTGTATTTATTGTTTTCGTGGACAGGGATTCCAAGCATTATTGGCTTAATTGAAGGCATTTTATATCTTTTGAAATCGGATGAGGAATTTAATCGCGAGTACAACGTCGTTTCGGAAGACTAGAACTTTGGCGGATCGCCAAGGTTCTTTTCCATAGGAGGAATGAAGGTGAACATTGGATTTATCGGCCTTGGCGTGATGGGAAAAAGCATGGCCTACAACTTGTTGCGGGCAGGATATTCACTCGTTGTCTATACGCGCACGAAAGAAAAGGCATCGTCGCTATTAGCAGAAGGAGCGGTTTGGGCAGAAACGGTCGCTTCGTTAGCGAAACAAGTCGATGTAGCGATTACGATGGTTGGATATCCGAGCGATGTCGAAGCAGTGTATTTTGGCGAAGCAGGTTTAATCGAAAATGTTCGAGTTGGTGCGTATTTAATCGACATGACGACATCGACGCCATCATTAGCGGAAAAAATTTACGAAACTGCGAAAAAGCGTGGAGTGTTCGCGCTAGATGCCCCTGTTTCAGGGGGAGATGTTGGTGCAAAAAACGGTACGTTGACGATAATGGTCGGTGGCGACGAAACAGCGTTTCAAGCGTGCCGCTCAATTTTTGCTGTGCTTGGCAAAAACATTGTTTACCAAGGAAAAGCAGGTGCTGGGCAACATACGAAAATGTGTAATCAAATCGCAATTGCCACAAATATGATTGGAGTTTGTGAAGCGCTTGCTTATGCGCAAAAAGCCGGCCTTGACCCATTAAAAGTGCTCGAAAGCATTTCGCAAGGAGCAGCAGGAAGTTGGTCGCTAAGCAATTTAGCACCGCGTATGCTCGCTGGAAACTTCGCGCCAGGTTTTTATGTGAAACATTTTATCAAAGACATGAAAATCGCTTTAGCCGAGGCAGAGCGAATGAATTTGCAACTTCCTGGGCTTGCACTAGCGAAAGAAATGTACGAGCAGCTGGCTGGAATGGGCGAAGAAAATAGCGGCACACAAGCGCTGTATAAACGATATGTCAACGAAAGACATGCGCACTAGCGCGTGTCTTTCTTAAATAATTATTTTTCGGAAAATATTGAATATTTTATTTAGTAGATGTATAGTGAAATTACATTACATACTAACTGGTTAGTATAAAGGAGGTTGGTAACTAGTCGCACTGTTCACGTAGAGTGTAAGGGAGTAAAAGGGAAGCGTTTTTATTTTAAACAAGAAAGAGGGATGTGTATGCATGCGCTTGAATTGTTTCGGCTTACAGGAAAAACAGCGATCGTCACTGGTGGAGGTCGCGGACTTGGCGAACAAATCGCCATCGGATTGGCGGAAGCTGGTGCAAACGTCGTCGTCTGTTCACGTAAACTCGACGCGTGCGAAGCAGTAAAAGAAAAACTTGAGGCACTTGGTGTACAGTCATTAGCATTGCCGTGCGATGTGACGAATATAGATGATGTGAATGCGGTAGTAGAACAAACGGTGGCTACATTTGGGAGAATTGATATTTTAGTGAATAATAGCGGGGCAACGTGGGGAGCGAAAGTAGAAGACATGCCGCTTGAAGCGTGGCAAAAAGTGTTGGACGTAAATATCACTGGAACGTTTTTAATGAGCCAAGCAGTTGGAAAAGTGATGATAAAGCAAGGAGAGGGAAAAATCATTAACATCGCTTCGGTTGCCGGTCTTGGTGGCACGAATCCGAATGTAATGAACACGATTGCATATAACACAAGTAAAGGGGCGGTCATTACGTTTACGAAAGATTTAGCGGTGAAGTGGGGGGAATATGGCATTTGCGTCAATGCGATTGCGCCAGGCTTTTTCCCGACGAAAATGTCAAAGGTGGTGATTGAGCGAGGAAAAGAGCAAATTTTAGCGAATATCCCGTTGAAGCGGTTCGGCGGGGAGGATGATTTAAAAGGAGCTGTATTGTTTTTCGCATCGAATGCGTCTAATTTTGTGACCGGCTCATTGCTTGTCGTTGACGGTGGTTCACATGCTTATTGCTAATTCGGGGAGGAGAAAGGATGAAAAAGAAAGCGTTTTCACTTTACCCAAGCCATATTGCCACAGAATTTGACATTCCGAAGATAACGTTATGTGACATTTTACAAGAACGTGCCCAGCAATACCGCAACCATTCCGCCATCTCTTTTTACCATCAAGAAATTACCTACGGTGAACTTGCTTATTTAGTCGAAAAATTTGCTTCTAGCTTACAAAGACAAGGCGTGAAAAAAGGAGATCGCGTCGCGATTATGCTGCCGAACTGTCCGCAATACGTCATTTCTTACTACGGTATTTTGCGCGCCGGTGCGATCGTCACCCAAGTCAATCCAATGCTCGTTGAACGGGAATTGACTTACTTATTGCAAGATTCGGGGGCAGAAACAATCGTTGTGTACGATGCGCTTTATCCACGAGTGAAAGCGGTACAAGCGAATACGTCGGTGAAGCAAGTGATTGTCGTTAGCCTGCAGCCGTCCTCCTCATCGTTCGCGCCAGATATGACATTCGAAGCATTTTTAGCGCAAGGAGACGGTCACGTGCAACTGGTAGCGATCGATCCAGAACATGATGTGGCAGTATTGCAATATACAGGCGGCACGACAGGACGTTCGAAGGGGGCGATGCTCACACATCGAAATGTAGTGGCGAACGTCATGCAGTGCGTGGAGTTTTTTAAAGACAAGATTGAGTTTGGCGCGGAGCGATATTTGACGGTTATCCCACTTTTCCACGTATTTGCGATGACATCGGGCATGAATTTAGCCATTTATGTCGGGGCAACGAACATTTTATTGCCGCGCTTTGATTTGCAAGAAGTGTTACAGACAATCAAAGAGAAGAAACCGACATCGTTTCCAGGCGTTCCAACGATGTACGTCGCGATTACAAATACACCGAATGTTGAGCAATATGGCATTCATAGCATGAAAATGTGCAATAGCGGAAGTGCGCCGATGCCGGTGGAGTTGATGCGAGAATTTGAACGAAAAACAGGTGCGCTTGTGTTAGAAGGATATGGGCTTTCTGAAGCATCACCGGTAACGCATTGCAATCCGCCGTTTGCGGAACGAAAGCCGGGGACGGTCGGGATTGGGTTGCCGATGACAGAATATAAAATTGTCGATGTTGCAACCGGCACAGAAGAATTAAAACCAGGGGAGCTCGGTGAATTAATTATTCGTGGTCCACAAGTGATGACAGGGTATTGGAACAAACAAGAAGAAACAGCTATTACGTTGCGCGACGGCTGGTTGTATACGGGCGATTTAGCGACGATGGATGAAGATGGATACGTCACGATTGTTGACCGGAAAAAAGATATGATTATCTCTAGCGGGTATAACGTGTATCCGCGCGAAATAGAAGAAGTGTTGTACGAACATCCAGCAGTAAAAGAAGCGGTTGTGATCGGCGTTCCGGACGCTTATCGTGGAGAAACGGTGAAGGCAGTCATCGTGCCGAAAGACGGTCAAACAGTAAGTACTGAGGAAATGATCGAACATTGCCGCCAAAACTTAGCTTCCTATAAAGTGCCGCGCATCGTCGAGTTTCGCCAAGAGTTGCCGAAAACGAACGTCGGGAAAATTTTGCGCCGCGTGTTGCGCGAAGAGGCGGCTCAGTCGAAACAATAAAACGAACCGCTCTTCGTATGAGTAAAATGTTTGTGGGAGGAAGCTAAATCCTCTTCCATATGTTTCAAGGGGAGGATTCCTTGAACAGAAGGGGGATGAGCAAAAAA
>NZ_JACIDE010000038.1 GCF_014196205.1 Anoxybacteroides voinovskiense | reverse complement strand
CCCATCCCGAACACGGAAGTTAAGCTCTCCAGCGCCGATGGTAGTTGGGGCTAGCGCCCCTGCAAGAGTAGGACGTTGCTAGGCAGAAAAGACTGGCTAAACAAATGTTTAGCCAGTCTTTTTTTTGGAAAGATAAGAGAGCTACCACGGTAGAGAGATGTCTAGCTCCAAGCGCCATCGGTGTGATGCGCTCCGCCCCACACTGCGGCGGCGAAAGCCCCCTCGGTGGTGCTTGTGCGATTTTCGCTGATAGGCGATCGTTTTGCATTTCTTATGCTTAATCATTGAGTGTCTTTCTCAGCGAATGTAAATATTCATATAGCAACCGTGGTCCTTTTTCTGCTGTGACCGCTAAAAATTTATGAATGAACGGATAAGCTTCACTCGAATAGGAATGCAGTAGCTCCCCCCACCATTCCGTTTCATACCGAGAAATCATGCTTAAGTTGTATAATAATAAATAATGAACCATTACTTCCGGCCACTGAAACAGTTTTTCTCGGACGGTTGGGATACGGTATACCCTATCATTTATATCTAACATAAGCGGTTCGCATAAAATACTGAGTTCCTGACGACACGTTGCTTTTATATAATTTTCTTCTAGATGCACATCCCTTATTTGAACTCCTCTCCATTCTTTAGTGATATAGCTGCTAAAACGGTCAAACGTCATATGGTAATCGTCTAAAATGACGTTAGGAATGAAAAGTGATCGACGAAAAGGATCGTAAATAATTTTCCTTGATAATGGTTGGCCGTAATATGTTTCAAATAGTTCATGTAGCTCGCCTATTCGTTGCAATAATACCTTCATATGAATTTTTTCCCCGCTTAGTTGTTCCACATGAAACATTTTTTCAGAAAAATGAGTAAATAATCCGTGTTTTTGAATTTTCACTTCGTCAGTAAAAAAATCATATTGTTGCTTCTTTCGTTTTCTAACAGAAACTCCATGCGCTAAAACGGATGATGAATCGGGATAATCTGCATCAACAGTAAGAATACATGCTTTTAAAAGCTGAGCCATCCCATAGAACAAAAGCACTGGTTGAATGGAAATCGGGGAATTACGAGCGATTAAATAAAAGTTTTTTCCGTGCTCTAAATAATAAAGAAACGTATCACAATTTGTGTAGCTTTTTTGCTTTGCGTCTGCTCTCCCTATTTTTGTATAACAACGATATAAAAACGGTTGGACGATACTAGTGGAATGAAAAGAAGTAAACGATTCCCAAATATCTTGATAGCGCAACATCTTTTTTCCTCCTTTATCATGAAGTAAAATAAAATTGATTGAAAAGTCGAACATTTTCGCGATTTCTTGACAGTATTTTCGTCAGTTGTTAAGCTACTAATAATATTTCCGGATAAGGGGGAGAAAACATGTGGGAATCTAAATTTTTAAAAGAAGGGTTAACGTTTGATGACGTTTTGCTTATTCCTGCTAAATCAGAAGTACTACCTCGCGATGTGGACGTTACAACACAACTAAGCCCAACGTTACAACTAAATATTCCAATCATTAGTGCAGGAATGGATACGGTCACAGAAGCAGAGATGGCAATTGCGATGGCTCGCCAAGGCGGATTAGGAATTATTCATAAAAATATGTCGATTGAACAACAAGCAGAGCAAGTAGACAAAGTAAAGCGTTCTGAACGGGGCGTCATTACCGATCCATTTTTCTTAACTCCGGAGCACCAAGTGTATGATGCGGAACATTTAATGGGGAAATACCGGATTTCTGGTGTTCCAATCGTTAACAATGAAATCGAACAAAAGCTTGTCGGCATTATTACAAACCGAGACTTACGCTTTATTCAAGATTACTCCATTAAAATTTCTGACGTGATGACGAAAGAAAATTTAATCACTGCTCCTGTCGGAACGACATTAGAAGAGGCAGAGAAAATTTTACAAAAATATAAAGTCGAGAAATTACCGCTTGTTGATGAAAATGGTGTTCTTAAAGGGTTAATAACAATTAAAGATATTGAAAAAGTGATCGAATTCCCGAATTCAGCGAAGGACAAGCAAGGGCGTTTGTTAGTTGGTGCGGCTGTTGGGGTTACGGCAGACACAATGATGCGCGTGAAAAAGCTTGTTGAGGCAAATGTTGACGTGATCGTTGTTGACACAGCGCACGGCCATTCCAAGGGAGTAATTGATACGGTTCGAAAAATTCGCGAGCAATACCCAACGTTAAATATTATTGCGGGGAATGTCGCGACAGCAGAGGCGACACGCGACTTAATTGAAGCAGGTGCAACTATTATTAAAGTTGGAATCGGGCCGGGATCTATTTGTACGACGCGCGTTGTCGCAGGGGTCGGTGTTCCACAAATTACGGCTATTTATGATTGTGCGACAGAGGCACGGAAGTACGGGGTGCCGATTATTGCGGACGGAGGAATTAAATATTCAGGCGACATTGTGAAGGCGTTAGCGGCTGGAGCACATGCGGTCATGCTTGGAAGCTTGTTGGCGGGCGTAACCGAAAGCCCTGGCGAAACAGAAATTTATCAAGGACGCCGATTTAAAGTATACCGTGGCATGGGCTCGGTAGCAGCGATGGAAAAGGGAAGCAAAGACCGATACTTCCAAGAAGACAATAAAAAATTTGTCCCAGAAGGCATCGAAGGCCGTGTTCCATATAAAGGTCCGCTTGCCGATACGATTTACCAATTGGTAGGTGGGTTGAGATCGGGAATGGGGTATTGTGGAACGAGAAATTTAGAAGAATTGCGAGAAAAGACGCAGTTTATCCGCATGACAGGCGCCGGATTAAGAGAAAGCCATCCACATGACGTACAAGTTACAAAAGAAGCACCAAACTACTCTCTCTCTTAACATCATTTTTGTTTTGAAATTGAAACGGAGGAATGTTCCTCCGTCTATTTTTTTACCGATAGATATGTTACAATATCGGTTGTGTGAGGAGGGACAAACGTGAAACGGAAGAAGCAGATCATTATGGGGTTCATTGTTGCCCTATTATTGTCGGTTGTATTTCCATTTGGTAATGCTAAAGCAGCGCAAGATCCATTAAATATTGAAGCAGATGCAGCAATTCTCGTTGACGCGAAAACAGGTCGGATTTTGTACGAGAAAAATATTGATACCGTACTTGGAATTGCTAGTATGACGAAAATGATGACGGAGTATTTGTTGCTTGAAGCAATTAAAGAGAAGCGTGTGAAGTGGGATCAGCAGTATACGCCAAGCGACTACGTCTATCGACTTTCGCAAGATCGCGATTTGTCTAACGTTCCGCTTCGTAAGGACGGAAAATATACGGTTCGTGAGCTTTATGAAGCAATGGCGATTTATTCTGCTAATGCTGCGACAGTGGCGATTGCTGAAATTGTCGGTGGTTCAGAAGAAAATTTTGTTAAAATGATGAATGACAAAGCAAAACAACTTGGTCTTCCAGGCTATAAATTTGTAAATGCGACAGGGCTAAGCAACCAAGACTTAAAAGGGCTGCATCCACAAGGGACGAACGAAAACGAGGAAAACGTTATGTCCGCTCGATCGGTTGCGATGTTAGCGTATCATTTGTTGAAAGAATATCCGGAAGTATTGCAAACAGCGAGCATCCCGAAAAAAATCTTTCGCGAAGGTACCGATGACCAAATTAAAATGGATAACTGGAACTGGATGCTGCCAGGTCTTATTTACTCGTATGAAGGGGTAGACGGTCTGAAAACAGGCTACACTGAATTTGCTGGATACTGTTTTACAGGGACAGCAGAACGAAATGGTATGCGTTTTATTACTGTTGTGATGAATGCGAAAACGAACGGAAAATCAAGCATTAATGCGCGATTTGAACAGACGAGAAAATTGTTTGACTACGCGTTCAGTAATTATTCGTTGAAAAAACTTTATCCGGCTGGATATGCACAAAAAGGAAATAGTACGTTGCCGGTAGAGAAAGGAAAAGAGAAAGCTGTCGCGATCGCGACAAAACAACCGCTTACGCTTGTCGTGAAAAACGGCGAAGAAAAAAAATACAAGCCAGTATATGTATTGAAGAAAAAAGAACTTACGGCGCCTGTGAAAAAAGGAACAACCGTAGGGTATATGACGGTAAAATATACGGGGACAGACTTGAACGATTATTTAGCGCCAAGCTTTAAAAATGAAGTGAAAGTAGACGTAGTGACGAAGAAAGGCGTAGAAAAAGCGAATTGGTTTGTATTAATGATGAGAGGAATTGGCGGCTTATTTAGCGATGTATGGACAAGCGTTGCAAAAATGGTTAAAGGTTGGTTTTAAACAAAAGCTCCCAGAAAAAATGGGGGCTTTCTACTTTTTTATTGTGATTTTTGAAAAAATTGAGGTAAAATAAAGAAATGTAATCAAGGTTATTGGTTGTAGATTTTGCTATTTTCCCGTAAAATGAAGCAAAATACGACTACATAATAGAATTAGGAGGAATTACAAGTGGCGATTACAGGTACTGAACGTGTCAAACGTGGGATGGCAGAAATGCAAAAAGGCGGCGTTATTATGGACGTTGTCAATGCAGAACAAGCAAAAATTGCAGAAGCAGCAGGAGCAGTAGCAGTTATGGCGCTTGAGCGCGTTCCAGCAGATATTCGTGCAGCTGGAGGCGTCGCACGCATGGCGGATCCGACTGTGATTGAAGAAGTCATGAAAGCTGTTTCGATTCCGGTGATGGCAAAAGCGCGCATTGGTCATTACGTAGAAGCGCGTGTGTTAGAAGCGCTAGGTGTAGACTACATTGATGAGAGTGAAGTGTTAACTCCAGCAGATGAGGAATTCCACATTGACAAACGTCAATTTACCGTTCCGTTTGTTTGCGGTTGCCGTGATTTAGGAGAAGCTGCTCGCCGAATCGCGGAAGGTGCTTCGATGTTGCGGACGAAAGGGGAACCAGGAACAGGAAATATTGTCGAAGCGGTTCGCCATATGCGCAAAGTAAACGCGCAAGTACGTAAAGTAGTCAGCATGAGCGAAGACGAGTTAATGACAGAAGCAAAAAATTTAGGGGCGCCATTTGAAGTGTTATTAGAAATTAAACGTCTTGGCCGTCTTCCAGTCGTTAACTTCGCAGCAGGTGGTGTAGCGACCCCGGCAGACGCTGCGTTAATGATGTATTTAGGCGCAGACGGTGTATTTGTAGGTTCAGGTATTTTTAAATCCGAAAATCCTGAGAAATATGCGCGTGCAATTGTTGAGGCGACTACTCACTACGAAGATTATGAGTTAATTGCTCACCTATCGAAAGGACTAGGAGGGGCAATGAAAGGAATTGACATTTCCTCTTTATTACCAGAACAACGCATGCAAGAACGTGGTTGGTAATGAAGGAGAAGAGTGATGATGAAAATTGGTGTGTTAGGATTACAAGGGGCAGTGCGGGAACATGCCCGCTCTATTGAAGCGTGTGGCGCAGAAGCGATTGTTGTAAAAAAACCGGAGCAATTGCAAGAAATTGATGGATTAATTATCCCTGGCGGCGAAAGCACGACGATGCGCCGTCTTATGGACAAATATGGATTTATGGAACCATTGAAACAATTTGCAGCACAAGGGAAGCCGATGTTTGGAACGTGTGCGGGCTTAATTATTTTAGCAAAGCGCATTGTAGGCTATGAAGAGCCTCACCTTGGGGTAATGGATGTAACGGTCGAGCGCAATTCATTCGGAAGACAACGTGAAAGCTTTGAAGCAGAGTTATCAATTGCTGGAATTGCGGATGATTTTGTTGGAGTGTTTATTCGTGCCCCGCACATTGTAGAAGTTGGCGAAGATGTTGAGATTTTGGCTAAGCACGAAGGGCGGATTGTAGCAGCAAGACAAGGACAGTTTTTAGGCTGTTCGTTCCATCCAGAATTGACGGATGACCATCGGATGACGCAATATTTCATCCAGATGGTGAAAGAGTCGAAAGCATAAAACAGTTGCATCTTGTTAATCCTTGTAGTACATTATTATCAAAAATGAAGTAAAGCGATGAGAGGAACTAGTAGCAAGAATGTTCTTCGACAGAGAGTCGGTGGGTGGTGCAAACCGATGAAGGACGCTTGTGAATCCATCCTCGAGCGAAATGCCGAACGTTTAACGACTAGTAAGCATTTCCGGTAAACGCCGTTATCGATGAGAGCGGAAGATGATTTGTCTTCAAGTAGGGTGGCAACGCGGGTTACTCCCGTCCCTTAATATAGGGACGGGAGTTTTTATTTATTCACGTTTGAAGGAGGAGAAGGATATGTTAGATTTAAAATTTTTACGGGCGAATTTTGCCGAAGTAAAAGAAAAGCTGAAACATCGTGGAGAAGATTTAACCGATTTTGCGCGTTTTGAGGAACTCGATACAAAACGTCGGGAGCTAATCGCTAAGGCAGAAGAATTAAAAAATAAGCGCAATGAAGTGTCGCAACAAATCGCCGTGTTAAAGCGGGAAAAGAAAGACGCGGATCATTTAATTGCGGAAATGCGTGAGGTTGGCGATCGGATTAAAGCGTTAGATGACGAATTGCGAGAAGTGGAAGAAGCGTTAGAAATGCTGCTGTTATCGATTCCGAACATTCCGCATGAATCCGTACCAATCGGGGAGTCAGAAAATGATAACGTGGAAATTCGCAAATGGGGGGAACCGCGGACGTTTTCCTTTGAACCGAAGCCGCATTGGGACATTGCCGATCAGCTCGGTATTCTCGATTTTGAACGTGCCGCTAAAGTGACAGGAAGCCGATTCGTTTTTTACAAAGGGCTTGGGGCGCGGTTAGAGCGGGCGCTTATTAATTTTATGCTCGATCTCCACGTAGAAGAGCATGGATATGTGGAAGTGCTCCCTCCTTATCTTGTCAATCGTGCTAGCATGACTGGAACGGGGCAGTTGCCGAAATTTGAAGAAGATGCGTTTCGCGTAGAAAGCGAAGACTATTTCTTAATTCCAACAGCGGAAGTGCCAGTTACTAATTTACATCGCGATGAAATTTTATCAGCGGAACAATTGCCGTTAAATTATGTCGCCTATAGCGCATGTTTTCGTTCGGAAGCAGGATCTGCTGGTCGAGATACACGTGGATTAATTCGGCAACATCAATTTAATAAAGTAGAGCTTGTGAAGTTTGTAAAACCGGAGGATTCATACGAAGAGCTAGAAAAATTGACAAGTCATGCGGAAAAAGTATTGCAGCTATTAGAACTTCCGTATCGTGTGATGAGCATGTGCACAGGCGACTTAGGATTTACAGCGGCGAAAAAGTACGATATTGAAGTATGGCTCCCAAGCTATGGAACGTATCGCGAAATTTCGTCTTGCAGCAATTTTGAAGCGTTTCAAGCACGGCGGGCAAATATTCGTTTCCGCCGCGACCCGAAAGCAAAACCGGAGCATGTCCATACGCTTAACGGGTCTGGATTAGCGATTGGCCGGACGGTTGCCGCTATTTTAGAAAATTACCAGCAAGAAGATGGCACAGTCGTCATTCCGAAAGTGTTACGTCCTTATATGGGAAATAAAGAAGTGATTGGCTAAACGAAACGAGCAGGCAACGCCATGCCTGCTCATTTTTTTCAGTAAGAAATCCAATCATAACATATTGACTTACCTATTCGGAAATGCTATATTAAATGTTGTCGATACGGAGGAGTACCCAAGTCTGGCTGAAGGGGTCGGTCTTGAAAACCGAGAGGCGTCGAGAGGCGCGCGGGGGTTCGAATCCCTCCTCCTCCGCCATCTAGTTAGTTGGAAACACCACTGCGCATAAATGGAGATTGTTACTCGAAACGATTCGTTACGGCTTGTAACGAATTTTTTATTGAAAAAACCGCCTAAATATAGGCGGCTATTTTTTTAAATAACGATATTGGTCGAGCATATAAGCGATTTTTTCAACAATTGGCTCAATGGACTGTTCATTTTCTAAAATATCGTAATCGCTAATGTTAATCCTTAACACCGGGCAGGCGTTAAAACTATTGATCCAGCGCTCATATCTTTCATACATTTCCTTCCAATACTCTATCGGTGTTTGTTGCTCCATTGGTCGTCCGCGCTCACGAATACGTTTTAAAATCTCTTCAAAGCTCCCTTCTAAATAAATGAGCAAATCAGGGTGTGGAAAATAAGGGGACATGACCATCGCTTCGAATAAGCTTGTATACGTTTCATAATCGACTTTTGTCATCGTCCCTTTTTCAAAATGCATTTTAGCAAAAATCCCTGTATCTTCGTAAATAGAGCGGTCTTGCACAAATCCTCCACCATATTCGAAAATTCGTTTCTGCTCTTTAAAGCGTTCGGCAAGAAAATAAATTTGCAAATGGAAACTCCATCTTTCAAAGTCAGCATAAAACTTATCTAAATATGGATTTGTGTCGACTTTCTCAAAAGATGTGCGAAATTGTAACGCGTTAGCAAGTGCTTTTGTCATTGTGGATTTTCCGACACCGACGGTTCCGGCAATGGTAATGACAGCGTCATGCGGAATCCCGTATTTCTCACGTAAGTTCATGGTAGTTAACTCCTTTTAATCGATTTTCTATTTGTTCCAATATATAAAGCAAGTCGGATGGGCGGTGTACAAAATCAAGCTTGTCTCCATTGAAACGAAGCACTGGAACGTGAGGGTTTGCTTTTTCAAACGATTCCATCGTTTGTTCATACGCTACGGATAACTCATGTAAGTAAAATGGGTCAATATTTTTTTCGATTTCCCGTCCCCTCATTTCAATACGTTGCAATAGCGTATCAAGACTTGCGTTTAAATAAATAATCATATTCGGCTGCGGCATATCCGCTGTAAGAATATCATAAATTTTTAAATATTTTTTATATTGCTCTTGCTTTAACGTTCTTTCGGCAAAAATTAAATTTTTAAGAATATGGTAGTCGGCGACGACAGGCTGTTGTTTTTGAATGAAATCGCGATTAATATCTTCTAGCTGTTTATACCGATTGCAAAGAAAAAACATCTCGGTTTGAAAACTCCATTCATCGATATTTTCATAAAATTTCCCGAGAAATGGATTTTCATCGACAATTTCTTTTAGTAAATGATAACGAAACCGTTCTGCAATTGCTTTCGACAGCGACGTTTTCCCGACGCCAATCGGTCCCTCTACCGCAATAAACGGTACAATCCCCATGTCATGCTCCTCCCTTTTTCCACTAACAAATCACTGTCTAGCTTTGAATCATTTCCGTTTCCATTTAGACAGACAAAATTTATTTTAACATACATTTTGAATGGATAGGGAGAGTTGACAAAAGAAAAAAACACTTGGATGAAATATCCAAGTGTTACTTATCTTTTTGTGATGTGAAAGTTATCTGTAATTAGCAACCAGTTTTGTGGGAAGTCTAATCCTAATTTCCAATAGCTTACCCCTCTTAACCCAAGTTCTTTGACTAAATCAAATTTTGCTTGAATGGATCGAGCATCCTCAAACCATACTTCATGCTCGTTGCCATTTTCGTCACGATAACGGAAATGAGGCGCTTGGGCGTTTCGATCGTATTCGATGGAAACGTTGTAGCGGGAGGCAAGTTGGATTGCTTGTTGCGGGCTAATTGCTTGTGCATATTTCCCCCCTGGGACGTATGGCAACGTCCAATCATAGCCATATAAATTTTGCCCCATCATAATTTTCGAAGCGGGCATTTCTGTAATTGCATATTCTAACACTTTGCGCACCGGTCCAATAGGAGAAACGGGGAGCGGAGGACCGCCGCTATATCCCCATTCGTATGTCATAATGACAACAAAATCAACAATTTGCCCGTGTGCACGATAATCGTGTGCCTCATACCATCGTCCTTTTTGAGTAGCACTCGTTTTTGGCGCCAGTGCGGTCGACATTAACCATCCTTCTTGTTGGAACCGTTGTTTTGCTTTTCGTAAAAAAGCGTTATATGCTTCGCGATCAGCTGGACGTAAATATTCCATATCGAAATGAATGTCGCGGAATCCGTATTTTTTAGCGGTTGTGACAATGTTTTGGAGAAAGCGGTTTTGAATGTCCTCGTTATTTAAAATGATGGTTCCAAGTTCATCGCTAAATTGGTCATTTTCAATGTTTGTGATCACCATCATTAATGTGACATTATTGGCGCGGGCGATAGAAGGAAAATTGTTCAGAGGAGGTTCTTTCAATGCCCCGTTCCGTTGGATCCGAAAACTGAACGGCGCTAAATACGTTAAATACGGAGCAGCATCCCGAGCGCTTGCTTCTAGTGAGGGGCTGACAACCGAATTGCGCGGCTCTACGTATCCGTTGAACTCAGCGTTTCTTTTTCTTCGTGGCGGAATATATAAACGTTGTCCGACAGAAAGTGGTGTTTGGAGAGAAATGTGATTGATTTGCGCAAGTTGTTGAGCAGTTATTTGAAATTTTCGGGCAATCGTCCAAAGGCTATCTCCCGGCTGTACCCAATAAAACCGACCAGTAATCGGAATAATAAGTGCTTGACCAACGACAAGTGCATTTGGATTGGGGATATTATTGGCGGTAACGATTGCTTGAGGGGTTGTGTTATACGCTTGAGCGATGCCAAATACCGTTTGTCCACGCTGTACGACATGAATTTGCATGCCTCTTCCTCCCTAGTTGCTTCTTTTTTGCTTTTTATTTTATGATGAAGGAAAAAGCGGCATGACTGTTATTTAGTGAGGGTTTGCAAATGAACGACGAATATTATATGCGTTTAGCGATTGAAGAGGCGAAAAAAGCAGAAAAAATAGGAGAAGTCCCGATTGGCGCTGTCATTGTCAAAGATGGCGAAGTGGTTGCTCGCGCCCATAATTTACGGGAAACGATGCAGCGGGCGGTTGCGCATGCCGAAGTGCTTGCTATTGATCAAGCGTGCCAACGAATCGGCTCGTGGCGGTTAGAGGATACGACGTTATATGTGACGCTAGAACCTTGCCCGATGTGCGCTGGAGCAATTGTTTTGTCACGAGTGAAACGTGTCGTATTTGGAGCAAGCGACCCAAAAGGAGGATGTGCCGGTACGTTGATGAACTTATTGCAGGAAAAGCGGTTTAATCATCAAGTAGAAGTAGTTAGCGGTGTGTTGCAAGAAGAGTGCGGTCACATGTTAAGCGAGTTTTTCCGACAGTTGCGCTTGAAGAAAAAACAGTGCAATGAAAAGGTTGGCGAAGATACCAAATAAATTACAAGCGATGTTCATTGCTTTTTTTGCAAAAAAAAGCTATACTATATTTGCCGTGCTAAGTGGGGAGGTAGCGGTGCCCTGTACTCGCAATCCGCTCTAGCGAGACTGAATCCCTTCCCGAGGTTAGTCTGTTGTGAGGTCTGTCTCAAGTAAGTGGTGTTGACGTCTGGGTCCCACGCAATGGGATTCCGTGAACCCTGTCAGGTCCGGAAGGAAGCAGCAGTAAGCGGATACTCCCATGTGCCGTGGGGGAGCCTGGGCCGAGCTAACTGCTTGAGCAACGCTTGGGGCAGCTAATCGACGGAAGGTGCACGGTATGAATACATACGAAAACTCACTCGTATCGAGTGGGTTTTTTTCTATTTTGAAAAACGCTCAAGACATTATATAATGAATAAGATGAGAGAAAAGAGGGGGCAATTTTTGTGACGTACCAAGCGCTATATCGTGTGTTTCGGCCACAGCGATTTGTCGATGTCGTCGGTCAAGAACACGTAACGAAAACATTGCAAAGTGCCCTGCTTCAAAATAAAATATCTCACGCGTATCTTTTTTCTGGACCGCGTGGAACAGGCAAAACGAGCGCTGCGAAAATCTTAGCAAAAGCGGTTAATTGCGAACATGCGCCAACATCCGAGCCGTGCAATACATGTTCGGCATGTATCGGGATTACAAACGGATCGATTCCCGATGTATTGGAAATTGATGCGGCTTCGAACAATGGGGTCGACGAAATACGAGATATTCGGGAAAAGGTGAAATTTGCTCCTACTTCGGTACGGTATAAAGTATACATCGTGGATGAAGTGCATATGCTTTCCATCGGTGCTTTTAACGCTTTGTTAAAAACGTTAGAAGAACCCCCGAAACATGTGATTTTTATTTTAGCAACAACCGAACCGCATAAAATCCCGCCTACGATTATTTCTCGTTGCCAACGCTTTGATTTTCGCAGAATCCAGCTTCCTGCGATTGTTTCAAGGTTAAGGCAGGTGCTAAATGCCCAGCAAGTAAAGGCCTCTGACGAAGCGTTGCTTGCAATTGCCCGAGCAGCAGATGGAGGGATGCGTGATGCATTAAGCTTGTTGGATCAAGCGATTTCGTTTAGCAATGAGGAAGTAATGCTTGAAGATGTATTGGCGATGACAGGTGCCGTCTCTTTCTCTATGTTAGCAACGGTTGTTCAAGCCATTCACGAAAAAGATGTGGCAAAGGCGTTGCAGCTAGTAGAACAGTTTATGAACCAAGGGAAGGATCCGAATCGTTTACTTGAAGATTTGATTTTTTATTATCGGGATCTTCTCATCTATAAGACCGCTCCTCATTTACAAAAAGGAGAAATTGCTATTGATCCAGCGGTTCAACAGTTGGCACAATCCGTTTCCGTTCCAGCCATTTATGAAACGATTGAAACATTAAACAAAAGCCAACAAGAGATGAAATGGACGAATCACCCCCGTATTTTTTTAGAGGTAGCGCTAGTTAAACTTTGCCAACAAGAACACGCATCTTCTAACTCGGAATTGCTTGTGAAAAAAATAGAGCAGCTAGAAGCAGAAGTGCAACGTTTGAAAGAACAAGGGATTTCTGTAGCAGAAAAAGAGCAGGCATCTGTACCAGCAAAAAAAGCGGGAAAACCGTCCCGAACAAACGCCTATAAAACACCAGTCGGTCGCATTTATGAAATATTAAAACAAGCTACTCACCAAGACTTGGCGCTAATTAAAAGTCATTGGGGGGAAATGCTTGATACGCTAAAGAAACAAAATAAAGTATCTCATGCAGCGTTATTGCAAGAAACAGAGCCAGTCGCAGCAAGTCCGCAAGCGTTTGTTTTAAAATTCAAATATGAAATTCATTGCAAAATGGCTGCCGATAACACGAATGGCGTGAAAGAAAACTTAGAATCCATTTTATTCGATTTAACACATCGTCGTTTCGAAATGGTTGCTGTCCCTGATGAAGAATGGGGAAAAATAAGAGAAGAATTTATTCGCGAAAAAGGGGTGCATCGCGAAAAAGAACAAGAGGAAGAGGACGCGCTTATTGCAGAGGCAAAGCGATTATTTGGCGAACAATTACTTGAAATTAAAGAATAACTAGGAGGAATGAAAAATGATGCGCGGAATGGGCGGAATGGGAAATATGCAAAAAATGATGAAACAAATGCAAAAAATGCAAAAAGAAATGCAAAAAGCTCAAGAAGAATTAGCAGAAAAAACAGTCGAAGGAACAGCTGGCGGTGGAATGGTGACGGTCATTGCCAACGGGCATAAACAAATTTTAGAAGTGAAAATAAAAGAAGAAGTAGTCGATCCGGAAGATATCGAAATGCTGCAAGATTTAATTTTAGCTGCTACAAATGATGCGCTTAAAAAGGCGGAAGAATTAACAGCAGACACAATGGGGCAGTTCACTAAAGGATTGAACATCCCTGGCTTATTCTAGGAGGATTTTTTCATGCATTATCCGGAGCCGATATCGAAACTGATTGACAGCTTTATGAAATTGCCGGGAATCGGTCCAAAAACAGCAGTGCGGCTGGCGTTTTTTGTTTTAACGATGAAAGAAGATACGGTATTGGATTTTGCGAAGGCATTAGTCAATGCGAAACGGAATTTGTCGTATTGTACGGTATGCGGACATATTACGGATAAAGATCCATGCTACATTTGTGACGATGAAAGACGAGACAAAACAACGATTTGTGTTGTTCAAGACCCGAAAGATGTTATCGCGATGGAAAAAATGAAAGAATATAACGGATTATACCACGTATTGCACGGAGCTATTTCCCCGATGGACGGCATTGGTCCAGAGGATATTAAAATTACAGAGTTATTAAAAAGGCTGCAAGACGAAACGGTACAAGAGGTTATTTTAG
Source organism: Anoxybacteroides voinovskiense (assembly GCF_014196205.1). Lineage (GTDB taxonomy): Bacteria > Bacillota > Bacilli > Bacillales > Anoxybacillaceae > Anoxybacteroides > Anoxybacteroides voinovskiense. The sequence goes on along the minus strand of NZ_JACIDE010000038.1, from coordinate 1,179 downwards.
CTACCAACCCAAATATTGAAGGGGAAGCAACCGCGATGTATATATCGCGGTTATTGAAACCAACGGGAATAAAAATTACAAGAATCGCTCACGGCTTGCCAGTCGGAGGCGATTTAGAGTATGCTGACGAAGTAACATTATCAAAAGCATTAGAAGGTCGGCGTGAGCTATAGAAATTAATTGGGGTGAGTCCGCATGTTTTGGCGGCGAAAAGGACGGTTAAAAAAACAATTTGATGAACGATTAGTGGAACAATTGGAAGCAATGAGAAACGAATGGATAAAACAAAAAGAGTTAATTGAGAAAAGTATCGAGCCTTCCGAAGATGTGCTAATGGATGCAAAAATTACAGAAGCGAAATACTTTTTTCTTATTCGAGAGGCAAAACGCCGTCGAGTTACGTTAAAGAGAGCGAAATAAGCTCTCTTTTTTGTTCTTTATTTTTCGTTGCATGCATAATGTGAGAGTAGTACAAGCAATAAAGAAAGGACGGATTGTATGGATCCAAAAGTAGTCATCCTACTCTTTTTAGGGGCAATTGTGATTTTGCTATTGGTTGGAACCCCTTTAAAACCTGTTCGTTTTATCGGATATGGAGCGGTTAAATTAATCATTGGAGCGTTGTTATTATTTGCTTTAAATGCCATCGGTAGTTCTTTCATTCACATCCCAATTAATTTATTTACATCATCGGTATCCGGTTTTTTAGGCGTCCCTGGTGTGCTCGCTTTAGTTATTATTCAAAAATACATTCTATAATCTGGCGTGTTGATTAACCATTAAAAACCAGTTGAAATCGCTCTATTCCTAGCTTTTCAGTCGTTCCTAATTGAAGGAACGTTATTTTTTTAGAGCCATTTTCGATGACGTGAAATCATTGATATACTAAGGATTACATGGGGAAAGATACTTTTTGACGAGCGAAGAAGCCTCGTAAAATCAATAACACAAAAAGTTTTAAAAAACAGTTGACCAATAACTTATGATTATGATATATTTAAAAACGTCGCTGATGATAAATTAATATTTTAAAAAAGACAGTTGACACGAAGTCAATATGTATGTATAATACCAAAAGTGTGACATGTTCTTTGAAAACTGAACAAAACGAAGCGTCCTCGTTCAATGAACGAATAAACATGAGTTTGGAAGAAAACTTTCGATGGAGAGTTTGATCCT
>NZ_JACIDE010000037.1 GCF_014196205.1 Anoxybacteroides voinovskiense | reverse complement strand
TTGTTTTTTCGACATGTTCATCGGCTCCTTCCTGTCTTCTGTATGGACATCTTTTTCCCGATTTATACATGTCTACTTTTAAAGGCTCACTCCATTTTGACTACCCTAAACCACTCGAATTAATACAATATTTATTAAAAATTGGCTCAGAAAAGGATTCTATAATTCTTGATTTTTTCTCTGGATCTGCAACTGTTGCTCACGCTGTTATGCAATTAAATGCAGAAGACTGTAGTAACCGAAAATTCATTATGATGCAATTTCCAGAGCCAGTTGATGAGAAGTCTCAAGCACATAAAGCCGGTTATAAAAACATTTGCGAAATCGGGAAAGAACGTATTCGTCGTGCAGGGGAGAAGATTGTTCAGGAGACAGGAAAAAACGATTTGGATATAGGTTTTAAAGTGTTTACGCTCGATTCATCGAATATTAAAACGTGGGATCCAGATTTCGAAAACTTGAAACAAGACCTTTTTGATTATAAGGATAATATGAAAGAAGATCGGACAAAAGAGGACTTGTTATACGAGATTTTACTAAAAATCGGTCTGCCGCTCACGACGCCGATTGAAGAAATCGACTACAACGGAAAAACGATTTACAACGTCGGGTTTGGTGCGGTGCTATTGTACTTAGAAGATGACATTGATTTAGACATTGTCCATGAAATGATGAAACATAAGTCTGAACATTTATCGCCGAAAGTCATTTTTAAAGAATCGGGCTTTATGAACGACTCGGTGAAAATAAACGCCATTCAAACATTGAAAAAAAACGGAATCAATGATGTAAGGAGTGTGTAGGAAATGAAGCTAAAGTTTCATGGATGTTTAACCTACCAAAAACAAGCAATTGATTCCGTCGTCCAGATTTTTAATGGACAAGAGCTGAGCCAGTCAAATTTTACTGTTTCGTATGGACCAAATGCCGGAATGATTCAAACAGCGCTCGGGATAGGAAATCGTTTAGACCTTACGTCTGACGAAATCTTAAAAAACGTTCAAGACGTTCAACTGAAAAACGGCTTGCCGCGCAGCGAGAAGTTAGACGGTATGAATTTCACGATCGAAATGGAAACAGGAACAGGGAAAACGTATGTGTACTTGCGAACGATTTATGAATTAAATAAACATTACGGTTTTACAAAGTTTGTCATCGTTGTACCGTCGGTCGCCATTCGCGAAGGCGTTTATAAATCGCTACAAATAACAAGAGATCATTTTAATGAACTATATGACAACAAGCCGCTAGAATATTTCATTTACGATTCACAAAAATTGGACCGCGTCCGCAATTTTGCGACCGCTACGACGATTCAAGTGATGGTTATTAATATTGATGCTTTTCGCAAAAGCTTTGAAGATCCAGAAAAAGAAGACAAAGCAAACGTCATCCACCGTCCGAACGATCGCTTAAACGGGTATCGGCCGATTCAATTTATTCAAGAAACGAACCCGATTGTTATTATCGACGAACCGCAAAGCGTCGATACGACGCCAAAATCAAAAGAGGCGATTGCGTCACTCAACCCATTATGCACGTTGCGTTATTCGGCAACGCATGTCGATAAATACAATATGATTTACCGACTAGATGCGGTCGATGCTTACAACCAAAAACTTGTTAAGCGAATTGAAGTCATGTCCGTCCGCTCCGAACCATCGTTTAATGTACCTTATATCAAGCTAGTAGATGTGAAGGAACGAAAAGCAACGATTGAACTTGATGTCGAGACGCATGGAAAAGTGAAGCGAACGACGAAAACAGTGAAATATGGCGATGACTTATATGACATTTCTGGAGAGCGCGACATATATCGCGGTTATATTGTTGAGCAAATTGACTGGACACTGGGAAACGAGTCGATTGAAGTCAACGGTCATTATTTGCGAATCGGTGATGTGATTGGCGATATGGATGACGATACGATTAAACGATACCAAATTCGCAAAACGATTGAGGAGCATTTAGATAAAGAATTGCGCTTACGCCATCGCGGCATTAAAGTGCTTAGTTTATTTTTCATTGACAAAGTCGCAAACTATCGGGACTACGATAAAGATGGCAACCCGATAAAAGGAAAATATGCCGTGATGTTTGAAGAAGAGTATCAGAAACTCATTCAAAAACCAAAATATCGTACATTGTTTAACGATATTGACGTTGATATCCCGATTGAAAAAGTGCATAACGGCTATTTTGCGCAAGATAAAAAAGGAAGACTAAAAGATACGAAAGGGAATACAGAAGCGGATACAGATGTATATAACCTTATTATGAAAGACAAAGAACGGTTGTTAAGTTTGGACGAGCCACTTCGCTTTATTTTCTCGCACTCCGCTCTGCGTGAAGGTTGGGACAACCCAAACGTATTTCAAATTTGTACATTAAAAGATTCAGCGGGAACGTACGTATCACGTCGCCAAGAAATTGGTCGCGGGCTGCGCTTAGCCGTGAATCAAAACGGAGAACGAGTGCAAGATGACAGTGTGAACATATTAACAGTGATGGCGAATGAGTCATATGAAGAGTTTGTCGCTTCTTTGCAAAAAGAAATGGAAGAAGAAACAGGCGTGACTTTTGGCAAGATCGAAAAACACATATTTGCCAAATTAACGTATATCGATCCAAATACAGAGGAACCGATGCAAATGGGCTACGATTTATCGGCTAAGTTGTACGAAGAGCTGAAGCAGCATGGATATATTGACGGTAAAGGAAAAGCAAAGCCGGTGCTAAAAGAAGCGATAGATAATGATACATTACAAATGAGCGATGAGTTTCAGCCGTGGAAGCAAGCGATTTTGCATGAAATAAACCATTACTTGCAGCACTTGCCGATTAAAGATGCGACGAAAAAGAAAAGAGTACAATTAAATAAGCAAGTGTTTTTTGGTGAAGAGTTTCGCCAGCTTTGGGAGCGAATTAAATATAAGACGGTCTACTCCGTTCAAATCGACAGCGATCAACTCATTCAAAAAAGCACAACAAGCATTCAAAACATGCCGCGTATTGAAAAAATTCGTATTATCAGCCGAAAAGATCAATTGGCGATCGACCGCGTCGAAGGAGTACAGTTAGAAACCGTCAGTGAGCGAGTGGAAGACTATGTTACCGCTCACCATACGTTGCCAGACATTATTACCGAACTGCAAAACCGTACGAATTTGACACGAAAAACGATTGTTGAAATTTTGACGGGCTGTAACCGTCTTGATGACTTTAAAAACAATCCGCAAAAGTTTATGGAAGAAGTCACAAAAGTCATTCAGCGCGAAATGAAAATGCTTTTAAAAGACGGTGTGAAATATTACAAAATCGGCGACGATGCGTATTATGCCGTCGAGCTGTTTGAAAATGAAGAGTTGCTTGCGTATTTAAACAACAACGCGATTCGCAGTGAAAAATCGTTGTTCGATCATATCGTCTACGATTCGGATATCGAAGCGAGTTTTGCACAACGATTTGAAAATGACGAACATGTCAAAGTATATGTCAAACTGCCACATTGGTTTAAAATCGACACGCCAATCGGTGCATACAATCCCGACTGGGCGCTTGTGGTCGACAAAGACGGCGAAGAAAAACTATACTTCGTCCTCGAAACAAAAGGAACCGACTGGGAAGGCGCACTCCGCCCAGAAGAAGCGGCAAAAATCGACTTTGCCCGCAAACACTTCCAAGCGATCCATACAAACGTCGAGTTCATCGGCCCAGAGAAAGATGTCAATGAATTCATGCTCCGAGCAATGAGCCGATAGGACAGAACAGGCAAAAGGCAGAGGTTGATAAAACTTCTGTCTTTTTTTAAATTTTGTGACAAGGTTCGACAGGATTTTTTATGAAATTTATGTATTATAAGGATGATATTTTTTGCACGAGGAGGAGAATAGAGGTGTCAAACAAAAGAGAGATTCCAAACATTTTAACAGAAAAAGATTTGGTGCATGATATCGAAACATTTGTTGAGGAAAACCCAGCGGCTAATCCAGTAGAGAAAGGGCATCTTTTTACAGAATGGGTTTTAAAGTTTTTGTTTGAGCGATCAGACGATGAGATTGAATTTGATATGGAACTTTCTGGGGCAGGAGATAACTCTGTTGACGCTTGGTTTGAAGACGGACAAACGTTACATATCATTCAAACTAAATATAAAACGGCACATAATAAGGACGCTTTTGCTGGATTTTTATCAGATATGGAACGTTTACTTTCAAACCCTTACGCTACAATCGGTAACAAACAAGATTTTTATGAATTTTCTAATGTGCTAAAAATGTATGTTGAAAATGATGAAGAAAACGAAATGGATGGGGAAAAAAGGATACAACTTCATTATGTGACAAGTGCTCAACTAACTGACGATTTTGGTACTCGTGTAACTTATGAAAAAGAAAGAATTGAAAATCATTATCCTAATGTCTCACTTAATGTATACGGTATTAAAGAAATAAACGAGTTTATTTTATTATCACTCCAAGAGTTACCTTCTGAGTATCGTAAAGTTCCTAAAAAACTTATGTTGAAAAATTACTTTGTCACCGGAGATTCATGTGTAGCAGAAGTAGAACTAAAGGAGTTTGCGAAATTCGTGAAAAATAACCATCAATATTTATTTTTTTCGAACATCAGAAACTATCTTGGTGGGACAAAAATTAACAAAGAGATTCAAAAAACATTCCAAGAAACACCAACAAATTTCTGGTATTTTAATAATGGTATTACTATAATTTGTGAAGACTTCGATCACATTTCACTTAAAAATTCGTTATCTAACTCTCTGCCAATATATGCTCCACAAATTGTAAACGGATGTCAAACAGCAAACGCCATATACGAAGGATTTAGAAATATGAAGGATCCAGAGAAGCAAAAAAATTTACAGGGATGTATCTTAGTTAAAATTATTAAGGACAAAAATAAAAATCGGGTAAATGACATTATAAAGTATACAAATCGGCAGAATACCGTAAGTGCCATGGACTTTTTTGCGCTAGATAAATTCCATCAAGACTTGAGGGTCAAGTTTGGAAGTTTAGGCTATAACTATGAGATTCAAAGAAAGGCAGGACGTTTCTTAGATAGAAAGCAGAAAAAACGCCAATATAACTTTGGACCTAATAATCAAAATAAATCTTACGCATATTTATTTCCCGACAAATTTGACTACAAATTACCGGTTAAACAAGTAGTGCAGGCCTATGCAGCAGGTATGCATTATAAACCTGGAACAGCAGGAAGTAGATCAGGTGAACTTGCTCCTGGCGGGAGTACTAGTGAGGAAATTTTTAATGAAAATACTCCAAAAAATCCGTTATATTTTCTGTTTCCTTTTGCGGTTATGTCATACGCAAAAAACAAATTAGGGTATGGTGCTACAAGAGGAAAGAAGAACACGGAGCAACCAACTGGTAATCGAAGAAGAAAGCAAGTAGATTTTCGTAGAAACTGTCTGATGTTATTTGTCGCTGTGTATTTTAGACTTCTTGTGCGTTTTATGAAAGAGTTAGGATATCTAAATAAACATGAAAATGATAACCCTTTAACTATTCCGATCGAGGTTTTAGAGTCCATTTTTAAAAATGAACGTGTAAATAAGGAGTTACTGCAGGCTGCTGATGATGTTATTTCTAGTTATATTACTGATGAAGCTGTAAAACAGCTAATAAAGGATAATTTACCGAAGTTTTTGAAGACGGATGTTCAGAAGAATGAGCAGGCAATTGATTACATGATTCAAAAGATTGATTTTACAATCGAGCGAATTCCAGATGATGTATATAATCGATTTGATGAAATTGTTAGAACGGCTATTGTTCAAAGTGAACTTATAGAGGTTAACTAACGTTGAGTTGCTACTTTTTATTCAGATAAATATTGAAATATTCGAGTTCCAATGACGAGTGTTTTAGTATGAAGCGAAAGCATGACGGTTTGTAGCCTATCAAAATGGGACGGTGATTTCATGAAACTTAAGTCTTTGATTCTAGAGAATTTTAGGTCATATAAAGATAGAACAATTATCAACTTTGATGATTTTACCGCGCTTATAGGTAAGAATGATGTTGGAAAATCTACAATATTAGAAGCGCTAGAGATCTTTTTTAATAGTGAGATAGTGAAAATAGAAAAAAGTGATGTTTGTGTCTTTAATCAAGAAAATTTTGATGTTACTATTGGGTGTATTTTTTCCGATCTACCAGAGGAAATAGTGTTGGACAGTAGTGCCGTTACTAATTTGAAAAGTGAGTACTTACTAAATGAAAATAATGATTTAGAGGTTTTAAAGGTTTATAAATGCAATACAAATTCTAAAACGATCTCACCTAATGTCTATGTGAGGGCTTATCATCCTACTAATTTTAAAGATAAATTAATACATTTGAAACGCGAAGAGTTAAAGAAAATAATAGAACAAATGAATATACCTAAAGAAGTAGTAAATATGAGTTCTAATGTTTCTATGAGACAGTCTATTTATAAAACTGTTGATGAGAATGAAGGTTTGAATTTCGCTTTACAAGATATTCAATTAAATAAAGAAGATGCAAAATCTATTTGGAATAACTTACTGGAATATTTACCAATATACGCTTTGTTTCAAGCCGATCGCCCTAGTAAGGATGGGGATCATGAAGTTCAAGATCCGATGAAAATTGCTGTCAAGCAAGCTTTGGGCTCAGTAGAAAGAGAACTCGTGAAAATAAAAAAAGAAGTTCAAAAAGCAGCATTAAGTGTTGCAAAAAGCACATTAGAAAAATTGAAAGAGATGGATGAAAAACTTGCCTCTGAATTAATTGCGGAATTTTCTAGCGAACCAAATTGGGCTAGTTTGTTTAAATTAACATTAAATAGTGAGAATGGTATTCCAGTGAATAAAAGAGGAAGTGGAGTACGTAGGTTAATTTTGTTAAACTTTTTCCGGGCTGAGGCAGAAAGAAGAAAAGAAGGCACAGAGAGAGGAATTATCTATGCCATTGAAGAACCAGAAACTGCCCAACATCCTAAAAATCAGAAGATGTTAATAGAGTCACTACAAGCTTTATCACAGAAAAACTGTCAGATTATTATTACTAGCCATGTTCCTGGTATCGCTGGTCTTCTACCGATTTCCTCTATTCGTTATATAACAGCTGAATCTAAAAAATATGGAGTTATTGACCGCGCGTCAGATTTGGAATTAATCGAAATTGCAAACGAACTAGGCGTACTCCCAGATAACAGAGTGAAACTCTTCTTATGCGTAGAGGGGAAAAACGATGTATCATTTTTGCAAAATATTAGTAAAATACTTAGTGAGCAAGGGGTTACCAAAGTTAATCTTTTTAAAGATGAACGTATAGCTATACTTCCATTAGGTGGAAGTTCCTCTTTGAAGCAATTTATTTATAAACATTACTTAAAAGCTTTTAGGATTCCAGAAATTCATATAATCGATAAAGACGTTAATAATGATATTAGTAAACTTCAAGTACGGCTAGATGAGCGAAAAGATGGTTCAAAAATCATCAGAACACAAAGGAGAGAGATGGAAAATTACATCCACAAAGATACTATAATTGAATATTTTACAAAAAAATATCCTTCTCTTTCGAGGGAAGTATTCAACTGTATTAGATTTGAGGATCCAGATTGTGATATTCCTAAAAGTATCAGTAGATTACTTAATAACTATAAAGATCGGCTCGGAAAAGTTGATCCGCCATCTGAAGAAAAAATCAAAAATTGGTTAAACAGTAAAGTAACCGCTGAAATGACTTATAAACATTTAAAAGATATGGGGGTAGTAGAGGAGTTAATAAGTTGGTTTTCAGAAATTGAGAGGTTAATGCAAAACATGTATGAAGGATCTATAGCTCATTGATACAGTGCCTATCACACCCCACAATGCATGCCGAGATTTGTAGAAGCAGAGAGTGATAGTTTTTCTCTCTGCTTTTCCATTTCTAAAGCAGGAACATCACCACTTTTATCAAAAATACACAACAAAACAGAAAGCGAGGTGCATATATGGCGGTTGACCATGATCGGTTGTTTAAAGAGCTGATTACGACATTTTTTGAAGAGTTTCTTCTCCTCTTTTTCCCACATGTGCACGAGCATATCGACTTTCAGCACGTGTCGTTTTTGTCGGAGGAATTGTTTACCGATGTGACGGCGGGGGAGAAGTATCGCGTCGATGTGCTGGTGGAAACAAAATTAAAAGGGGAAGACGGCTTGGTTATCGTCCATATCGAAAACCAAAGCTACGTGCAGCCATTGTTTCCCGAACGAATGTTTATTTACTTTAGCCGCTTGTTTGAAAAATACCGAAAGCGTATGTTGCCGATTGCGGTATTTAGCTACGACTATCTTCGCCATGAGCCTTCCTCGTTTACGCTCCAATTTCCGTTTTTCGATGTACTCCAATTCCGATTTCTTACTGTGGAGTTGCGCAAACAAAATTGGCGTGAGTACATTCGCCACGACAACCCAATCGCCGCTGCGTTGTTAAGCAAAATGGGGTATACTGAAAGTGAACGGGTAGAACTAAAAAAGCAGTTTTTACGCATGATCGTACGGATGGAATTAGACGAAGCCAAGCAGCGATTATTAATCGGCTTTTTTGAAACATATGTCAAACTGTCAGACGAAGAAGAACAACAATTGCGAAACGAGGTGAATGAAATGGAAACGAAAGAAAAAGAACAAGTGTTAGAGTTAATCATTTCGTACGAGAAAAAAGCGTTAGAAAAAGGCTTAAAAGAAGGAGTAGAGCGAGGGTTACAACAAGGACTACAACAAGGTCTGCAGCAAGAAAAGCGCCATATTGCGAAAAAGATGCTCGCGAAGGGCTACGACGTACAGACGATTCATGAACTAACGGAGTTGGCTGTGGAAGAAATTGAGAGGTTGAAGTGATATCGTGTCTGTCAAAACCAAAAAAAACTAAATTTCGTGATGCCTGTCACGCCCCTGAAGTATATCGAAGTTCGTTAGTTAGGGAGAAAGATAAAAAATTGCCCACTTTTATCGGAAAATTATTTTTCATTCGCAAAAGAGCCTTTCTTTTCGGCTTTTTTGCTTTTGCCGTGAAAAAAAGCGCCGCAAAATTCAATTTTCTTCATTTGCATTTCCCTTATTTCCCGGTTTTAATCAAATTGTACCTCTACATTCCACGAAAGGATGATCCTCGTGCAATACCTCGATTTGAAAATGGATTTTATGTTTAAGCAGCTGTTTGGGCATCCGAGTCGCAAGTCGATTACGATGGCGTTTTTAAACGCGCTGTTGCATCGGAAAGAAGATGACCGAATCGTCGATGTGCAGTTTGAAAATACGGAGCTAACGAAAGAAACAGAAGACGGAAAAACCGGACGGCTAGACGTCATCGTTCGGACGAATCGTGGCGAGCGCATTCATGTTGAAATTCAAATCATCCCGCAATACGGCATGCCGGAACGGCTGTTGTATTACTGGGCGCGGTTGTTTTCGTCTTCTTTATCAAAAGGAGAACGATATGACACCCTTCCCCCGACGATTATGATTGCCATCCTCAACTACCCACTTTTTCCGCACGAAACTGACCGCTTTCATACGATATTCCACATCCGTGAAGATGAAGAACACTTTCTTTGGAGCGATCACCTTGAATTTCATGTGCTTGATTTGTCACAATTTATGGTAAAATGGAAGAAATACCGCCGGGATGTGAAGCAGTCACCCGAATGGCCGTGGCTGACGATGTTGTCGGCGGTGGATGGACGGACAAAAAAGGTGGATGAGGAAATGGTTCGCGAATTGGAGGGAATCGCGATGACAGAACAAGAAATTTTAGAGGCGTTAGAAGAATGGCAAAGTTTGAGTGTGGATCCAGAAAACCGCTATGCATACGAAATGCGGTTGAAATGGCTACTTGACCAACTATCGAACATTCGCGGAAGTCGGGAAGAAGGACTGAAAGAAGGATTGGAAAAAGGCTTACAACAAGGCCTGCAACAAGAAAAACGCCATATTGCGAAAAAGATGCTCGCGAAGGGCTACGACGTACAGACGATTCATGAACTAACGGAGTTGGCTGTGGAAGAAATTGAGAGGTTGAAATGATATGGTGCTGTTCCTCTTTTTTAAACATGACTTTATATAACTAAGGGAGCCATTCCGCTCCCTTTAATTATGCGGGATACAGTGCCACTGTCACGCCGTGAAAAAATGATCGGTGATGAAAAAGTAAAAACTGTCCAATGTTATCCGTCGTTTTCTACAACATGCTTTCCTTCCCTTTAATACAGTGAAGCTAGGAAATACGTTCAATTTGTCTTACTTGATTTTCTCGCGAATGACTGACACAGCCTCATTAATAACTCTGAATCATAGCGTTGAGAGCGTGCATTTTTTGTTCTAGAAGCTTATATGTTTCTTGTTCTCTAACTCGAGTGTTCACTTGCGCAATTTGCTGTAAATGTTTTTTCAATGCTTTTACAAAATCATGAGCGAATTTCATTTTGTCGTAAAAAAGAAAGAAATCTACATGATCATTTGTAACATTTACAGCTTCCATTTTGATTTCGCGTCCTTTCACGATGAAAAAGTAATCATAGGCAGAACCAAAGCCGGAGATACGGAATGGTTTATTCTCTTTATTAGCGATCATATCTATAATACCAGTAGCTATACTTAGCAAAGCTGTGCCATAAAGCGTTGCAATATTGATCGTCATTTGTTCAATACCATTATGAATAGTCATATACATTTCACAACTAAAAAAACTATTGAGGTTTTCACTTTTGAGCGTTTCTTTCCAGTCACCGTCCCAGTCTTTTAATAAAATTTTGATAGGCATGTATACCCTCCACAAATTTTTTACTTTTTCGTTACTACTCTATCTGTATAGTTTAAACAGCATTGCCATTATATTTTAAATCATTTCCTATTATTTTAACAATATACACCTTTTTTACTGTAATACGGTTCATCACCACAACATGTATTTGACAAGCAATACGGTTTCCTGTACAAAGATGTGCAAAAATCATTGATTTACTGATTTTTCTTCGCAAGCGTAAATAGGGTATGTTCAGAAAAAATCAAGTACAACTTTTGGTGAAGCGCCCGTAATACAGATAATTCACGAATCAATGGAGTTGTCTGTGAAAGTTAAAGTAAGAGGGTCTATTTACTAAAAATATTCAAATTTATCCGTTAGTTTCTACAATATCCGACAACATTTTCCGTCTTCTTTCCGTACAATTGAAGCGAGGAATGTGCTCAATTTTAGGGGAGGGGATTAAAGTGACGACAATTTGCAAAGCGGATTATTATTATGGTGCGTTGCTTTCTGCACTAGTAAATGGTGGATTAGCACCAGCGCTGTTTGAAAAAGAAAACGACAGTCGGCAAATATATACGGTTACGACAAATAAAGCGAGTTATATTATTTACACGAAGTATCTTACTACCCCATCCGGCTCCGAAGATTTCACATGGTCTTTCACATTCAGTGACAACGAAATACAAGAAATTATAAATGTTCATCAAGGTAATACAGATAAAATGCTAATTTTTGCTTTTGTTTGCGGTCAGAAGCAAATAAGTGACAGCAACCAAATCATCGCTATTGTTCACTGGGATGAATTTGTTGCATGCGTGGATGTAAATAAAAAGCAATCCCGTGGTACACCAAGGTTATCGGTGAAAGCAGTGAAAGGCTCTCCACGTTTTCGTATTTATGGAAGCAAACGTGCTGATATGCTTGATGGCAAAGACAATACGATTAGAATTGAGAGAAATCGGTTGAAAACTCTATAAAGGTAGTACCGATTTTTAGCAAACGGAGGCATAGAAATGAACGTGAAAGAACTTATTTCGCTCATTAAAGAAGAAGTTCCAAATAAAGCAATTGATTTAATGGACAGCTTAGAATTGTTAAAGGAAGCAATCGCTGATACGTTAACGGAAATATTGAAGAAAAGCCATACAGCATTCCAGCAAAGAAACTTGGCAAAATGGAATGAACTTAACCGTCTCATCGATCAAATTGTTCCAATTGAAGAGAGGATTGCGCAAATTATCGAAGAATTAGACTTGGATGTTACGGTGAAAGAAAATGAAATGGAAAGACGAGCGTTGCCGAATTATTCCGATTATCTAGTGGATTCGAATGTAGAACATACTTTATATGAAGACTATACTCATCGTCGACCATGCGCGTTTAAAATGAATGATAATCCACGTATCGAAGTGAGCACATGGAAAGAGATGCTAATTAAAACTTGTGAAATATTGATGGAAAAGGACGAGGAAAAATTTTTGAGTTTTGAACATTTAGACAAAATGAATGGTAAGAAAAGAAAATATTTTTCTGTTAGTTCAGATGGCATGAGGGAACCAGTGAGTATAAAAGGGAAAATGTATATTGAAACACTAATGAGCAGTAACGGGTTCCGCAATTTAGTCATCAAGCTTTTGAAAGAATACAACTTAAAAATCAGTGACTATAAAATTTATTTACGCGCCGATTATTCAGAGTTAAATCAGTAAGGGAGGAAAGAGGCTTGTTAGCTGAAATACATGGGAAAATATCGTCAGACGGTTCGAACCTCAGCGAGCGTCTCGAAGATCAGTTAACAGCGAACGTGTTTGGCACGCTGCGTTATCTCCCTTTTCACAAAGGGATTCAGCCGCTTTTGAGCAGTGCTGTCTTTTTTTCTCCAGCTACTCAAACGGTATTTCAAAAAGGTTTAGCCACACAAAATGGTGAGTTTATCGGCGAGAAAGTTACGTTTTGGTCAAAAAGGGAAAGAAGCGAAATGGATGTTTGGCTCGAATTGGATCATTTGACGATAGGAATCGAAGTGAAATATCATAGCCTTTTATCGTCAGACGATCAATTGGAGCGAGAAGCGATGGATTTATTAGCGGATAAGAGACAGGCTCCTAAGTTTTTGCTTTTGTTGGGTAAAGAACCGGAAGTGAATATGATGGCTAAAAGAGCGATAGAAGAGCGAAAGTTGCCAAGCAGTGTTCATTTCGGATAGTGAAAAAATATTATTAGGTTGTGATTCGACAATATTCAACAAATTATTTATGAGATATTTGGTATAATTTTTCGTGAACATACACAAGTTTGATGATGGCATGAAATAATATTATGCAAATGGATATATGACGAATGGAAAATGATCAATGCAAAGGGAGGGGGATTAATTGGAATGGATAGTGATTTGTTGATTTTTCCTTCTTTTAAGAAGATGATTCGTAACTCCATCACAACTACTTGTTACTATGCGATGAATATGCATCGCAAAATGCATATGTTGTGTGGTGAGAAGTTCAGTTTTTTTGCATTGCCGAATTACGAGTACGTGTCTATTGATCAATTGTTTGAATTCTACGAAAATGATAGATTGTTTTATCCTGTTAAGGCAATGGATCGACTTATTTCAGAATTGGATGAAGACTATTCATTGAAAAGAATATCACTTCAAGTCCAAAGTTTGGAGAAGGTATGCCATCATGTCAAAAATAGAAAAGAGCTAGATATGTATATAAATAATGCAAAAAATTACATCGATATAATGAAACAAGCTGGGGTGAGGAGCTACATTCCAGTGATGATTTACCCCTGTAATAGAAATCTTTCGGTAGACTACTCTCATGTTCTACAAATGGGGAATAACGATTACTGGGTTATACAACTCATTCAGTTTTTTTCCGCTATTACAGATGAGAAAATTTCTGTTGATGTAGAGAATATTAGTTTAGATGATTTTCTATTTGATAAGGATGGTAAAATCATACTTTTTGTGGGCTACGATTTACTTGCGCACCATCGGGGTAGCTCTTATACATTATTGGAACAAAATTTACGAGCTTTCTCTAACTTAATCACCTCGTTTTTTACTTATTACTATTCTTACTGCCCTGATAGTGTCCTAAGTATTTACCATCATCAGAAGCCTTTTTTTGCGCTATATAATCGCTTGAAGGATGGAATGTCTTTTAGTGATTTTGAAGAAATTATTAGGTTTTACTCTAACCAAGAGAATAGTTTTCAGCGACAGAAAATAGGAGTGTTTTTAGATGTAGCTAATATTTATAGAGGGATTCATCATCTAAAAATCAACTATCATGCCCTATTCACAAAAATTTATGGGGTATCTGCTCAAGGGAGAATTAAGGGACAATACGCATCGCTTTTTTTACCTGTCTATGAAGAAGAGAAAAAAACAGAGTTTGTGCAGCTACAGCTAATGGTGTTAAAAGACGATTTAGAAAAGTCGGGGTTCACGGTTCTAGAGGTGAAAAATGGTAAAGATAAAGCTAAAGAAGTTATTGATGGAAAGGAATATGACATAGATGATCAAAAACTCATTCAAAAAATGCTTGAGAAATTCCATCAGTTAGATAGCATTTTGCTTCTTTCAGGAGATGATCATTTTTGCGACGTGCTGCTTAAGTATAGAGATGCACAAAAAAATGTAAAAATCATTTCTGTGCACCCAAATGACACATCCAAGAGAATAGTAGAGAATTTTTCTGCTGAGCATCACTATATCACTGACTATTGGGATTGTATCGAGTTGTAGGAGAGAGATCCTCGGGGGTTATGGGATTATTTTAAAAAAATAGAGAAAGAAGGATAAGATATGATTAATATTATCACTATATTTACTTTAGGTGTACTATCTATGATTACGATTATAGCGCTATATTTGAATGAGAGTGTGTATGCGTTTTTAGAGCGAGTGAACAGAGATTTGGACGGAAATGTGGAAAATAATTCATTCATTTTAACTGTTAAGCAACTATATGATGAAGAGAGAAAGTTAAGTAAAAACGATTTAAATATTCAAAATTTTTTGGAGGCGTATATTTCAAGCTTCCATTTACCCTCTAAAATAGGAGGAAAGTTAAAGTTAGTGCAAAGATTGAAGCTAGTTCAGACAGCGAGTTCGATATGCATTCTAGTGGGGGTGTTAGGTACATTTGTAGGACTTGTATTTGCTTTGAGAGGAATTGACACAGATGCAGCAAAGATGAGCGAATCATTAATAAATGTGCTCGATGGAGCACATACAGCCTTCTATACAAGTATCGCTGGCATTATTTTTTCCATTTTCATGAATATTTACACTAAATTTCATAATGGAGAGCAGTTGTTAGTTCAGGTAATGCTAAGGATCGAGAACTACTTGAGTGCTCAAGATAGAACAACGGCAGACCTACGTGTTATTGAAGCCTTACAAGAGGTAAAAGGTGCGGTTATTGATATGAATCGCTCATTTCTTGATGTTCAACATTTCTCTCGATCTTTAGAAGTATCCACTCTTAATTTAAACAAATTTAATGAAGATTTTAGTCAGAACATTGAAAAATTATCCTATTTGTTCGGTGATATGGAAATTTTTATGAATGATTATAATCGACATATGGGTACGTTGAATAATCAATTAGTGAATATACATACCGTTTTAGAAAAACAAAATGAATTAACGGTTAACTCATTCTCCACCATCGCAAGTATGCAAGAAGAGTATCGAAACTTTTCTGAAGCTCATCAGAAACAAATGAGCCATATGCATGAATCATTTATTGAAGTGGTAAGAACAATGTACAAGTTGAAGGAAGAAATGATTGTTTATTTTGAACAATATAGAGATAATTTACAAAATAACCATGATATGCAGTTAGAGTTGAAAAATGATTTGAATTCATATTTCCAACAGTATACGGAAAGGCTGCATCATATTTATGAAAAGCAATCGAGCTTTTATAGTTTGGTGATGGATGAACAGAGTCGTCTTCTTGACCTATACAAAACATTTCAACTTCAAAGTCAACAATATATTGAGCATATTCAACATTCAACAAACGCGTTAAAGGATGCACTTGAGTCCAGTACTTTCGAAGATATTTCATTGCTGTCTAAAACGCTAAAAAACGATGTTGTGCATATCCAGCAATTATTCACTGAATTAATTGGCCAGCTTCACTCTGTTAATAGTATGCAAGAGGAATACCACCGCCATTACTTGCAGTTGTCACAGGGGATAGAAGAGAGAGTCAGTAAACAAAATGCATACAATGATCAGTTTTTATCACATGTTCAGGCATTTTCGAATTACGTGAGTGTCTTTTCTGATCATACAGATAAGTTACAACGACTTTTTGATGAAATGAAAAATATATATATTGAATTTGACATGAATGGACGACAGATGTCAAAACAATTAATTCTTTTTACTGAAGAAATGAGCAAAGAAATGAAGGGTTACATCGAGAGAGGTAGTAAACAATCACAAGAAGTGAAGGTGTTGATCGAAGACTTTGTGAATTCGTCGGTTATGAGACTAGAAGTGCTACTTAAAAAATTGGATAATAATCTCGGAGAAGCTATAAAAGACAGTTTAAGGAACTTTGAACGTTATGTAGAAGTGACTAATCGAATTATTAGTCAACAAATGAATTCGCTTATAAGTGAATCGGAAATTAATCGTGAGGCACAAACCTTCTCTACTCAAGCTCTATATCAATCCATTGAAAAATTGAATAGACAAATGGAACAGTTTTTAACATCAATAGGGAATCAGATTGTGCATAGTAAGGGTGAGTGAAGGAAAAAATGAAAAATGATAAGTATAAGAGATTGATTGCAGGACAAGTACTCGATAATGATTTTTGGCCATCTTTTACCGATTTATTATCAACTATTTTACTGGTGCTATTGCTTTTTTTAATGGCTATTATTGTAAATGCGAAAGAAGATGCTGAAAAGAGGGAAAAAGTGATTCAGCAAGCTGCGAAGACAATCCAGAAACAAGAGAGGGAGCTTGAGTATTATCGAGGGATCCGAAAAGAAATTATTGCGGGATTAAAACAAGAATTTCAAAAAAAGAATTTGAAGATTGACGTTGATTCGAAAACAGGTGCAATTAAGTTTCAGAATGACTTGCTTTTTGATACAAATAGTGATCAAATAAAACCAGAGTTTAGGCGACAACTAAAAATGTTTATCCCAATATATTTCAATATTTTATACAAAGACTACGGAGACCACATTGCAGAAATCGTTGTTGAAGGCCATACGGATGATATAGGTTCATATATGTACAATCTCGAACTTTCACAAAAAAGGGCATTTAGTGTGGTCAAATATATATTAAGTGATGAATTTGGTTCTTTTCCATATAAAGAGAAAGTGAGAATGCAAATTACTGCAAACGGTCGTTCTTTTAGTAATTTAAAATACACAAAAGGTAAAACGGTTGATCGAGAGAGCTCTCGACGTGTAGAGTTTAAGTTTCGTTTAAAGAGTGATGTTAATTTTAAGTAAAAAACTTTTTTGGTTATTATTGTAAATCAGAGGGAGAGTTGATATGTCTATACAAGTTTTTATGCAAAATTGGACAAATAAACTGAAGGAGACTTTGCATCTTATTTCAGACGATGTTTCTGTTTCACAAGAGAGACGGGTCAGACTTGTTGTCCATGCTAGTTCTTTAGTTTGTGCATTGGTTGCTATTCAACCTTTACCATTTGCTGATATATTTGTTTTAACTCCTATTCAAGTTGTCATGGTTACTGTAAACGTCAAATAGCCCCCACCTTTTTTGAAGGCCGAGGCTTAGGGTATTATTTAGTTAGCTGATCAAAAGCAATACATGAAACAGGGAGTGTG
>NZ_JACIDE010000036.1 GCF_014196205.1 Anoxybacteroides voinovskiense | reverse complement strand
TTATCCATATCAAAACTCCTTTAATAAAGATTTCTAAAGAAATTATGACATGGATATAGGGGCAAAACTAGGTGGGAAGAGTTTGACGCTTACTGCGGAAACAAATGCATTAAATCAAACGGCTTACTTCAAATACGATGGAGACAGAAAATTAATTGAGTCTATTGATCGATTAGGGAAGAAGACAGAGAATAAGTATGACCGGAACGGAAACCTTATCAAAGTTATCAATCCATTAAATCAAGTTGTGGAATATAGCTATGATGAGGCGAATCGGTTAACACTTATTAAACATCCTCAGGTAACTAAAGTAAGATATGAGGGACAAGCACCGCTCCCACCGGAAACAGTAATCATTACAGAGGTCTTTGAATACAATGAGCTTGGACAAAAGGTAGCGGAGAAAGATGGAAACGGCCATGTATCTCAAAGTATTTACGACAAGGCGGGAAGATTGGCGAGAACAGTAGACCCATTAGGGAATCAGCGCATTATGTATTACGATGCGAATGACAATAAATATAAAGAAGAAGACTGGGCATACGATTCTGTAACGGATACATTGTATAAAAAAGGTACTACTTTCTACACTTATGACGAGTTAAACAGACTAATTTCTTTTACGGATGCCTCTGGTAACCCGAATTCGATTGTGGAAAAAACGAAATACGATGCTTTAGGCAATGAAGTAAAAGTTATTAGTGGTACAGGCGTCGTTACTGAATACCAGTATAATCGAAACAATGAAAGTATTTATTCAAAAGAATCATCCTCGCCTCCGGTTGAAACGTGGGCATTATACGACGGGGTAGGAAACTTGGCTATATCGATAGATAAACAAGGTGCTACCTATAACATTTATGATATGAATGGCAACTTGTTACAAGTAGTGGATTCCGAGGGCAAAAAGACTACTTATACTTATAATGCCGTTGGAGATAAATTAAAACAGGTTGACTCGACCGGCGGGGAAACAGAGTGGCAGTATGACGACGAAGGACAAATTAAAAAGGAAATAGTAAAGATTGTCGACAGTGAAAAAAATGAAACAAAATACCAGATCACTGATTACCAATATGATGATTTAGGGCAGGTAAACAAGAAAACCATAACTGAAAAATCCAGTGAAACGTCAGTTACGTCAAAAGAAATTACGTATTCGTACGATGAGCTGGGGCGCGTTGTTAAGGAAACAGCGATTGTCGATGGAAAAATCACGGAAAACAGATATTATTACGATAACAATGGAAATGTCACCAATACATGGACATATGATCAAACGGTCCAAGTTCCAATTGAGTATGATCCAGACGGTGATGGCTACTTTAATAGTGAAACCGTATCGGTGTATGATGGAAATAACCGCCTAATTCAGGAATCAATAACCCATACTGCAACCACTACGGTTAATCGCTTTGATGATAAAAATAATACGGAGACATTCCAAAGTGCACTTGGGACCACCACCGTTGTGTATGATAATGACGATCGAACAAAAGAAATCACCACCCCGAATTTTGATACAATTATGTATGAATACTATGTAGATGATTCGCTTGCAAAAGTAACGGCACCGGGGATTACAACTGCTTTTACTTACAATGGTGGGTCGAAAGTCTCTACAATCAAGGGTGTTAACATTAACGGCGCAACAGTGATTGATTACCAATACGGATATACGGATACGGAACAAATTGCACAAGTCACCGAAAAGGGGCAGGTTAAGAAAAAGTATACGTATGCTCCAAACGGCTATCTGGAAACAGTAGAAACAAACGGTACAAAGTTGAAATATACGTATGATTCTAACGGTAATATTGTAAAGGTCGAGAATTTAACAACTGGGAAACTAAAATCAGAATATACGTATATGACAGGAAATCGGATTAAGCAAAGAAAAGATTATAACGATCAAACTGGGGCGTTAATCCGTACAACCGACTATACGTTCCACCCTAATGGAATGCTGGCGAAGGCAATCACAGTGGAAGGCACAAAGAAAACCGTTATTGATTACGGGTACAATAGCGACGACCAGCTCATCAGCATTCGCACTACGGTAGATGGCAATGTGGTCAAAAATATCATTTACGAGTACGACCAAGATGGCAACCGTCTATCCAAAACAGTTGGCCATACACACTATCATTATCATAGAGACACAAATGGCGAAATTTTCATTATTACGAAACAAATAGCGGGCGGGCAAGAAACTACTGCAAGTTTCTACAAGGATTCAGATGGAAACCTACTGAGCTTCCGATATAAAGATGTAGTATATTACTATCAGTTTAATGTACGGGGAGACGTTATTGCGTTAACGGATGCAGCAGGGAACATTGTTGTCACTTACGAATATGACGAGTGGGGGAACGTGATCAGCATCACCGGAAACCTAGAGGTTGCGGAAGCCAACCCATATCGATATGTTGGAAAATACGGTGTATTGTACGATCCAGATTCCGATATGTATTTAATGGGCTGGCGCGATTACGATCCAAAGACAGGCCGCTTTATTGTTCCTGACGAATACGAAGGGGAGGAAACCGAACCGACTTCCTTGAACCGTTATTTATATGCCGACGGCGACCCCGTCAACAATATTGACCCGGATGGCCACCTGCCGAAATGGTTACAGCGCGGCTGGAAGGCTACGAAAAAGTTCGCGAAGAAAGGGTATAATATTGCGATCGGTGACGATATTCGGACGTTGAAAAGTCCAAAATCAAAATGGTACCATAAAGCTGGGGCTGCAGCGAGTATCGCCAGCAACTTTATTCTAGGTGCCGGAGCGGTGAAATGGGGCATAAAAGCCGTAAAATACGGCAAGAAAATGAAGAAAGCGAAAAAATTCGTTGCAGTATCCGTTAAGAAAACGAGGAAAAGCAAATTACAATCCAAGCGATATTCACAAACATGGGGTTATAAGCCGTCTGGTCATAGAAAATCAACACCTAGGAAGGGGACTCCTAGACTTACTAAACCAGCTTCAGGAGATAATATAGGAGTTAATTTACGTTCTAAGGGTACGGGTAATTCTCAGTTAGGGAAGCTAACTTATAACAAGGATGGAACTTGGACGTCATCAGGTGGATTGGTATATGGGCCAGATAAGAAATTTGGAAACCGTGTTAACCATATATTAGCACATACTAAACCTAATCTCAATAAAGCCAACCATACTGTATTTAACGTAGACAAAACTAAAGTTCTCGGAGTTGTGGATGAGGCTTGGGCAAGAAAAGGACAACCATTACCGAATGACCCTGGCGCATATATTGTGCCTATGGGGAGAGTTATTGGAACTAATGGTGAAACTGCCGTTAGATTGGTTGTAAAGCCTGGTACTAATGAAGTAATTACAGCGTATCCGGTTAAACCTTAAGAAAAAAGTTATTGGAGGTGGGAATGTGAAGATATTCAATGGAAAAGTGGTTTGTCCAAGATGTGATGGTAATGGTTTAGTTTACAAATCGAAAATAACTAATTTGGATCTGATCATTTATATTTGTGACGAATGTGAAGCCTGTTGGAAGGATGAAAAAATACGTCTCGAAAATTTTCAGGATTTAACCACATTTTTAGAGAGTAAAGGTTTGACTTATAAGGATGCTCAAATACATGATTTAGGGTACGAATGGAAAAGTTAATACTAAAACCTTGATTGGCTCGTGCCTTTCAAGGTTTCTTTTTTGGTGGGTAATATTGTAAATTAGCCTATTATTTCAGAATTCCTTTTTCAAATTATTTCAGACCGATTCAGAAATCTTGTGTTAATTTACAGTTTATGAAATTCATGTAGGGAAAGAGGTCATAAAAACTGCTAGTGAACACCCATTCTGGGTAGTTGGTGAAGGTTGGGTACAGGCCGAGGATTTGAAAGAGGGAGATTTGTAAATTATCACTTTATTTCGGAATAAAAGAGCCATTTTTTGCACATTCTTTCAGAAAGGCCTCTCCCCTTTTCTGAAGGAATGTGCTAAATTTTTTGTGAATGATTTCGGATGAAGATTCTCATTCGTTTCAAGAGGGGGAGGAAGCGTGATCCAATTTCATGACTTTGGCATGGATGTCCAAACGTATGCCGATCGCGGGAAAGAGAATGACTTCCCCCACGTGAAGCAGTGTCCCCACTGTCAAACTCTTCACCCCTTGCATCGTCACGGATACTACCAGCGCTATGCCTTGACGGCAGAGGGGGAATAATCGCCTTTGGATCGCCCGGTATCGCTGCCGGGAATGCCGTCAAACGGTGAGTGTGCTGCCTTCTTTCCTCCTCCCCTATGTTCAATATACCCGGTCCGTCATCTGGCAAGCGGTGAAAGGATGGCTTGAAACACCAAGACGAGGAGCGAAGACCCAACCGGTTGTATTTCCTACCAAGGAGGTCATCTTGTTTTATGGCCGACGATGGTTCCGGAATCTCTCCCGCTTGCATCACACGGCGGCGAGGAGGTGGAGGATCGTCGGCCCTGCAGGGAAATCAAGAACCGAACAAGCCGTGTGGTGGATGCAGACCTTGGAGGGACGAGGGATGGACTGGATCATCCAAGACCTGTGGACAGAGGGATGGCATCCGTTTGCGGATCAAATCGCTTCCTGATTTTCTATTGAACACCAAAAAAGGAAGTTGTTGATGTTTCCACAAACCCTTCCTCTCGACGAATCGCAGCCAAGACGATCCTCGATTGGTGCACCCGATACAAAAAAGGGGGCTTTGACGCCTTAAAGCCGAAGCGCCGTTCGAACCGCGGCCACTCAAGGCGTCTGTCGCCCGATGATGAGAATCATATTTTAGCCCTAAGAAAAGAACATCCCACCATGCCTGTGACGGTGTTCTACGAACACCTGATCAAACAGGGGGAAATCCTAAAAAACCATACCTCTTACTTTACTGTATACCGATTGTTGAAAAAACACAACCTTGTCGGGAAAGAAATCTTGCCCATGCCGGAGCGAAAGCGTTTTGCGTATGACCAGATCCATGAGCTTTGGCAAGGGGACTGATCCCATGGACCCACGATTCGAGTCAACGGGAAAACCCAGAAAACGTTTTGGATCGCCTATATCGATGACTGCTCGCGGTTTGTGCCGTACGCGCAGTTTTTCCCTTCGGAGAAGTTTGACGGGCTGCGGATCGTCACGAAGGAAGCGGTGCTTCGTTGCGGGAAGCCAAAGCGCATTTACTAGGACAACGGGAAAATTTATCGATCCGAGGTGTTGCAGTATGCGTGCGCCGAGATGGGGATTACGCTCATCCACACCCAGCCGTATGACCCGCAAAGCAAAGGGAAGATCGAACGGTTCTTCCGCACCGTACAGACGCGGTTTTACCCGCTGTTGGAGCTGGATCCCCCGAAGTCGTTCGAAGAGCTGAACGAGCGCTTTGGGAGATGGCTTGAAGAGGAGTATCATCGAAAACCTCACGCCTCACTGGCCGGAAAAACGCCGCATGAGGTGTTTCAGCCCCAGGTGGAACGGGTGGCGTGGATCGAAGACCATTATGACGAACGAGACGTCTATGTGTACGAAGACGGCAAGCAGGTGGCAGAAGCCATTCGGGTGCGTTTGGAGGACAATGCCTATGTGAAGCGCCATCGGTCTCCGTTTGCGACCGTTTCGATGAAGGAGAGGGATCAGGATGTATAAAACGTTTTATTCCCTCTCGCGAGAGCCATTTACGAAAGACACCGACCCGTCTGAGGCGTATCCAGGAGCGCCGTTTCAAGAAGCGATGCGAGCGCTGGAGTACGTGCAGCGAACAAGGGGAATCGGGCTGTTGATGGGAGAACCGGGGGCGGGCAAGACGTTCGCCCTTCGGACGCTGAAAGAGTCATTGAATCCATCCTTGCATCATGTGGTCTACTTTCCCTTATCCACCGGAGGCGTGATGGATTTTTACCGTGGGCTGGCCCTTGGGTTGGGGAAGAACCGAAATACCGCAAGGTAGACCTCCTCCGTCAAATCCAGCAGGCCATTGAGCGGTTGTATCATGAACGACGAATCACGCCGGTGTTCATTTTGGACGAGATGCATTTGGCGAAGGATGCCTTTTTACAGGACATCGCGATCTTGTTCAACTTTGAGATGGATTCAACCAACCCCTTTGTCTTGATGTTGGTCGGACTGCCCCATTTACAGGGGAAGCTGCGTCTCCATCACCACCGCCCTCTCGACCAGCGGATCATCATGCGATGCCGGATGAGGCCACTCGAGAAGGAAGAGGTGGCGAGCTACATCGAGCATCGGATGAAACAGGCCGGGGTGAAGCATCCGATTTTCACTCCATCAGCGTTAGAGGCGATGGTCCTGCAGTCGCGGGAATGGCCTCGGGTGATCAACACGTTGGCCACGACGTGCTTATTATACGGATATCAGCTGAAAAAGGATGTCATCGACGAAGAAGTGGTGCGTATGGCCGCAGAGGAAATGGGATATTAGCACGAAAGAGGCCGAATGGGCCTCTTTTCTGTTTTCTCTTTTCCATCGGTCCATCAGGCGCGCTGGAAATCTTCATCTGAACGAGCGCGCAAACATCCTGGAATAATGTGAAAAATATAGGATAATCCGCAAAAATTTTGCGCATTCTTTCGGAATCCATCTGAAATAATTTGAAAAAAGGATTCTGAAATAATTTGCTAATTTACATCAGTATGAAACCATATTGATGGATGCCAAAGCTGGATCGGTCATGGGAATGCATGCCGATCGCCGATGTGACTCCGCCATCCACTTGTTGAGCCAGAATGTCCTGTCGAAAGAAAGGGTCCAAACGGTGATTCTTGACATGTGGGAATCTTATCATAAGGCGGTTCGCCCCCTATTTCCATCTGCTTCGATTGTCATCGATAAGTACCATGTGGTTCAAAAAGTGACACAAGCCTTGGATTTGGATCAAGCAAGAAAGGAATTTTCTCCATTGAAAAAGGCTCGATATCTTCTCTTAAAAGGCTGTGAAAAGCTTCGTAAGGACCAACGGCTTCGATTAGACGATATCTTGGAGGAGTATTCAGTACTTTCCATTGCTTATTATCTGAAAGAGTTGTTTCGGGATTTTTACCGAACCGATGGATATAACGAAGCAAAGGAACGCTTGGAAGAATGGATTCAGTTAGCCAAACAGAGCCCTTTTGCTTCTTTTCAGGAAGCAGCCAACACGCTTGAAAAGTGGAAGGAGCCGATTCTTTCCTACTTTTGTGCCCATATACCAATGCCCGAATCGAGGGGACGAATCACAAGATCAAAAACATCAAACGCCGGGCATATGGCTATCGAAATCTAGAACGGTTTCGTTTGCGTGTATTTCTGGAGTGTACAGGGAACACTACAAGCAGTCAGGCTGCTTAAGCGCTCCCTTCTTCCGCTATCGGTATGATAGTTGGTAGAATGGAACCCGTCAAGGAAAGCACTTGACTGTTTCCATTCTACCAACTTCGTGGTCTGTATGCGGAAGAAGGATCCTGACTGATGAGCCTATTTCATCCAGCTAACATGTTTCTGGGATTGAGTGGAAATCACAGAAAATGGTGAAGACCCTAAAAATCAATAAGCCATTCCTCAAAATCTTTAATTTCCACTTTATAAATACTCCTCACGAATCAATTATCTAAAATATTCCTATCTCAAGTATCTAAAAATTTTATTTTTGGTTACTTTGTAAATTTTTTCACCTAGGAAGTCTATAGATTTATCTGATACCCTAATTCCAGAAGTGTCAGATAAACCAAAGACAGTCTCTATCTGATTCTCACTAATAATTTTTAATAAATCTTTTTTTTGTACATAACTATCTTTATCAAAATGTACCTCAATACTAAAATCCACTAAATTTAATCCTTCAAAAATTATTATTTCCTTAGTCTCTTGAACTGATGTTAAAATTGCATTTTTACACATATTAACGGCCCCTGCACTTAGTCCTATAACCACCCCCTTAAAATTTGTAATAGGTTCTATTAGATCATTTTCTTTTAGAAATTTATATTGGCATAATGTATCTCCTCCCATCAAAAATATAACATCTGCATTATTAATAAAGTTCCCCATTAATGTAGTTTCAATTTCGCTATGTAAAATTGTTACATCTTTGAATACTAGTTCATTTATTTCAAATAGCCTTATTATTTCATTAGCATATTTTTTGGTAAGTAAAATATTTTTAGGAGTGGTAGGAATAAATACAATTCTCTCCCTACTAACTATATCTTTTTTTAAATAGCTTATTAGTTCTTTGTCAAAATCTTCATTATAATTTAATCTACTCAAAAGGTACCTAATCATTAACATTACCAACGCCTTTTACAAAAAATTGATTAATTATCTAAATTATGTCTCTTCACCACAAGTTGTACTTGATTTTTTATAACACGCTCTACTGACGCTTGTGAGGAAGAATCAGCAAACCAATGATTTTTGAACATTCTCGTTCAGGCAAGCGTATCACTTGTCAAGTACATGTTGTGGTGATGAACCAGTTTTATGTAAAAATTGGGTTTTTACCTTTATAGCTGATTATCCGAGACATGAACCCACCCCACATTTATCTGATGACATAAATAAAAAAACACACGTTTGGAGTTGATTCGATTTTACTCCATAACGTGTGTTTTTTAAACACTTTTTTGTCACTAAACCCCTTTATCCATTACTCCACCGTCACGCTTTTTGCGAGGTTGCGCGGTTTGTCGACGTCGCAGCCACGGTGTAATGCCGCATAGTAAGCAATTAATTGCAATGGCACGACAGACGCAAGCGGTGTGAGCATCGGATGAACGGCTGGAATGACGAAACGGTCGTCCTCCATGTCTAATCCTTTCATCGAGATGATGCACGGATTGGCACCGCGAGCGACAACTTCTTTTACGTTCCCGCGAATGCTTAAGTTGACATGTTCTTGTGTCGCTAGAGCAATCACTGGTGTGCCATTTTCAATTAAGGCGATTGTGCCGTGCTTCAATTCTCCACCTGCAAAGCCTTCTGCTTGAATGTAAGAAATTTCTTTTAGCTTTAATGCGCCTTCTAATACGACATAATAGTCAACCGCGCGACCGATAAAGAAGCAGTTGCGTGTTGTCGCTAAATACTCGCGCGCAATTTGTTCCATTTCATGTTTTGCATCGCAAAGTGTATCCATCGCATTGGCGACAATGCCAAGCTCTTTCGTCACATCAACATCTAGCGCCATTCCTTTCGCTTTAGCAGCTACCGCAGCTAACATGGCAAGCACCGCAATTTGTGCTGTATATGCTTTCGTTGATGCAACTGCGATTTCTGGTCCAGCATGAAGAAGAAGCGTATAGTCTGCTTCGCGCGATAATGTCGAGCCTGGTACGTTCGTAATCGTTAATGATTTATGACCAAGCTCTTTCGTGCGCACAAGCACCGCGCGGCTGTCCGCTGTTTCTCCGCTTTGTGAAATATAAATAAATAACGGTTTTTCCGATAAAAGCGGCATGTTGTAAGAAAATTCGCTTGCGATATGCACTTCGACAGGGATTTTCGCCCAGTTTTCCATTAATTGTTTACCGACCAATCCAGCATGATAGCTCGTACCGCAGGCGACGATATATAAGCGATCCGCTTCATTGACTGCTTGCACGATTTCTTCGTCAATCGCTAGCTCGCCTTGTTCGTTGCGATATTTTTCAATTAAACGGCGAATGACAAGCGGTTGTTCGTCAATCTCTTTTAACATGTAATGTGGATACGTTCCTTTTTCAATATCGCTTGCATCCAATTCCGCCACATATGGCGCGCGCTCTACCACTTCACCATTTAACTTTTTAATCGTCACTGTTTCTTTTGTAACGATCACCATTTCCTTATCCATCAACTCAACATATTGGCTCGTCACTTGCAACATCGCTAATGCGTCGCTTGCGACAACGTTGAACCCTTTGCCTAATCCGGCTAAAAGCGGGCTTTTATTTTTCGCCGCATAAATGACACCATCATTTTCTGCATCAATTAAAGCAATCGCATATGAACCTTTCAATAGCGAAAGCGCCTTACGAAACGCTTCTTCTACCGATAATCCGTCGTTTACAAACGTTTCAATTAACTGCACAATGACTTCTGTATCTGTATCACTTTGAAACGACACGTGCGCTAAATAATCACGTTTTAACAATTCGTAGTTTTCGATCACACCATTATGCACAAGGGTAAAGCGACCAGATGCGCTTTGGTGTGGATGGGCATTCACGCGGTTTGGCACGCCATGTGTCGCCCAACGTGTATGACCAATGCCAAGCGGTGCGTCTACATCTTCTGCGACAATCGCACGCAAATCCGCAATTCGTCCTTTTTCTTTAAACACATGTACACCAGTGTCGTTCAATAACGCAATCCCTGCAGAGTCATATCCACGATACTCTAATTTCTCTAATCCGTACAATAAAATTTCTTTTGATGGTTGTTCACCAATATAACCAACGATTCCGCACATAACAAGTCCTCCCTAATAATAGGGGCAAGAAGGGGCTCTTGCCCCTTTAAATGTTTAATTGCGATGAACGTTCTTTCCTTTGTGCAAAGAGTCGCCTCTTTGTTTTAAGAAAGAACTTGCGGCTGTCATCGCCTCAGCCGGGAGGCATCCGCCGAACACTCGATAAACCTCCTCCTCGTCAACTAAGCTTTTTTCCCGTCCAAAGCTTAGTCCAGGCGCTTTTGTAAAATTTGTTTTCCACTATCCTCCTTCCATGTAAGATGTCAAACAACAATAGTTTACAACAACAAAGAGGCAAACGTCAATGTGTATCGCTTCCCCCCTGTATAAACAAAATATGCATAAATGGAATGAACCGTTCCATTTATGCATATTGTTTACTGAACACATGATTATGCGCCAAAATGCTCACGTATAATAGACGCAATTCGCTCAACGTATTGATCGCAAAGTTCATCGGTTGGTGCTTCTGCCATCACGCGAACGAGCGGTTCGGTACCAGACGGACGAACGAGAATACGACCGTTTCCAGCCATTTCTTCTTCTACTTCGCGAATGACACGTTGCACCTCTTCATTTGCGATCGCTTCATGTTTATCTGTTACTTTCACATTCACTAATTTTTGTGGATATTTTTTCATTTCCCCCGCCAACTCAGAAAGCGGCTTTTTCGTTACTTTCATAATGTTGACAAGCTGTAGCGCTGTCAACAACCCATCTCCTGTCGTATTGTAATCAAGGAAAATAATATGCCCTGATTGCTCTCCGCCTAAATTGTAGCCGTTCTTTTTCATTTCTTCGACGACATAACGGTCACCAACGGCCGTTTGCACACTTTTTATCCCTTGCGCCTCGAGCGCTTTGTAGAAGCCGAGGTTACTCATGACAGTTGAAACGACTGTCTGATGTTTTAAGCGGCCATGTTCTTTAAAAAATTTCGCGCAAATGTACATAATTTGGTCACCGTCAATGATTTGCCCATTTTCATCAATCGCAATTAACCGGTCGCCATCCCCATCAAACGCTAAGCCAACGTCTGCCCCTTTTTCCTTCACAAACGCAGCTAACGCCTCAGGGTGTGTTGAACCAACCCCTTCGTTAATATTAATGCCATTCGGGGAAGCACCCATTGTTAATACGTCCGCCTCTAAATCCACAAAAAGATGGGTTGCCAACGAAGAAGTCGCCCCGTGCGCACAATCAAGCGCAATGCGCAGCCCTGAAAAATCTTCGTCCACTGTCTGTTTCAAATATTGTAAATATTTTTGTCCGCCTTCGAAGTAGTCGTTTACCTGCCCTAAATCTTTGCCAATTGGCCTCGGCAGCGTATCTTCCTCGCTATCCAACAATGCCTCAATTTCTAACTCTTGTTCATCCGATAGTTTAAATCCGTCCGGTCCAAAAAATTTAATTCCGTTATCTGGCACTGGATTATGTGAGGCAGAAATCATGATCCCAGCCTGTGCTCCTAACGCTTTGGTTAAATACGCCACACCTGGCGTCGAAATGACGCCGAGGCGCATGACTTCCGCCCCAATCGAAAGCAATCCTGCGACAAGCGCTCCTTCGAGCATATGACCAGAAATGCGCGTATCGCGCCCAATTAACACTTTCGGACGTTCTTTATCTTTCGTAAGCACATATCCGCCGCAGCGGCCGATTTTAAACGCTAACTCTGGTGTTAATTCACTGTTTGCTACTCCGCGTACACCATCGGTACCAAAATACTTACCCATTACACGAATCTCTCCTTTATTTCATGATCGCTCGCTAATTCGAATTTTTGCTTTATTGCTTGGTAATTTCCACGTAATATTTTGTGGACCGTTCACTTCCACTTCCACATCGTGCTCGCCGACCCCTAACTCACTCGCATTCACATACAGCTGAAGGTCGTCTGCTCGAATGCTGTTAAGTACACTAGGAGCGCCGGATACTTGGACATCCATGTTCCCGTCTTTCGGATTTAAAAATTGCACATTGTATTTGTCTCCCAACCCGATAACGTGAATCGGCAAAGACGAGAACGTTTTTGTCTCTTCCTGTTGTACTTCGATATGAATTTTCACCTTCGCTGGATCAACACTTTTAACCCCTTCTGGAAGCGGAACTGGCACTTCTAGCGTCGTATCGCTCGTAATATCATCGAGATTAATCGTAATGCCATCAATAAACTCAATCGGGTCAATTTTGTCTTTCGGACCGAAAATCGTCACTTCATTCGGAACGGCTTCTATTTTAACAATACTTAGCCCTGCTTTTAAAGTCCCTGTCCGATTAATTTTTAGGGGAACCGATTTGCTTGGGCTTTTAATTGGCACCGTCACCTCGACGACAGAAGGGTTAATGTTTACATCTAACAATTTTCCTTCGCGATCGTACGCCCTCACACGTGATTCTTGCTTCACTGTATCGACAGCTCCATCTAGATCAACTCTTGCCTTCACTAATGCTATCCGTTCTACTACATCTTTCGCTCCCGTAATCGTGACGACACTAGGTTTGACAATCGGCTCTTCCACAGAATAGCCGTCAACCAATTTATTTTTATGAATAAAATCAACATCAACAGAGAAATCGCGAGACACTTTTTCTTGAATGGTTACTTTCGCCGTAGACGGCTCAATCGTCACCTTGAGCTTATCGGAAATGTTTTTATATTTCAGCGGAACGGTATATGTCCCTAACTCTAAGTTTGCTAAATCAACATATATTTCAAAATCCCGCTGCAACGCCGTCGGCTTCAAAATGCTTGCAGGTCCTTCTAGCGTCACATTTACTGTTTTCGGGACACCCGACACCACTAAATTCTGCTCATCATAATACGTAACGACAGGAACATTCGTCACTGTTTCCACATCTGTCTGCCCAAGCGAATTGCGCGTAATCCCTGATTTCGACTCTTTTCCTTCAATATTAACGGACATATACAACATAATCGCCAATAACAGCGCAAAAATTTTCATAAACCAATGGTTATTCATTAAATTATCTAGTTTATCCATGCTTCTTACCCCTCCATTGCCAACGGGATGAAGAAGTCGTCTTTGTTGCTGGGACTAGCTCCTTTTTCAGTAGTTCGGAAAATTGTTCTGGAGTTAAATCCCGATGTAGCTCCCCGTTTTTTGTCACTGACACCGCACCCGTTTCTTCTGATACAATGACTGTTACACTGTCTGTCACTTCACTAATTCCTAACGCTGCACGATGACGTGTTCCCAGTTCTTTTGAAATAAACGGACTCTCCGATAACGGTAAATAACATCCAGCTGCGGCAATAAGGTTTTTTTGAATAATCACTGCCCCGTCGTGTAGCGGGGTGTTCGGAATAAAAATATTAATCAACAACTCGGATGAAACGCGGGCATTCAAAGGAATTCCGGTTTCAATGTAGTCTCCCATACCCGTTTCACGCTCAACAGAGATAAGAGCACCGATACGCCGTTTGGCCATGTATTCCGTCGCCTTCACAATCGCTTCTACCATCTGTGCCCGCTCTTCTTCTTCTGGAATGGTACTTCTGGAAAACAGTTTTCCCCTTCCTAGCTGTTCAAGCGCTCTTCTTAGTTCTGGTTGGAAAATGATAATAATTGCTAAAAATCCCCACGTTAATGCTTGATCCATCAACCATTGTAGTGTACTAAGCCCTAAAAAATTACTTACAATTCTTACTAATATAATAAGAATGATTCCTTTTAAAAGCTGAACCGCCTTCGTTCCGCGGATGACCATAATTAATTTATAAATAACGTACCAGACAACAAGAATATCAACGACTTTTGTTACATAACTCAACACCGGGAGCTCTCCAAAAGACATTCTCACACTTCCTTTATCGCTCAAATTCCTCTATATTTTATTTACAAAGCCCCTTTATTATATCACATACAGAAAAAGAGCCGCCAAAAAGACGGCTTTTTACTCCAGCAAACCTTTTACTGCGCTTTTTATATTATACCAAATCCAATCAAACGCTTCATTGATTTCTTCCACTTCGCCAGTTACTTGTCCAGCGGAAGCTAAATATTTTTGCCCATGGATGACAGTGACGTTACCATTGACTTTTCCTTCAATTTTAATCGTTCCATTTCGCACGACAATGTCGCCATCCACTGTTTTTCCTTTCGGCACAATGACGGTGTGGCCTTGGATAACGACGTTCTCCCGTGTAGAAACAGAAAATTGCTGTTCTTGGTTCCATGTCGTATATAGGCTACCGAGCATTAAAACGAAAAACAATGATGCTGCTGCGATAAACGGGTGATTTTTTAACCATCTCCCCAAACGAATTCTTCTCTTTTCTTTCGGCAGCCTTGCCATAACGTTTGCTGTAAAGTCTGCGGACGGGACGAGATGCGAACAGTGCTGAATAAATGCCACCGTCTTTTTTAAACTATTAAAATGATGAGAACATGATGGACATTGCTGCAAATGTTCTCGTAGCGCTTGCTCATCGTTAGGAGCGATATCACCATCTAAATAATCATGCATCCACTGCACGATATGATCCGGGCACTTCATATTTTTCACCTCTTATAAATGACCTAAATGCTTTCGTAACGCTTCTCTGCCGCGGTGAATTCTTGTTTTCACAGTCCCGATCGGTAAATCAAGAATCTCGCTTATTTCTTGTAACGACAAATCTTCGATATATTTTAACACAATCACGCTTCGATATTTTTCCGGAAGCTTTTCAATCGCTTTTTGCACCGTTTCTTGCAATTCTAAGCTTTCTACCGTATCTTCCGGAGAGACATCGGTTGCAGGAAGTTGAGAATACATCGTCAGCCCTTCTGCTCCACTTACTTCTTCATCTAAATACACATCCGGCTTTTTTTTGCGCAATTTGTCGATGGACAAGTTAGTCGCAATTCGATATAGCCATGAGGAAAACTTCATCGCTGGGTTGTACGTATCAATATTCACGTATGCGCGAATAAACGCTTCTTGTGCCGCGTCTTCTGCCTCATGGCGATTACCGAGCATGCGGTAACAAATTCGATACACTTTCTCTTTGTAAAGCTCGACAATTTCCGCATACGCATTTTGATCGCCTTTTTGAATCGCTTTAATTCGTTTCTTTACAAACAAGTCCATAATTCACAATACCCCCGCTCATTGCGGCTATTATTGTATACGTTTCGTAGCCGGAAAAGTTTCATTCTCAACATTTTATTTTATCATGTTTACAAAAAAAACAGCAGACGAATTTCCGCCTGCTGGATAGAAAGTTAGACTAATTTTTCGCCAAAAAGCGAGCCCATTAATGCTACGGCAACAGAAGCTGTTTTATTTCGCTCGTCTAAAATCGGATTGACTTCGACAAACTCTGCAGAAGTAATTAGCTGCGCTTCCGCCAACATTTCCATTGCCAAATGGCTCTCACGATACGTAAGTCCGCCGATAACTGGCGTTCCTACACCAGGGGCATCGTGAGGATCAAGCCCGTCTAAGTCCAACGATAAATGCACCCCATCTGTTCGCTCTTTTAAGTAAGCAATCGTTTCTTCCATTACTCTTGTCATGCCGAGACGGTCAATTTCATGCATGGTGTATACTTTAATGCCTTTTTCCCGAATCAGCTGCTTTTCGCCTTCATCGAGCGCCCGCGCGCCGATGAGTACAATGTTTTCCGGCTTTACTTTCGGGCTATATCCGCCAATTTGCGTCAACGCAGGATGCCCTAATCCAAGGCTCGCTGCTAACGGCATGCCGTGAATATTTCCTGAAGGCGATGTTTCCGCTGTGTTCAAATCCCCGTGGGCATCGTACCAAATCACCCCAAGGTTTTTGTAATGTTTCGCGACTCCCGCTAATGTACCAATAGCAATGCTATGGTCGCCGCCTAGCACAAGCGGAAAATTGCCTTTATGAATCACCTCATCGACTGTTTGCGCTAACTTTTCATTCGCCTCAGCAACCGCTTTCAAATTCCGTAAATTTAGCCGTACCCCTTCGTCATCAATCCGTTCTGCTTTGCCAATTGCAATATCGCCTAAATCTTCAATTTCATACTGAAGTCGTTCAAGTCTCTCGACAACTCCCGCATAGCGAATAGCGCTTGGCCCCATATCTACTCCACGTCGCGTTTGTCCTAAATCCATCGGAACACCAATAATCGATATTTTCTTCATGCTGTCTCTCTCCTTCCCCTTATCCTTTCTCTATTGTAGCGGAAGAACAAAGGCTGACTCAACTCGACACATTTCTGAATATTTATTCGCATTTCATAAAGATCAAAAACAAAAAAACCCTTAAATCGTTTGATTTAAGGGTCGATGGAGCCTATCGGGATCGAACCGATGACCTCCTGCGTGCAAAGCAGGCGCTCTCCCAGCTGAGCTAAGGCCCCAAACTATTTCATTGGAGCGGAAGACGGGACTCGAACCCGCGACCCCCACCTTGGCAAGGTGGTGTTCTACCACTGAACTACTTCCGCAAACAGTGAGCCATGGAGGACTCGAACCTCCGACCCTCTGATTAAAAGTCAGATGCTCTACCTACTGAGCTAATGGCTCATGCAATCAAAAAATTCTATTCAACCTTACTCTACCTGTCCCTTCCTCTGCTAGCACATTCAAGATGCCAGATGCGTCGGGACAACTCGCAGCAAATTTGAAGAAGTATTGCTCGTTACTGAGCTAATGGCTCATTTTATATATAAGTGGCTGGGCTAGCTGGATTCGAACCAGCGCATCACGGAGTCAAAGTCCGTTGCCTTACCGCTTGGCTATAGCCCATTGATAAAACATCATGGATTAGCATCACCGAACTAACTTCATGAAATAACAACGCAAGACGATATTTCGCAAATCACTTAAGAAACAAATTTCTACTCAGGAAATTCGGGAAATAATTGAGCATTGATTAGACAACAAAATAACACAACATAAATTGAGATAATTTCATCGTCGACTGTTATTCTTCCACGTCTAATAGCAATCATACTGTAAAAAATAAAAAAGTTATTTCAATACGCAACTAAATGAAATAACATTTTCCTTCGCCTTATATATGGATGGTGGAGGGGGACGGATTCGAACCGCCGAACCCACAGGGAGCGGATTTACAGTCCGCCGCGTTTGGCCGCTTCGCTACCCCTCCATCGAAAATGGTGCCGGCTGCAGGACTTGAACCCGCAACCTACTGATTACAAGTCAGTTGCTCTACCAATTGAGCTAAGCCGGCACATTAAATTAAACTCTTCGTACCAATTATATGCCCTATGTGCCTCTTCCTCTGCTAGTTAATTCAAGGAAGTCGGATGCGTCGAGGCAACTCGTAGTAAATTCATCGATGCGTCGCTCGTCTCTACCAATTGAGCTAAGCCGGCATACTAAGTTAGACTATCCGTACTAATTACATGCTTTATGTGCCTCCTCCTCTGCCAGCTAATTCGAGGAAGCCGGATGCGTCGAGGCAACACTTAGTATATTCACTGAAACTTTGCTCATAATGATGGTGGAGGATGACGGGATCGAACCGCCGACCCCTTGCTTGTAAGGCAAGTGCTCTCCCAGCTGAGCTAATCCTCCGAACAAAAAGAAAGTGACCCGTACGGGATTCGAACCCGTGTTACCGCCGTGAAAGGGCGGTGTCTTAACCACTTGACCAACGGGCCATCGTAGTAAATGTAAGCTTCCAACCGGGCTTGAACCGGTGACCTCTTCCTTACCATGGAAGTGCTCTACCTACTGAGCTATGGAAGCATGGCTCCGCAAGTAGGATTCGAACCTACGACCTACCGGTTAACAGCCGGTTGCTCTACCGCTGAGCTATTGCGGAATGCTCTTTTAAAAATATA
>NZ_JACIDE010000035.1 GCF_014196205.1 Anoxybacteroides voinovskiense | reverse complement strand
GAACAATACGTCTTACAGCATCCAGATGAGGTGTTACGCCGCATCGGGTGTGCTACGTGAACCAGAGGTTAAAATTTTAATTTGGATGTATATAGTTGCCTAACGAAACAAGGGGTAGTGCTCGCCCCTTTCGCTAGAAAACATGTCCGCAGAGGCTCCGTGTCAAGCCACCAAACGGTTTTTCTGTAAACAGAAGGGAGGAAATTTGCACAATACTCCAGATTTTAGCTGGATTAACGCGCAAAAACCCGTTTGAATTTGCAAAAAAATGGCCATTTTGTTCCGAAATAACGTGCTAATTTACAAGAATTTGATTCAAAAGCATCGTTATTCTTCCTTCCGTAAATAGCCGATCTTCTTATGCCAGTCGTCACTCCACCCTCCAAAAGATCCCCCACGGGATTCACCGTTTCCTTTCTCTTAGGAGGTACTATGTTTTCTGTGTTCCTCATGACGGACTGAATGCCAAGGGCTATTTTCTCTTGATTGTTCGACCCTTCCGAATCGTTCTAGACCGATTCGTACTATGACCTCTGCTGACTTCTGATGGTTCAGCTACTTATCGCTAAGTAGGTTATGAAGGGTACTTCACGTATCCACCAGACCTCCTCGGGTAAGAGTGCAATCTTTCCTTCCATCTATCTGCTTCATTTACTCTGTATCACCTTCGGCAGAAATTGTTTTGTTCGGCGAACTCATCCAATGATACCTAGCCTTATATGAAGTTCGTGTTCCTCAGACCGGAAGTTTGCCGCCCGCTTCCTTCAGATTCCGCGTCACCGCGGACACCCTTGCGTTAAGCTAACTGCTACTTCTGCCTTCGCAGCTCGGGACTTTCACCCTAGAGATTGCACCCATGCCGAGCGCATAAGAAAAACCGGGCATAGCCCGGTCCTTTTTTGTTTAGTGAATATCCGATAACTTGTACTCTATGCCATGTACCCCTTTATAATATTCAGGGTACATTTCTCCCCCACAATGTTCACAGGAAAACATAGGGGGAGTGGTTGGGTCACCGTTATCCATTAAATCGAAATCCCTAACTACACGTAAAGGAATTTCTTCTTTTTCATGACACACTAAACAAACATAGCTGACGCTCTGTTTCTTGGACTGGTTTCGATTTACATTTTTCTTCTTTTTCTTTCCTTTTTTGCGGTGTTTGGATACCGGTGAGATCGTTCATCACCCTCTCTAAATAAGCTCTTGTTGTTCGACATAATGCCACTTTTATTTCTAATTTCCCATCTTCAAGGCAGACCTCTCCCTTGTATTCATAGTAACACTCACACTTCGGACAAACGAGAGGATCTTTTTGACCACTTGCGATTATTCTTTCACGCCACGTCTGGCGACGCAATACCTTTTTCACTTTCACTATCCAGCGTCTAGCCTTGCGTTGCCATGCACTTAATACCTTCCTGCACAATTTTTTGGTTCTTCTTGAATACATGCCGTAGTGGCGGATCGTTTTAAATTGCTCATCAGGGATATGACGAATTAAACGGGAAATAAACTCTTCCACGCTTACTGTTTCTGTTTTCTCTTTCCCGTCTGTTTTGTCTTTGTATTTAAATATCACAAACTGCCCGTCATATGCCTCGATCCGATTGATTCCAATCGCTGGTCGACGAATATAACGGCCAATGTATCGAAGTTGCTCTTTTACTTTCCCTTTCTGTTTTGGAGCATACACATAGAAGCCTTCCCCATTATTGGTGAACGCCTGTTGAAGTCTTGGCTGGATTCGTTTTTTCTCTTCCTCAGAAATTCCCTTTCTAATTAATTTTAACACCACTGTCTGCCACTGCTTTCGAAGCATCGTAAATGGCAGAAAATCGTACGCTTTCCATTCTCCTTTTTCCGTTAGTCCCCCCATAGTTACTAGCATATGTACGTGTGGGTTGAAATTCACTCTTGAACCAAACGTATGTAGTCCAGAAATGATTCCAGGAGTTACTTTGGCTTTTTTCTGAAAGAAACCCATCACTAATTTTGAAGCTGCATCCATCAAATCCTTTAATAAATGCCGATGAAGCAGGAAAACATCCCGCAATCCCTCATCAATCGTAAAAATGACATGCCTATGGTTCACTTGAAGCACGTCCTCCGTAAGTAATCGGCTCCACTCTTCACTTTCTCCCACGGAACAGGTGGTGCAGAAACGCCCTTTACAACGATAGGGAACTTTTCGGACATCATGACAACCCTCACACACGAAAAGCTTAAATCCTTTTTTGATATCCCCACAATCGCGAAATTTCTCGACCTCCTTGATGACGATTGGGCGAATTTTAGCTCCGTGCTTTTTCTTGAATGCTTCCCAATGTTGGTGTTTATCAAAGAAAATTTCTCTAAGAATGTTTTTCTCCATAAAAAGAAAATACCACAATCCAAATGACCGTGGTAGTCCAAAATTTTATACTTTCCTATCTTACCAAAAAAACCACCCGCTACGCCCGCGGGTGGTATTGTTGATACACGTCTTTTAAGCGCGTTTTCGTGACGTGTGTATAAATTTGTGTCGTCGAAATATCGGCATGTCCTAACAACTCTTGCACAGCGCGCAAATCGGCACCGTTTTCAAGCAGATGGGTCGCAAACGAATGCCGGAACGTATGCGGGGTTAGTTCTTTTTCGATGTTTGCTTCTTTCGCGAGCTTCTTTAAAATTTTCCAAAACCCTTGCCGCGTTAGTCGCTCGCCGTGATGGTTCAAAAAGAGCGCATCCGTCGCCCGTTTTTTCGGATGGATAAGTTTCGGCCTCGCTTCTTCGATGTACATTTTTAACGCCGAAAGTGCAATCCGCCCGACTGGAATGATCCGCTCTTTATTCCCTTTTCCGTAACAGCGGACAAAGCCCATCGTCAAATGGACGTCGGAAAGGTTTAAATTGACCATTTCACTGACGCGCATACCGGTCGCATACAGCAATTCGAGCATCGCCTTGTCGCGAATGCCAAACGGCGTGTTTACTTTCGGCGCATCTAACAGCGCCTCGACTTCCGCTGTCGATAACACTTTCGGCAAGCTCCGCTCCAGCTGCGGCGTTTCGATATGAACGGTCGGGTCTTTGTCCGTCACTTTTTCCCGCAATAAAAATTGGTGAAACGAACGAATGGACGCAATATGGCGCGCGATCGTTTTCGCCGAGTTTCCGCCTTCTTTTAAAAACTTTAAAAATTGCAAAATATGAAGGCGAGATACGTCATTCCATGAGTGCACTTGTTCAACGTTGATTAAATAATGCGCGTATTTTCGTAAATCGCGTTCATACGACACGATCGTATTTTTCGCCAAATTTCGCTCGACCGTTAAATAATGGAGAAAATCTTTCATTTCATCGTTCAATGTTCTCTACTCCCCATCGCGATAAAAAAGTATAAATCGTTCCAGCCAATCCGTGGATGTCGTTTCGGTTGTCGATACTTTCACCGCCGATCCTTGCGGTTCATCATAGCGATGATAGTTTTCGTACTCTCGATGGAACCATATAAGACTATAATAAAACAAAATTGTACATCCCGTAAATAAAACAAACGTTTTAATCATTTGCCACAACGTTTTCACGACATACCCTCCTAAAATAGCACTTATTATTGAGGATATGCCATCGTTTTTTCTTTTTATACGTGAAAAAACCTTTCCCGGTGGAAAAGGTTTTCAGGCACTGCTGTTGATTCTGAATCTCCTAACGTAAATTCAGACAGCCGCAAATAAGACAGCCACCATCCCAGATTTCCATTCGAGAGAAAGTTGTCTAAGTAAAAAACGACGGACAAACGAAAGAA
The DNA here is from genome assembly GCF_014196205.1 of Anoxybacteroides voinovskiense. GTDB lineage: Bacteria > Bacillota > Bacilli > Bacillales > Anoxybacillaceae > Anoxybacteroides > Anoxybacteroides voinovskiense. Next base: position 15,691 of record NZ_JACIDE010000035.1, on the reverse strand, counting down.
AAGGTTCTAACTTATTCCGTCAGTTTAATTCTTCCATCAACGGCTTTGTACTTAGCGCCATTAAATAATATCGATTTATAGGACATATATATGTAAAGCCAAATTTTTCATAAAAACTCTTGGCATTTTCAGTTGCTTCAACTGTTATGAGAGAACATCCTGTTATTTCAGCAACTTTCGCACAATGATAGAGAACTGACGTCATTAAATAACTTCCAAATCCCTTGCCTCTAAACCTCTCGTCTACACCTAAATAGTGAAGACGAATAGCTGGTATTTCTTTAACACTCGAAGGTAGATATATCTCTAACATCGCTCTTTTTTGTTTTTGTATCTTAACAGTATCATTAAATAACGAATAGAACCCGATTAAATTTTGATTGTCGTCAAAAAATAGTCGGGTTCTAACTAAATTCCTCTTCATTAAGTTATATGCGTCTTCTTTTAGGAAATTCTCCACTATCTGTTCGTCTGTACATCGAAATTCCTGCAATTTTAACAGATGTTCATCAGACAAGTATACTTCTCTAATATTTTCTAGCGACTCAAACATTTACTTCCCCCGATGTTTTTGCTGATAGGCTTTAAACATCTCTTTCACATACTCACTAGGCTTAGCAGGATTTCGAATGATTTCCGCGAACTTTTCAAGCTCTTTATCCGTTCCAAACACAATTTCAGTGGATTTTATCGGCTTTGCGCTTGTAATCATATTCTCTCCCTCCTTCACGGACAAACACCTCCTAGAAATACCTTATATCCTCTAGGATATACTGTCCTTATCCTAAATATATCCTATTCCGATATGCTCTTCAATATCATATCCAACATTCATTCATCAAATATCGACAACGTTACCATAGAACCGTGAGCTTATGAAAGTGCTCTTGCATGGGGATGCTCATCGTAAATGTTGGAATGCACTTTGGTTTACGAAGATCCGCAAGCAAGAGCTACTTTATGCTGGCTTAAGTTTATCTAATGCCACGACCTTTTTATTCTTCTTGTTGATCTTTTTGTTGGCATCGATAGCAAATGCCATGAAACGTTAACCGATGGTCTTTAATTTTAAATTTCCAATCTCGCTCGACAATTGCTTCTACGTCCTCTAATAAATCTTCTTGAATCTCCGCTACCGATCCGCATTCGATACATACTAAATGATGGTGAAAATGAGCCGCACCTTCTTGGCGAAGATCATACCGTGATACACCATCGCCAAAGTTAATCTTATCGACGATTTTCAACTCGGTTAATAGCTCTAACGTCCGATATACCGTCGCTAATCCGATTTCTGGAGATTTTTCTTTAACGAGGAGGTAGACATCTTCTGCACTCAAGTGGTCTTCTTCATGTTCTAAAAGAACCCGCACTGTCGCCTCGCGCTGTGGTGTCAATTTGTATCCGGCGGTATGCAACAATTTTTTGATTCGTTCAATTCGATCTTCCATTTCTTTTCCCTCCCTCGTCGTTCATTTATCATTATACAAAAGAACGGAGGAAGTATCAAAGTAAAATTATTATCATCAAATAAATAAAACCGTTATTAAGTGATAATAATTATCACTTGTTTATTAATTCGATGACTTGCTTCATCACGATCGGCGAAACGTACGCTTCAATTGCAGCGGAAAGAAGCAATGCCGCGCTAATCGCGACCATGACAAACGCATAGCGCATAATCATCGGAAAAATCGGTTCATGCATCCGTTTCATAAATTGGTTGCGCACCATTTTTAACGAAAAAGAAAGCGCAATCGTCCCCATCATAATAAACGCTGGAATGACGATCACATTTTGCGGCATCACCGAAACGAACGATAATAAAAATCCTTGCCAGCCCATTTGGTTGACAAGAAACCCGACCGTAAATCCGACGACGACCCCTTTTAAAAATAAAAGCACTAAAATGAGCGGCAAGCCGATAATTGAAATGCCGAGCACCCACATAAAGCCAATATATTGCAAATTGTGAAAGTAGCTTTGTTGAAACATGTCATACTCACTAGCAAACTGCCCTTTCGCTACTTGTCCAAAAAATTGCGTTAAATAATAATATAAATCTTGTTTTTGGCTTAAATTTAAACTATTCACAACGATCGCCCCGAAAATAACGCCCATTAAAAACAAGACAATGGTAAACAAATACATCGAAGCATGTTCCCGAACGTGCATGAGAACGGCGGATTTCAACGGCTGCTTCCTCATCTTCTCTTCCTCCTACTTTCGCTCTTACTAGATTGTATGAAAAAAGCGCACGTCTATGACGAAAGAAAAGAAAAAATCGCCCTTATATGAGAGCGATTTTTCCATATTGGCCGCCACCGCCTGCGGCGATGGCAAGCTGGCCGCTTCTAGCAAGCACAATCGTTGCCGCTAATTTTTCCCCGACGACATCGATAAGTTGTTGGGCGGTCGCCTGATGAAGCACATGCATTTCTGTACCGAAATGTGCTAACAATTTTTTGTACGTCTTTTCTCCAAGCCCTGGGATAAATTCTAATGGTACTTGATATATATACGGCGGTCGCTTTGGTGGCACACCGTTCGTTTTTAGCTCTTGAATGCGTTCAAATACTCCTTTGATATATCGGCGATATCCGCACGATAAGCAGTGGTCGCTTTCTTTCATCGGCGTAAAGCATCGTGCGCATACCGTTTGATAGTATTTCCCAAGCTTCGGATGGAGCCCATAGTTGGCAACGATTGTCCTTCCGTCTTCCATCCTTACCGCTTGTTTCACTTCGGCAAACGTCGGCTGCTGAAGGCGCATCTGTTGATATTCGCGGGCAATTTTTCTAAGCGAATGCGCATCAGAATTGGACAAATACACATAGCGGTGCAGTTCAGCGAGCTGATCCGCCATTTCAGAATCCGCGCTTAAGCCAAGTTCAATCGCATCGATCCAATCAGGGTGAAACACTTCCGTTAAACTTTTCTTTACCCCTTTGCCATACAAACTTTTAAACGGCGTAAACGCATGGGCAGGAATAAATAGCCCATCGAGCTCCTTTGTCTTTTCTTGCAGCGTTCGCCCTGTTTCGTATAGGCGCTGGGAACTAAGCGACACGTTTTTCATTCGCCCTTTGAGCCAATGGGAAAACTTTCGCATCGCGGCAATCGTAGGCAAAAAAACAAGCACATGAATTGGACCGTGGCAATGGTTATCGTAAACTTCGATTTCGCTTCCTAATAAAAGCGTGACGTTTCCGGCCTGCACGCCACCTTCTTTCTGTTCGCTCCAGCCGTTTGCTTCCACTTCCCGCTCCAATTCATCAAGCACTTCTGGAACGTGGCTATCGACAATCCCGACGATATGCAGCCCTTTCACCCGTTCTGCCTCATGCAAAATATTCGCTAACGTTAACGTTTTTGCTCCCGTCACCTTTACTGGTTTCCCGGAAGCGGTTCGGCCGATATGAATGTGCAAATCGACGTAATAGTCGTTCATTTTTTTAACGCCCGCGCAAGCTGCAAATATTGTAAAGCATAGGCAGTTTTCGCATCGTAAATTTCTTTCGTTTCGAGCATAGCTACCGCCTCCTCTAACGTCACTTCCAATAAATCGACAAATTCATCGTCATCAAGCCCCGCCGCTTCTTCTAGTTTCACAAGCCCTTCGGCGACATATAGATGAATGAGTTCGTCCGCAAATCCTGGGGACGTGTAAAAAGAAATGAGATGGCGCATCGATTGAGCCGAATAGCCCGTTTCTTCTTCTAATTCACGTCGAGCTGTCACGAGCGGTTCTTCTCCTTTTTCTAGCTTTCCCGCTGGAATTTCGACTAATACACGCTCTAACGCTTTCCGGTATTGCCGAACAAGCACTAATTTCCCTTCGTTTGTCAACGGGAGAATCGCCACCGCTCCTGGGTGTTTGACGATTTCCCGCTTGCTTGTGTTTCCGTTTGGCAATTGCACGTCCTCGACATATACTTGAATGACTTTGCCGCTAAAAATTTTCTCTTGGCGAATCGTTTTTTCGATTAAATGATCCATTCGCTTTCGCTCCCGTCTGATCGTTTTCGTTTTCATTGTACTACATTTCGGTGTAAAATGGAGAAAATTAGTGATTGGAGGAGAAAGGATGAACAAACGGCGCATCGGCACATCGGATTTATATGTGAGCGAAATCGGGCTTGGCTGCATGTCGCTCGGTACAGAGGAGAAAAAGGCCATTCGCATCATTCATGAAGCGCTTGAGCGCGGCATTAACTATTTAGACACCGCAGACTTGTACGACCGCGGCTTAAATGAGCAGTTTATCGGCAAAGCGCTGAAAGGAAAGCGGGAACAAGTCGTACTCGCAACAAAAGTCGGCAATCGTTGGGAAGAAGGAAAAGACGGCTGGTATTGGGACCCGTCCAAAGCTTATATAAAACGAGCCGTAAAAGAAAGCTTGCGACGCTTGCAAACCGACTACATCGATTTATACCAATTGCACGGCGGTACCATCGACGATCCGATCGATGAAACGATCGAAGCGTTTGAGGAGCTAAAACAAGAAGGGGTTATTCGCTACTACGGCATTTCCTCGATTCGCCCAAATGTCATTCGCGAATATGTAAAACGTTCGAACATCGTTAGTGTCATGATGCAATATAGTTTGCTCGACCGCCGTCCGGAAGAGCTTTTTCCACTATTAAAAGCGCACCATATTAGCGTCATCGCCCGCGGGCCAGTGGCGAAAGGGCTATTAACCGACCGCCCGCTGGAAGCGGCAAGCGAGGCAGTGAAAACGAGCGGCTATCTTGATTATACATATGAAGAGTTGAAAAGCCTCCTACCTGCATTAAAAGCAAACACAACGGCGCACCGTTCGTTTACCGCGACCGCTTTGCAATTTTGTTTATACGATCCCGTTGTCGCCGCTGTCATTCCTGGCTCGAGCAGCCTCGAACAGCTGACGGGCAACATTGCTGCTGCTTCGATGCCTACATTGACGAACGAAGAATACGAATGGCTAAAACAACAGACGAAAGCGTCTATTTATGAAACGCACCGTTAAGAAAAGCGCAAAGCGCCCGCCTATCGGCGAAGGTCGCATAAGCCCCACCGAGGAGGGAACGCCTCACACCGATGGCGCTTGGAGCTAGACAGCTCTCCACCTAATCATAAAATTTTCTTACCTTTTAAAAAAGCCCTGAACACGCAGGGCTTATTCCTTAAATTTCCGCCAATCTAACTGGCTTTCATTGAGCAGCTCTTCAAACGTTTTATTTTTTTCGCGCTGCCGCTGTTCTTCTCGTTTGCGCGCTTCTTCTTCCGCTTTTTTTCTTTTTTCTTCCGCTTCCAACGCGCTCTTTTTCTCGCGCAGCTTTGCGTATACATCGGTGTCAAGGTAGTCTTTTACCGTGATTTTTTCTTCTTGCTTTTTCATTCCAATCCCTCCGCATAAAAATAGCCTTCTTTTTTCAAAATAAGAAAGTACATACTAACGAAAGGAGAAGCGTTCTATGGCCAATCGTGCACAAAAAGGGAAGCCGTCCGCAGATACGGTCAAACCGACGATCGCGAAAGAAGAATTAGAAAAAGCGACCCATCCGACCAAACGGCAAAATTCCCCACAATGATAAGGAGGCGCCCGCCTCCTTATAAAATCTCGGTAATGTTCGGCATATGCTCTTTTATCCAATGAATCGCTTCATCGAGCGTCGCAAATTCGGTCGTCGTAAACGTCATTTCATCTTGCAGCAGCCAAACGTCTTTCGGTTCTTGATAAATGCCGGCAATCGACCAATGCAATAAACTATACGGGTCATTTTCATGCATAAACGATACCCATGTTTTTTGTTTCGCAATATTGGCAAGTTGCTTTAGTTTGTCATTCATGATGTTCACTCACTTTCATAAGCGACATGCGCGGATTTAATATTTGATTCGGGCTTTTCAACAGAAAACACCCTGCTCCTTCCACCGCATCAATGACCATGTTGTCATCGTAAAAAACAAGACGCGATTTTTCCAAAAGCACTGGAACATAGTTCGTTTCGACAACCACATCGTCTTCCTCTGCTTGATCGACAAGCCATAACGCCGTTACCCCATCGACAAGACAACCGCAGCCGTCTGTATCATATTTTAACTTTAGCTGCTTGTTCGCTATATTTGGCGAAAGAAGTTGCATCGCTCGCTCAGTAAAGGTAATATTCATAGTGATCGCCCTTTTCGCAAATTTTACATACGCTATTTATAGTAGCAAAAATGACTACGCAAATAAAGGAGGAACACATATGGCAAAAGTACAAATTAAAGTCAATGACAACGGCTCGTTTCGCGTAACGGGGGAAGTTGAACTGATCGACGCGGAAGGCAACAAATTCGAAACAAAAGAAACGTTTTCGCTCTGTCGCTGCGGCATGTCGCAAAATATGCCGTTCTGTGACGGATCGCATAAAGGAAAGTTTCAATCGGTCGTCCGTGCTACTCCATCCCAATCGTAGGAAGTGAATCGTTTGGATGAAAAGTGGCTAAAAAAGCTCGTACAAAACTGCCTGCGCCAATACGGGCGCGACATAGAAGCGTTTCCGCTCACCGATTCGGAGTGGGCGGATTTATATCAAAACATCATGCTAGAAAACGAAACACATCCCGAGATGAATGTATACGAAATCGTCCACGATGTCGTGTATGAGTACATGACAAAATAACCCTCTGCGTACAGGAGGGTTATTTTTTAAAAAACGCATTTTTTCCAATCGCTTCAACGAACGACGGAAACAGCTGATACAGCTTACTTCCAACATTCATCCAGCGCGGCATGTTCACTTCCCTTGTTGGGGTCATCATCGCATCGACGACGCGGCGAGCCACGTCATCTGCTTGAAGCATCCAGCGCTTGACGTTTTTTACGTAATCGCCCGTTGCATCCGCAACAGAAAAAAAGTTTGTTTCGATCGGCCCAGGGTTGACGGCGGTCACAAATATCCCGTATTGTGCGGCTTCCATGCGCAAGCTGTTCGTAAACCCAAGCACCGCATGCTTTGTCGCCGCATAGACGCTTGACTTTGGCGTCGCAATTTTTCCTGCTTGCGAAGCGACATTGATAATATGCCCTTTGCGTCGCGCCATCATCTGCTCGTATACCATTTTCGTACAAGCAATTAACCCGCAGACGTTGACAGCAAACATCGCTTCCGTTTCTTGTAAATCAATGTCTTCGACGTAACGAAACACGCCAAACCCGGCATTGTTGACAAGCACGTCAATCTCTATCGCTTGCAACAGCTGTTGAAACACTGTTTGGACCGCAGCGATGTCGCTGACGTCCAGCCGTTCATAGCGACATGGGACGCCGTATGTCGCTTTTATCTTTTCTGAAATCCGCGCTAAATTTTCTTCATTGCGCGCAAGCAATACCGGAATGCCGCCTCGCTTCGCCACTTCATACGCCATCCGCTCGCCAAGCCCACCGGAAGCACCGGTAATAACGACATGTTTTCCTGCCAAGCTCATCGCAATCCCACCGCCTCATACACATACGCATCGTTTTCTTTTCGTTTCATTATCGCCCCGATATGTTCTAAATAATCCAGCTGTCCGATTGTTTCGGACATCGTCAGCAAAAATTCCCGCTCATACACGGTTGGAAAAAGCTGTCGGCATACATCGAAGGCAGTCATTGGACCTTGCGTTAACATCTCTAATACTTGTTCTGCGCGCTCATGTTGTTTTTTCAGCCGCTTTTCCACTAGCTCTGGCACGTCGATGACATCTTCGCCGTGCCCTGTTTTTATTTTCGCAATGTCATAGTGAAGCAGTTTTTTTAATGAATCATTATATTGCAAAAGCGGTTTCGGACGTTCCCATGTTCCGATTTCTGGCGGCTCTAACAGCGGATTCGAGGAAACTTTCGCTAATAAATGGTCGCCGCCAATCATCAGCCCGTCTTTTTCCCGATACAGCACGATATGGCTTTGCGCATGCCCTGGCGTTTCAATGACCGTCCAACCTTCCATGCCGTTAATTCGGTCGCCTTCGGAAATCGCTGTGGTGAGCGAGCGCTCGCACGAATAACGAAGCGAACGGCGAAATTTCGGCAGCTGCGGCAAAAACGCAGCATCAATGCCACACTCGACTAAAAATTGTTCAAAATAGTGCTGATGCCATGCTAAAAACTCTTGGGCTTTCTCAATCCACGGCTTCGCTTTCGGATGGGCGATGACCGGAATCGAGTCCGGCAAATAATCAAGCAAGCCGACATGGTCAGGATGGTGATGCGTCAAGACAACTTGCTCGATATCGCTCGGTTCATAGCCTATTTCTCGCAATTGATGTTGAAACGCTTGCCACGCATCTTCCGTTTTCACCCCGGCATCGATTAATGTTAACCGATCGCCTTTGACAATATACATATTGACATCCCCGACGGGAAACGGCGTCGGGACGACAATGCGATACACCTCTTTTTCCATCAACATTCCCCTTATCATTATATTATAATAATTTATGAATTGTCATGTTATTAAACAGTTTACACCGTTTTTCGTCATTTGTCATTTCTTTCTCATTATTCGCGAAAAAATTCAGAAAATAAATCGATTTTCCCTATTGACAACAAGCTTGTTTTCCATGCATAATTGCAAACAAAACAAGGCGATGATTGGGACTAGTAAATGGAAAACGGCAAAAGAGAGTGAAACCCACCGGCTGAAAGGTTTCATTGCCCTCTTTCCCATTGAACCTACCCAGGAGCTGTTAGGCAAACCTAACCGTCTAGCCGACGATACCGGCTGCGAGGTGGGCACACTTGTGCCAACAAAGGTGGTACCGCGGAAACAAAGACCTTTCCGTCCTTTTTGAAGGGGCGAAAGGTCTTTTTTATTTTGAGATGAGGAGGAGAAAAGATGAGCAAAGAAACAACGATTACGTTTCTTGGGGCAGGATCGATGGCAGAAGCGCTTATTTCTGGGGTGGCAAAAACGTTATACGAGCCAAGTCAAATGATTGTTACCAATCGTTCAAACGTCGAACGTCTTCACTATTTGCAGCAAACATACGGGGTGCGAACAGAAACTAATAAAGAAAAAGCGGTGAAAGAAGCGGATATTATCGTTTTGGCCATGAAACCGAAAGACGTCGCCGAAAGCCTTACGCCAATTGCGCACGCCTTTTGCGAACAACAGCTCATTATTTCTTTACTTGCTGGGGTGACGACCGATACGATTACATCGCTGATCGGAAAACAAATTCCTGTCATTCGCGCCATGCCAAATACATCGGCCGCCATTCGAAAATCAGCGACTGCCCTTTCATCCGGTCGCTATGCGACAGAGGCCGATTTAGCGGTCGCAAAAACGCTATTTGAAACGGTCGGGATTGTCACCGTCGTGGAAGAACAACATTTGCATGCCGTAACAGGGCTGTCCGGGAGTGGACCAGCGTACGTTTATTATTTAGTCGAAGCGATGGAAAAAGCAGCAGATGAAATCGGGCTTGAGCGCGATATTGCCAAAGAACTTATTTTACAGACGATTATCGGCGCGGCTCATATGCTAAAAACAACGAATAAACATCCGTCCGTGCTGCGAAAAGAAGTCACAAGCCCAGGCGGAACGACGGAAGCAGGGATTGGCGTGCTTGAGCGCTATCGCTACCAAGAGGCGATGGTTGCCTGCATTAAACGAGCGACGGAACGGTCCAAAGAGCTTGGGGAAGCACTCCTTTCCTCCGTCCAGTAGTGCAAGTTGTTTTTCTTTTCCAATAGTGCGTGGTATCATTTTTTATGGAAGATACTACGGGAGGGATTTAATATGTTATTTTCACCATATACCATTCGAGATGTTACCTTTAAAAACCGCATTGTTATGTCGCCGATGTGTATGTATGCGTGTGATCGCGAAGACGGAACGGTGCACAACTGGCATCTCGTTCATTATGCAACGCGCGCGGTCGGGCAAGTCGGGCTCATTATCGTCGAAGCGACGGCAGTAACGCCACAAGGAAGAATTTCTGCCCGTGATTTAGGCATTTGGAGCGATGAACATATCAGTGGGTTGCAGACGCTCACCACGCTCGTTCATGAACAAGGCGCAAAAATCGGCATTCAGCTTGCCCATGCCGGACGAAAAGCAATGGTTGAAGGAGAAATCATCGCGCCATCGCCACTTCCGTTTGATGAAACGATGCGCACGCCAAAAGAGATGACAAAAACGGACATCGAAGAAACGATTCAAGCGTTTCAAAACGGCGCGCTTCGTGCCAAAAAAGCCGGCTTTGACGTTATTGAGATTCACGCGGCGCACGGTTATTTAATTAACGAGTTTTTATCGCCGCTCACAAACAAACGAACAGACGAATACGGCGGCACGTTTGAAAATCGCTACCGCTTTTTAAGCGAAGTGATTGAGGCAGTGAAAAAAGTGTGGGACGGACCGCTGTTTGTTCGCATTTCTGCTTCTGACTATCACCCAGACGGTTTAACGGTGAACGACTACGTCGAATACGCGAAACGCATGAAAACGCAAGGCGTTGATTTGATCGACGTTAGTTCTGGTGCCGTCGTTCCAGCGAAAATTGACGTATACCCAGGCTATCAAGTGCCGTTTGCTGAAACGATTCGCCATGGCGCAGACATCGCTACAGGCGCTGTCGGACTGATCACATCCGGGCGGCAAGCGGAAGAAATTTTGCGCAACGGCCGCGCCGACTTGATTTTCATCGGCCGCGAACTTCTTCGCAACCCATATTGGCCAAAAACAGCTTCAAGCGAACTCGGTATATCACTTGAAGCGCCGAAGCCATACGTGCGGGGATGGTAATTTAATAAGCTGACCAGCCCATACTGGTCAGCTTACTTTTCGTTTCTTGCCACCGGAAATGACATAAAATCAGACGCAATCGCTACATTCGGGAAAATCGTCTTTGCCTCTTCGACGAGTTGGTCACACATCTCCCCTTGATAACGCGAGCTAATGTGCGTCAGAATGAGCTGCTTCACCCTAGCCCGCTTCGCCACTTCCGCCGCCTGCACCGTTGTCGAATGATAGTAATCGTGCGCTAAATGGGCTTCGTTTGCACTGAACGTCGCTTCATGCACAAGCACATCCACTTCTTCCGCAAGTTCTATGCTCGCGTCGCAATAACGCGTATCCCCTAAAACCGCTAGCTTTCTTCCTTTTTTCGCGGGACCGACAAACTCACGGCCATCAATCACCATGCCATCGTCTAATATGACCGTTTCCCCTTGTTTAATTTTTTGGTAAACCGGCCCTGGGCGAACGCCAAGTGCGCGCAGCTTGTCCACTAACAGCGTCCCAGGCAAATCTTTCTCGACGATGCGAAATCCATACGAAGGCATCCCGTGCTCTAACCGTTTCGCAGTGACGAGAAATTGTTCATCTTCATATACTGTTCCTTCAGCTATTTCCACGATGTGTAGTCCATATTTCACGTGCGTTCCACTGACAGAAAGCGCCGTTTCAATAAATGCGCGAATGCCTGCTGGTCCGTATACGGTAAGCGGTGTATCGCCTCCTTGAAACGAGCGGCTGCCAAGCAGTCCAGGCAACCCAAAAATATGATCGCCGTGTAAATGGGTAATAAAAATTTTTTCGATTCGCCCTGGGCGGACAGACGTATGTAAAATTTGATGTTGCGTTGCCTCCCCGCAATCAAACAGCCATGTCGTTCCGCGCTCTTCGAGTAGCTGCAACGCGATGGCGGAAACGTTTCGCCCTTTTGACGGAACGCCCGAGCCCGTTCCTAAAAACAACAGTTCCAACTCGTTCACCTCTTCCGGCTTTTTCTGATGTTAAGCGTATCAATGTTTTGCAAGCAATTCAACACTGTTTCGTGTGAAAATGTTTGCTTTCATGAAAATAAATATCTACAATTAAATACTTGAAGAGATTATTTTTATGAAGCGAGGTACATATCGTGAACAACGTGAATCCAAAGTCACTGATCGTTATTTTTGGCGCAACGGGGGACTTGGCCAAACGCAAACTATTTCCTTCCATTTACCGACTCTATCAAAAACAAAAGCTATCGGACGAATTTGCGATAGTTGGCGTAGCACGGCGTCCGCTTTCAACCTACGAATTTCGCCGCTACGTAACCGAATCGATTGAAGAAGCAACGAAACAGGAGCTTATCGATGAATCGTTCGTTTCCCATTTTTATTACCATTCGCTCGATGTCACGAGCACAGCGTCCTATCAAGCGCTGAAAACGTTGCTTGAACAGTTGGAAGAAACATACCACCTTCCAGGTAACCGCATTTTTTACTTAGCGATGGCACCAGAATTTTTCGGGACGATTACGTCGCATTTAAAATCCGAAGGGCTAACGGCAACGCCCGGCTGGAAACGGCTTGTGATTGAAAAACCGTTCGGGCACGATTTGCCAAGCGCACAAAAATTAAATAAAGAAATTCGCCAAGCATTTTCTGAAAAAGAAATTTTCCGGATCGACCATTATCTTGGCAAAGAAATGGTGCAAAATATCGAAGTCATTCGCTTTGCGAACGCGATTTTTGAACCGCTTTGGAATAACCGCTTTATTGCCAATATTCAAATTACATCGAGCGAAACGCTTGGAGTGGAAGACCGCGGTCGCTACTACGACCATTCTGGCGCGTTGCGCGATATGGTGCAAAACCATATGCTGCAAATGGTCGCGCTTTTGGCAATGGAACCACCGATTAAGTTGACGACAGATGACATTCGCAGTGAAAAAGTGAAAGTGTTGCGGGCGCTTCGTCCGATGACACATGATGACGTCGATAACTATTTCGTGCGCGGGCAATACGGACGCGGGTTTATTCGCGGGCAAGAAGTCGTTGGGTACCGCGAAGAAAATAACGTCGACCCAAACTCCAATACCGAAACGTTTGTTGCAGGGAAATTAATGATTGACAACTTCCGCTGGGCAGGCGTGCCGTTTTACATACGTACAGGGAAACGGATGACGGAAAAATCGACGAAAATCGTCGTACAGTTTAAAGACATTCCGATGAACTTATACTATCGTACAAGCGAACACGTTCATCCGAATTTGCTCGTCATCCATATTCAACCCGATGAAGGGATTACCCTTCACTTAAACGCGAAAAAAAGCGGCGAAAGTATGAAAACGACGCCGATTAAACTCGACTACTGCAACAATTGCATCGACGGCCTTAATACGCCGGAAGCGTATGAGAAATTGCTATATGACTGCATGCGTGGCGATGCGACAAACTTTACGCATTGGGATGAAGTCGCTGCGTCATGGAGCTTTGTCGACAAGATTTCCGAAGTATGGGCAAACACGAAAGCCGCCGACTTCCCGAACTATGAAGCAGGCTCGATGGGACCGAAACAGGCAGATGAACTATTGCAAAAAGACGGTTTCCATTGGTGGCCATTAAATGGAACCATGTGAGGAGGAAACAAACATGAAACTATACGATGTCACCGCCCCAATTTTTGAAGGGATGCCGGTGTATAAAAATAAGCCGGAAAAACAACCGAAGCTAATGACCGTCACGAACGATTACGTCACCGAATCGCGCATTGATATGGATGTGCATACCGGCACACATATTGACGCACCACTCCATATGGTGAAAGGCGGAGAAACGTTTGAAACGATTCCGCTTGAAAAACTTGTCGGCTACTGCAAAGTATTAGACGTGACAAACGTTGATGATCGCATTACAAAAGAAGATCTCATTCATTTTGATATTCAAGAAAACGATTTTATCTTATTCAAAACGAAAAACTCGTTCGACGACGCTTTTAACTTTGAATTTATTTACGTTGCCGAAGATGCCGCGGTATACTTAGCGGAAAAACGCATTCGCGGCGTCGGCATTGACGCGCTCGGCGTCGAACGCAACCAAGCGGGACACCCAACGCATAAAACGCTGTTCGGCCATGGCATTATCGTCATCGAAGGACTTCGGCTAAAAGACGTTCCAGCAGGCGAATATTGGATGGTCGCCGCTCCGCTTAAACTCGTCGGCACCGACGCCGCCCCAGCGCGTGTATTATTATTTGAACAATAAACAATCCCCCTCGTGGTGAGGGGGATTTTATAAATTTTCTTAAAATCCCCCTAGAGCTATTTACCTTAGGTGGTGTTCATTTATTTCAACCATTCGGTATGGAAGATGCCTTCTTTGTCGATGCGCTCGTATGTGTGGGCGCCATGCTAATTTAATGGCGCATGTTGTTTTTTATTTCATTTAGGAGCTTAATTATTTCCTCATTTTGTTGTGTAATTCTTTTTAAATCTTTTGCTATAAATGGGAAATAATAAATCACGAAAACGAAGACACCGATGATTGGTAATATACTGAAAACTACCTCTAACAAATTACATTACCCCTTTTTGAAAGAGTGACAGACACTCGATAAAATCCGATGGGCTTCTTTCTCCACTGCGCATTTCGTTCGTAATAACCGTGACTGCAAAAAAGGTGTTTTACTCGGAAATAAAATGATAATTTACACTTTACTTCACTTTCACTTGACGGCTACAGTTTTTTCCTTCCCACTATAATAAGAAGATGATGTTCATGCTCAGTTGATTCCCCTGGATGAGACTCTAGATAGGAGAAAGGTTTCACTTCTTCCATATCAAATCCATCAAACTCAGCCAAATGGTCGTTAGAGAGGAAATAAACTGGACGGTAGGGGCGATGCGGTCGTTCGAACATGTTCTTTTCAATTTCCACTCCGATACCAAATTCAGCATCATGTACCGACAAATCCGACAAAAATAAGATTCCATTATCTTTTAGAACTTGATGACACTCTTCCATCATTTTTTTCCGGTCTTCGTAACGAAACTGATGAAAAACCTTATGTGAAAAAACTGCATCGTACCCATCATGAGGATGTTTCATATCCAAAACACTGTCTACATAAAAGTCGATCGTTAAATTTTTTTCTTGGCTCCAATGTTTCGCTAACTTTATCCCTTCCTCGGAAAGGTCGATGCCCGTCACCTTGAAACCTTTTTCATGGAAATAAACGCATTCTCTTCCATACCCACATCCAGCAACCAATATATTTTTACATCCTTTTTCCGCAAACAACTGTGCCGCCATTTTAGCTGTAGGTCCCGGCTCATCTCCCCATACAAATCCAAATCGTTTGTATCTGTTTTCTTGCCACTTTTTACTCTCGGAAGGTTGCAAGTTCCAATAATTGTTCAAGTCCATTAAACCTTCACCTCTTTCTCAGAATACGCAAAAACAATTCTTGTGTAGTGGCGTTCATTTACGGTTCTCATTTCCTCTGAAACATTGCTCATTCCCCCTTTTTCTAAATAATAACATAGAAAAATCAAATATTTCCATCATGTACAAGCAGCAGTAGAAAATTTGCTTCATTTATATATAGGTAAAGCAGGGATATCATGGGGCGCGAGCATGATTTGCTTATTAATCAGGATTGCGAACCTAGCAAACAAGACAAAAAAATAAGATATGCTATTTCTAAAAGATTCAAAGACTAAAACCCCACCTAGAGCCACTTGCCCTAGGGGGGTTCGTTTATTTTAACCATTCCGTATGGAAAATGCCTTCTTTGTCGATGCGTTCGTATGTGTGGGCGCCGAAATAGTCGCGCTGTGCTTGGATTAGTACTGTCCTTGAAGTGATTCCAACTAGGTTATCAATTTTATTAAAATCATAAAATAACGACAAAGATTTTAATAAAATTGTTTATCAGTCCATGTAGATTAAGCGACATGTACTCTG
>NZ_JACIDE010000034.1 GCF_014196205.1 Anoxybacteroides voinovskiense | reverse complement strand
ACTGCTACTTGAGCAAGCTTTCTGAGAGTGGGGCGGCTAGAAGCATAGAGCATAGCAAAAATCTTATTTATCTTTTATCATCGCGGGGTGGAGCAGCCCGGTAGCTCGTCGGGCTCATAACCCGAAGGTCGCAGGTTCAAATCCTGCCCCCGCAACCAAATAATGGTCCCGTAGTGTAGTGGTTAACATGCCTGCCTGTCACGCAGGAGATCGCGGGTTCGAGTCCCGTCGGGACTGCCATTTTAAACGAAACAAGGAAGTTTCGTCTTTTTTTGTGTCTTTCGCAGCCCCATTCCCCCTTTGTATAATATAAAATAGAGTGATGTCCTTAGGAAAAATTCCTAAGGATTTTTTATTATTTTTCAGGCAAGAACGGCAGGAATCGCTTGTTGATGGAGTGAAGCTCATGAAGCGAAAGCGGATGTAGCTCAACTTAGTCTTATCCGAAAAGTAGCAACCATTCGCTATAATATGATACAATGTCAAGCGCAGGCTATTATTTATGCAGTATCTGAAATTTGAAAGATGTATTTTTATTTAGCGCGCAGGTGACTAGTGATGAAACGTTATGAACATATTGTACACTCCGTTGAAGAAACGCAGGAATTTGCTTTCCGTTTAGGAGAAAAACTGGAAGAAAATGATGTTATTGCGCTTGAAGGCGACTTAGGAGCTGGGAAAACGACCTTCACAAAAGGGGTAGCTAAAGGGTTAGGAATTACCCGAACAGTAAACAGCCCGACATTCACGATTGTCAAAGAGTATCAAGGACGCCTCCCACTATATCATATGGACGTATATCGTTTAGAGGATACGTTGGAAGACTTAGGGTTCGATGAGTATTTTGAAGGTGGCGGTGTGACGATCATTGAATGGGCGCACTTGATTCAGCCACAGCTCCCGCATGAGTTGTTATGGATTTACTTATACCACCAAGGAGAATCAAAGCGGAAAATCGTGCTTGAACCGGTTGGGGAACGATATGAACAGTTATGTAAGGAGATTATGGGAAAATGAAGGTATTGGCAATTGACACATCGAATGTGGTCATGGGAATTGCCCTTGTGGATGATGGGACAGTGAAAGGAGAAGTCATTACGAATATAAAAAAGGATCATTCGACGCGCGCGATGCCAGCTATTCAAGCGTTGATGGCTGATTGTCGGATAGCTCCAAAAGATTTGAATTTAATTGTTGTCGCAAAGGGACCAGGTTCTTATACAGGCGTACGAATTGGTGTTACGATTGCGAAAACGTTGGCATGGACGTTGAACGTTCCGATTGTTGGGGTTTCTAGCCTAGAAGTGCTCGCTGCGAATGGTCGATATTTTCGTGGTCTCCTTTCCCCTTTGTTCGATGCAAGAAGAGGGCAAATTTATACCGGATTGTACCGGTATGACGAAGGGCAACTTGAGTGTGTAGAAAGCGATCGGATTGTGTTGGCAAGTGAATGGGCGCAACATGTACGAAAAATGGAGGAACCTGTTCTTTTTTTAGGTGAAGATTTAAGGTTACATGAAGCAGTTTTTGCAGAAACGCTTCCGTTCTTTGCTCATTTTTCCCCTGCATCGCTACAGTTGCCGCGACCAAGCGAATTGGCGTTTCTTGGAATACAAAAAAAACCGGAAGTCGTCCATTCCTTTGTTCCGAATTACATTCGCCTTGCGGAAGCAGAAGCAAAATGGCTTGAAATGCAAAAGGAGCAAAACCGTTATGGAAATTAACTTTCGTCCGATGACGTTAGCTGATTTGGATGGGGTTTTAGTGATTGAAAAAGCGTCGTTTACGCTGCCTTGGAGTCGAGAAGCTTTTTATAATGAACTTGTCCATAACCGGTATGCGAAGTATGTCGTGATGGAGCATGACGGTCGGTTGGTCGGGTATTGTGGAATGTGGGTCGTTGTAGACGAAGCGCATATTACAAATGTGGCGGTATTGCCGGAATATCGCGGGAAAAAGTTAGGGGAAGCACTTATGCGCAAGATGATGGACATGGCTAAACAGCTCGGGGCGGTAACGATGACGCTAGAAGTACGTGTTTCTAATGAGGTGGCGCAATCGCTATATCGCAAATTAGGATTTTTAAACGGAGGAATTCGTAAAAGGTATTATCCAGATAACCAAGAAGATGCTCTTGTAATGTGGGTGAATTTAACGTGAAGAAAGATATTTATGTATTAGGAATCGAAACAAGTTGTGACGAAACAGCCGCGGCAGTCGTGAAAAATGGAAGAGAAATCATGTCCAATATTGTTGCTTCACAAATGGAAAGCCATAAGCGTTTTGGCGGTGTTGTTCCGGAGGTGGCGTCGCGCCATCATGTCGAACAAATTACATTGGTCATTGAGCAAGCGATGAATGATGCTAACATTACTTTTGCTGAACTTGATGCGATTGCGGTAACGCAAGGGCCAGGGCTTGTTGGTGCGCTTTTAATTGGGGTTAATGCGGCAAAAGCATTAGCGTTTGCCCATCAGTTGCCATTAGTTAGTGTGCATCATATAGCTGGGCATATTTATGCGAATCGTCTTGTAACTGAAATGAAATTTCCGCTATTGGCGCTTGTTGTATCTGGTGGGCATACAGAGCTTGTCTATATGAAAGAGCATGGCATATTTGAAGTGATTGGGGAGACGCGAGATGACGCTGCTGGAGAAGCATACGATAAGGTGGCACGAGCGCTCTCCCTTCCATATCCAGGTGGACCGCATATCGATCGATTGGCACACGAAGGAGAAGCGACGATTGATTTACCGCGAGCGTGGTTGGAAGAAGGCTCGTATGATTTTAGCTTCAGTGGTCTGAAATCGGCAGTTATTAATGCGTTGCATAACGCGAAGCAGCGCGGTGAAACGATTGAAGCAAAAGATATGGCTGCAAGTTTTCAAGCGAGCGTGATCGATGTGCTAGTAACGAAAACAGTAAAAGCTGCCCAAGCGTATAACGTTCGTCAAGTATTATTAGCCGGAGGAGTAGCGGCGAACCGCGGGTTGCGGATGGAATTAGAACGAAAAATGGCTGTGCTTGAAGGAGTAGAACTTGTTATTCCGCCGCTTTCCCTTTGTACGGATAATGCGGCAATGATTGCCGCTGCCGGAACGATTTTGTTTGAGCAAGGGAAGTACGCCACGATGGCGTTAAATGCTAATCCAGGGTTAGCTTTAGAGTAAAAACTCCTTTTGTCAAGAGGAGTTTTTCTTTTTTGCAAAAATGTTTGTGTGGATATTTTTATTCACAAGATGTGGGCAATGTGGAAAACAACGATGAAGTTTTGTCTATTCCGCTAGTTTTAACCACAAGTTATTGAGACGGTTTTGTTTATTTTTTGTGGATAATGTGGAAAAGTTGGTGAATAACTTGATATTCAAAGGGGAGATAGTGTGAAAAACTGTGGATAATAAAACCCCCCGTCGTTTGTAAAAACGAGAGGGGGTTTTAGCAATTATTATTGCGATGTATGAAGTACTTCCCATTCTGCTAGTAATGTTTCTAGTTTTTCTTTCATTTCTTCATTTTCCTTTGTTAATTGCTGTGCTTTTTGAAAGTCTTCGTATACGCTAGGTTCACATAGCTGTTGTTCGATATTGGCAATGGTTTCTTCTAGTTGAGCGATTTCTGTTTCGATTTCTTCAATTCGGCGCTTTCGTTGCCGTTCAAGCTTTTTTGCTTCTTTTTCTTGTTCGTATGTTTGTTTGTCGGTACTGTTTTTTTGTGATTGCTTTTCTTCGAGAGCTAAACGTTCTAACTCCAGCATTTCTGCTTTTTTCGTAATGTAGTAATCGTAGTCCCCTAAATATTCGGTAAGGCCGTCTTTTGTTAATTCGTATACTTTCGTTGCGATGCGGTTAATAAAGTAACGGTCATGGGATACGAACAAAATAGTCCCTGGATAGTCGATAAGGGCGTTTTCAAGCACTTCTTTACTGTCTAAATCTAAATGGTTGGTTGGCTCGTCTAAAATAAGAAAATTTGCTTTTTGCAACATTAATTTTGCTAGCGCTAATCTTGCTTTTTCTCCGCCGCTTAATGCGGATACTGGCTTTAGCACATCATCGCCAGAAAAGAGGAAATTGCCTAATACTGTTCGAATTTCTTTTTCCGATTTTAGCGGATATTCATCCCAAAGTTCATCAAGCACGCGCTTATTGGAAGATAAATGCGCTTGATTTTGGTCGTAATAGCCGATTTGAACGTTAGAGCCGTAGCGAAATTTCCCGTTTTGCGGTGAAAGGGTACCGACAATTGCTTTCAGTAGCGTTGATTTTCCGATTCCGTTTGGTCCAACTAAAGCGATGCTGTCGCCTCTTGTGATACGAAAATGAATATTGCGAATAATCGGTTCTTCGCCATAGCCAACCGTTACATTTTCTGCGCTAAGCACTTCGTTTCCGCTTTGCCGTTCAATTTCGAATGAAAACGAAGCGGATTTTTCCTCTCCTGTTGGTTTTTCCATCCGTTCCATTTTTTCGAGCTGTTTTCGGCGGCTTTGCGCTCGCTTGGTTGTTGAGGCACGGGCGATGTTACGTTGAATAAAATCTTTTAATTTTGCTACTTCTTCTTGTTGTTTTTCGTATAGTTTCCATTCCCGTTCTAAGTCTTCCGCTTTTTGTTGCAAATATTTACTATAATTTCCGACGTATTTTTTCACGGTTGTTCGCGAGAGCTCGTATACTTGCGTGACCACTTTATCCAAAAAGTAACGGTCGTGGGAAACGAGCAAAATAGCGCCTGGGTATCCTTGCAAATATTGTTCAAGCCACGTTAAAGTGTCCATATCTAAATGGTTTGTCGGTTCATCAAGAATGAGTAAATCTGGTTTTGTTAGAAGCATTTTTCCGAGCGCTAAGCGCGTTCGTTGTCCGCCGCTTAACGATTGAACGGACGTAGAGTAGTAATCGTATTCGGAAAAGTGTAACCCGTGCAGCACCGAGCGAATTTCGGCTTCGTATTGATACCCTCCTTTTTCTTTAAATGTTTCTTGTAACACGTCATAGTCTTTTAATAGTTTTTCATATCGTTTCTTGTCGTTCATGACTTCAGGATCGCCCATTTGCCATTCCATTGTGCGCAATTCTTTTTCCATTGCTTGAAGCGGTGCAAAGACGGTCATCATTTCGTCCCAGATGGACATCGTAGAGGTTAAGCCGCTATCTTGTGCTAAATAGCCGATTGTAACGTCTTTTGGTTTAATGATTTCTCCGCTATCGTACGACATCTCACCAGCAATTATTTTAAGTAGCGTCGATTTCCCTGCGCCATTTTTTCCGACGAGCGCGATGCGGTCTTTTGATTGTATTTCCAGTTTTATATTCGATAAAATAAGATCAGCACCAAAATATTTAGAAAGCTGACGTACTTGTAAAAGCATCATAATTTTTCACCTCTCGTTTAGTGTAGCGCAATTCGTTTTTCTTAGGCAATCGAGTAAGGAAAGACAGATGCGAAAAAATAGTGTATAGTTTATTATGTGGAGGAGATTTCATTTGGCAGCATTTACACATTTTAACGAACAAGGTCATGCGAAAATGGTCGATATTACGGAAAAAACGGATACGGTGCGAGTAGCGATTGCAAGGACAAGCGTGACCGTAAGCAAAGAAATTTATGAACAAATTACGAACCGTACCGTGCAAAAGGGGGATGTTTTAGCAGTTGCCCAAGTGGCAGGAATTATGGGCGCAAAAAAAACAGCCGAGATCATCCCAATGTGTCACCCGCTCATGCTAAGAGGAGTGGATATTCAGTTTGAGTGGCAACCGAAAGATATGCATTATGAGCTAATGATTACCGTAACGGTGAAAACGAAAGGAAGTACAGGAGTAGAAATGGAAGCGCTAACGGCCGCATCTGTCTGTGCGTTGACCGTGTATGATATGTGCAAAGCGCTTGATAAAGGAATTGTCATTGGCCCGACTTATTTAGTCGAAAAAACGGGTGGAAAATCCGGTCATTACCGGCGAGAAGAATGAGAAAAGCAGATGGTTTGAATGTGGGGGATTATTCATGAGCAATGAACAACCAAAAATTCCACAAGCAACGGCGAAGCGGTTACCGTTGTACTATCGATTTTTAAAAAATTTACACGCTTCTGGAAAGCTACGAGTATCTTCGGCGGAATTGAGCGAGGCGGTGAAAGTAGATTCCGCTACGATTCGCCGAGACTTCTCGTATTTCGGTGCTCTTGGGAAAAAGGGGTACGGTTATAACGTTAGCTATTTATTGTCGTTTTTCCGAAAAACGCTTGACCAAGACGAGATTACCGAAGTGGCGCTTGTTGGAGTCGGAAATTTAGGTACTGCTTTTTTAAATTACAATTTTATGAAAAACAATAATACGCAAATTGTTATGGCATTTGATGTCGATGAAGCAAAAGTCGGTACAGAAGTGGGCGGAGTGCCTGTTTATCATTTAGATGAACTAGAGGAACGGCTGAACGAACGAATTACAGTGGCGATTTTAACCGTCCCTGCACAAGTCGCGCAGCCGATTACCGACCGTCTAGTCCGAAAAGGGATTAAAGGAATTTTAAACTTCACTCCAGCACGTTTAAACGTACCGGGACATATTCGTGTGCATCATATTGATTTAGCTATTGAGTTGCAGTCGCTTGTATACTTTTTGAAAAATTATCCGGCGGAATAGAAGGAGTAAAAATAATGAAATATTTACTTATATTATTTGTTATTCTGTTGTTATTTGGGACGAAAAAGCTCCCAGAACTCGGGAAGTCTCTCGGTCAATCGTTAAAAGAGTTTAAGAAAGAAACGAAAGAGTTAACGGAAGAGGACGACAAAAACGCATAATAGGTAGGATGGTCTCACATGAACGATAAAGAAATGTCGCTATACGAACATCTTGGAGAACTGCGCAAACGGTTAATTATCGTGCTTGTCTTTTTTGCCATCGCAATGGTTGCCAGCTTCTTTTTTGTGGAGCCAGTCATCGTCTATTTGCAAAAAGCGAATGAAGCAAAAGCATTGACGATGAACGCTTTTCGGTTAACCGATCCGATTAAAATTTATATGCAGTTTGCGTTTGTTATTGCGCTCGTGTTAACAGCGCCGGTGTTGTTGTATCAAATTTGGGCGTTTGTTAGCCCGGGATTATATGAAAAAGAGAGAAAGGTAACGTTGAGTTATATCCCGTTATCGCTTTTTCTATTTCTTTCAGGTGTTTGTTTTGCTTACTTTGTTTTATTTCCGTATGTGGTCCAGTTTATGGAAAGTTTAGCATCCGATTTGGGCGTGCAACAAATGATCGGTATTAATGAATATTTTTCGTTTCTACTGCAGCTTGTGTTACCATTTGGGGCGGTTTTTCAGTTGCCGGTAATTGTGATGTTTTTAACACGCCTTGGCTTAATTACGCCAATGCTGTTGTCGAAAGGGAGAAGGTATGCATATTTGATTTTGTTAATTGTTGCAGCGATTATTACACCTCCAGACGTGATATCGCAGCTAATAGTAATGATTCCTCTTTCGATTTTATATGAGATTAGTGTGTGGATTTCAAAAATTGCTTACCGAAAAGTGTTATTGGCAGAACAACAGGCTGGTCAAGATAAATAGACCAGCCTTTATTCTTGCTTCTTTTTCCATTGGATATGCAACCCCACTAAACGAAAGGCCATGCCAAAATCTAATGTGGCCATCACCATTAACGCGACGGTCGAGAAATTCCATATCGTGTCATGGACGCTTTCGGTTGCTAAATACGTAAACAAAGCACCCATGAGGAAATAGAAAAACGATGTTTGTAACGGTGAAGTGTTCATGTTAAAAGCCTCCGAAGATTACTTGCACTTTTCTTTGTTATTTCATGTAGCCAGCGAAAATCGTTTGCATCGCAACGACAAATGTATTCATGGCAACATGGGCAAAAATCGGCACGAAAATGCGGTTTGTTTTTGCGTAAAGAAAGGCAAACGTAAATCCCATTGCTGAATATAGTAAAAGGTGTTCAAATTCCAAGTGTACCGCGGCAAATAACAGCGAGCTAATGGTCGCCGCAATGAAAAAATGATATTTTTGATAAAGCGTCCCAAAAATAATTTTGCGAAAAATGACTTCTTCTAAAATCGGACCGATGACAGACGTGACAATCACAAGCGCAGGGGTTAGTCGAATGATGTCGACGATGCGCTTCGTATTTTCTGACCCCATTTCGATGCCGAAAAGGCGCCATTCGATGTTTGCCGCAATACCTTGGGCAATGAGCGCGAGAAAAAATCCGCCGATTGCCCACATCCACGCGATGGCAAGCGGGGCGCGGTCGCGCATGTGGCGCTCTTTTATATCGTCACGCAGCCAAAAGAGAATAAGAAAAAGGGTAAGTGTAAAACTAATGACCGCCCAATAGCCGGATGCTGCTTCTGTCGCAGTGCTCGATTCTCCGCCAACTCCAAACAAACGCAATAACGGCACTCCTAGGATACTTGATAGCTGCATGATAATATAGGCGATAATAATATACCAATATTGCCGTTTCAATGGCGATTCTCCTTTACAAAAAAAGTAGTAGCACTTCTCGTATTTTAACACATTTTTTGGTTAAGCAGTGATAAGGGGAAGGTTTAGATTTTGGCAAATGAGGAATACTGCAAAGGGGCATAAAATTTTACAATTTTTTTGTGATTCCTACTTGCAAAAACATATGAAGTTCATTATTATTATAAGTGTGTTAGCACTCGATAGAAACGAGTGCTAATAAGTGCGGCAAAAAAATATTGTTTGAGGAGGTTGTTTTCCGTGTTAAAGCCACTAGGTGATCGCATTGTCATTGAGCTAATTCAGACTGAAGAAAAAACTGCAAGCGGTATTGTGTTGCCAGACACTGCGAAAGAAAAACCACAAGAAGGAAAAGTTGTCGCAGTTGGTACAGGGCGTGTTCTTGACAGCGGTGAGCGCGTAGCTCCAGAAGTAGCGGTAGGCGATCGCATTATCTTCTCAAAATATGCAGGTACAGAAGTAAAATACGAAGGAAAAGAATACTTAATTTTACGCGAAAGCGACATTTTAGCTGTTATCGGTTAATGACTTACAGCTTCATATCATAGAGAAAAACAGTTGGAGGAGGTAATGGTTCATGGCAAAAGAAATTAAATTCAGCGAAGAAGCTCGTCGTGCGATGCTACGCGGTGTGGATAAATTAGCAGATGCAGTAAAAGTAACGTTAGGTCCTAAAGGCCGCAACGTTGTATTAGAGAAAAAATTTGGCTCTCCGTTAATTACAAATGACGGGGTAACAATTGCGAAAGAAATCGAGCTAGAAGATCCGTTTGAAAACATGGGTGCGAAGCTTGTTGCAGAAGTAGCAAGCAAAACAAATGACGTTGCTGGTGACGGTACAACAACAGCGACTGTATTAGCTCAAGCAATGATCCGTGAAGGCTTGAAAAACGTAACAGCTGGTGCTAACCCAATGGGTATCCGCAAAGGGATTGAAAAAGCGGTTGCTGTTGCGGTAGAAGAGTTGAAAGCAATCTCTAAACCAATTCAAGGAAACGAGTCTATTGCACAAGTTGCAGCGATTTCTGCAGCGGACGAAGAAGTTGGGAAATTAATTGCAGAAGCAATGGAACGCGTTGGCAACGACGGCGTTATTACGTTAGAAGAGTCAAAAGGCTTCACAACAGAGTTAGATGTTGTAGAAGGTATGCAATTTGACCGCGGATATGTATCTGCGTATATGGTGACAGATACAGAAAAAATGGAAGCAGTATTAGAAAATCCATACATCTTAATCACAGACAAGAAAATTTCAAGCATCCAAGACATCTTGCCGGTATTAGAGCAAGTGGTACAACATGGAAAACCGCTATTAATCATTGCGGAAGATATTGAAGGCGAAGCGCTTGCAACGTTAGTAGTGAACAAACTTCGCGGTACATTCACAGCCGTTGCAGTAAAAGCACCTGGCTTTGGTGACCGTCGTAAAGCAATGTTAGAAGACATTGCGATTTTAACTGGCGGTGAAGTGATTACAGAAGAATTAGGCCGCGATTTGAAATCGGCAACGATTGCATCGCTTGGTCGCGCGTCAAAAGTAATCGTGACAAAAGAACATACAACGATTGTCGAAGGTGCCGGCGATTCTGACCGCATTAAAGCACGCGTCAACCAAATTCGTGTTCAATTAGAAGAAACAACTTCTGAATTTGACCGTGAAAAATTACAAGAG
This sequence comes from Anoxybacteroides voinovskiense, assembly GCF_014196205.1. Taxonomy (GTDB): domain Bacteria; phylum Bacillota; class Bacilli; order Bacillales; family Anoxybacillaceae; genus Anoxybacteroides; species Anoxybacteroides voinovskiense. The sequence goes on along the minus strand of NZ_JACIDE010000034.1, from coordinate 9,540 downwards.
CGCTTAGCGAAATTAGCTGGCGGCGTTGCGGTCATTAAAGTTGGTGCAGCGACAGAAACAGAATTGAAAGAGCGCAAATTGCGCATTGAAGACGCATTGAACTCTACACGTGCGGCTGTTGAAGAAGGGATCGTAGCCGGCGGTGGTACAGCGTTAATGAACGTTTACAGCAAAGTGGCTGCCATCGAAGCAGAAGGCGATGAAGCAACAGGTGTGAAAATCGTTCTTCGCGCAATCGAAGAGCCAGTTCGCCAAATTGCACAAAACGCTGGTTTAGAAGGCTCTGTCATTGTTGAGCGCTTGAAAAATGAAAAACCTGGTATTGGCTTCAACGCTGCAACTGGCGAATGGGTAGACATGATCGAAGCTGGTATCGTGGACCCAACAAAAGTAACTCGCTCTGCACTTCAAAACGCAGCATCTGTTGCCGCTATGTTCTTAACAACAGAGGCAGTCGTTGCGGACAAACCAGAAGAAAACAAAAACACACCAGGCATGCCTGACATGGGCGGCATGATGTAATAGACGATGAGAACCTAGATTCCATTTGGAGTCTAGGTTCTTTTTATTTTTTAAAGGATTTTTCATATTAAACGTAGAATGTGAAAATAATGGAACAAAGAGAAAGAGGAGTTTGAAGATGGAAAAGGAAATGTTACAGCCGCAAATCGCAAATATTGTGCAAAATATCGAAAAAGTAATAATCGGAAAGAGAGATGTTACGACATTAAGCATTGTTGCTTTGCTCGCAGGAGGGCATGTGTTATTGGAAGATGTGCCTGGCGTCGGAAAGACGATGCTCGTTCGGGCATTGGCGAAGTCGGTCAGCGCCCAGTTCAGACGCATTCAGTTTACTCCTGATTTACTTCCTAGCGACGTAACAGGTGTGTCTATTTATAATCCAAAAGAAGGGCAATTTGAGTATAAAGCAGGTCCGATTATGGGACATATTATTTTGGCGGATGAAATTAACCGCACCTCACCGAAAACACAGTCCGCGTTATTGGAGGCGATGGAAGAAGGGAATATTACGGTCGATGGCATCACAAGACCGTTGCCGCGTCCATTTTTTGTGATGGCGACGCAAAACCCGATTGAATATGAGGGAACGTATCCGTTGCCGGAAGCGCAGTTAGACCGGTTTTTGCTTAAAATGAAAATGGGCTATCCGTCGCTTTTAGAAGAAATCGATATATTACACCGTGTCGAAAAGAAAGCGCCAATTGATGACTTGCAGCCGGTCATTACGGTGGAGGAATTGCTTTCCTTGCAGAAACACGTGAAAGAAGTATACGTCGGTGAGCCGATTAAACGATACATTGTCGAAATTGTGCAGCGGACTCGTTCGCACGCTTCGATTTATTTAGGAGTAAGCCCGCGCGGTTCGGTCGCATTGATGAAAGCAGCACAAGCATATGCGTTTATGCATAGCCGTGATTTTGTCATTCCAGACGACATCCAGTTTTTAGCCCCATATGTGCTTTCACACCGAATCATTTTAAAGCCAGAAGCGAAGTTTGACGGACTTTCCGCCGAAGAAGTCATCGCACAGCTTCTTTCGCGTACCCCGGTGCCGGTGCAAAGGTAGTGTCGAGCATGAAAAAGAAGTTGAAATTTGTGCGCCAAGTAGGAACCGTGCTGGGGTTAGTTAGTATCTTATTTTCTTATGCGATGTTTCAAGGCGGGTTTGTCAGCTGGTTTTTATTTTATAGCTTTTTGCCATTCGGATTATGTGCGTTAGCGATTGCAGCCTACCCTCTTCGCCGCATCCAAGTAACGCGAACGATTGCTTCTTCGTCGTATTATGCGGGGGATACGTTGACGGTGGCTATTTCGCTTCATTTACCGTTTTTCGTTCCGCTCGCCTATGTGACGGTCGAGGAAAATTGGCCGCTTGCATTGCAGCAAACCGAGCGAAATCGTGCGGTGCCGCTATTTTGGCGAAAAACGTATTCATGCACTTATATCGTCTCTCCTTTGCCGCGCGGGGAACATGTATTTTCCGCGATTCGCGTAACGATGACAGATTGGTTTGGATTGGTGAGGAAAGAAGCGTCCTTCCCGTTAGAGGATGTCGTTGTTGTTTATCCGCGCTACGTGGAGATGAAATACCGGAAAATTGGCTCTCAGTTAGACCAAGGAGGGGCTGCTTCATCCATTCCTCTCCATCGCGATATGACAATGGCGGTCGGGGTTCGGGAGTACGTCCAAGGCGATCGGTTCTCTTGGATTCATTGGAAAGCGTCGGCGCGAAAAAATGAGCTGATGACAAAAGAATTCGAAGAACGGCAAAGCGATGATATAGTTGTTGTGCTTGATCGTACACCTACGCCGTTATTTGAGGAAATGGTTACGTTTACCGCTTCCTTCCTTCGTGCTGCCATCAAAAAGGGGGTACAAACCGGACTGATTTCCGTTGGAAGCGATCGTTTCATTTTCCCAGCCCGAAACGGGGAAGCGCATTTACAGCAACTGTTTTATCATTTAGCGAAAACGGCGTGCGATAGTCCTCAACCGTTGGCGCGCATCCTTCAGAAAGAAATGACACAATGGCCGCTATCCGTTTCCGTAAGTTATGTCACATCACAGCTTACGAAAGAAACAGCCGCCTTGCTTTCTGATTTTGCCGCTAAAAATCGTCGTGGGACGGTCTTTTTAATAAAACGCGATGAACATGGGGTGGCAAATGAGGAACGAGACCTAGTCGAGCAATTGCGCAGAAAAGGAATAATTACAATCATCGCAACACCAGAACAGTTCGCAAACGCCTTAGTGGGAGGGTCGTAATGTGAACAACAGAAAACAAGAACGAATGTACCGCTTTATGTTGTCGCTTGTTGCGTTTTGGCTTTTATGGGAATGGCTAATACCGCTAAAAACGGTTTCTGATACGAAAAATGTCGATGTCTTTATCGGGTTTGTTGCGTGTTGTTTATTGCTTTCACTTTTGCCGCTGCCGCGTTGGCTAGCTGCTAGCTTTAAATGGCTCTATATTTTTTATGCGCTCAATGCGTTGTTTTTCCATGTTCCGTTTTTTTCGTTTCGTTGGTTTTCACTATTGATACAAGAGATCGTTGCACACATTACTATTGTTCGTCATTTTCGCTGGATGGAGATGACGAACGTATTTCGTAGCTTTCTCTTTTTTCTTTTGTTATGGATGATGGTATATTTAGTGCGCTATTGGCTATTTGTTCGGAAGAAAATTTGGTTGTTTTATGCGCTGACAGTGCTTTATATTGCCGTTCTTGATACGTTCACTGCTTTTTACGGCAACGGGGCGATTGTCCGGTTAGTCACCATTGGCTTTTTTTTAGTCAGCTGGCTTCATTACGAACGATTTTCAAAAATAAATGCTAAATGGCTATTAGTGTGTGCGGCGAGCATTGGCATTTCGGTAGCGATCGCATACGTTTCGCCAAAATTGCCTCCGCAATGGCCAGACCCAGTCGCCTTTATCAAAGGCTATGCAAAAGAAACGAAACAAGAAACGACCGCCGCTTCCTCGTCTGTGAAAAAAATCGGATACGGAACGAACGATTCACGGTTAGGCGGACCGTTTGAGGCGGATGATACGATTGTTTTTACGGCGATAGACGAACAGCGTCATTACTGGAGGGTCGAAACGAAAGATGTGTATACCGGAAAAGGATGGGAAGTACGTGATACGGAAGAAATTCGTACATTTCACAACGGAAACATTACTCATCCATGGTGGGAGAATGTGAAAAAAACAATATTGGCAGCACATGTACAAATGGCGCAAGCGCGTATATATTTAGCCTACCCGGAAGGGGTCAAAACAATAAGTGCCCCACAAAACGTTGTTTTTCGTATGCAGCTATCGAACGAAAAAATGTATCCGACTGACCGAGAATCGTACATTCAGCCAGTTCAAGAATACGTAGTGACATACGAGTATCCAACTTTTTCGGTCGAACAATTGAACGCAGCGCCACCAGTAAACGACCGTTCGCTTGTTGAACGATATACACAACTTCCAGATACGTTGCCGCCAAGAGTACGCCAACTAGCACAAACGATCACAAAGGAAAAAACGACACCATACGAAAAAGCCAAGGCGATTGAACAATATTTCCATTTTAATGGCTTTGCATATGAAACAAAAGAGGTGGCGGTTCCAGGAAAAGACGACGATTACGTCGATCAATTTTTATTTAAAACGAAAAAAGGGTATTGCGATAATTTTTCGACATCAATGGTCGTGATGCTTCGTTCCATTGGAATTCCTGCCCGTTGGGTGAAAGGATATACGTCAGGGGAATATATTGGCGAATCAGCAAATGGAAAAAAGATGTATACCATTACCAATAACAACGCCCATTCATGGGTAGAAGTATATTTTTCCGGCATCGGCTGGGTGCCATTTGAACCGACACAAGGATTTAGTAACCCGTATTCTTTTACAGAAACGACACCGAAAAGCGTCCCGACGCCTGTTCCGAAACAGACGGAGCCTGCGCAGCCGCGCGTGAAGTTAGACCGTATAATTGAAAAAGAGCGAGCATCGGTACCAAGCTGGAAAGAAACTGTAATGGCGTTGTTTACATGGAAAAAAATAGCATGGATAATATTAGCGGTGATTAGTATCATGTGGCTACTTTATGCGACGCGAAGAAAATGGCGGCCGTACGTGACGTTATGGCGTTTTCGCTATCTCCATAGCGATGATAGCTTTGGCAAAGCGTACATTGCGTTATTAAAGCATTTGCGTGATTATGGATTACATCGAAAGCAAGGGCAGACGTTAAGGCAATATGCAGCATTAGTAGACGATGCATTTGGCACGAACGAGATGAGCCGATTAACACATTTGTACGAGCGAATCGTTTATAAAAACGATGCGGGGGAAAAGTGGGGTGAAATGAAAGAATTGTGGGAAAATTTAATAAAAAGAACGGTATCTTGACCGTTATCGGGAAGTGTTGATAGAATGAATTAAAATTTAAGACGAAATGTACCTTCGTATATCCTCGATAATATGGTTCGAGAGTCTCTACCGGGACACCGTAAATGACCCGACTACGAAGGCAGATGTTCTATTGCTAGAATTCTGCCTTCGTTTTTTGTTGAAGAGGTGTGAATTCTAGCTTTATTTTTTAAAATTGGGGGGAAAGTTGTGGGACAAAACCAAGAAATGATTGTTGTTCTTGATTTTGGAAGTCAGTATAACCAGCTAATTACTCGTCGCATTCGCGAGTTCGGCGTCTACAGTGAGTTGCATCCGCATACGATTACAGCTCAACAAATTCAAGAAATGAACGCAAAAGGAATCATTTTTTCTGGCGGACCAAACAGTGTGTACGATGACAATGCGTTTACGTGCGACCCGGCGATTTTTGAATTGGGGCTGCCGATTTTAGGGATTTGTTACGGGATGCAGCTAATGACCCATCATTTAGGAGGGAAAGTCGAAAAAGCGACGCATCGTGAGTATGGAAAAGCGACGATTCAAGTAGAGCATGCCTCTCGTTTGTTCGAACGGTTACCTTCTGAGCAAATCGTTTGGATGAGCCACGGCGATTTAGTAACGGAAACGCCAAGCGGATTTACGATCGATGCGACAAGCTCATCATGTCCGATTGCGGCGATGAGCGATGAAACGAGAAAGTTTTATGCGGTACAGTTTCATCCAGAAGTGCGTCATTCTGTTTACGGAAACGACTTGTTAAAGCAATTTGTGTTCGACATTTGTCAATGCAAAGGCGACTGGACGATGGGCAGCTTTATTGACAATGAAGTTCGTAAAATACGTGAGCTCGTCGGAGAGAAAAAAGTACTTTGCGCCTTAAGTGGCGGCGTTGATTCGTCGGTAGCGGCTGTGCTTGTGCATCGAGCGATTGGCGATCAATTAACGTGCATTTTTGTCGACCACGGCTTGCTTCGTAAAGGCGAGGCGGAAAGCGTCATGAAGACGTTCCGCGAAGGGTTCCATATGAACGTCATTAAAGTCGAGGCGAAAGAGCGGTTTTTAAGCAAACTAAAAGGTGTGTCTGACCCAGAGCAGAAGCGGAAAATTATCGGCAACGAGTTTATTTACGTATTCGATGACGAAGCGGCAAAACTTGAAGGAATCGAATTTTTAGTGCAAGGAACGCTTTATACGGACATTATCGAAAGTGGCACAGCGACGGCGCAAACGATTAAATCACATCATAACGTCGGTGGATTGCCGGAAGATATGAAATTTACCCTCATCGAGCCGCTAAACACACTTTTCAAAGACGAAGTACGTGCGCTCGGAACGGAATTAGGGATTCCGGATGACATTGTATGGCGCCAGCCGTTCCCAGGACCAGGACTAGGGATTCGTGTGCTCGGTGAAGTAACGGAAGAAAAGCTAGAAATCGTTCGCGAATCGGACGCCATTTTACGGGAAGAAATTAAAAAAGCGGGCCTAGATCGGGAAATTTGGCAGTACTTCACCGTGTTGCCGGACATTCGCAGCGTCGGAGTAATGGGGGATGCGCGCACGTATGATTATACGGTCGGCATTCGGGCGGTAACGTCAATTGACGGCATGACTGCCGATTGGGCGCGAATTCCGTGGGATGTATTAGAAATCATTTCGACGCGCATTGTCAATGAAGTGCCTCACGTCAACCGCGTCGTGTATGATATTACAAGCAAGCCGCCAGCGACGATTGAATGGGAATAAAAAACGAACGAAAACGAACATTTTTTATAAAATGTTCGTTTTTTATCTTGACGACAGGGAACCTCATTGCTAAAATGTAAATGGAAAAGCGAATATTGTCAAAATCCGTCGTATAATCTCGGGGATATGGCCTGAGAGTTTCTACCAAGCTACCGTAAATAGCTTGACTACGAGGTATAGTGGGGAACGAAAGTGTTTTATCTTTTGCTATGTATGCAAAAGATAGCTCTTTCTTTTGTCCATTATCCTTATAGTCAGCGCTTCTGGTAGCTTACTAGAAGCGTTTTACTATTTTTTAAGGAGGACAAAGCAGTGAGAAAGTATTTCCAATTTGATGAGCTTGGCACAAATTATCGGACAGAAATTATTGCTGGGCTCACGACGTTCTTATCCATGGCTTATATTTTATTCGTCAACCCATTTACGCTCTCATTAGGGGCAGTGAAAGATTTTCCGAATGAACTTCGGATTGATCAAGGGGCTGTGTTTGTCGCAACGGCGCTAGCAGCGGCATATGGCTCAATTTTGATGGGGATTTTAGCGCGGTATCCAATTGCGCTAGCACCAGGAATGGGGCTAAACGCGTTTTTTGCGTTTACGGTTGTGTTGCATATGCAAATTCCTTGGCAAACGGCACTCGCGGGAGTATTTGTTTCAGGGATTATTTTTACGCTTTTAACGTTAACGGGAATTCGGGAAAAAATTATTGATGCTATTCCGGTGGAATTAAAATACGCAGTTGGCACTGGTATTGGTTTGTTTATTACGTTTATCGGTTTGCAAAACGCAGGAATTATCGTTGACAATCCAGCAACGCTCGTTGGGTTAAGTGATTTGAAAAACGGCAATACGCTACTTGCGATTTTCGGCTTAGTTGTCACCGTCATCTTAATGGTTCGGAAAGTGAATGGCGGCGTGTTTTATGGGATGGTGATTACAGCAATTGCTGGTATGGTTTTTGGATTAATTAAAGTGCCACATCAAATCATTGGAGCCATTCCGGATATTTCGCCAACGTTTGGGGTTGCAATTAAACATTTGCCGGACATTTTCTCGCTTAAAATGTTAGGGGTTGTTTTAACATTCTTTATCGTTGACTTTTTTGATGCGACAGGGACGCTTCTAGCAGTAGCAAACCAAGCAGGATTGTTAAAAGACAACAAACTGCCACGCGCGGGGAAAGCGTTGCTTGTTGATGCGACAGCAGTAATGGTTGGAGCGATTTTTGGAACTTCGACAACGACTTCTTACATTGAATCATCCGCAGGCGTTGCAGCAGGAGGACGTTCAGGGTTTTCGGCTGTAGTGACAGGTATTTTATTCTTATTGGCATTATTTTTCTCACCATTATTGAGCGTCATTACGGCACCGGTGACCGCGCCAGCGTTAATTATCGTCGGGGTATTAATGGCATCTTCGGTTGGAGAAATTAATTGGAAAAAGTTTGAGGTAGCTGTTCCAGCGTTCTTCACACTTATTACGATGCCGCTTTCTTATAGCATCGCCACAGGGATTGCGGTCGGTTTCTTGTTCTATCCGATTACGATGATTGTAAAAGGACGCGGTAGAGAAGTTCATCCGATTCTTTATGTGTTGTTCTTCATTTTCCTTGCATATTTCTTGTTCTTAAGAGAATAGTGATAATGAGATGCCTGCAAAAAATGCAGGCATCTTTTTTTGAAAGGTAAGAAAGTATAAAATTTTACGATTAGGTGGAGCGCTGTCTAGCTTCAAGCGCCATCGGCTCGAGTCGCCTCGCCCCACGCTGCGGCGGCGAGCCTCCTCGGTGGGGCTTGTGCGATCTTCGCCGATAGGCGGGCGCTTTGCGCTTTTCTTAAAGGTTCCGTGAGTAACGGTTTTTATGCTTAGTACACAAAGTTTGTTTCTAGATGATTTATCGGCTAAATTTGTTTTATACTTTTGAAAAAAGGGGAGGGATTTTTATGTGGAAATTAGACATTGATCAAGACACGGAGTTAAAATTGCTTGAACTAGAAGATGCAGAGATGCTTTTTGCTTTAGTAGATTCATGCCGCCCTTACTTGCGTCAATGGCTGCCTTGGATTGACGCGACGCAAACAGTAGACAACTCTCGTCAGTTTATTGAGTTTGGGTTGCAAAAGTTTGCAGCGAATAACGGGCTAGAAGCAGGAATTTGGTATAAGGGACAATTAGCGGGGGTTATTGGTCTTCATTATATTGACAAAAACAATCGGAAGACGAGCATTGGCTACTGGTTGGCAGAGTCATTCCAAGGCCATGGATTGATGACGAAAGCTTGCCGTGCTTTGATTAGCTATGCGTTCGAGCAGTTTCAGTTGAATCGAGTGGAAATTAGGGTGGCAGTTGAGAACTATAAAAGCAGAGCTATTCCCGAACGGCTAGGACTAGTGAAGGAAGGGGTGGTAAGGGAAGCAGAATGGCTGTACGATCATTTTGTTGACCATATCGTATATGGAGTGCTCGCAAAAGAATGGGCGTGAACGAAAAAAGCGGAACGCTCTGCTCTTCGGTAGGGCGTTTTTTAGGGAAAACATTCATGATGCCGCTCAAATATGAAAATAATAGTTGACTTGAAAGGCAAGAAGATGGTATATTATTAGAGCTGTTGTTAAACAATAAAAATTCAAGAAAAAATCAAAAATAAGTATTGACCTCTTTGGTTAAGTGTGTTATATTATATGAGGTCGTTTGATGGGTGTTCTTTGAAAACTGAACAAAACGAAGCGTCCTCGTGAATGAACGAGTAAAATATGAGTTTGGAACAAAACTTTCTATGGAGAGTTTGATCCTGGCTCAGGACGAACGCTGGCGGCGTGCCTAATACATGCAAGTCGAGCGGATCGAAAAGAAGCTTGCTT
>NZ_JACIDE010000033.1 GCF_014196205.1 Anoxybacteroides voinovskiense | reverse complement strand
AAAAAGACGAGAAAAGGAAAGGAACCAGAGCTTTACCACTCTGATTCCTTCACGTGAACTGAATTTATACTGTCTACTTTTCGGATCGCAGTGCACCACCACTTCAACGACGAAAGGGAGGAAGAGGGGGAATCGCTTTTTTAGTAGATTTTCTGGAAAAAACAACAAGCAACGGACGTCGGTGGTGAGTGTCCACCAGCGCTCGTGCTTGTTGTTTTTAGGTTTGGACATATAACGGTCAATCGTGGCGGAAGATCATTGTTTTACAACATTTGTCGAGACAAATTTCCTTCTTTAGCTAACTAAAGAAATCTACGAATATCTTGGATTTTAGCAAGATGCTGCCCTTCATGGAAAATCGTTCGCACTAACACTTGAGCGATCGTGTACATGCCGGATTCGGTCGGCGCGAATTGTTCTTCGAGGCGTTCCCCGTACCACTCGCGTATTTTCTTTGGCTGTTCTGCCAATAACTCCTTTAATACAGACAGCGACGGAGGTTGTGTTTTCCATGCGGCCGGGCTAGTTCCGAAACCAAACCAGTCGCGAAACCCTTCCGGAAACAGAATTGGTTCTTTCGTTACATGCTGAATCCAAAGATATTGGTCTAAATAGACGTGCCCAAGATTCCAACGAATATTGTTGCTAAATCCTTTCGGAACGATGTCCGCTTCTTCTTCGCTGAGTCCGTCCAATACTCGAAGCAACTCCCTACGGTAGTCTTCTAGCTGCTGAAACAGAACTTCATGTCGTTTTTCCATTTTCCACCTCGTTTGTTTGTATAGATACTTACATTCTACAGGAAAGGATTTCTTTTTCCTATGGGTATGATAAGTTAATCAACGCACGTGCTTTTCGACAACTCTGCTTTTTTGAACGGATGGCTTGCTAGAGACGTATACCCCGAATAAAATCAACAGCAATCCAATCATCAAATGGTTAGTAATGGCTTCTTTCAATAAAACATGCCCCCATATCATCGCAGTGGCTGGAATGAAATAAGTGACCGTCGTCGCAAATTCCGGGCTTCCTTCTTTCATTAAATAATAATATAGAAGATGGGCAATGCCGGAACCGAAGCAGCCAAGCCCAATGATGGATAAAACAATATGGTAGTTCCAGTCAGAAGGCAGCGGCATGGAATGCGTAGCAAAAGAACCAAGCAGTCCAATCCCAGCTCCGACGATTAACGTACATATTGTAACAAAAAGAACACCAACATGAGCGACGTATTTTTTCATGTATTGCGAAGCAAATCCATAACAAATCGTTGCGAGGCACATCGTTCCGATGCCGATAAAACTTTGTGTCCATAGCACGCTGAATCGAAATTCAACAAGCACTAATATACCGATAAACCCAATAATAATTCCTACCCATTGTTTTTTCGTTACCTGTTTAGAAAAAAAGAGAAAGCCGATAAGCCCTGAACAAATAGGCGTAAGGGCATTAATCACCGCCGCTGTATTGCTTGTAATTTGTGTTTCGCTTAACGCAATCAGCCCCCAAGGCAGCCCAGCATTAAATATCCCGACAATAATTAAGGACAGCCAAGGGATTGGCTGAGTCATCTGCTTTCTTTTCGCCCATAAAAAAGGCATTAATAACATCGCCCCTGCTATGCATCTTAGAAAAACAGTTCCCCATACGCCAGCGGATTCCGTCAACCATTTGATAAATACAAAAGATAACCCCCAGATAAAACTTAAACCGATGAGTGCGCTATATAACTTCATCCCAATTCCTCCCGTTAAGACAAATCTACTATCATTATCCTTCCATCAAACAATTTTGTCTTTTTGTTTTTTGCTATGTAATTTGCTTATGAATGATTAGCTCGCGAACGATATTCCGTCGGGGTGCATCCGACCATTTTTCGAAAAACGGAGGAAAAATGAGCAGAATTTCTAAAGCCTACCTCAAGTGCAATATGAATGAGAGGGAGGGTTGTTTCTACCATTCGCTTTTTGGCAACTTCCACTCGTTGTTGCAATACAAATTGGTGTGGGGACATCCCCGTTTCCGCTTTAAACATTTTCTGCAAGTAAAAAGGGCTAACGTATAATTCCTTCGCTAATTGTCTAAGCGGAATCGTTTCTGTCAAACGTTCGGAAAGAAATTGCTTCGCTTTGTTTACAACCATTTCTTTTGTGGTCGCATGATGCAATAAATCTGGCCGACATCTTTTGCAAGGACGAAAGCCTTCCGCGAGAGGTTCTTTCGGATTGTAAAAAATTTTTACGTTTTCACGTTTTGGCGTTTTCGAGCGGCAAGACGGTCGACAAAAAATTTTCGTGGTCGTTACACCGTAAAAGAAAATACTATCATAGTCTTGATTACATGCCACAATCGCATGCCAAAATTCCTCTTTCATAACCTTTCCCCTTTCTTTCCCTATCTTACCATAGAAATAAGCGTGCAAGCCGGCTAAAAAATTGAAAAGCAAGATTGTATAACATCGTACATCGACGCTATAGTAAAATAAAGTATGTCTACGACGCGAAAATTAGTTGTAAACAAGTGAAAGGGGGCACGAAACGATGGAAGTTTTCGCGCAATATTTAGCAAGTATCGACAATGTTGACCATCGCAATCGAACAGAGGAAATTTTACGATGGGTTTGTGATACATTTCCACAGTTAAAACCGCAAATGAAGTGGAATACGCCCATGTTTACCGATCACGGGACATTTATCATCGGCTTTTCTACAGCCAAACACCATGTGAGTGTGTCACCTGAAGAAGCATGCATGGCTCATTTTGCTGATGAAATTGCCCAAGCTGGTTATAGCGCGACGAAAGGATTATTTCGCATCCCATGGGATAAGCCAGTAAATTATGAATTGCTAGAGAAAATGATTGCTTTTAATATCGAAGAGAAAGCGGATTGTACAAGTTTTTGGCGAAAGTAGAAAACGCTCGAACACATACACAGTACCTATTGGCGAGAGAGAATGAAGAGAGGAATGGAAATGGCCTACGCTGTTGATTGTGAACTACCCACCGCTTAGCTAACGCTTGGCGATCGCTGTTTCTCGCTCTTTTTTCTTTCATCAAAATTTGCAAAGTAATGTTGTCCGGCTGGTTTGAAATATTGCTTTATGTTATAATTGTTATAACAAAGAGGTGAGACATATGTTACATGCAGATCGGAAAGTGTTGAAAATCGGAAACTCACTAGGAGTTACTTTTCCTATTGAATTTCTCCAAAAACTTGATATTCATCAAGGAGACGAAATACAGATGGAGCTTGAAAATAACCAAATTGTAATAAAGAAGAGTAACAAGGTGAACTTGCCAAAAGGCATTTCGAAAGACTTTTTTGACGTGTTGAATGAAACGATCGAGGAGTATGACGAAACGATTAAGGGGCTTATTGATCGGTGAGATATGTAACAGTGGAGGAGATTATTGCGATGAACCTCTTCATTATTGAAAAATATTCACCTTGCGAAATGAAGGGGGTAAAAGAACAATCATTATTGGAATCTGCCGTGTATCGCCCACAACAAAGTGTGTTTGGCGAAGATGCTTATCCTACTATTTTTGAAAAAGCAGCCGCATTGTTTGAGTCTTTGGCAAAAAACCATTGTTTCCATAACGCAAACAAACGAACAGCTTTTGTCGCTTTTATTCAATTTTTAAAATACAACGGTTACCGGTTTGTGATGCCGCAAGATGAGGCAATCGAGTTTGTTGTTGATGTAGTGAATCATCGATATTCCTTTAACCAAATTGTCGCTACAATTAAAGAATACACGGTTGAGTGTTAGGTTTGGCATCTTCTAACGCTTGATATGGTGGACGAAAGAAATAAATACAATCACGGGTGTTGATTATCCATTATTTTACTATAAAAACACAGAATCATATGACTGTACACAAGCTTTTCTGCCTCTTCCCTCGAACAAGAACGCCGGCGGGCAAATGACATTTGCCCGCAAAGCGTTCATTGTTCGAGGAGGGCATGCGTACAGCATGCCCAGTCGGCAAGCGGTTCGCTTGCCGACTACGGCAGAAAAGCTAGAAATAGAGCGATGTCAACTGGTTTTTATTGGTTAATCAACACGCCTGTAAAAATAATATTGTATTGTTATTCAATGAAAATGTATTCTAAAAGAAAAACACAAAGATAAAAAAAGTTCTTGAAGAAAAGGAGGTGAGCGACGAAGATGGAAGTTAATCGTGTGGAAAAGCATATCCTTTGTCCTACTCATCCTTATTATTACATGTTAGACGATTATTGCTTCCGCGCAAAGAATTTATACAACTTCGCCAACTATCAAGTAAGACAAACGTTTTTTCAACATGGCACCTATCTTTCCTATAACAAATTAGACAAGCTGCTTAAAACAAAAGGGATGGATGCAGACTATCGGGCGATGCCACTGGCTCAATGTGCCCAACAAACGTTAAGAATGCTTCATCAAAACTGGAAATCGTTTTTTCAAGCGATGAAAGACTGGGCAAAAAACAAAGAAAAATATACAGGCAGACCGAAGCCGCCAAAATATTTAAAGAAAGATGGACGGTATGTGCTTGTGCTAACAAACCAATCATGTAAAATAGAGGATGGTTTTGTGACATTCCCTCCATGTTTTCAAGGGTTTCGTTTAAAGACAAACATGAAGGGGAAGTTACAACAAGTCCGATTCATCCCAAAACACCGCTATATCGTCATCGAAGTCGTTTATAAAATAAGCATCCCTGCACAAAAACAGGATAACGGCAGATATGTAAGTATTGATTTAGGTTTAGATAACTTCGCAACCATTGTCAACAATGTGGGCAAACAACCGATCGTCATCAATGGTAAAGGTCTAAAATCCGTCAATCAATACTACAACAAACAAATGAGCCATTATCGCAAAGTGGCGAAACAGATGAATGGACTCGATTGGACAAAACGAATGAGCGAGATCACAGAAAAACGAAACCATATCGTGGAAAACTTTATGCACCAAGCGAGTCGCTTTGTCATTAACCATGCATTGTCTTTAGGCTGTAACACTATCGTTGTTGGGATGAATAAAAATTGGAAACGTGAAGTCAATCTAGGAAAACGAACAAATCAAGCGTTCGTTCACATTCCGTATCAAACGTTTCTTCATCAGTTGCAGTACAAAGCAGAACAGCATGGCATTCGCGTCATCGTGACAGAAGAAAGCTATACATCGAAATGTAGTTTTTTAGACATGGAAGAAATGAAGAAACAAAAACAATACAAAGGAAAACGAATCAAGCGTGGACTGTTTCAATCTGAAAATGGAACGCTCATCCACGCAGATGTGAATGGAGCGTACAACATTATGAGAAAAGTATTCCCAAAGGCGTTCGCCAATGGGATAGAGGGTGTGGGGTTACACCCAATCAGAGTACATGTGGCGTAATCCACATGGACTGATAAACAATTTTATTAAAATCTTTCATATGTTTTATGGATTTTAATGAAATTGATAACCTGATTCACGCCGATGAAAATAGCAATGGAGGAATGGAAATGGCCTATGTTGTGGATTTTAAAAACGTATCTACGGTTGGTTTAGAATCTTCGCCTGTAGCAGATGCTCTTGCGGGGTTGCGTGCGAACGAAGCCCGTTATTTTATGAATAAATACAAGCATGAATTTACAGTTGTGCCAGCTAGCGAAAGTCAAGAAACGATTGATTATGTGCATCGAATTTTGAAAGAAGAGCGAGGGATTGAATTTGCCGCCAAACCTTTAGAAACATCACGTTTTCAAGTGGAGAATATCCAATTTGCCTACGTCTTTTATGAAGATGGTCTTGTCGTCAATGTGATGTATACAGTCGATGACCCTAAAAAGCGGGCGGTTGGTTTCAAACTTTCGGAAGGCATGGACGTACCAAAGGAATTAGACGGAAAGTTTAAATTCGCCCGGCAAAAATCGAAACTAGCCGGAACGATTCGGGGGTCGTTTTTTGTCATTAAAGGGGAGTATTAGAATAAAACATCCATGAGTAAGTTTTGCTCGCCACCTAAACGTGAAATTCAAGGAATGATTATTTTCACAGAAAAATAGAATTTGGATGGGATCAAATGAGGAGAAAGAAAAGTAACAAAGTGAACTTGTCAAACGGCATTTCGAAAGACTTTTTGACGTGTTAAATGAAACGTTCAAAGCGTATGACGAAACGATTAAGGGCTTGTCCACCAATGAATGATATAGAGAGTCAGTCCAATCACTATAATGGGTAGGACCTAAGTTGCGTCCTACCCATTAAAATTTGCTTCCAAATGCTTGATTTTTTATGAATATAAAATAAAAATATTCATATAAATATAAAAAGGATGGTGTTTATGCCTCGGAAGTTTCGTGAAGATGAGCGGGAAAAAATACGGCAAGCGTTAGTAGAAGCTGCGAAAACGCAATTTCGACAATACGGGATACAAAAAACAAGCGTCGCGGCATTGACAGAAGCGGCTGGCATTTCCCAAGGCGCGTTTTATTCTTTTTTTCCTTCCAAAGAAGCGTTGTTTTACGAGGTATTTCGGCAAGAGGAACAAAAGCTAAAACAATTATTATTGACCAAATGGATGAAAGAACCACTGACACAAGAACGGTTTGCCGAAATGCTCATGCAAGCGGTTTTGGCGATTGAGCAAGAGCCGATTTTACGGCTTATGATTGACTGGAAAGCGTACGAATGGTTAATGCGCAAATTACCTCCAGAGTATGCACAAGAGCATACAGCGGAAGATGAAGACGCATTAGTACCGTTCATTGAACATTGGCAAAGGGAAGGGATTATGGTCAACGAAGATGCGCGCACGATCGTTGCGGTCATTCGCAGCTTTTTCATGCAGCTGTTGTTCCGAGAAGAAATTGGGGAAAAGTTTGAGAACGCAATGGCGCTCCAAGCGAAGTGGTTGGCGAAAGGATTGATTATACATGATGGAGATTAAAGAGCTAACGTATACTTATCCAAAACAAGTCAGCCCAATACTGAAAGGGTTAAATTTTCACGTCGATAAAGGGGAAATTTTTGGACTGCTTGGGCCGTCGGGTGCGGGAAAAAGCACGACACAAAAAATTTTGATTGGTCTTCTGAAAGGATATAAAGGAAGTGTGCAAGTGGATGGAAAAGAGCTATCCTCGTTCGGGCGCGACTATGCCGAAACAATTGGTGTGGCGTTTGAAGCGCCTAACTTTTATATAAAAATGACGGCATATGAAAATTTGGTGTTTTTCCGTTCTCTTTATCGCAGGGAATCCGAACATATCGAAATGCTACTTGAAGCGGTTGGATTGAAAGAAGCGATGCATCAAAGAGTAAGTGAGTTTTCGAAAGGAATGAAAATGCGCTTAAATTTTTGTCGCGCTTTTTTGCATCGCCCGTCCATCGTTTTTTTAGATGAACCGACCTCTGGACTTGACCCAGTAAATATCGCAAAAATCAAAGCTTTTTTGCAGACGGAAGCGCAAAAAGGAAAAACAATTTTCATTACTACACATGATATGGCGTTTGCCGAAAGTGTGTGTGACCGTGTCGCGTTTATCGTCGATGGCGAAATTGTGTTAATTGATTCACCGAAAACGTTAAAAGTGGAAATGGGCGAACGAGTGGTAGAAGTGACATATATCGAACAAGGAAGTAAGAAAACAGCAGTGTTTATGCAAGAGAAGTTAGGAGAGAACGAGGAATTTCTCCAATTGCTGCGGGAAAAAGAAATTTTGACGATGCATACGAAAGAAGCGACGCTTGAAGACATTTTTGTTCGCGTCACAGGGAGAGAGATCGCATGATATGGTCGATGGTGAAGCAAGACATTCGCTTTCAAGCGCGTCACGGCTTTTATATCGTTTATGGATTTGTGAGCTTATTTTATATCATCGTTTTGCGCTGGATGCCGATGGAGGTGCGAAAATATATAGCTCCGGTCATTGTTCTAATGGATCCAGCGGCTGTAGGGTTTTTTATGGCAGGGGCTGTGATATTGCTCGAACGAAGCCAAGGGGTACTTGATCCTTTATTTATTACCCCTCTTCGTCTTCGGCAATATATTTGGTCAAAAGCGTGGACGCTCGCATTGCTCGGGTTTCTATCGGGAGAGGTAGTGATTGTTAGTTCGCTTCCCATCGCTCAAATGACGTTTTTAAAGATGGTTGGGCTCTATGCGATTGCCGTCATTATGGCACTATTTGGCGTAGCATTTGCGGTGCAGGCGAAAAGTGTAAACGCGTTTCTTCTTCAGGCTGCGCTTGTTATGATGGTGTTATTATTACCGTTGTTGTCGTATTTTCATATTGTTTTTATCCCTTTTTCTTTTTTGCCGACAGATGCTGCGTTACACATATTAACTAATGCTGAATCGTTCTCGTGGCAAAAGAACAGTGTGTATGTCATCAATTTATGTGGATGGCTAGTGATAGCGTATACGATAGCGAAAAAAGCATGTGAACGATATTTGTTACAAGTAGGGGGAGAAAAATAATGTGGCATGCGTGGCTTTCATTAAATCGCAAACAGTTTGTCCGCGATCCAGTGTTGTTTATATCGGTTGTGGTGCCCATCTGCTTGATGCTTACAGTCGCAAAAGGAGTTCCATTGCTCGAAAAAATTACGTCGTTTCCTATTTCTCCCCATCTTCCATACTTGCTCAGTATTTTTTTGCTCATGACTCCGATTACGATCGGAATGATGATTGGTATGTTCATGTTAGAAGAACGCGATGAAATGATGGTGATGTATTTAGCGGTTACTCCGCTCGGGAGAGGAAGATATGTTGTTTTTCGTATTGGCTTTCCACTACTCATCACAATGATGCTTTCGGTTTTGCTTGTCATCGTTTTTCCTGCTCCTTCGCTTCATCGATGGGAAGTTTTCTTATTTTTGCTGACGAGTGCGTTGGAGACGCCGTTAATGGCACTTACTATGCTTTCTTTTGCATCGAACCGTCTAGAAGGGCTGGCCGTTGCAAAAATGTTAAATTTTGTGCTACTCCCTTCCATTGTTTTGTACTTTTTGCCGACAAAATGGAACGGATTAGCGCTTATCTTTCCAACATATTGGATTTCTCAAGGAGTATTAGCGCTAGCAGAACATCAGGAAACGTTTTGGGGCTATTGGCTAGGCGGCACATTCTATCATGTCCTTCTAATTTGGGGGCTGTTTCGGAAGTTTTACGGCTCGATGGAATAAGTTAATGGAAACAGGCATTTCTCTAAAAGAGGAATGCTTTTTGTTTTGGAATAAAAAAATCGTCTAAAACAATAATAATTTATTGCAAAACGATAAATAACAGATTAAAATGAAATGGAAATGATGGAAGTGAGGTGCTTGTTGTGAACCGAGAAACACTTTTTTTGAAAATTGCTATTTTTATTATCGGAGCTCCTGTGTTGGCGTTATGTGTATTTGTCTTGCCTAAGTTTCCTAACTTTTATGCCCACTGGTTGCCGGAATTAGCGTATTTGCGCTATCCGATCGTTATCTTTTTTTATGTTACCGCTATTCCATTTTTCTTTGCGTTGTATCAAGCGTTCCATATGTTAACTTATATTGACAAAAACGAAGCGTTTTCTGATTTATCGGTAAAAGCTCTAAAGCATATAAAACATTGCGCGGCGTCCATTAGTTTATTGTATATCGCAGGCATGCCGTTCTTTTATCTCACTGCCGATTTGGATGATGCCCCAGGGATTATCATTATCGGATTGATGGTGGTTTTTGGAGCGCTGGTCGTCGCGGTGTTTGCCGCGGTGCTGCAAAAGCTTTTACAAAAAGCGATTGAAATCAAATCGGAAAATGACTTAACCGTTTGAGGTGAATCACATGGCGATTATTGTGAATCTCGATGTCATGTTGGCGAAACGGAAAATGAGTGTGACCGAATTGTCAGAAAAAGTAGGAATTACGATGGCGAATTTATCGATTTTAAAAAACGGCAAAGCAAAAGCGATTCGGCTGTCGACATTAGATGCCATTTGTAAAGCGTTAGACTGTCAACCTGGCGATATTTTAGA
Organism: Anoxybacteroides voinovskiense; assembly: GCF_014196205.1. Taxonomy (GTDB): domain Bacteria; phylum Bacillota; class Bacilli; order Bacillales; family Anoxybacillaceae; genus Anoxybacteroides; species Anoxybacteroides voinovskiense. Next base: position 19,644 of record NZ_JACIDE010000033.1, on the reverse strand, counting down.
ATACCGAAGCGATGACGAGATGTAACGGGAGGCAACAGCGATGAGAAAAGCATTGATTCAGCTTGTTCATTTTGGCTGGCAACAAGCGCTATCTTGTTTGTTTCCTGTTGTCATTTTTGCTTCGTTAGCCGTGACAAAAATGGTGCCGCTTCCTTTCTTGCCGCGGTATGATTGGCTACTTATTATTTGTCTTTTGATGCAATGGTGGATGGTGCGCGCTGGATTAGAAACGAGAGATGAGCTAAAGGTGATTACAATGTTTCACCTTATCGGGCTTGCCCTTGAACTGTTTAAAGTGCACATGGGGTCTTGGGCGTATCCAGAAGAAGGATATGCGAAATTTTTCGGTGTGCCTTTATATAGCGGGTTTATGTATGCAAGTGTGGCTAGCTATCTTTGCCAAGCGTGGCGGCGGTTAAAAGTCGAGCTCGTCAAATGGCCACCGCTTTCGCTTGTTGTTCCGCTGGCTGCGGCGATTTATTTGAATTTTTTCACCCACCATTATTGGATGGACGTTCGGTGGTGGTTAATCGGGCTCGTCATGGTCGTCTTTTGGTCGTCATCCGTCACGTACGAGGTAAATGGCACTCGTTACCGTATGCCGCTTGTCCTTTCTTTTTTGCTTATCGGATTTTTTATATGGATCGCCGAAAATATTGCCACGTTCTTTGGCGCTTGGCAATATCCAAACCAAACGATTGCTTGGAATCTTGTCCACTTAGGAAAAGTGAGCTCATGGTTTTTATTGGTGATTGTAAGCTTCCTCATCGTCGCGACGTTAAAGCAGGTGAAAGGGAATGCTACATCCCACAAAGTGCAAAGCATTGCCGTTAACCCTCTGCCAAAAACAGAATAGTTATGCATAGCCTCGTTTGTTTTGCGGCAAACTTTACATAAAACAAACGAGGTGCACCAATGAAACGTATCGTCTTAGTCATTACGTTAGCGCTATTTGTCCTTACGGGGTATAGCCAGCCGCTAACGGTGCGAACAAAACTAATCAAATACACAAACGAGTTAATGGAAGTCGATTTACACATTCCAATCATCTCAGGAGCGACTAATCAAGCGTTTCAGCGAAACGTCAACCGCTTATTAAGAAAGCAGTCGCTTGATTTAAAACGGGAAGTCGAAAAACAAGCGCGAGAAAACGCCGTCCTCAGTAAAAAACAAGGCTTTCCGTATCGACTCCATTCCGCCGTCAGCAGATTTACAGTGACGTACAATAAAAATGGAATACTGAGCATTCCTGTCACGCTCTATAGCTATACAGGCGGAGCGCACGGAATGACCGTGAAAGTGCCAAATACGTTTGATTTCAATACCGGAAAACAACTGCAGTTAAGCGATATATTTAAAAAGGGAAGCAATTACAAACAAGTGATTATTCATGAGGTCATCACACAAATAAAAAAAGAAAGCGACGTGTATTTTGACAATGCCATCGATGTCGTGAAAAATATGCCTGACAACCAGCCATATTACTTGACAAACAACGGCATCGTCGTGTATTACGGGCTATACGAAATTGCCCCATACGCCGCAGGTATTCGAGAATTTCTCATCCCATTTTCTACACTGCAACCTTTTATGAAAATAACATTAAGCTAGCGCGGTGCTAGCTTTTTTCGTTAAGCATAGAAATACCGTTCGTTATCTCCGCAAATTTGCGCTAAACAAGATGTTCAGCAAACACGCTAGCAGGCAAATTTTAATTGCCAGCTAGCGTTCTTTTTATTTTTTCACTTGCTTATATAAGCATATTGTTATATGATAATTAACGAATGTAGGGGAGGGAATGGAATGCAACAAACGGTTGTCCGTGCGGAAGAAATGGCAAGCATTTTGAAACTGTTAGGTGATCGCACACGCTTGACGATGATGGCGATGTTGAATAAAAACGATCGTTGTGTCTGTGAACTGGTGGAATTCTTTCAAATGAGCCAACCAGCCATTAGCCAGCATCTTCGCAAACTAAAAGATGCTGGGTTAGTGAAAGAAACGCGAAAGGCGCAATGGATCTTTTATTCGGCAAACAAAGACCATTCGCTATATTCGTTTATTCAAGCGATTTTATCCTATCTTCCAGAAGAAAGAAAAGAAACAACACAATTATGTGAGTGAGGGGTGGTTATTTGCTTTCCGTTGTATTAGCATCACTGATTTTTCTCATCACGTTAGTGCTCGTTATTTGGCAGCCAAAAAATTTATCGATCGGTTGGTCGGCATGCGGCGGCGCCTTGTTGGCGTTGCTCGCAGGAGTCGTTGATCTTCATGATGTCGTTACCGTTACTGGGATTGTTTGGAATGCAACGCTCGCTTTTATTGCGATTATTATCATTTCTTTAATTTTAGACGAGATTGGCTTTTTCGAATGGGCAGCGTTACATATGGCTCGAGCCGCTAATGGAAACGGGATTCAGATGTTTATTTTTGTGGCGGTTCTTGGAGCGTTAGTGGCAGCGTTTTTTGCCAATGACGGAGCAGCGCTTATTCTAACACCTATCGTCTTGGCTATGGTTCGCGCCTTACAATTTGATGAGAAACATGTGCTTCCGTTCATTTTAGCGAGCGGCTTTATTGCCGATACGACTTCATTGCCACTTGTCGTCAGCAACCTTGTCAACATCGTATCCGCCGACTATTTCCATATTGGATTTGTCGAGTATGCAGGGCGAATGATTGTGCCAAATCTTTTCTCGCTCGGTGCGAGCATTTTCGTGCTATATCTTTACTTTCGAAAAAACATTCCGCGGCACTATGATTTATCGCATTTAAAAACGCCAAAGGAAGCGATTAAAGACGAGACAATGTTCCGCCTTTCTTGGGGTGTGTTAGGAATTTTGCTAGTCGGGTATTTTATTAGCGAGTTAACGAGTATTCCGGTATCGTTTATTGCCGGAGCGACGGCTATCTTGTTCTTATTTATCGGACGAAAAAGCCCAGCCGTTCACGTCAAACAAGTCCTGAAAGGCGCCCCATGGGCCGTTGTCTTTTTCTCCATCGGCATGTATGTCGTAGTATATGGGTTGCGAAATGTCGGTCTAACCAACGTGCTCGCTGATATGATTCAAGCAGCGGCGGACAAAGGGCTTTTTGTCGGAACGATAGCCATGGGCTTTCTTGCGGCGATTCTTTCCTCCATTATGAATAACATGCCAACCGTCATGATTGATGCGCTTGCCATTGCAAGTACACATACAACCGGTGTCATTCGCGAAGGGCTCATTTACGCAAATGTCATTGGTTCTGACTTAGGGCCGAAAATTACGCCGATTGGCTCGCTTGCTACGCTTCTTTGGTTGCACGTTCTTTCGACAAAAGGTGTAAAAATTACGTGGGGAACGTATTTTAAAAATGGAATTATTTTGACGATTCCTACGTTGTTCATTACTCTTGTCGGACTTTATTTATGGTTAGTCATCATCTAAAAAGGAGTCGATTCCAATGAAAAAGAAAGTGATTTATTTCTTATGCACAGGAAACTCTTGCCGCAGCCAAATGGCCGAAGGATGGGCAAAAAAGTATCTTGGTGATGAATGGGACGTATATAGTGCCGGAATTGAAGCGCACGGGTTAAATCCAAACGCCGTAAAAGCGATGAAGGAAGTAGGCATTGATATTTCGAACCAAACATCTGACGTCATCGATCCAGACATTTTAAATAATGCCGATTTAGTCGTGACGTTATGCGGGCATGCGGCTGACCATTGTCCAGTTACCCCGCCGCACGTGAAACGTGTGCACTGGGGATTTGACGACCCAGCGAAAGCGGAAGGAACAGACGAAGAAAAATGGGCGGTCTTCCAACGCGTCCGCGATGAAATTGGCGCACGAATTAAACGATTTGCGGAAACAGGAGAATAAGAACAAGCCGGGAGAAACCGTTCTTCCGGCTTTTGTTATTTAAACGTATTGTTTTTCAGGGAAAAAGAACATACAATGAATACAAAAAGAAAATGAGGTTGTCTGAGAGAGCTAGTAACAAATGTAAAGATGGGAAAGTAATATTCTACTGCTTGGATAAAAGATTATAAAAGTTGAGGTGCAAGTAACATGTGGAAAGGCTATGGGCTCGTATTGTTATCGGCAACGGGATTTGCGTTTATTCCCATCTTTGCATTATATGCATATGACAGCGGCGTCGCTGTGACGACCTTGCTGTTTTTGCGTTTTGCATTCGCCGCACTGTTCTTTTTTATGTATTTATGGTTTAAAAGGAAAGACTGGAAAGTATCGTGGTCCCAGCTATTCTATCTATTTTTATTGGGTGGCTTCTTCTATACGATGCAATCTTCGTTTTATTTTCATGCCGTCAAGTATATTCCATCATCGCTCGCTGCTTTGTTGCTTTATTTAAACCCGATATTTGTCGCTGTTTTTTCGTTTTTCATCAATCAAGAAAAGTTGACGAAACGAACCATCATAGCCATTGCGATTTCTTTCGCAGGCATGTTGCTCGTGCTAGGGGCCCCAGGAGGCAAAATTCATCTTCTTGGCATCGCATTAGCCGTTGGAGCAGCAATCATTTACTCGGTTTATATTATCGTAGGAAATAAAGTGACTACACACGTTCCACCGATTACAGCAAGTGCCTACATCGCGCTCTTTGCCGCTTTGTCTTTTTTTGTGTGGGGAACTGGTTCCGGCACGTTACATTTCCAATTTGACGTGAAAGGGTGGCTTCCGATTATCGGAACATCATTGGTTTCGAGCGTTTTAGCGATGCTGACGTTTTTTTCTGGAATGAATATTATCGGTCCGACAAAAGCAGCGATTTTAAGCATGCTGGAGCCGGTAATAACGTTTCTCCTATCGATGATCTTTTTGCGAGAACACATGTCTTTTATCCAAATGATCGGCGGACTGGTTGTGTTAAGCGGCGCTACGCTCGTTGCCATGGGAAAGGAACAACATAATAAGAAAAAAGAAAAAGCGACCTCCATCAGCGCATGAAGGAGGTTTTTTCCACAACGGCAGGAATATTGAACACGATTATCTAATTCTAATAATATGTCTGCATGGTAGCGAGGAGGAATAAAAAATGAGAAAAGCGATTGTTCTTGGTGCATCCGGTGGGATGGGATATGCATTGGTCCAAGAATTGGCAGCAAGAAAGATGCATGTTAAGGCCTTTGCACGTTCACAAGGTAAGTTGCAACAATTGTTTGGAACGATGGCGGATGTAGAAATGTATACAGGAGATGTATTTCGGCAAGACGAACTGATAGAGGCATGCAAAGATGTTGACCTAATCTTTCATGCGGTCAACATCCCTTATCCTGAATGGCCTAAGGGTCATCCAGCAATAATGGAAAATGTTCTAAAAGCCGCGGAAAAGAATGGAGCAAAGGTTGTTTTTGTAGACAACATTTATGCTTATGGCCGAAGCCCAGGGAAAAAGGTAACAGAGGATACACCTAAAAATCCTCACACGAAGAAAGGGAAAATCCGTTTACACCTGAATAACATGCTTAAAGAGGCGCATCAGAGAGGAGTTCCCACTCTTATTTGTCATTTCCCGGATTTTTATGGACCTAATGCAGAAAACACCTTAATGCATTTCACCTTAAACAGTATACTCTCTGGTAGAAAAGCCCAATATGTGGGTCGTATGGATGTGAAACGGGAATTTATCTATACTCCTGATGGAGCCAAGGCGATGGTGGAGCTATCCCTCCGTGAATCCGCGTATGGAGATAGTTGGAATATCCCTGCTCACGATGTCATTTCCGGACATGAAATTATAGAAATTGCTAGAAGAACTACCGGGTATTCCAAGAGAGTCTCTACAGTAGGTAAGGGAATGATTGCATTTTTAGGGCTTTTTCATCAAGGAATGAAAGAAATGGTGGAGATGATGTACCTTAATGAGGAACCGGTGGTACTAAGCGGAGAAAAATACGAGCGGGAAATCGGTCCCTTGCCAAGAACCCCATATGAAGAAGGAATCCAACGAACCATCGAACATATGAAACAGAAAAAGTAGTTATAAAAGCTGAACTGTAACGAGAGAAATATGTTAAACGAGGAACGATTGTGAGAAAAAAACATCAGCTGCTTAGGCACCACTGACCGAACAGCTGATGTTGTTACTAAAACAATTTCGCCTTTGGTTGCTTAAGCATCCGAAACATCGGCAACATCACAAAAATGCCGACCACAAAAAGCACCGCTGACATTTGGTAGATTGAAACGAGCAAAAACTGTTCTTTTAACACCCCTGCTAAGCTCATCGTCGTGACCATCGCTCCCATGAATAGCGGGGTCAAAATGCCGTTGACCCGTCCGACAAATGCTTCTTCCGTATGGTTCATGACAATTGTATTCACGCCAATATGCAGTGCGGGCATGAAAAGCCCGGCGACAAATTCTGCTAGTAGCGTAAGCCAAAACATGGTCGACCATCCCATGACAAAAATACCGACAGCCATGCTTGCCATCCCTAGCATAAGAAGAATGTGCGGCCCCATTCGATGGGAAAATACCATCGCCAAACCTCCGCCAATCATCATCGCTACTCCGTGCGCGGCAAACAGCCACTGTAAATGGCTTTCTTCCATTCCAAGCCGCTCCGTCACGAGAAAGATAGCTAAAGGTTGGATCAAGCCCATCGCTAACCCAGCGGCCATAAACACACCGCCGAGCGTGACTAAAATTTTACGCGACCATACATAACGAAAACCTTGTTTCATTTCCTCCCATAAAGATGTCACGTTTTCCGTGCACTCTTCGATTCGATCTGGTGGCAAAAGCGTCAAGATGAGAGCCGAGGCCAAAAAGGCAAGACCGACAATGGCCATGGAAACGTAAATGCCGAATTGTTGAAATACAAACGTCCCCATAATCGGACCGATCACGACGAAAATGGCCATCATCGTCTGAAATAGCGACATGCCCTCTTGCATTTGTTCGCCTGGAACATGCAGTTTAAACAGCTTCATTCCCGATGGCTGAGAAAACTGCGATAAAACTGCCGACACCAACGTCGCAAGAAACACCGCCTTCCATGTGCCAAATAGAAGGGCAATTAAAATCGTAAAAATGGAAACTGCGCTTAAAAGATCGCACCAAATCATCGTTCGCTTTGGACGCCATCGGTCGGCAAACGTTCCGCCAATAAAAGAAAAAAGAAAAATCGGCGCAAATTCTGCCACTGAAATGAACGAGATGGCTAGCGCGTTTCCGTTCGTTTTCTCGGTCACAAACAACAAAATCGCAAAGTTGCGAACCCAAATGCCAATTTGAATAAATAAACCAGCGACCATAATCGTTTGAATAAACCGGTTTCGCAAAAGCGAACCCATCGATGGATTGGTTGTTGACATGATTACATAGCTCCTTCACCATTTCATAATGTTTTAAACCGAATATATGTTCTGTTTTTGTATTATCCTTGATGAGAAGAAATTTGTCAAGACTCGGATTTTATTAATGAAACACTGATTTTATATTTAGAAGGGAATTGGCATTTAACCGCGAATACAAGTAAAGAAGGGGGCAGAGGAAATGATTATCGAAATGAAAAATGTTTCTTTCATTAGAGGAGACCGCGTCATTTTAGACCGTATTTATTGGGAAGTGCAAGAAAATGAACAATGGGTTATTCTCGGCTTAAATGGCTCGGGGAAAACGTCGCTACTTAATATCGTATTAGGCTATGAATACCCAACAAAAGGAGAAGTTTCGGTATTAGGACACCGATTTGGAAAAACGAATTTGCCAGAGCTGCGCAAACATATTGGATTTGTCAGCAGTTCGTTTGAGCGATTTCAATCCACATTAGAATCGGAAACGGTGGAGGCGGTGATTGTTAGCGGAAAATTTGCTTCGATAGGGCTATATGAGCCTGTCACAGACGAGGATTTCCAACAAGCCGAACAATGGATGGATTCGTTTCGAATCGGTCATTTAAAAGGAAAAGTGTACCGGACATTATCACAAGGAGAAAAACGGAAAGTGTTAATTGCTCGGGCGCTAATGGCAAAGCCAAAGCTACTCCTATTAGATGAACCAACCGTAGGATTAGATATGTTAACACGAGAAGAGCTATTAGCACTTATCAAAGACACAACAAAAGGATGCCACGTCCTATATGTCACACACTACATTGAAGAAATCATCGAAGAAATGACGCATGTATTGTTATTAAAGGATGGAAAAATCATAGCGGCAGGACGAAAAGAAAAAATACTCACCGACGACTATTTATCTGAAACGTTTCAAATCGATCTACACGTCCATTGGGAGCACAACCGGCCATGGATTTCCATCAAAAACAGTCCTACACTTCAGCGGCTGGAAAAGTAAAAAACAACATAGTCGAAGAGGAGGAAAAAATCCGTAAATATGATCGAAAAATTGCAAGAGCGATTGAATCAGCGGTTTACAGCTTTGGAAGAAGACATCGTTCATCTTATAAAAGAAGAACTGTTGTCGTTGGAAATTACGCCCGAACCTTTTTGGACGGTAAGGGATGTTTGGGACGATGTAGAACTGTATTCTTTCGATGAAAATTTGTCCAATCGATGCGATGAGAAAATACAAGCGTTTCTTTACGAGCTACTCGCTGATTGTTTGAGAGAATTAGGAATGGATAAAGTACGTGCGTATCTCCTAGACCAAGGATGGACAGATGAGGTAGAAGAGATGGACATAGAGGACCTTATTTACGAGGTACGTGATCTATTAGACTGGGAAATCGAAGCGATTGCATTGGATTTACTCGATCATTTTGGACAGTATGAACTGTCATTTTTCTATCGCAAAGAATATCCGTTTCAACAGTTATGTAAACAAATAGAAAAACCAGTGGATTTGCATTTTTTGAGCGATGCTCTATCTTCTTGGTTATTTGCAAGAAAGGAACAGATAAAAAAACAAATTCAAGAGGAGTACGGAGAAGCGCTGTTAGATGACTCATTAAAGATAACAGCTTTTTCGAGCGAGAAACTAGTACAAGCCTTTTTTGATGCGGTGGATGAAGAACACCTAGCACAAATAGTTAAATACGTAGAAACAGAATTGACGAACGAAATAAAAACTCGCTTCCAAGCCTGCCTTGCCATTCGTCAAACATCTGTATGGAAAGTTTGTGAATCCATTATTGATCAACACGTAGGCATATGGCTCCATGAAGTAAAAAAAGAAGCGAAAGCTCTGTACGATGAATGGGAGGAGCTTTGTCGCTTGCTCGAGAATAGTTGTTCTAAAGCGATGATAATCGTTCTTGATAAAATGCGACATTATCCGACTTTTATAAAAAAAGTAGATAAAAAGCGAAGAACGAAAGAGGAATACGAAGCGATTTTATCTAAAATTGCATATACGTATGTACAGTTGCTAAATGACAAATATCAATGTTCAATAAAATGGAATCCGCAAAAAATGAACCGCTGGTTGAGCACATGGTTTACATCAATGGAAGAATTTGAACGCTCGTTTCTTCATTCCAAAGAGTTTAACCGCCACTTAAAGGCGATAAGCAAGCAAATTTTTGACCATCCTTTATCACTTTCCGTTCCATCGGTGCACAAAAAATATATCGTCCATGTCGGTCCGACTAATTCTGGAAAGACATATGACTCGATGCAACGGTTGCTTCAAGCAAAAACAGGCATGTATTTAGCCCCATTGAGATTGCTTGCGTTAGAAAAGTTTGAAGAGATGTGTTCCCACGGTATTGCATGTGCCTTAATAACAGGAGAAGAAAGAAAAAATGTACAAGGCCGTACCCATATAAGCGCAACAGTCGAGTCGGCGAATGTCACCGATGAATTTGATGTGGTTGTGATTGATGAATGTCAATTATTAGCAGATGAAACGAGAGGGGCTGCTTGGGTCAAAGCAATTGTCGGGGTGAAAGCGAAAGAAATTCATTTGGTTGCTGCACCGCATGCTGTTGAGTTGATTCAAACGCTGTTAACTTACCATCAGTTTGATTTTGAAGTGATCGAACACGAACGTACCACCCCACTCGTTTGGGAAGAGAGGGCTTTTTCTTTTCCAAAAGACTTGCAAAAAGGAGATGCACTTATTGTTTTTTCAAAAAAGAAAGTTCTCTATGTTGCTGCTTCACTTGTAAAACAAGGATACAACGTCTCGGTTTTGTACGGAAGCATGCCTCCTGAAACAAGGAGAAAACAAGTCGGACAATTTCGGCAAGGGTTAACCGATATATTAATAGCAACCGATGCCATCGGCATGGGAATGAATCTTCCTATTCGAAGAGTCATCTTTATGGAAAGTGAAAAGTTTGATGGGAAAGCTGTTCGTACGTTAAAAGCAGAAGAAGTACAACAAATCGCAGGACGAGCAGGAAGAAAAGGAATATATGAAGAAGGATTCGTCTGCGCTATGATAAATCGAAAGAAAATAAAAAAGTTGTTAGAGACGCCGGTAGCCCCTATTGAATATAGTTTTCTTCCTATATCAATCGAATCACTAAAAAAGTTTCCTTACGAATCATTCGATTTATTCAAACGGGCATGGAGCTTTTATCAAAACGAATTAAAAGAAACGCCTTATCGTGTTCATGAGGTAAGCGAATGGGAGAGAAAAATGCTCGTTTTAGAAAAAACATTGAAAAAGATGAAGCTCGAACTCCCTCTTTGGAAAAAATTATCTTTCTGTTTCGTTCCGTTTTCCATCGAAGAAACGACGATAACGGATTATTGGCTAACGATGATTAGAGAATATTTGACGGAAGGAAATGTAACTATGCCGCCTATCCTTACGTCAGTCGATGCAATTGATGAATTGGAAAACAGCTATAAACAGCTCATGTTATTTACGTCATTTGCTTATTCTCAATCGTTGTCTTTTAACGAAGAAGAGGTTTTTGTGCTGAAAGAAGAAATTTCTGAAAAAATATTTGAAGTACTATCTAAACATTTGATACGCTATATGAAAAAATGTAACATTTGCGACCAAGAATTGCCTTGGGATTTTCCGTATCCTCATTGCCATCATTGCCATGGATATATGTATTAATTCGCTGTTCATCTTTCTAGGAGGATTGCACAAATGAACAATATCAAAACTTATTTTCTTCTATTTTTGACAACGACAATTTGGGGAGGGGCGTTTGTTGCAGGAAAAATTGCGACGGTGAGCTTGCATCCGATTTCAGTGGCGTTTTTTCGCTTTTTTGGCGCAAGCCTTATTCTTTTTCCGCTATGGCGGTGGAAGGAGCGGCATGCCCCGGTTCCAACGAAAAAAGATTGGGGGCTGCTTGCTTTACTCGGTTTAACTGGTGTATTTTTGTACAACGTTTGCTTTTTCATCGCGACAAAATATGCCCCGATCGTCAAAAGTTCGTTAGTGATTGCGGTCAACGCCCCGTTAATTACACTATTTGCGGCGCTATTTTTAAAAGAAAAAATCACTGCGAAAAACATCGTCGGTTTAGTGGTGGCGTTGTTTGGGGCGGTATATATTATCACAAACGGGCATCCGTCCGTTTTGTTAGAACTTGGCGTTGCGCCGATTGATCTTGTGTTAATTGGCGCCTGCCTTAGCTGGAGCACTTACTCGGTCGTAGGGAAAGTCGTCATGAAAAAATATAGCCCGCTTGCGGCAACGACATATGCCACAGGTTTTGGCACGTTGTTTTTAGCGCCTTTCGCTTTGTATTACACGACGTTTGCTTCCGTTAAAGCAAGCGGCTGGGAAGTATGGGTAAGCGTGTTATATGTCGCTGTCATCGTTTCGGTTATTAGTTTCGTATGGTGGTATAACGGCATTCAAAAAGTCGGCGCGTCCACATCTTCTATTTTTATCAATGTAATGCCTATCTCGGCTGCCGTGATGGGAACCATTTTCTTCAACGAGCAATTGACACATGTGCATATCGTCGGTGCACTATTCGTCTTCGGCGGGATTTTATTCAACATGTATAACAAACAACAAAAAAAAGAAACGCCGTCGAAAGAAAACATTACGGCATAATGGAGGGAATATGCTACAAATAAAACGACTATCAGAATGTACGTTAGAAGAAGCGGTACGTGCTTGGAACGCTGGATTTGAAGGGTATTATTTTCCGATTCAACTGACGATAGAAAGCTTTTTGCAGCGAGTAGTAGGCGAAGGGCTTTCTCCTTCGTTATCCATTATTGCTTTTTATCATGACGAGCCAGTTGGGATCGTGCTAAACGGCATTCGCGAATTTCAAGGAACTTTAATCGCTTGGAACGGCGGCACAGGAGTAGCGCCTGCGTTTCGAAAAACAGGAGTTGGAACGACACTAATGGAAGCAACACTTGACATATATCAAGAAGCAGGCGTCGAGCTTGCGACATTGGAAGCGATTAGCGAAAACGAGCGAGCTATTGGACTATATAAAAAGTTCGGATATGAAATCGTAGATGAACTCGAATATTTGCAATTTCAAAAAGCAATGCCACGTTTACTAGACGCCGAGACATTTCAAGTGGAAACGACCGTTCCGCAACGAGTGAGCCATCTTCCGTTTTATAAAGGGCGACATCCGTGGCAAACGCAATGGCAAAGCGCCAAAAATGGCGAAGCACTTCTTGTAAAAGACGAACGGGGCTGTGACATCGGCTATGCATATTATCGCCGTGTTTTTGACGCAACAGGCAAGCATGAAAAAACGGTTTTATTTCAGTGCGAAGCTCACCCTGCAAGGGACGATGCGGAACCGATCCTTCGGTTGTTGCTCACAAAAATTTTCAGCGATTGTTCAGATAAGGTCGTAAAAGTAGTACCGAACGTTCCGATTACCTATTCGTCAGCCACTGATTCCATTTTAAAAGAAATCGGCTTTCAACCGATTGTCAAACAAGTATGGATGCAGAAGCGGATGAGATAAACAAAGCTGTTGGAGTAAACCCAACAGCTTTGTTCGTCTAACTAAGCGAAAGTTGCCACGATACGCCATATCGATCTTCCACCCAAGCAAATTTTTTGCTAAATGGATAGACGCCTAGCGGCACGAGCACTTTTCCGGATTGGGAGAGCTGTTCAAACGCACGGTCAATTTCTTCTTCCGTATCACACGTGACACATAGCGACATCGCGGGCGTAAATTCGTGATGATCGACGTGGTTATCAATCGCCATCAACCGTTGCCCTTTTAATAGAAATGTCGCATGAAACATCATTCCATTTTCTTGATGCACAATCTGTTCGATTTCCGCCGGCGAAAAAACAGACGTATAAAACCGAATCGCTTCTTCTGCTTGCCCCGAAAACATAAGACATGTCACAATTTTTTGCTCCATGAGCCCACTCCTTTATGATAAACGAATGTATGTTCTTATTATCTCGAACCTTTCAACTGTTGTCAATGATTTACTCTCTTGACTATGTACTATAGTCCAAGGTTTATACTTAATTTGGAGGTGATGATGTGTATCGGATTAGCGAACTAGCCAAACGATGTGGCGTGAATAAAGAAACGATCCGCTATTATGAAAAGCGACAGCTACTCCCACTACCTGCGCGAACAGAAGCGGGGTATCGTTTATATTCAGAAGGAGATGTCAAGCGCGTCCAATTCATTAAACGTCTACAACAACTCGGGTTTTCGCTGACGGAAATTCATCAGCTGCTCGGCATTGTCGATCAAGATAAAGAAAGATGCGCGAATATGTATGAGTTTGTATCGAGAAAAGTGGGAGAGTTGCAAAGACAAATCGAAGACTTGCAGCGAGTCGTACATGTGCTACAAGACTTGCAGAAGCGGTGTCCAGATGAAAAAGCACTATACGAGTGTCCGATGATTGAAACGTTAGTTCATGAGAAAGGGGATTGTTATGAATCATAAAAAGACGTTTATCGTAGGAATTGTTGGGGCGGTAGTTACTTTGTTATGTTGTGCCACCCCTGTCTTAGTCATTTTGTTAGGGGCAGTTGGATTAGGTGCCGTAACTGGCTACTTGGATTATGTTTTACTGCCGGCGTTAGCTATTTTTCTTATGCTCACTTTTTATTCTTACCATCAGTCAAAAAAGTCTGCATCCAAGAACGACTCGTGTTGCTCGTAACAGGTGATTGTCATGAAAGAAAAAATTTCACAGCTAGCAACGGTATTTTCTGCCTTTGTGATGGCTGGTTGTTGTTTAGGTCCATTGATTTTCATTCCTCTTGGGTTAACAGGCTTGGCTGGCGGATTAGCCATTTACGCATTAAAATATCAAACGATGTTAATGATTGTTACGATCGTTTTACTTGCGTACTCCTTTTATCTTGTTTATGGACGGGGATGTAAAAAGAAAAGTTCTATTGTTAGTTTATGGATGACAACCGTGGTTGTATTAGGAATGTTTCTGTATACGTTCAGCGCAAAAGGGTATCTATAAGAAAGAGGGATTTCCGATGATGTATAAAAAGATAATGGTTAACATTTTTTTCACGCTATTCCTTTTTACTTCAGCGTGCAGTAACCCAAAAGATATAGACATTACCAATAGCAACCAATCCATTTCGTTTACGGTAGCAAACATGTATTGCACGAGTTGCCCATTTGTAGTGGAACATGCGATTAAAAGGATCAACGGGGTGCGTAGTGTCACTGTAAAATCAACTGGAACCGAGGGGAAAGTGACTGTTTTTTTCGATGATACAAAAACCGATATAGAAACGATTAAAAAGTCCGTCCTAGAGCTAGGATATGGAATAGAATAAATAAAGGGGTGTTTAACATGAAGACATATAAAGTTCGTGTGGAAGGAATGACATGTACAAGTTGTGAAACGCACGTTGCTACGGCTCTTAAACAAATCGGCGCAAAACCCATTGATGTTAGTTTTCGCCGTGGAGAAGCGGTGTTTGAACTCCCTCATGCCAACGTCGAAACAGCAAAACAAGCCATAACGGCAGCTGGTTATCAGCCAACAGAAGCAGTGGAAATGGAAGCAACAGAAGAAACATATGACTACATCATCATCGGCTCTGGTGCTGCCGCTTTTGCCTCAGCGATTGAGGCGAGAAAATATGGCGCGAAAGTAGCCATGATCGAACGTGGAACGGTAGGAGGAACATGCGTAAATATCGGCTGTGTACCTTCAAAAACGCTGCTCCGGGCAGGGGAAATTAACTCCCTTGCGAAAAACCATCCGTTCGCTGGGTTGCATACGTCTGCAGGAACAGTCGATTTAGCTTCATTAATCGAGCAAAAAAATGAATTAGTCCAATACCTACGCCAAACGAAATATGTCAATCTCATCGACGAATATGGATTTACGCTCATTCAAGGAGAAGCGGCATTTGTCGACGAAAACACAGTAGAAGTCAATGGGAAAAAATTATCAGCGAACCGCTTCCTAATTGCCACAGGTGCTTCTCCGGCAGTTCCGAATATTCCTGGACTTGCCGATGTGGATTACGTCACAAGTACAACGCTACTTGAACGAAACGAAGTGCCAAAGCGATTAGCGGTCATCGGTTCTGGTTATATTGGCATCGAACTCGGGCAACTGTTTCATCATCTCGGTTCTGACGTTACGTTGATGCAACGAAGCCCTCGACTATTAAAAACATACGACCGAGAAATTTCAGAAGCGATGACAAAAGCGCTCACGACTCAAGGCATTCACCTTCTCACAGGCGTGTCTTTTGAGCGTATCGAGCAAGACGGGAACGTCAAAAAAATATATATCGAAATCAATGGAAAACAACAAGTGGTCGAAGCGGAGGAGTTGCTAATTGCTACTGGGAGAACACCGAATACAGCAACATTGCATTTAGAAGCGGCTGGAGTGAAAATCGGTTCGCGTGGCGAAATTATCGTCAATGACTATTTACAAACGACAAATCCTTCGATTTACGCGGCAGGCGATGTCACCCTTGGTCCACAATTTGTCTATGTCGCCGCATACGAAGGAACGATCGCCGCAGCGAACGCCATTGGCGGACAACATAAAAACATTCAGCTTGACACCATCCCAGCGGTTACATTTAGTTCCCCAGCGGTCGCAACAGTTGGACTAACGGAACAACAAGCAAAAGAAAACGGATACGAAGTAAAAACGTCCGTTTTGCCGCTCGAAGCTGTCCCACGAGCGATTGTCAATTACGAAACGACGGGTGTCTTTAAATTAGTCGCGGATGCAAAAACAGGGAAATTGCTAGGAGCTCACGTTGTCGCAGAACATGCCGGAGAAGTCATTTATGCAGCGACACTCGCCGTCAAATTTGGTTTAACGATAGACGACCTTCGCGAAACGCTCGCGCCGTACTTAACGATGTCCGAGGGACTGAAGCTCGCAGCGTTAACGTTTGACCAAGATGTCGGAAAATTATCTTGTTGCGCGGGGTAAAAATTTGTTCGCTTATCTTCTGTATAACATAAACAATTGTTATCTTCACAGAAATAAAAGGATGTCTTTAAGAGCAAGACATCCTTTTTACACGATTTACAGAATGATGATTTGATACTCACGATCAACGAATGAAGAGATACTTGGGTGACCATTTCTCTCTCCTAATGAACTAAATCCGGATTTTTTCACATCCTCTGTAACCCCAAACGCGCCAGCACAATACTCGCATACTCCTTCAATAACCCCTAATTGCTTCACTGCTTTATATAACGGATAGTATTTATTTTCTGGATCCTCGAATTTTCTAACCCAAACAGTACCCGCACCATCAAATATTACCTTTACCTCATGTCCGGCTTCCTTTAACTCTTGGGCATAAAGTAAGGCGTGCAACGCCTTTGCTAATTCGTTTTCGTTAGCATGAACAAAAATCGCTATTTTCTTCATTTGTTGACCTCCTCATCTTTGTTTTACATTATTAACTATACTGGAACAACAGCAGGATATCTGTAAGCTGTATTACAGAAATAGTTACTTAAATCTCGTATGATGATGAAGCGACTAAAGAAAATGAGGAGGATAAAATGTGAAACAGTTATTTGCCCTTCTTTTGCCCATTTTTATCTTTTTAAGTGCATGTAGTACAAAAGAATTATCATCTGCACCGGAAGCAAAATTACTAGAACAGAAATGGGAGCAAATTGAACAAGAAGCAAAAAACACAAAAATACGAATGTTTATGTGGGGAGGAGATGAAGGAATTAATCACTATATGGATGAATGGGTAGCCCCAAAACTAAAAAAACAGTATGGGATTACATTCGAACGAATCCCAATGGATACACATGAAATTTTACAAAAATTATTAAACGAAAAGAAAGCAGCGAAAGAAAAAGGAACAATCGATATCATTTGGATTAATGGGGAAAACTTCAAAAATGCAAAAGAGAATGATTTATTATTTGGTCCTATCACTGAAAAACTTCCTAATTTTCAAAAATATATAGACATACGTAGTTTAAATACACAATATGATTTCGGCACAGCTGTAGAGGGGTTAGAAGCACCATGGGGAAAGGTTCAATTTGTATTTTTGTATGATGCAAATAAAATATCCCAGCCACCGAAAACGTTTGCGGAATTAAAGGATTGGATAAAAGAGCATCCAGGGAAATTTACTTACCCTGATCCGACAGATTTTACAGGAAATGCATTTTTACGCCACCTCCTTTACGAGGCAGTAGGTGGATCTGAAAAATTACTAAAACAAGGATACAATCCACAATTTGTGAAAAATGAAGCTGAAAAAATGTGGGCATACCTAAATGAAATAAAGCCATATTTGTGGCGCGAGGGAGAAACGTATCCAAATTCTTTAACAGAGCTTGATCGTATGTATAGTCAAGGAGAAGTGTGGATGACAATGGGATATAACGAAGCACGTGCAGAAAGTCTAATAAAAAACGGAACATTTCCAACATCCACTCGTTCTTTTGTGCTTGAATCTGGATCAATTGGTAATACACATTTTTTAGCCATTCCTTTTAACAGTCCAAATAAAGCTGGGGCGATGGTCACCATTAACTTTCTTTTATCGCCTCAAGCACAGTTAGAAAAGTTTCGTCCAACGTATTGGGGGGAAGGTATGTCATTAGATCCAAACAAGTTGTCCGAACAGGATCAACAAACATTAAAGCAAATAAATCGCGGAAAATCAGTATTATCATCAGATGTCTTAAAAAAGCATTTACTTCCAGAAGTAGATTCTCGTTACGTGGATTGGCTGAAGGAGAATTGGTTACATGAAGTTGTTCAAAAAAAATAGCTTTTTATTCCTTCTTCCAACGTTTCTTTTAACAATTGTACTCGTCGGATACGGAGTAATGATGGCTATCTCAGAAAGTTTACACAAAGATGGACGACTTACTTTTCAGTATTATATCGATGTGTTTAAAAATAACAACTTTATTGCATCGTTTAGTTATAGCCTTTGGATTGCTCTCGTATCCACTTTCTTTTCAATGCTCATTGGTTTATTGATCACAAGATGGCTTTATCATTATTGGCAAAAAAAATTTCTGAAAATCATATATTGGATTCCGATGTTATTCCCGCATTTTGTCTGGGGATATATGATGGTGTTATTGTTTTCGCAGTCTGGATGGTTCTCTTCCCTCGCGCACCGTATAGGGATCATTCATCATCCAGATGAATTTCCGGTCATCATAAAAGATTCTCACGGAATAGGAATAATGATTACGTATATTTGGAAGGAAATACCTTTCGTTATACTCATGCTTCTCCCAGTCTATCATCAACTAAACCATCAATTATCTTCTGTCGTTAAAACACTTGGTGGAAAAGACTGGGATGTATTTAAAGCTGTCGAGTGGCCTTGGATAATGCCTGTGCTATTCGAAACGAGCATCATTGTTTTTGCATTTATTTTATCTGCCTATGAAGTACCATATTTACTTGATACGACGTATCCGAAAATGATTCCCCTTCTCGTTTATGAATGGTTTTTTGAAGGGGATTGGAGCAATCGTCCGAAAGCGTTCGCTGCTATGTTGAGTGTGACAATGTTTATTTTCTCTATTATGATGGCATATACTTCTCTCCTGATAAAGAAGCGATATCAAATGATGAAAGGGAATGGAAAATAGCGTGACTAGAAAGGGTACTAAACTCATTTTCTTTTTTTCTATTTTATTTCTGGTCATGCCGGTCATCTTATTAATAGTAAAAAGCTTCTCATTTTCTTGGAAATGGGGGGAGCTGTTCCCAGCAACATGGAGTTTGAAGGGATGGCAAGTACTATTTACAGAGCCACGGTTTTGGCAAGCACTTCAATCTTCATGGTGGATCGGCATCACCGTCGTTTTATTGAATTTATTGGTTGCCATTCCTGCCGGAAGAACCGTTGCTTTTCATTCTTTCAAAGGAAAATGGTTTTTTGAGTTGTTATTCACACTTCCTATTCTGATTCCAAGCTTAGCTGTAGCCATGGGACTTCATATGACAATGATTCGATTGGGATTTGCTGACCATTGGCTGGGCGTTGTTGTCGTTCATTTGCTCCCGTCTGTTCCGTATACCATTAAAATATTTCATTCTTCTTTTGAACGGATCGGACCACACTTGGAAGACCAAGCTACTTCGCTCGGTAGCAACAAATGGTACAGTTTTTATTCGATTTACTTCCCACTTCTTGTACCGAGCATAAGAAGTGCCGTGTTTCTTGTTTTTGTTATTTCTCTTCACGCGTGTTGATTAACCAATAATATCCATAAAAAGCATAGAAAAAAGAGCACCTTTCCTGTAGAATGTAAGTAACGACACAAACAAACCTAGG
>NZ_JACIDE010000032.1 GCF_014196205.1 Anoxybacteroides voinovskiense | reverse complement strand
TTAGAAAACGCTTACAAACACTGGGTTATTTAAACCAAATATATCCAGAGAATCGAAATATCAAAAAAAATCTCCCACAAACTCTTGACTCAATCGTACGTGACAATTTCCTTTGAGTTCGCCTTTGCTTTTTCTTATAATGAAAAGTGTAAATTAACGACTGGAGTGTGAGCCATGGCAACAAATGAAGAACGTGTCCGGAAGCCGGAATGGTTGAAAATAAAGCTAAATACGAACGAAACGTATACAGGTTTAAAAAAAATGATGCGGGAAAAGCAGCTGCATACCGTATGTGAAGAAGCGAAATGCCCGAACATTCACGAATGTTGGGCGGTAAGAAAAACAGCAACGTTTATGATTTTAGGCGATGTTTGTACGCGCGCTTGCCGCTTCTGTGCGGTGAAAACGGGCTTGCCGACGGAATTGGATTGGCAAGAGCCAGAGCGCGTGGCAGATTCGGTCCGGTTAATGAATTTAAAACATGTCGTTGTGACAGCCGTAGCACGCGACGATTTAAAAGACGGAGGAGCCGCTGTATTTGCGGAAACCGTAAGGGCGATCCGCCGCAAAAATCCGTTAACGACGATTGAAGTGCTTCCTTCTGATATGGGTGGTGTTTATGAGAACTTAAAAATTTTAATGGATGCCCGCCCAGATATTTTAAATCATAACATCGAAACTGTCCGCCGCTTGACGCCAAGAGTGCGCGCACGGGCAACGTACGAGCGTTCGCTAGAGTTTTTACGCCGCGCGAAAGAATTGCAGCCAGATATTCCAACAAAATCGAGCATTATGATTGGGCTTGGCGAAACGAAAGAAGAAATTATCGAAGCGATGGACGATTTACGGGCGAACCACGTCGATATTTTAACGATTGGACAATATTTACAGCCAACAAAAAAACATTTAAACGTCGAAAAATATTACCATCCACATGAGTTTATGGAACTAAAAGAAATCGCGTTAAGCAAAGGATTTAGCCATTGCGAAGCAGGACCGCTTGTCCGCTCCTCGTATCATGCGGACGAACAAGTAAGCGCGGCAACTACGAAAAGAAACGAAGGGTAACAAAAAAGGGACTCACTAGCGGGTCCCTTTTTTCATTACCGGAAAGTGTATGCGTTTATTTGCTCATCGTTTGTTTCGGGATTGGTGTACCGTCACGAAAATCGCGATCTAAATGGTCGTTCATTTCATTGATCATTTCCCCGTTCTCATTTTCCCCGTCGCTTAACTTGCGGCCTTGCGGATATTTCAACATTTCTCTAATTGTCGTATCAATAATTTGGTCGATGTTTCGGCTATTGGAATCGAGCCGACCGAACCGTTCAATTTCTTTCATCATGCGCGGATCATCTGCGACATACACGTGATAGTAGCGCGGCACGACGGAAAGGGCGGTCTTTTTCACTTGATCGGCCGTTTCAAACCGGTTTTTCGTATCGGTATCATAAGCGATTAACACTTCTTCATCGGTAACAAGCGTAGCGACGTCGTTGACGTGTGGCAACTGTACACATAATTTGCTAATTAAATCGGCGACACGTTCGCGATTGAGTGTTGGTAAATTGCCAACGTTGTTCATTCCCCCTGCTATTGGGCTTTTTTGATGGCGCACATAGCCGAAATTATTCAACCGAGAATCTGTCCCATTCGGAAGCCCTTGTACGTTGTATAAGTCGTTGCGATCGGAAACGTTAATTGTATTTCCGTTCCGTGGATATAGCGTATCACGAGTATTCTCTGCCATTTGTGCACAAGCGGATAGCGAAACAGCTGCGCCGAGCGATATAATCCATGCTTTCTTCAATGCTAACACCCCCTCGTTTACATCATTCCTTTCTTTTCGATGTCTTATCACAGTAATTGATTGGGAACGCCGCATCGTTTATCATAAAAGAGAGGTGAGAAAAATGATTTGCGTCAATAATACGTGCTATGAGCTCATTGAGAATGTGAAAAATGGATTTAATGAAGAAGCGTTTCGGGCGCGTTATGCCGATATTTTAAATAAATACGACTATATTGTAGGCGATTGGGGATATAATCAATTGCGGTTGCGTGGCTTTTTTGACGATCATAACCAAAAAGCAACGTACGATACAAAAATCAGCACATTATCGGAATATTTGTATGAATATTGCAACTTCGGCTGCGCGTATTTCGTGTTAAGGAAAGTAAAAAAGTAGGCTATCTCACACGTCGTGAGATAGCCTATGCTTCATACGGAGGCTGCTCCTCCTTCGTTGGATCGTCGTGCGGTGGGTGCGCGCCAGGGTCTTGACGGGGGATATGTTGATGAAACGCTTTGTATTCGTAGTTAAACGCGCTATAATACCGCTGTCCTTCTTTCCATGGCGTGCTTTTATTTTCGACAAGATGCTTTTTTCCTTGTGGATGACCATATGGCCCTTCCGGAAACTCTTCTGCTGTCAAGAAATCACGCTGCTTCTCTACACTTGAGAAATCACGATATTCCATCGTTGTCCCCTCTTTTCTGGCAAGGATTTATTTATAATGTTCCTTGCCATCCGCCAAGCTATCCAACAAACTCGCTTAAAAACGACCGTAAATCATTGGCATCTTCTTCGCTTAACCGATAAGCATATTCTAAATACCCAGGTTCTTCTAAATCATCACGACCGATAATGGCAAAACGATTGCTTTGCATATCTAACACTAAATATTTTCCATAAAAGCGGTCTGTTTGCACAATCGCTAAATCAAAGCGTTGTCGTTCGCCGAGAAAACTAACAAATCTTGTTTTCGTTTCCGTCGTATCGTCATACAAGAAAAAACGCTCGTTCATACGATCCACCTCCTAACAGTCATTACCCTCATCTTACCAAACATTTCTGCAAGTGACCGGTTTCTTTTGTTATAATACAATAAAAAATAGTTTTTTGCATAAGGAGGCCCTTTCATGTATTTTGTTGATCGAAAAAAAATCGAAGACACGTTGTGCTATATGGAAAAAATGCTCACATTATATGAACAACAATCGTCATGGAACGATGAGATGACACAATTGGCGTTGGAACGAATCGTCCACGTTTGCATCGAAGCCGTGTTAGACGTCGGAAATGCAATGATTGACGGCTTCATTATGCGCGATCCTGGCAGTTATGATGATATTATCGACATTTTAACCGATGAAAAAGTCGTGACAGAAGAAGACGCAAAACAGCTAAAAGCGATTATTCATTATCGCAAAATGCTCGTCCAGCAATACACAACTCCAAACAGAGTGGAATTGCTCGAAGCATTTCGCCGTTCGCTACAGGCGTTACAAGCGTATCCGAAGGCGATTCGCACGTATTTAGAAAACGAACTCGGGCCTGTTTCGGCATTCCGTAACTAAACTTTCTAAACTTTTTTGTGTAAAAATTGTATCAATGAAAGAAATAGCGTACAATGAGGAAGAGGAAGGTGAATGAGATGGATTATCAATCCTCTTCCACAAAGCAACAAATATTGAAGTTGTTGAAGATGGAAAAACGGCTAACGGCTGGCGAATTAGCTAGACGGCTCCATATAAGCGAAATGGCTGTACGCCGTCATTTGCAGGCGTTAGAACGCGACGGGCTTATTTGTTCAACGCTTTTTCGCCAAGCGATGGGAAGGCCGACGAACGTGTATGAGCTGTCAGCAAAAGGAGAAGAACAGTTTCCCCAGCATTACAAACAATGGGCTGTTGAGTTGTTGAGCGATTTAGAGGCATTGGCGGGAAAAGAAATGGTCGCTCTTCTTTTGCAAGCGCGAATCGCAAGAATGAAAGAACGGTATGCGCACGATTTTCAAGACAAACCGCTCGAAGAAAAAATGCAAAAACTGTTCGAATTGCAAAACGAACAAGGCTATATGGCACAGCTAAAAAAAGACAACCAAGGGGTGTACCATTTCATCGCCCACCATTGTCCGATTTCGGAAATTGCAAAAAAATACCGTTCCATTTGTTCTTGTGAGCTGCAATTATTTCAACAGCTTCTCAACTCAAAAGTCGCCTTGCAAGCGTGCATGACAAAAGGCGATGACGTTTGCCACTACGAAATTCACGAAACAGATGAATGACAAAGACGCTTCTCGCTCGTTCAAGAAGCGTTTTTGTTTTGACATCTTGTATTTTGTGCGATAAAGTGTGTTACGTACACACGAGTGTTGATTATCCATTATTTTACTAAAAAACACAGAATCAATTGACTGAACACAAGCTTTTCTGCCTCTTCCCTCGAACAAGAACGCCGG
Source organism: Anoxybacteroides voinovskiense (assembly GCF_014196205.1). Classification (GTDB taxonomy): domain Bacteria; phylum Bacillota; class Bacilli; order Bacillales; family Anoxybacillaceae; genus Anoxybacteroides; species Anoxybacteroides voinovskiense. The sequence continues at coordinate 30,657 of NZ_JACIDE010000032.1, read as the reverse complement.
CGGGCAAATGTCATTTGCCCGCAAAGCGTTCATTGTTCGAGGAGGGCATGCGTACAGCATGCCCAGTCGGCAAGCGGTTCGCTTGCCGACTACGGCAGAAAAGCTAGGAATAGAGCGATGTCAACTGGTTTTTAATGGTTAATCAACACGCCTGTTACGTACAGAACATAAGGGAGTGCTGCATGTGAAAACGTATGAAGGGTATTTAATTGATTTAGACGGCACGATGTATCGCGGAACGGAATGTATTGCCGAAGCGCGTGAGTTTGTGAAAGAGTTGCATCGACGTCATCTTCCGTATTTATTTGTGACAAATAACTCCTCGCGGACGCCAGCGCAAGTAGCGGAAAAATTGCAGTCATTCGACATTCCCGCGACTGAACAGCAAGTATTTACGACAAGCCAAGCAACGGCGAATTATATTTTTGAACAAAAGCCAGATGCTTCGGTGTATGTCATTGGCGAAGATGGCATTCGCGAAGCGCTGAAAGAAAAAGGTTTTACGTTTGCGAAAGAGGATGCGGAGTTTGTCGTCATGGGCATTGACCGCTCGATTACATATGAAAAACTAGCGATTGCATGCTTAGCTGTCCGAAATGGGGCAACGTTCATTTCGACGAATGGAGACATTGCGATTCCAACCGAGCGGGGATTGTTACCTGGGAATGGTTCATTAACGTCTGTTGTTGCCGTATCGACGCAAGTGCAACCGATTTTTATCGGCAAACCAGAAAAAATTATTATGGAACAAGCGTTAAAAGTACTTGGCGTCCCGCGTGAGAAAACATTAATGATTGGCGATTACTATGATACGGACATTAAAGCAGGAATGAACGCCGGTATGGACACACTTCTTGTTCATACAGGCGTAACGACGAAAGAGTTATTAGCAACATACGCCGAACAGCCGACGTATACAGTTGATTCGTTAAAAGAATGGATGGAAAGAATGTAAAGGGCGTCAAAACGACGCCCTTTACTCTGTATTGACCGCGCGGTGCGCTAGGCGGCTGGAGGCGGCTGCTGCAATCGCACCGACGATATCATCTAGGAAGGTGTTGCATTTTCCAGTAGATTTATCATTTAAGTACTGCAAAATCCCTGGTTTTTGTTTATCGATATATCCATAATTTGTGAAACCAATAGAGCCATACACGTTGACAATGGATAGCGCTAAAATTTCGTCTACCCCATACAACCCTTCATCACGATGAATGATTGCCTGTAGCGGCTCGTCTAACATCCCTTTCTCTGCAAGAACATCGAGTTGAATACCGGTCAAAATCGCATTTTGCACTTCGCGTTTTGAAATGACGCGGTTGACGTTTTCGATACATTCTTCCATTTGTAAATTCGGGTGATATTTAGACTGTAAATAATAAACAAGTTCAGCAATATCTTCGATTTTTACTCCTCTTGCTTCTAACCACTGACGTGCAACGTGTTCAAGGTTGTTCATAGTATATTTTTCCATGTTGCTCACCTATTTCTTTTTGTATTGTATATGTGGAAATGGAGAAAAGCGTGCCTTTTTTTAAGAATAGATAACGATGGACGAACGCTTTTTCTACACGTTGAAATTATTATAATCAAAAACTGGAATGTTGCACAAATATTTTGCGCGTTCGTGATTTATTCGTATTCGGTATTTGTTCCGCATATATTTGGATAGAAAGGAGGGGGGCTTATGTTTGAATGGGTCGAACAACAATATGGACGGAAAATAGAAAAGACGGAGAAACTAGGAAAGTATGATGTGTTTTTATGTCAAAAGGAAAAGTTTCTTCTTGTCCCCGTTCACCATCGGACGGAAAAGGAGATGAGCGAGCTACATCAAATGGCCGTCTATTTAGTAGCAAAAGGAGATTTATCAGTCGCGACGCTCGTTCCGACAACGAACGGAAAGCTAGTGACCTCCCATAACGGGAAGCATGTCGCCTTGTTTCGTATTCCTACGCAACTGTACGCAAGAACAACACCGTTTGGAAAAGAACTAGCAAAACTTCATGCCCTCGGTCGATATGTTCCGAGCAATATTGTTTATTGTAATCGAATCGGACAGTGGAAACAGTTATGGGGGCAACGGTTAGATCAAATGGAGTTATTTTGGAAAGAAAAATGGCACCGACGGGAAGACGAATTTGCTGATTGGTTTGTTGAGTCGTTTCCGTATTATGCCGGACTAGCGGAAAATGCGATTCAATACGTTTCCGATACAGAATTAGATGAGCAGCCGTATACGGTAGATGCAGCGACGATTTGCCATGAACGGCTGCCGCAAGCATTATGGGCAGGAGGAAAAGAGGTGAAGCTCCCGCTTGACTGGGTGTACGACCATTGTGCGCGCGACTTAGCAGAGTGGGTACGTGCGTTATACATGCAAGGAGAAGTAAAGCAACTGCGCCTGTTTTTTCGTGATTACGAGCGCATTACGCCGCTGTCGGCATTTTCTTGGCGACTTCTTTATGCGCGGTTATTGTTCCCGATCCCTTATTTTGAGTGTGTAGAAGGATATTATTTGGCGGAAAGCGAACAAGAAAAAAAGAGCCATACACAGATGTTACGCTCGCTCATCGCTCAGTCACAAGCGTATGAGGCGTTTTTAGCTTCGTTTTACGAGCAATTAGATTTACCAAAGCGCTTTTCATTGCCGGTCGTTCGTTGGCTAAAGAAGTGAACGGAAAGCGGCCTATCGCCGCTTTTTGAGCGTTGATGGCGAAAATGGAAGGAGAATGGACATGGACAAGCCGTATATTTTTATTACACGAAAATTGCCAGAGGAAGTGATTGCGCCGTTACGAGTCATTGGAGAAGTGGCGATGTGGCCGTACGACGATGTGCCGGTGGCGCGAGACGTGTTGCTTGCCGAAGCGAAAAAAGCGGACGCGCTACTAACGATGCTATCCGACCGTATTGATCGAGAAGTGATGGAAGCAGGCGAGAAGTTAAAAGTGGTGGCAAACATGGCAGTCGGGTTTGATAACATTGATGTACCGGTAGCAACGGAATACGGTGTGGCAGTTTGTAATACGCCAGACGTGCTGAACGATACGACAGCGGATTTGACGTTTGCGCTATTATTAGCGACGGCACGGCGTTTAGTGGAAGCGGCAGAATATATCAAAGCAGGTGAATGGAAAAGTTGGAGCCCGTTTTTATTGGCGGGTACGGACGTACACCATAAAACGATTGGCATTGTTGGTCTTGGAAAAATAGGACAAGCGGTTGCGAAACGGGCGAAAGGGTTTGAAATGAACATTTTATATCATAACCGGACGCGAAAGGAAGAGGCGGAGCGGCAATTAGGTGCGGTATATTGCACGTTTCAAGAATTGTTGCAGGCGGCTGATTTTGTCGTATGTTTAACGCCGCTTACGGAAGAAACGCGCCATTTGTTCAACCGTCAGGCGTTCCAGTGGATGAAGAAATCAGCCATTTTTATTAATGCATCGAGGGGCGCTGTCGTCGATGAAGAGGCGTTATACGAAGCACTTGTGACGGGGGAAATTGCCGCTGCGGGGCTAGATGTCTTTACGAAAGAGCCGATTGACCCATCGCATCCGCTATTGTCACTCAAAAACGTCGTCGCCCTTCCGCATATTGGGAGCGCCAGTATCGAAACGCGGAGAAAGATGATGGAACGGAGCTGCCGAAACATTCTCGCCGTGCTAACAGGAGAAACGCCAGAAGCACTAGTGAATACAGAATGGCTAGTACAGAAACGATCGTAGCCCTTTGACAAGGAAGGGCTCACGAGTGTTGATTATCCATTATTTTACTAAAAACACAGAATCATTTGACTGAACACAAGCTTTTCTGCCTCTTCCCTCGAACAAGAACGCCGGCGGGCAAATGTCATTTGCCCGCAAAGCGTTCATTGTTCGAGGAGGGCATGCGTACAGCATGCCCAGTCGGCAAGCGAACCGCTTGCCGACTACGGCAGAAAAGCTAGGAATAGAGCGATTTCAACTGTTTTTTAATGGTTAATCAACATGCCTGGGAAGGGCTATTTATTTTTTAAAAAATTATCGGAATTTACTTGATGTTAAGCGTTTTCAGAATATATGATAAAAAAATAATGATTGTAAAAGAAAGGAACATCTTTTATAATGTCTACTATATAAAAACAGATGTTCATACAGAAAATACAAAAGGGAGTGGAGAGGATGGCAAAGCCAATTGCGGTTGGTTTGTTAGGCTTAGGAACAGTAGGCAGCGGGGTTGTGAAAATTATTGAAAACCATCAAGACCAACTCATTCACCAAGTCGGCTGCCCGGTTGTCGTAAAAAAAATTCTCGTTCGCGATTTATATAAAGAGCGTGATGTGAAAGTCGCTCCAGAGCTATTAACAACGAATGCGGAAGAGGTTATTAACGATCCGGAAATCGATGTCGTCATCGAAGTGATGGGAGGAGTAGAGCAAACGAAGCACTATTTATTGCAAGCGTTGCAGCAAGGGAAACATGTCGTAACCGCGAATAAAGATTTAATGGCGCTCTACGGTTCGGAATTGCTCGCAGTAGCGACAGAAAACGGCTGCGACTTATTTTATGAAGCGAGCGTTGCCGGCGGCATTCCGATTTTACGTAGCCTTGTTGACGGTTTAGCGTCTGACCGAATCACAAAAATGATGGGAATTGTTAACGGAACGACAAACTTTATTTTAACGAAAATGTGCAAATATGGAAGTCCGTACGAAGAAGTGTTAGCGGAGGCGCAAGCGCTTGGATATGCAGAAGCAGATCCGACCGCAGACGTTGAAGGGCTAGACGCAGCGCGGAAGATGGCGATTTTAGCGCGTTTAGGATTTTCCATGAACATTGATTTAGAAGATGTGCAAGTAAAAGGAATTACTGGCATTACGGAAGAAGATTTAGATTACAGCAAGCGGCTTGGCTATACGATGAAATTAATTGGGATTGCTCATCGCGACGGTGACAAAGTGGAGGTGAGCGTCCAGCCGACATTGTTGCCAGATTCTCATCCGTTAGCGTCGGTGAGCGATGAATATAACGCGGTGTACGTGTACGGAGAAGCGGTTGGAGAAACGATGTTTTACGGTCCAGGTGCGGGAAGCCTTCCGACCGCAACCGCAGTTGTATCGGATTTAGTAGCGGTTATGAAAAATATGCGACTTGGAGTAAACGGACGAAGTGCAGTTGCTCCGCAATACGAAAAGCAGTTAAAAGCTCCGGCAGAAATTTTTTCGAAATATTTCCTTCGGATTCACGTAAAAGACGAAGTCGGGGCGTTTGCGAAAATTACGGCAATTTTCTCTGAGCGAGGCGTTAGCTTCGAGAAAATTTTACAGTTGCCACTAAAAGAAAAAGGAGTTGCAGAAATTGTCATTGTCACGCACAAAGCGTCGCAACAAGCGTATGAAGAAATTTTGCAACAGTTGCGTGACCTTGCGATTGTGAAAGATGTGAAAAGCTCGTATCGCGTAGAAGGGAATGGGAACTAATGGCGTGGAAAGGATTGTTACAGGAATTTCGCGAATTTTTGCCGGTGACGGAAAAAACGCCGCTTCTTTCATTGCATGAAGGGAATACCCCACTAATTCGGTTAGAGCGGCTATCTGCCCAGCTTGGCATTGAGTTGTATGTGAAAGTGGAAGGCGCCAATCCGACGGGGTCCTTCAAAGATCGCGGCATGGTGATGGCAGTGGCGAAAGCGAAAGAAGAAGGAAGCCATACGATTATTTGTGCATCGACCGGCAATACGTCGGCGGCAGCAGCTGCGTATGCCGCGCGAGCAGGTATGCGCTGCATCGTCGTCATTCCGCATGGGAAAATTGCGATGGGGAAATTGGCGCAAGCGGTGATGTATGGGGCAGAAATTTTTGCGATTGAAGGGAATTTTGATGAAGCGTTAAAAATGGTGCGACGTTTAAGTGACATCGCGCCAATTACGCTCGTTAACTCGGTAAATCCGTACCGCATCGAAGGGCAAAAAACGGCTGCGTTTGAAGTTTGCCAGCAGCTTGGCAAAGCTCCAGATGTATTGGCGATTCCGGTCGGAAATGCCGGAAATATTACAGCGTATTGGAAAGGGTTTAAAGAATACCACGAACGAAAGCAAACGGGGTTACCAGAAATGCGTGGGTTTGAGGCGGAAGGTGCGGCGGCAATCGTGCGCAACCAAGTCATTACGGAACCAGAAACAATTGCGACCGCGATTCGCATTGGCAACCCAGCGAGTTGGGAAAAAGCCGTGCAGGCGGTGAACGAATCAAACGGAAAAATAGACGACGTATCGGACGCAGAAATTTTAGAAGCGTATAAACTATTGGCAAGAACGGAAGGAATTTTTGCCGAACCGGCGTCGTGCGCTTCCATTGCTGGGGTAATCAAGCAAAGGAAGCTTGGAGAAGTGAAAGAAGGAAGTACCGTTGTAGCCGTATTGACTGGAAACGGACTAAAAGACCCAGCAATTGCCATGGAGGCAGCCGATATAGCGCCAATGGTGCTTCCGAATGATGAACGGATCGTGTTTGAACATATTCAAGGGGCTGTTCACCAATGAAAGAAGACGAGATGTTGAAAATTGTTGTCCCGGCGAGTACGGCAAATGTAGGACCTGGGTTCGATTCGCTTGGGTTAGCGGTTTCCCGCTATTTAGTATTGGAAGTGCGACAAGCAAATGAATGGAAATTTACCGCTCGTTCGGAAGAAGTGCAGTCGATTCCGACGGGAACGGATAATTTAATTTTTCGGGTGGCGGACGAAGTGGCTCGCACGCATGGGAGAACGTTACCGTCGTGCGCGGTTGATGTATATAGTGATATTCCATTTACGCGCGGGCTAGGAAGCAGTGCAGCAGCCGTTGTAGCAGGCATCGAACTAGCGAACGAGCTCGCAAAATTGTCGCTTACGATGGAAGAAAAGGCGCGATTGGCAAGTTGTTTCGAAGGGCATCCAGATAACGTTGGTGCGTCATTATACGGCGGGCTTGTCATCGGTTGCCATCGAGAAGAAGAAACGACGATTATTCACGTTCCGAATATCGAACTAGACCTTGTGGCAGTTATTCCAAACTATGAATTAGAAACGAAAAAAGCGCGTCGTGTGCTTCCTGTTTCTTTTTCCAAAGAACAAGCGGTAGAAGCGAGTGCGGTCAGCAATGTGCTCGTTGCCGCACTGTTGACAAAAAATTGGCGATTGGCAGGAAAAATGATGGACAAAGATGTGTTCCATCAACCGTACCGCGCACCGTTAATTCCCGAATTAGCACATGTGCAGGCGCTCGCTAAAGAGTATGGGGCGTTTGGGGCGGCATTGAGTGGCGCAGGCCCAACGGTTCTTTGCTTTGCCGAACAAGGGAGAGGAGAATGGTTGAAGGAAAAATTGACACCGCACTTTCCGCATTGCGCGGTGGAATGTTTAACGGTCGAACCAATTGGTAGCCGCGTCTACAAAATGGCGCTAGAAGCATAACGCAATATTCGGTGAAGCGTGCTAAAAAGGCTGTCCCTTAAGCTCAGGGACAGCCTCCGCTTTTCGTGTCTAGCTACGGCTCCTAGCTGCTCGGGGGTCAAATAACCTTTCCCCTCGAGGTGGCAAGCACCTCTCCGGGGGAAGAACATTCGCCCCTTCGCAGCTAACCAGTCGCCTCCGCTTTTCTTAGAACACTTGCTCGACTTCGACGACGCCTGGTACTTCTTCTAAAAGGGCACGTTCAATGCCGGCTTTTAATGTAATCGTGGAGCTTGGGCAGCTGCCGCAAGCGCCAAGTAAACGCAATTTCACTACGCCGTCTTCGACATCGACGAGCTCGCAGTCACCGCCGTCTCGAAGTAAAAACGGGCGCAGTTTATCTAAAACTTCTTGCACTTGTTCTTTAATTTCTAAATCGCTCATTCTTCCCATCGACTCCTTTCTGTAACTTTATTATAATCGTTATAATGGAAAAAATCTAATAACTTTTTCGCGATGGAGAGGAAAGGTGGAAACATATGCCATTTAAACCGATCGAAATATGTGTATATGGCGCAGAGGTCGTTTGCCCCTCTTGTGTCAATTTGCCCTCTTCGAAAGAAACGTATGAGTGGTTAGAGGCAGCCATTAAACGGAAATATCCGAACCAGCCATTCGTCATTTCATACATCGATATTTTTCAGCCGCCAGACGATGAAGAGAAAAAAGCGTTCGCAAGGAAAGTAATAGAAGAGGATTTGTTTTATCCTGTTGTCCTCGTAGAAGGGGCGATTGTCGGAGAAGGGAATCCAAAATTAAAAGCGATTTATGAGGAAATGGAGAAATACGGGTATAAATCCGTCGAGCAAGCATAAAAACGGGTGCTCTAAGGCACCCGTTTTAATATCCGTTATGGTATTTATACATCCAAAGCACGCCGGATTTTAAAAGGCGCGGCACGCGACCAGTTAGCGGACGGTCAGCGACAAGACCAAATCCGTGTTTTTTGCCGAGAGAGCCGAGAATGCCTTTTAATTTAATCGGTGGGAACGATTGTGGCGGTTCTTCTCCGTTCCAACGTTTTTGGAGCACTTGGACAATTTGTTCTGCCTGCCCTTCGGCAAGTTGGGCGCTTGGCGCGTGCGGCAAGCTAGCACAGTCACCAACAACATATACATTTTCATAACCTGGAATATGGTGACGGGTTGTTAACATGACACGTCCTTGCGCGTCTTTTTCGACGTTCAACTCACGGACGACCCGATTTGGCTGAATGCCTGCCGTCCAGACGACTGCGTCACATCGAATCGGCGCATCGTGATTATATAATACGCCTTTTTCTACTTTTGTGATGTTAGAAAAACGAACAATTTCAATATCGTGCTCATCGAACCAGCTTTCGACGTATACGCTTAACCGCTCTGGAAACATCGGCAAAATTCGCTCTCCGCGGTCAAATAACATGACGCGCAAGTCTGGACGACTTTCCGCCAGCTCGCTTGCTAGTTCCACCCCGCTTAATCCTGCGCCAACGATAGCGACGACTGATTGCGGAGGCAAGTTGTTTAACGCTTGGTACGTTGTGCGCGCTTTATCGATTGATTGAATGCTGTACGTAAATTGTTCCGCCCCCGGAACGCCGTGATATTTATCTTCACAGCCTAATCCGATGACTAAATCATCATATGAAACAGAAGTTCCGTCTTCTAAAAAGACTGTTTGGGCATCAAGATCAATGCGGACAACTTCCCCAAAACGATACGTGAGGCGAGGATGCTCTGGAAATGGTACGCGAATGTCATGGTCGCTGACAGTTCCTGCGGCTAATGCGTAATACTCTGTTTTTAAACAATGGTACGGTACGCGGTCAATGAGCGTAATGTGAACGTTCTCATGTAGTTGATTTGGGAGAAGGCGAAGCAAAATACGCATATTGCCATATCCCCCGCCGAGCAGAACGAGATGTCTCATGCTAAAATTCCCCTTTGTCGCTGTCTTTTTCCTAAGTAGCTTTTATTAGACGCTCTCTTCGGTGAAATAGAGCGCGATTTGTTATATGCAAAGTGTTTACCAAATGCCATTAAAAGTATAGCGAAAATGTGACAAAATCACAACAATTTTTCGAAAAAATGATGGGGAGTAATCGTATGGCATCAATTGACGATTGACGCAAAAATCGTTAGGATGATGAACATAGAGAGGTGACGAACGATGATTCAGCCGTTGATTGAATTTTGTGTGAGCAATTTAGCGAGCGGCTCACAAAAAGCGCTAGAAATACTGCAAAAAGACCCGAACTTAGATATTATGGAGTATGGGTGTTTAAGCTATTGCGGCAAATGTGCCCATACGTTTTTTGCGTTAGTGAACGGGGAAGTGGTAACAGGCGAAACGCCGGAGCAATTAGTCGACAATATTTATACGTTTTTAGAAGAAAACCCGATGTTTTAATGTTGGGGCGTATAAGAAAAAGCGGCTTTCTACATGCCGCTTTTTTCTTCCGGAGGGGCTGATTTTTGCTGCTCGCGAATTTCCTGCCATCGTTCATGCGCCATTTGCACGATTCGTTTTTCGATTGTTTCTTTCTTTTTGGCAATCACTTTGGAAAAATAAAGAATCGCTTGTTTTGGCTGCCCGAGCCGTCGGTATAATTCTCCAATCAAATAAAGAAGTCGTACTTCCGACATGTGTGTGCCTTGAAAATCGTCGTTGCTGTAAGAGGAAATGTATTCTTCAAGAGCAAGCCGCATAAATCGTTCTTCTTGGTCGGTATTTTCGTACGTTCGGTAAAGCCATGCTAAGCGCATATACAACCCAGCACGTACGATATGTTTTTCTCGCTTTAATGTGGCACAATAAATACCAAGTTTATATGTATTAACTGCTTCTTGAAACGTCCGTTTTTCGCCGTAATTCTTCCCACTCCACGCTTGGCAAATGTTTGTTTGAATCGCCTCGAGCGCATTCGGTGGAAAATAAGATGAAAACTCTTCAGTTACCGAAAACCCGCAATGCGGACAGACGCTGACGTAATAAAAAAGCGGATTTACTTCTTCCGACGGATAATAGGAACAAAAGTCGGTATCGTGTTTTATTGGACGAAGAAAGCGGGAGCGAACTTTTTTCGTCGTATATGATTGGTGACAAACGAGGCAGTGAACGGTTCGATCATATAAAGGATCCATCATGCTTCCCCCGCATATGTAAGAATAAAGACCTACTACAAACCGATTATACATAGAATGGAACAAAAAAAGAAGATGCCAATATGACATCTTCTTTCAGGTGTATATGAAAAAACGGGGGATATTTTCATTGTTTCCAACGCTTCGCTTCTTTATACTTATAGGTAAAAAAATTTTTAGGAGGCGCTTTATGAATACGTTCTCGTTCACGAAAATGCATGGCTTAGGAAATAGCTATATATATGTCAACATGTTTGAAGAAACAATTCCAGAGGCATTATTTTCGGAATTGGCGATAAAAGTATCCAATGTAAACACAGGCATTGGGGCGGACGGGATGATACTCATTTGTCCATCAGACGTCGCGCCAGTAAAAATGCGCATTTTCAATAGCGACGGCTCCGAAGGGAAAAATTGCGGAAATGGTCTTCGCTGTGTCGCGAAATATGCGTATGAACACGGATTAGTGGCGGAGCGTTCATTTTTGATTGAAACATTATCAGGGCTTGTGCAAGCGGAAGTGTTTGTCGAAAACGGCGTCGTGACGAGCGTGACGGTAGATATGGGAAATCCACGCTTAAAACGAAGCGAAGTGCCGATGATCGGGGAAGAAGCGGAACAAGTGGTAGCGGAAACGGTAGAGTTTGCTGGGGGAACGTATGAAATTACGGCTGTTTCGATGGGAAATCCACATGTTATTTTTTATGTCGATGACATTACACATGCACCAGTAACGTCACTCGGACCGATCGTAGAAAAAGATGCTCGTTTTCCAGAAGGGGTGAACGTGGAGTTTGTCGAAGTAGTAAATGATCAAGAGCTACATTTTCGTGTCTGGGAACGCGGTTCGGGAGTAACACAAGCATGTGGCACAGGGGCGTGCGCTGCGGTAGTGGCATCTGTCTTAAATGGCAAAACAGCGCGAAACAAAGAAACGGTTGTCCATCTTGCGGGCGGCGATTTAGTGATTACATGGACCGATGAAGGGAATGTGCTAATGACTGGTCCGGCAGAAACGGTTTGCACAGGAGTGTATTATTATTGAACGAAGAAGAGAAAAATCGATATACTGGTAAAAAGCAGAAGCTTGCTAATCGTTGAAAAATAAGAGGAGGGAAAGCGATGAACGAAGTCGTTACGTTAACGGAAGCAGCAGCGCTACAAATTAAGGATATGATGAAAGAGCATGGCGAAGAAGGGGCATACCTTCGCATTGGCGTCAAAGGCGGCGGCTGCAGCGGATTGTCGTATGGAATGGGATTTGAGCAGGAGCAAACGGACGAGGACTATACGTTCGAACAACATGGCATTAAACTGTTAGTCGATAAAGAAAGTGCTCCGATTTTAAAAGGAACGGTCATTGACTATAAACAGTCGCTTATGGGCGGTGGATTTACCATCCACAACCCGAACGCCATTGCGACATGCGGTTGCGGCTCGTCATTCCGCACGGCAACGAATACTGGAACGCCAGAAGAATGTTAAGAAAGAGGAGCACAACGCTCCTCTTTTCTTATTATTTTCCGATAAACATTTGTGTCCAGTGGTTTCCTGCGCTTTCAAATCCGACCCCGATGTGGGTAAACTGACGGTTTAAAATGTTGGCGCGGTGTCCTGGACTGTTCATCCAAGCGGTTACGACTTCTTGCGGGGTACGCTGTCCTTGGGCAATGTTTTCACCGGCGGTGCGATACGTAATTCCGAAGTCGCGCATCATGTCAAACGGCGAGCCGTACGTTGGGCTAGTGTGCGAAAAATAATGCTTCCGCTGCATATCTTCCGACTTTTTCTGAGCAACAGCGCTCAGTTGCCCATCCGCTTTTAGTGTAGGGAGTCCGGCCCGCGCCCGCTCTTTATTCGTCAAATCAATGACTTGTTGTGCAAATTGGCTAATTCCAGCCATTGTTCGCCCTTGTTGCGGTTGAGGCGGAACAGCTTGTTTTGGCGTTTGTTGTGCTTGTCGCGGCATAGCGTAATATGGAAACGTTGGTTGCTTCCACTGCGGCTGAAGTTGTGCTTGCCATTGTGCCGCTTGTTGAGGACTGATCGGGATAAAATCGTATTTCGCGTCTTGGATTAAGATTGCCCTCGTATGTGGGTATTGACTGCTTGGGATGGATGTGCGCAACGCAGAAATATTTTGTTTTTGCCCATTATCGTTGCGCTCCATTCCCATTTTGTTGCAGGCAGCCAGTCCAGTCGCTAGCACAGAAGCAAGCAAAACAGTCGTTGCTTTTTTGAACAATTGTAATCCCCCCTAGTACATGTAAAATGGGCTTACGGAAGTAGTATTTGCTTTGGTGGAGAAAATAATGGTGGGAATCGCTGTGGGAAATGGGAAGAAAAGAAGAAGGAAGTTGAGCCGCGATAAATAATGTATTAAACTGTATGTAACGAGGGGGAATTATGGTGAAGATGCAATGGAACTTATTATTTGCGATGTTATTTGCGCTAGTTGTCGCTATTTTTGCTGTAGCTAATGTTAATGCCGTTTCGGTTAATTATTTGTTTGGAAAAACGGAATGGCCATTAATTTTAATCATTTTAGGCTCGACAGCAATGGGAGGACTTATTGTTGCTTCATTCGGCTTTTTTCGGATATTTCAATTGCAGCGGCAAGTGAAAGTATTATCAAAAGAGAAGAAGGAATTACAAGAAAAAATGGAGGCAATGGAGAAAAAGGAAAACGCGGAAGTGGTAGATGGAAAATAAGGCGGGGATGGCTTGTGGAGCCATCCCTTCTTCATTAAAACATTGACGAGGAATGAAGCGGTTGCACTTTTGCGCTTGGGTCAATATATGCTTTCGCGTTATTGACGGCAGTTGGCGCTTCGCCGAAACCGCAAGCAATTAGTTTTACTTTTCCTTCGTACGTGCAAATATCCCCGGCTGCATATACTCCAGGAATGTTCGTTTCCATTTTTGAGTTCACTTTAATCGAGTTTTTCTCGATATCAAGTCCCCATTCTTTAATCGGACCAAGCGAAGAAACAAAGCCGTAGTTAACGATGACCGCATCGACATCAATCGTTTCTCGCGCTCCATCTTTCGCGCTTTCAAGCACGACCTTTTGAATACCGTTTTCGTTGCCGATTAATTCAACAGGGGTAAACGGTGTTTTCACATCGACTTTTGATTTCATTAAGTTCTCGACGCTATGTTCATGGGCACGGAATTTATCGCGACGATGCACAATAGTTACTTTTTCTGCAATTGGTTCTAACATTAACGCCCAGTCGACAGCTGAGTCGCCGCCGCCGCAAACAAGTACTTTTTGTCCGGCGAATTTGTTTAAATCGTCTACAAAGTAATGAAGGTTTTTCCCTTCGTATTGTGCAGCGCTATCCAACTCTAGACGACGAGGTTGGAATGCCCCGTTTCCAGCAGTAATAATGACCGTTTTTGAATAGTGCACTTCTTTATTAGTTGTGAGCTTGAAAATACCATCATCTTGTTTTTCTAGCTTTTCGACCGATTGCTCAAGACAAACCGTCGGATTAAATTTTGCCATTTGTTCCTTTAAGTTATTAATAAGTTCTTGTGCCCGAATTTTCGGAAATCCTGCAACATCATATATGTATTTTTCTGGATAAAGCGCCGACAGCTGACCGCCGAGCTGTGGAAGGCTTTCGATAATTTTTACGCTTGCTTGGCGCATCCCCCCGTAAAATGCGGTAAACAACCCGACCGGGCCGCCCCCGATAATCGTAATGTCATACACTTTTTGGTCTTCTTTCATGATCCCTTCCCCCTCGATTATGAAAAATACAGACACCTACATCATACCATATATAATTCCTTTAGAAAAAAGAAAAAAATCACTTGAAAACAATAAAAAAAAAGCATAATATGTTTTTGAAGAGATTGTTAAGATTTTTCGACAATTGTTTGACATTTTTTTGTCCGTCATCGTGAATTTTTTCACAAACTTTTTTCGATAAAATGCAACGAAGCGACACACGCTAGTTGTACACAAAAAAAAATTAAAAAGGTGGAAGTGATTCATTTGAAAAAGCCAAATGTCGTTATTTTAGGTGCAGGTTATGGGGGTTTAATGACAACGGTTCGCTTACAAAAGTTAGTTGGGGTAAACGAAGCGAACATCACGCTTGTGAACAAATACGACTATCATTATGAAACAACATGGCTTCATGAAGCATCTGCTGGAACGCTTCATCATGACCGTGTGCGTTATCCAATTACTGATGTAATCGATCGTAACAAAGTACAGTTTGTGCAAGACACAGTAGTGAAAATCATCCCACAAGAACAACGCGTTCTTTTAGAAAAAGGGGAGCTTTCGTACGATTACTTAGTGGTTGCCCTTGGATTTGAATCGGAAACGTTCGGAATTAAAGGGCTAAAAGAATATGCGTTCTCTATCGCAAATATTAATGCAGCCCGCCAAATTCGCGAGCATATTGAATATCAATTTGCGACGTACAATACAGAAATCGAAAAGCGGGAAGAGCGTCTAACAATTGTTGTTGGTGGAGCTGGGTTTACGGGCATTGAGTTTCTTGGCGAGTTAGTGAACCGTGTGCCAGAACTTTGCCGTGAATATGATATCGACCCGAAAAAAGTACGCATCATCTGTGTGGAAGCAGCACCGACTGCTCTCCCTGGCTTCGACCCAGAGCTTGTCGAATATGCAGTTGGTGTGCTTGAGCGCAAAGGGGTCGAGTTCCGCATCGGAACAGCGATTAAAGAATGCACGCCGGAAGGCATTATTGTCGCAAAAGGCGATGAAACAGAAGAAATTAAAGCAGGCACGGTTGTATGGGCAGCTGGTGTGCGCGGAAGCTATGTCATTGACGAGTCTGGATTTGAAGAAATGCGTGGTCGCGTGAAAGTTGACCCATTCTTACGTGCCCCTGGCTATGATAACGTCTTTATTGTCGGTGACTGCTCGTTAATGATTAATGAAGAAACAAACCGCCCATATCCGCCGACAGCGCAAATTGCCATGCAACAAGGTGAATTGTGCGCGAAAAACTTAGCTGTGTTAATTCGCCAGCAAGGGGAATTGCAGCCATTTAAGCCAGACATTAAAGGAACGGTATGTTCACTTGGTCACGATGATGCTATCGGTGTCGTCTTTGGAAAGAAAATGTGGGGCTCGAAAGCAAGTTTCATGAAAAAAATGGTCGACAACCGCGCGCTTTACTTAATTGGCGGACCGTCGCTTGTTGTGAAAAAAGGGAAATTCAATATTTTCTAATGAAAGGTGGGCAATTGCCCCCTTTTTTGTTTATTAAAAAATTCAAAAAAATAAGAAAATAAAAGAAAACGAGAGCATTTATTAGATGTATTCGCTTACACAAGAGAAAATCGCTAGAAATCCTTCTTTTCTTTTTTGCTTGGAATTTGATATATTATCAGAAAATTAAGAAAAAGAGAGGGATCTTCATGAAACGCAAAGAGCAAACAGTATGTCCATATTGTGCTGGGAATGGCTATGTACAACTTCTGTTAGGCGGTTCGGAAACATGTTATTGCTGTGCAGGGAAAGGAGAAGCAAAAAACAACGAATGACTTTCGTTGACTCCCCGTCTATCATTCAGTACACTTAAGAAGGATGTACTGGAGGTGATGGGGATGGAGATGAGTATACCTGTTTTACTCATTTCGATGTTGTTGTTTTTTGTTTTATTTTTTGGCATTGGTTTTCTACTAAACATGATTTTACGAATGTCGTGGCTGCCGGCCATTTTAAGTCCGATTGTTTTTATTTTCATTATTGATGATGTAAAGTTATTGGAGTATTTTACTGCACCAAGCGCGTCGTTTGCAGCGTTAAAACATAAAATTTTGACGTTAGCCCCTGCAGATGTCATGATTCTCAGCAGCGGGCTAATTGGAGCCATTTTGTCCGGTGTTGCCATTCGAGTATTGCGAGCGAAAGGATATCAAATGTTTTAAGGCTTTCGTCCATTAGGCGAAGGCTTTTTTCTTTTCTCATATCCTCTCGATGAATATTTGTTTCTCTTTTTGGAAATAAATAGAGCCGTGGGAGGAGTGAGAAAATGAGTTTTGTACGAAGGCTATGCATGACAATCTTATTTGTGTGCGCGCTCTTTACAACATTCCAATCCATTTCTGGAGTAGAGGCGCGTACGATCATTGATTGGATGGACGATTCACCGTTTTCTCTTTTTCAACGCAGCTATTATTTTGCTAATTATTTTGATATAGACTACGCCACAGCTGATGACGAATGGATTCATTACGAGGAACGGGCGCAGCCGCAAATTTCATCGGAGCTGACGGAAAATGGTTCGCTCCGTTTAGAAGAAGCGATTGATTGGACTCAGTATCCATCGACGACCGTTGTCGCTACTGGCTATACAGCCGGGGTAGAATCAACTGGGAAGTCGCCAAACCATCCAGCATATGGCATTACGTATTCAGGAGTGCGCGTAAAGCGAGATTTATATTCGACGATTGCTGCTGATTTAAATGTGTTTCCAATCGGCACGATTTTGTTTATTCCTGGCTATGGGTATGGGGTGGTGGCAGATAAAGGTGGCGCAATTAAAGGAAACCGCATCGATTTGTACTACGATACAGTAGAAGATGTCTACAAGTATTGGGGCAAAAAAACGGTCGAAGTGTATGTCGTGAAAAAAGGTGACGGGAAACTGTCAGAAGATGAATTGAAAAAGTTGAACGAAGATGAAACGATGCAAGTATTTCGCCAACAGTACGTACAATCGAAAAGCTAGAAAACAGAAGGGAGCGGTTGCCCCCTTCTTTATTTTAAGGTAAGAAAGTATAAAATTTTACGATTAGGCGGAGCGTTGTCTAGCTCCAAGCGCCATCGGCTCGAGTCGCTCCGCCCCACACTGCGGCGGCGACACATTGAGTTCGCTTCCTTGAAATATCCCACGCAAGCCAAAGCTTTGCTTTGGCTGAGCCTCCTCGGTGGGGCTTGTGCGATCTTCGCCGATAGGCGGGCGCTTTGCGCTTTTCTTATTATAAAACAGGGTCTACTTCGTCGTAGGTTGGAAAGATGTCGGAATACAATAATGACGCCAGCTTTTTTAACCCAAGTAATAACCGTGGAGACGGTCGGCAAAAAAGCGCTTCTTCCAGTACGTAAATGCGGTTAGATTGAACAGCCTGAAGTTCATTCCATCCCGGCCGTTTTTTTACGAGCGATGGGTCGATTTTTTCGCTCCGTACGCCGACCCAGACAAGTGCGATATAATCTGGATTTCGCCTACTTACTTCTTCCCAGTCCGTTTGCACATTCGCTTGCTCGATATCGGCAAATACATTGCGTCCGCCAGCTAATTCGCTTATTTCGCTGAGCCAATTTGTTTTTCCAGGCGTAAAGACCGGCTTCGGCCACCATTCCCAATAAATTGTTGGCGGTTGGTCTATTTTTTTGGCGAGTTGCGTATATTGAGCGATGACATCTCGGTATCGTTTGACTACTGCTTCGGCGCGCTCTTTTTCCCCAATCGCTTCGCCTAATCGAAGCAAGTCGTCCGCAATCTCTTTTAACGAATGCGGTTGAAAAATAAGATGCGGAATGTTTCGTTTTTTCAGCTCTTCAATGTTTCGCTCCATGCCTGGAACGCTTAATGAGGCAAGAACAAGATCAGGATTCAGCGCCTCGACACGCTCCATGTCAATGTGCAAATCCGGACCGACGCGCGGAAGGGAATGGACAGATGCTGGCCAATCGGAATAATCGTCTACGGCAATTAACCAGTCCGCTCGTCCTAAATAAGCAAGCATCTCGGTATTGCTTGGGCAAAGAGAAATAAGTTTCAACAAAATCACCTCTTTTTTCTCATTCGCTTTTTCGTTTTATTTTCCTTGTGGTATTGTGAAAAAAAAGGGGGATTGCCATGTATCCGATGGAGTATTACGAGTTTTTTGTGAAGTTTAATGAAGGGGATTACTATACGTGTCACGATTTGTTAGAAGAAATTTGGATGACAGATAAAGCGAATTTTTTTATTAAAGGGTTATTGCAAATGACGGTCGCGCTCTATCATTATAGTTATGGAAATGTGAAAGGGGCGCGCTTGATGATGCAGGCGGCCGAGGAGTATTTACAGCCATACCGTCCGTTTTATTGGGGAGTTCGTGTAGATGAAGTATGCGCATTTATTCAACGCTGTCTAGCAATAATGACGACAGATGTCGACCGGGTTGATAGTAGAGCATTGAACGAGCTACCGCCTCTTCCAACGCTTGTCCTATTTTTACACGACTAGCCTTAAGAAATTCGTTATAATGAAAGATAATATAAAAGGGAGTGATTGAATGTTTACAGTGATGCAAGAAATATCGAATAATGCGAGGCATGAAGCAATCGTCATTGGGTTGTTTGAAAAAGAGCCTCTATTTAGCGGAATCGTGGCAAAATGGAATGAGCAACTGAACGGACAGTTAACGGAATTAGTGAACGAAGGAGACTTGTCGCCAAAGAAAAAACATATCACAAAAGTACATACGCTTGGGCAAATGAATATAAAGCGTCTTTATTTTGTCGGTTTAGGAAAAAAAAGAAGAATTAACGTTTGAGCAATTGCGGGAAGCGTTTGGCAAGCTGTTTCAAACGATAAAAGGAGCCACGTGGTCGGAAGTGGCAGTAATGTTAGATACGTTTACAACGGAGCGAATCGATGCGAACGATGCCGCCCACGCGCTCTCGGAAGCATGTATGTTAGCAACATATGAATTTGCTGGCTACAAGCAAAAGCGAACCGAACAGAAAACAATCGAGCAACTTACTGTCTATACGACAACTGACGAAAAAGAAGTAGAAGCGAGTTTATTCGTTGGCTCTGTGTATGGACGGGCAACAAACTCAGCGCGAACGCTCGTCAACACTCCGAGTAATTTGTTATCCGCTTCCGCGCTGGCTAACTACGCGGTAGAACTGGCGAAAAAATACGGATTTGAATACAAAATAATCGAAAAAGAAGAGATGGAAACGCTCGGAATGGGCGCGTTTTTAGCGGTCAATCAAGGGTCAGTCGAACGGCCAAAACTAATTGTACTAAAATACCAAGGAAAAGAAACATGGGAAGACGTGATTGGGCTTGTTGGCAAAGGGGTTACATTTGATACGGGTGGCTATTCGATTAAGCCGAAAGATGGAATTGTTGGGATGAAAACGGATATGGCGGGAGCGGCTGCTGTATTGGGAGCGATGGAAATTATCGGGGAGCTTCGCCCGGAACAAAACGTGCTTGCCGTTATTCCAGCAACAGACAATATGATTAGCGGCAGCGCGTTTAAGCCGGACGATGTGATCACTTCCATGAGCGGAAAGACGATTGAAGTGACGAACACCGATGCGGAAGGTCGCCTTATTTTAGCCGATGCCATTACGTATGCGAAACAACAAGGAGCAAATTATCTTATTGACGTAGCGACGCTGACAGGTGGAGTCATTATTGCGCTTGACGTTCATACGACTGGTGCGATGACAAACGATGAAGCGCTGTTTGAACAAGTGCTCGAGGCGTCAGTGGAAACAGGGGAGTTTATTTGGCGGCTTCCAATTACGGAAAAAGATAAAGAACGAGTGCGGAATAGCCCGATCGCAGATTTAAACAATTCTCCGGGCAGAGAAGGGCATGCGATTATGGGCGCGGCGTTTTTAGCGGAATTTGCGGAAGATACCCCATGGGTGCATTTAGATATTGCTGGTACATCGGTCACGACCAAACCATCTGACCTCGGTCCAGCAGGAGCAACGGGTGTCATGGTGCGGACGCTCGCGACGTTTGTTGAGCGATTTGAGAAGTAAAGCTATCCGGAGAGGATAGCTTTTTATTTTTAACGAAATGTTAAGTTAGTGTAAATTTTATGTTAAGATTTTTTGAATTTGTTGTAAATTCGACAATTGTTGATAAAATAAGACAGGGTGGCTCAATATCAATACATAAATGGGGGTTTTTGTATGGTTTTTTCACCAAAAAAACGCGATGTTTTTTTTGATTTATTATTTACGATTTCGGAAAACGTGAAAGAAGCGGCGCAATATTTTGTCGAATACAAAATTCAAAACGTTAGCGATTTAAAAGAATTTGCGCGCGTCATGAAAGAGTATGAGAAAAAAGGCGATTCGTTTATCCACGAACTCGTTGTTGCGCTGAATAAAACGTTTATTACGCCAATCGAACGGGAAGACATTCACCAACTAGCAATGAAAATGGATGACGTGCTTGACGGATTAGAGCAATGCTCCGCACGCTTTGAAATGTTCTCATTTACCGATATCGATGACCATATGGTGAAATTTTTCGATAATATTTACCAAAGCACGATTGAAATTGCTGAAGCATTAAAATTATTAGCAAGCAAAAAGTTGTTAGATATGCGTGCTCATGCAATTAAAATTAAAGACTATGAAACAAAATGCGACGAAATTTTACGCGCATCCATTAAAAACTTATTTGTGACGCAAAAAGACCCGATTAAACTGATTCAATATAAAGAATTGTACGAGATGTTAGAAGAAATCGCAGATAGTTGTGAAGATGTAGCCAATACGATTGAAACGATCATTATGCGCAACGCGTAAAAGGGGACTTTGTAATGGATACGGTGTTTATACTAACGGTTTTAGTGGTGATTTTTGCGTTAGCGTTTGACTTTATTAACGGCTTTCACGACACAGCGAATGCGATTGCGACATCCGTTTCGACAAGGGCGTTAACTCCGCGTCAAGCGGTTTTGTTGGCGGCAACGATGAACTTGCTCGGGGCGTTGACGTTTACTGGAGTAGCAAAAACGATTACGAAAGACATTGTCGATCCGTTTGCGTTAGAAAATGGTGGCGTCGTCATTTTAGCAGCACTGACAGCGGCGATTGCTTGGAACTTAATTACATGGTATTACGGAATTCCAAGTAGCTCATCTCATGCGTTGATTGGTTCGGTTGCTGGGGCGGCAATTTCTGCCGGTGGGTTTGGCATTTTAAACTATGCGGGATTTACAAAAATTTTAGAATCGCTCGTTGTTTCTCCGTTTTTAGCGTTTGGCGTCGGATTTATCGTCATGAGCTTGTTCCGCATGCTTTTTAAAAATGCGAATTTGTCGAGAACGACAAAAGGATTCCGCTTGTTCCAAGTAGTGACCGCTGCGATGCAATCATATACGCACGGGACGAACGACGCACAAAAAGCGATGGGGATTATTACAATGGCGTTAATCGCTGGGAACTATCACACATCGACGGAAATCCCAGAGTGGGTGCGTCTGTCAGCAGCGATTGCAATGGGGATTGGAACATCGGTCGGTGGATGGAAAATTATTAAAACGGTCGGAGGAAAAATTATGAAAATCCGTCCGGTAAACGGCGCAGCAGCCGATTTGTCTTCCGCGATCGTTATTTTTTCGGCGACGACGTTTCATTTGCCTGTCAGTACGACGCACGTTGCTTCTTCTTCCGTGATGGGCGTCGGGGCAGCCCAGCGCGTTAAAGGCGTCAAATGGGGAGTTGCCCAACGCATCGTCATTACATGGATTATTACGTTGCCGGTTTCGGCGCTTATCGCAGGGTTTACTTATCAGCTATTTAAACTATTCTTTATATAAAAAAGTGCATGCCTCGGCATGCACTTTTTTATATCGCATATTTAGAGGTTACTGATTTTCGAATCGTATGATAAAAGCGTGGGGCGATCGCTCCGGCGACAATCGATAAAATAATGTCTTTTGGCAGTGGCACAAGCATCCAGCTCCAAGCGACACTGTAAGAAAAGCCTTTCGGTGCTTCTGCCCAATATTTAAACGCCATATACATCCAGTTTGTGCCGATAACGTAGTTGACGATCATTCCCGCTAATGCTGCGGCAATAAAGCGGGCAAGCGATGGGCGGTCGCCGCCTTTTTCGATTATCCAGCCGGTAATATAAGCAGCAAAAATAAAAGAAACGATAAAGCCAAATGTTGGGCCGGCAATCATGCCAAAACCGCCGGAAAATTTTGCGAAAACAGGAGCACCAACAAGTCCAACGAGCATATAGACAAACATTGCGAGCGCCCCGAGACGGCGTCCTAACATCGCGCCAGCTAACACGCAGAAAAAGGTTTGTAATGTAATTGGCACGCCGCCAACGACTAAAAACGGTGCCCAAGAAGTAATGTTCGCCCCAATTGCCATCAACGCGGCAAATACGCTGACAAGCGTGATGTCCAATGCGCGCAACCGCATATGTAAACCCCCTTTTTTTCATAGTTAACAGAATCGTATCGAACAATGCGATTGATGTCAAGAAGTTTCTGAATACGGTTCTCATTGATAAGGGAAAATAAATATAGAGGAGGGATACTATGGAGCGAAAAAACTGGGAGAAAGATATCGCGCGTGCGAACTCATTTGGGGCGAAGGAGGATGGTATACACGTCAGCAACGAAAAAGAAGGCTACGATTTGCGTGATGCAAGCGAAATTGGGAAAAAACAATTCCAAGAAAAATGAGCTGTTTGGCGAACCAAACAGCTAAAAAACATTCCATCGCAGTCCAATCACTAATTGGCAGCACCCTCCCACAGAGGAAGGGGACAACGTCAAGCGAATGCCATCTGGATTGAAATAAATATCCACTTTCGAACGAATGCCTAGCGATTGAACCATTTGTTGCACTTGCTTTGTCTTTCCTTGTTGGGCGAGCGACATAATCGCCGTAGCGAACGACTTGGACTGGGCGAATTTTGCTAAAATGACACTTGCGTCTTTCATTAGCCATTGCGCGGTCGTAGCCGATTGGCTAAACAAGGTTGGGTCAATGGGAGGGTATTGGCGAAATTCATAGGGAAACATCTCGATCCTCCTTACGCGTTTTGTATCACTATATGTAAAAAACAAAAAGAGCGAGCCAATTTTAGCTCGCTCTTTTACAAATAGCGGAAAAACAAATAAAAATGGGACAACAACAATGCGACTAACGTTAACGGTGCGCCGATTTTCAAAAAGTCCATATAGCTAAAGCCATGTCCTTCACGCGACGCCAGACCGGCCACGATGACGTTCGCGGAAGCACCGATTAACGTCCCGTTTCCGCCTAAACACGCACCAAGCGCCAACGCCCACCATAGCACATCAATTTGCGGCGAATCTGGTGATAGCCCCATACCTACCGCCATATCTTTAATAAGCGGAATCATTGTCGCCACGAACGGAATGTTATCAATTGTTGCCGACGCGATGCCAGACACCCAAAGGATAAAGTACGAAGCGACCGAAATATTACCACCTGTGACGTCAAGTGCTTTCTCCGCTAGGCTTTTAATCAGCCCGATATCGACAAGTCCACCGACGAGTGTAAATAACCCAGCAAAGAAGAAAATGGTGACCCACTCTACAGATGCGAATACGTCTTCCACTTCGTGTTCGTGCACGCCGATAACCATAAGAATGGTAGCCCCCGTAAGAGCGATGACCGCAGCATCGACATGAATGACAGAATGAAGAATAAACCCTAAAATCGTTAATGCTAAAACGGACACTGATTTTTTTAATAATACTGGATCTTTAATGTAATCCTTTTCATTCAAGCTCATAAGCTGTTCAATGAGCTTTGCATCCGACGTTAAGTGACGGCGGTAAATGAGTGCAATAATTACTGTTGTCACGAGCATAATCACAATAACAATTGGAGCTAAATTGATCAAAAAGTCGTTAAAATCTAAATGTTTATTCGCTGACCCGATCATAATGTTTGGTGGGTCTCCGATTAGCGTTGCCGTTCCGCCGATATTGGAAAATAGCACTTCTGAAATTAAATAAGGCACTGGATTGACGTGCAAAATGCGCGTAATCGAAAACGTAACAGGAACGATTAATAAGACGGTAGTAACGTTATCGAGAAACGCGGACAACACGGCAGTCAATAGCGATAAAATAATTAAAATGCGCAGCGGCTGTCCCTTCGCCGCTTTCGCCGCTTTGATGGCGACATATTGGAAAAATCCTGATTTGCTTGTAATGTGAACGAGAATCATCATCCCGATTAAAAGCGTAATCGTTCCCCATTCGATATGGTGGGTAAACGCTTTATGCAAATCGACGATTCCGAAAATGACCATCGCTGCTGCTCCAAGCAAGGCAATGACTGCACGGTTAATTTTTTCTGAAATAATAATCGCATATGTTGCTAAAAAAATGGCGATCGCTAAATAGTATTGTACGTTTGACACTGTTGTTACTGTTTCGTGCAACGGTTTCCCCTCCTTATTGAATCGTTGTGCCGCAAGATGGACAATGGATGTGCGATGGAGTTTGTAGCCCTCTTACGTAAAAAGAAAATTGGCAGTTTGTGCAAGTAAATTCAGTAAGACGATCGATAAACAGTTTGTTCGACGGGCGTTGCGGAACGGTCGTGTCGACAATTTCGACGTGAATATGCTCGCGTGAGTCATCTTCCGCAAGCACGAGCCCTTCCGTCTCTTCTTTTGTACGCCAGCCACCGTCGACTAAATGTTGTTGTAGTTGGCTATGGGAAGAATGTGCAAGCATTTCTTCGGCAAGTTTCATATACTGTTCATTTGTTAATGAAGAAAATGGAATTCCCGTTTTTTTCTTTTCCCAAAACGCTTTCAATTGCTCTTCGGTGAAAATGAACGTCACAATTTTATGAATAATTACATTTTTCAAGCGAAATTCCCCCTTTGGCTGACATGATATCCCCCCTTATTATACTGTCTTTGCTGCTTACCTCCAAACCATTTTTACTCATATGCTTTAAGCATCTATGTATAAAGGAAAAGGTCAAATTTTCTGAAAAAATAAGTGAACAACCAACATTTCGTGATATAATGATAAAAAGCAAGCGAAAGGGGGCTTTCGATGCAAGAGCGTCCGTATGTATTTCTCGATTTTGAGTTTACGATGCCAGAAAATAAAACAACCCCGAGGGGATTTTTTCCAGAAATTATTGAGGTCGGTCTTGTCGTTGTTGTTGAGAGTGAAGTATGCGAGCAATTTTCATCTTATGTGAAACCGACGTCGTTTCCAGTATTAACGGAACGGTGCAAAAGCTTCTTAAAAATTACGCAAGCTCAAATTGACGAAGGCATTTCGCTTGCGGAACTCGTAGCGCGATTACAGCAATATGATGCCCTTCGTCCGACCGTCATTACATGGGGAAGCATGGATATGAAAGTGTTAAAGCATAATTGTGCCCAAGCGAATCTTCCGTTTCCGTTCACTGGAGAGCACCGTGACTTAGCGATGGAGTATAAAATGTTTTTTGGCGAGCGGAACCAGCCGGGATTGCGCAAAGCGGTTCAGGAATATGGAAAAGAAGGGGTGGGCAAACCACATTGTGCGCTTGACGATGCGTTTACGACATATAATATTTTCAAGCTAGTGGAGAAAGATAAAACATATTTAGCAAAGCCATCGCAGCCGACGCTTGGCGAGCGCGTGGACTTTAGTCAATTATTAAAAAAATTTGCACTATAGCAAGCCAAACCATACACTCTGCTGGTTTGGCATATTTGTTTTTGGTATAATGAACGGGAAAATGAACGACGAAAGGTTGACGGAGTGATGACGTATTTATTAGGGCTGTTTTTATACTTTCCAGAAGATAAACGGGAATACATTCCAGCCGCGATTACATGTACGCTTTTTTTAATTGCCGCGATTTTTACGATGCGGCTTATTATGAAAATTTCGAAACGGCAAGAAGAAAAAGCGAAGCAGTTTGAAGAACGGTTGCGGAAAGAAAATGTGATTCGAGATGAACAATAGTGGTTTGCGGAAATCCTCTTTTGGCAATACTGAAGAAAAAATGTGTTGCGAAAGGGGATTTTATGTTTCGAAAAGTATGGGTGTTAGCGGCGATAATCATGCTAATCAGCGGCTGCAAAGAAGGGAATCCAACCGAAATAAATGTAAAAATGATGAATAGTGCGGGCGATGTACTAGGAAACGCGAAACTGTCGGAGCAGCCAAAGGGGGTAAAAATTTCCTTAGATTTAGAAGGATTGCCGCCGGGAGAGCATGCGATTCACATTCATGAAAAAGGAATGTGTAAAAAACCAGACTTTCAATCCGCAGGCAGCCACTATAATCCAGAAGGGAAAAAACACGGCCTATTGCATCCGGAAGGGGCTCATGCGGGCGATTTACCGAATTTAATTGTGAAAGAAGACGGAACGGTAAAAACAGAGCTGTTTGCGCCGCAAGTGACATTAAAGGAAGGAAAAAAAGGCACATTGTTAACGAAAGAAGGTACCGCATTAGTCATTCATGCTGGCAAAGATGACGGCATGACACAGCCAGCCGGTGATGCAGGTGGGCGCATTGCGTGCGGGGAAATTAAGAAAAGCTAGCCGTTTTGGCTAGCTTTTTTGGTCGAAAGCGATTACTAACCGGTGAAACGCTTCTTGTAGCGTTTGTCGCGTACAAGCGACGTTTAGACGAATAAACCCCGTGCCTTCTTTACCAAATTTACTCCCCATTTCTACGGCGATTTTCCCTTTCTGAAGAAGCCGTTGTTTTATTTGCTGTTCTTCCATGCCAAGTTCGCGGCAATCAATCCAAACAAGGTATGTGGCTTCCGGGCGAATCGGGTGTAGTTTTGGCAAAAAAGTGTTAAGAAACGAGCACGTCTGCTCGATGTTTTGTTGGATGTACGCCAACAGCGCATCGAGCCAATCGCTGCCATGCCGATAAGCGGCCTCCGCGCCGATGACGGCAAACGTATTTAACGTGAAAAAGCCTTGGCGTTGTTGAGCAGCGTCAAACTGCTTTTTTCGTTGGTTATTCGGAATAATGATGCTTGCACATTGCAGTCCTGCTAAATTAAACGTTTTTGTCGGGGCGACGCATGTGATGCTAATGTCAGCGAAAGCATCATTGATGGAAGCAAACGGCGTATGTTGGAACGGCGGCAACGTTAAATCGGCATGAATTTCGTCACTGACGACGAGCACGTTGTTTTCGACGCAAAGCGTTCCTAGTTTTATCAGTTCTTCTTTCGTCCACACCCGTCCGCTTGGGTTATGTGGGCTGCAGAGCAACAACATTTTTGCCCCTTTTAGTTTTTCTTGTACATCTTCCCAGTTGATTTCATATCCTTTTTTTGTTAATAGAAGCGGACTTGTTACAAGCTCACGGCTGTTTTTTTCAACTAGCTGAAATAGCGGTGGATAAACGGGAGAAAAAACGACGATTCGGTCGCTTGGTGCTGTAAATGCTGTGATTGCCGTGGCGATGGCAGGAACGACGCCGATAGAAAACGACAACCATTCTGGACGTATCGTCCATCGGTGGCGTGTTTTTAGCCAGTCGCTAATGGCTTCTTTCAACGAATATGGAATGGCGGTATAGCCAAAAATTCCATGTTCTGTACGTTTTGTAATCGCCTCAATAACGGCGGGCGGTGCAGGAAAGTCCATATCAGCAACCCACATCGGCAGCACATCGCGTACCCCGAAAAATCGCTCTGTTTCGTCCCATTTCACTGAATGGGTATGGCGTCGTTCGATAGGATGGTCAAATGAATACATCACAAATCTCCTTCCTTTATTTTCCCTCAAGGCGTATAATGTTGGCATATTCTTTTTTATGGAGGGCAGGAACGAATATGAACCAACATTTAAACCGCTCGTTGCTTGCTATCGTTCAACAATGGGATCCGTTTGGGTATGGCATAGACGCCTATGAAATAGAAGCGATGGACGTTGTTCGAGCGGTCTATGAGTATGATGATGTCGAAAAGCTCGCCCGAAAAATCCAAGCTATTTATGAATTCGCGTTTGAGCAAAAAATTCCTCTTACTAAATGCATAACATTAGCGCGTGAGCTGTTGCTGATGAAAGAAGACTCAGAATGCGCGCTGTAAAAAAAACGAAATTTTTTGCGTGCAAATTTAATGAAATTATGCGAAAATTCTAAAAAGGGAGGGATTGCGGATGAAGTTAACAGAAAAAGAGCTAGAAATCGTCGAAATCGTCGAGAAAAACGGACGAATACCGCTCGACACGCTTGCAAAAATGACGTCGCTGACGGTCGAAGAAGTAGAAGCTATTTTGCAAAAACTGGAGGAAACGAAAGTGATTGTGCAGTATGCCACGATTGTCGATTGGCGAAAAATTGACGGGCACGAAGGAGTAACCGCAATGATTGATGTGAAAGTGACACCGAAACGAGGGGTCGGTTTTGATGAAGTGGCAGAGCGCATTTATCGCTTTCCGGAAGTGAAATCGGTTTATTTAATGTCAGGAGCATACGACTTATCGGTCGTCATTGAAGGACGCTCGATGGCAGAAGTAGCTCATTTTGTGTCAGAAAAGTTGTCCACGCTTGATTCGGTCATTTCGACGACAACGCATTTTATTTTGAAAAAATATAAGCATGACGGCACCGTGTTTGACCAAGGAGACCAAGATCGCCGCATCGTGGTGGCACCATGACACGGGCAACGAAAACGTACGTTTCAGAAACGGTTAGTCGTCTAAAGCCGTCAGGGATTCGGCGTTTTTTTGATTTAGCGGCAAGCATGGAAGGGGTCATTTCACTTGGGGTCGGAGAGCCTGATTTTGTGACCGCATGGAGTGTTCGGGAAGCGTGTATTTTATCGCTTGAGCAAGGGTATACATCGTATACCGCGAATGCAGGATTGTTAGCGCTTCGCCAAGAAATTTCTGCATATTTGTCGCGGAAATTTGGCTTATCATACCGCCCGGATGGTGAAGTATTAGTAACGGTCGGGGCAAGCCAAGCGCTTGATTTGGCGCTAAGGGCAATTGTTAACCCTAGAGATGAAGTGATTGTCGTTGAGCCGAGCTTTGTATCGTATAGTCCGCTTGTTGCATTAGCAGGAGGAGTGCCTATATCCGTTCGAACAAATGGCGCTGACCATTTTAAGTTGCGCCCGCAACAAATTGAAGAAGTCGTTAGCCCGAGAACGAAAGCGCTAATTCTTTGTTCGCCAAACAATCCGACGGGAACGGTATTAAACCAGGAGGATTTGGCAGCGATTGCTCGCATTGTCGAAAAACATGATTTGCTCGTCATTTCGGATGAAATTTATGCAGAATTAACATATGATGAGCCGTATACGAGCTTTCCGGCGGTGGAAGGGATGCGCGAGCGGACGATTTTAGTGTCCGGGTTTTCGAAAGGGTTTGCGATGACGGGCTGGCGGCTAGGGTTTGTCGCTGCACCAGAGGAGTTATTGCAAGCGATGTTAAAAATTCATCAATATGCGATGATGTGTGCGCCAACAATGGCGCAGTACGGGGCGATAGAGGCGTTAAAAAACGGAGAACACGATGTAGACGAAATGCGCAAAAGCTATCGCCGCCGCCGCAATTATTTTGTTCAGTCATTAAACGACATTGGGTTGCATTGCCATTTGCCAGGTGGCGCGTTTTACGCGTTTCCATCGATTGCTTCTACGGGAATGACGTCCGAGCAATTCGCGGAGCGGTTGCTGCTGGAAGAAAAAGTAGCGGTCGTTCCTGGGAGTGTGTTTGGTGACAGTGGCGAAGGTTATGTGCGCTGTTCCTATGCTTCTTCGCTTGAACAGTTGCAAGAAGCGATAAAACGAATGAAACGATTTTTATCACGAATATAAAATTCCGCCGCATTTGCGGCGGAATTATGCATCTTTTCCGTATTTAATTTCATAAAGCATTTGCATCACGCGCAAAAAGTCTTCTTCGCTGAACTCTTTTGCTTTGCGTAAAATCAGTTTTGCTCGTTTGACGCCCACTTCTTTGACGAGATGTTCGATTTCTGGGTCGACGCCAGATGAGGTATACATTTCTCGTTCCATTAACTCAGACGCTGGAACGTCAAGGGCGGTGCAAAGTTTTAAAATCGTTTGCGTATCAGGGATTTGTTCGCCTGACTCATATTTTTGAATCGTAGCCGTTCCGACACGCACTTTTAATGCTAGTTCTTGCTGGCTCATTTTTCGTTGTTCGCGGTACATTTTAATATTTTCACCAATTGTGCTCATAAAGTCCCCTCCGTTACAGAAAACTTATAAGACTTTATAAGAAACTTATAAAGATCTACGTTTCCTTCCTTGTTCATCGCACCCGATTTCGCCGAAGCTACTCTC
>NZ_JACIDE010000031.1 GCF_014196205.1 Anoxybacteroides voinovskiense | reverse complement strand
AACCGAATCGAAGCAAGCTTCTTTTCGGTCCGCTCGACTTGCATGTATTAGGCACGCCGCCAGCGTTCGTCCTGAGCCAGGATCAAACTCTCCATAGAAAGTTTTGTTCCAAACTCATACTTTACTCGTTCATTCACGAGGACGCTTCGTTTTGTTCAGTTTTCAAAGAACATTTTTGGAGCGGGTGATGGGAATCGAACCCACGACATCAGCTTGGAAGGCTGAGGTTTTACCACTAAACTACACCCGCATATTGAACACTTTTGTTACCCGTATTTCTGCTACGCCCCTTCAATGCCTCTTCCTCTACTAGCTGATTCGAAGATGATGGATGCGTCGAGGCAACTCGCCGCTTTTTCACGGATGCATCGCTCGTGGCTGAGGTTTTACCACTAAACTACACCCGCGTGTTGCGCGATTTTATAGGGGATGGTCGGGAAGACAGGATTCGAACCTGCGACCCCATGGTCCCAAACCATGTGCTCTACCAAGCTGAGCTACTTCCCGAGATGGCGCGCTCGAGAGGATTCGAACCCCTAACCTTCTGATCCGTAGTCAGATGCTCTATCCAATTGAGCTACGAGCGCAAAAACAACAGCATTTTTTATTCTACCACACACTCTTTTTGAGTGCAAGTATTTTAATGCGGCCGAGAGGACTTGAACCTCCACGGGGTTGCCCCCACTAGGCCCTCAACCTAGCGCGTCTGCCATTCCGCCACGACCGCGTAATTTATGCGGGTGGAGGGACTTGAACCCCCACGCCGTGAGGCGCCAGATCCTAAGTCTGGTGCGTCTGCCAATTCCGCCACACCCGCAAAAGTGAGCCATGGAGGACTCGAACCTCCGACCCTCTGATTAAAAGTCAGATGCTCTACCTGCTGAGCTAATGGCTCATTCATGGCTGGGGTAGCTGGATTCGAACCAACGCATCACGGAGTCAAAGTCCGTTGCCTTACCGCTTGGCTATACCCCAACAATTTATATATGGCGGTCCCGACGGGACTCGAACCCGCGATCTCCTGCGTGACAGGCAGGCATGTTAACCACTACACTACGGGACCTTATACATCCAGAAGCAATGGAGGATGACGGGATCGAACCGCCGACCCCTTGCTTGTAAGGCAAGTGCTCTCCCAGCTGAGCTAATCCTCCATAGCCGAATAAAATGGGAGACGGTAATTTTCCATCCCCCCACAACTTTGATGACCCGTACGGGATTCGAACCCGTGTTACCGCCGTGAAAGGGCGGTGTCTTAACCACTTGACCAACGGGCCAAAATATATCACAACGTGGCGGAGAAGGCGGGATTTGAACCCGCGCGCCGCGAAACCACGACCTAACGGTTTAGCAAACCGTCCCCTTCAGCCACTTGGGTACTTCTCCAATGGCTCCGCAAGTAGGATTCGAACCTACGACCTACCGGTTAACAGCCGGTTGCTCTACCGCTGAGCTATTGCGGAATAAATATAGGAACAACCTGATACACAACCGCTTTTCCAATTCATTCCTACTGCCTCTTCCTCTACTAGCCGTTTCGAGGATGGTGAATGCGTCGAGGCAATTCGCAGCATGTTCACTGATGCGTTGCTCGTCGCTGAGCTATTGCGGAATTTGATTTGTTATATCCTGACTGTTTTTAATTATAGTGAGGGATTATTGAATTGTCAACTATTTTTTATTTTTTCGCTGCCGTTCAACGACGGCTTTTATAATTTAACACATCTATTTGGTAAGTGTCAATACATTTTTAAAAAATTTTCGATTCCATTATTTTTAACGTCCCTTTACATTTTCCGCAAACGTAACGAGTTGTATTCACTTTTCTTTTTCTTTGATAAACGAAGCTGCATCGCACACAAATATATGTATATACCGATTGAACTGATTTTTTTCTATTCGGCAGTGGCCGACAATAACGAGGGGCGTTTACTTTCTGTAACAGTTCCCGAAAATCACGATCTCGATGCCGATATCCTTTTCCTTCTAAATGAAGATGGTAATGACACAGTTCGTGCTTAATAATCGAAATAAGTTCTTCCTTACCGAACGCCTCGTAATGTTTCGGATTAATTTCGATGTTATGTGAGCGTAATAAATATCGCCCGCCTGTTGTGCGCAGACGCGAATTAAATATTGCTTGATGGCGAAACGGCTTTTGGAAAAACTGCCATGATATTGTTTCTACTAGTTGTTGTAATTCATTTTGTTCCATGCTTTTTCCACCTTTTCTGACACAGGACAGCTATTCGATACATACATTATATACTACCTTTTCGAAATGGAGGGTACGTGAATGCCAACTTGGTTAAAAAATCAGATGCGGCGGGCTTATTTCGAAAAAAATCGCTATCAAATTAAATTACTAAATCAATGCTGGTTTTTTTACTATAAAAAGCACTGCTCGTAAAAGCAGTGCTTTTTGTGTGAAGCAACCAGTCGCCTCCGCTTTTCGTTATTCTGGAGGAAGCATAGATAAAGATATTCTTCCTTTGGCGACATCAACACTGTCGACCCACACTTTGACGACCTCTCCTACTGATACGATATCTAACGGGTGGCGAACATATTGTTTACTCAATTTGGAAATGTGGACAAGACCGTCTTGTTTGACACCGATATCAACAAACGCACCAAAATCAACGACGTTGCGTACTGTTCCTTCAAGTTCCATCCCTTTTTGCAAATCTTCCATTTTTAAGATGTCTTTTCGCAACAACGGTTTCGGTAGTTCATCCCGTGGGTCACGTTCTGGACGAATTAACGCATCAACGATATCTTTTAACGTTAATTCCCCGATACCCAGCCCCTCGGCTGTTTCTCGTAGCGGCAATTGTTGCAATGCTTCGCGCAACTCGTTGCTTCCAATGTTTTCTGTCGTAAACCCCATTTGTTGTAACAACTTTTTTACTTCCTCGTATCGTTCAGGATGGATTGGGGTTCGATCAAGCGGTTCTTCTCCATCCATAATGCGTAAGAAGCCGATACACTGTTCGTACGTTTTTGCCCCAAGTCGCGGAATGGCTTTTAACTCGTTGCGATTTTTAAACTTCCCTTGTTCTTCTCTTCGTTTGACAATGTTTTCTGCTACCGTTTTAGTTAGCCCTGATACGTATTGCAGCAATGAAACAGAGGCGGTGTTCACATTGACACCGACTTGGTTTACTACTGTTTCGACAATAAACCGTAGCGATTCTTCTAATTTTTTTTGCGAAACGTCATGTTGATATTGGCCGACCCCAACTGATTTCGGGTCAATTTTAACTAGCTCTGCCAGCGGGTCTTGGACACGGCGAGCGATGGAAACAGCGCTTCGTTCCTCGACTTGTAGATCCGGAAACTCTTGGCGCGCTAAATCGGAAGCCGAATAGACGCTTGCGCCTGCTTCGTTCACAATAAGATAAAAAATTTCTCGGTTAAGCTTCCGGAGTGTATCGGCGACAAATTGCTCTGTTTCGCGTGAGGCGGTGCCATTGCCAATCGCAATCATTTGCACCCCATATTCTTGAAGGAGACGAACTAATTTTTGTTCCGCTTCTTCTCGCTTCGCTTGTGGCGGATGTGGATAAATAACGTCAATTTTCAGAAGTTTCCCTGTTTCATCAACGACCGCCAGCTTGCAACCTGTGCGATACGCAGGGTCGACTCCGAGCACAATTTTTCCTTTTAGCGGGGGCTGCAATAATAAATTCCGTAAATTTTCAGCAAAAATATGAATGGCTCGCTCTTCTGCTTTTTCGGTTAGCTCATTGCGAATATCCCGCTCAATCGATGGTTCGATTAATCGTTTATAGCTATCTTCAATTGCATCTGCGACAAACGGTGCAGCTGGAGATTGTTCATTGCCAATGACGTTCGTTTTTATGTAATGAATAATGTCTTCAACCGGTGCTTGAATCGACACACGCAACACATCTTCTTTTTCGCCGCGATTAAGCGCTAAAATTCGATGAGGGACGATTTTATGCACTGGTTCTTCGTAGTTGTAATACATTTCGTATACGTTCTTTTCGTCTTTTTCTATGTCTTTCCCATTTGCGACCACAATGCCTTTTTTCCACGTTTGCGCGCGAACCCATTGTCGAATGGTGGCATCGTCTGAAATGCGCTCTGCAATAATATCTTTTGCGCCTTGCAACGCTTCTTCGTCTGTTTCTACCCCTTTTTCAACATCAACAAATTCGTTCGCTTTCTCTTTCGGGAGTGGAGCCATCGGAAAAGAAAGAAGCCATTCTGCTAACGGCTCTAACCCTTTCTCTTTCGCAATGGTTGCTTTCGTCCGTCGTTTTTGCTTGTACGGGCGGTATAAATCTTCAACTTGCTGCAGTTTCGTCGCCTTTTCAATCGCTTGCTTCAACTCTTCTGTCAGTTTCCCTTGCTCATTGATAAGGCGGATTACTTCTTCTTTCCGCTGTTCGAGCTGCTGTAAATAATGCCATCTTTCAAGCACATCGCGAATTTGTACTTCGTCTAATGCACCAGTTAATTCTTTTCGATAGCGCGCAATAAATGGAACGGTATTTCCTTCTTCAAAGAGCGAAATAACAGCGTTTACTTGTTTCGTGGAAAACTTTAGTTCGCTGGCGATAAGGTGAATTAGCGCTTCTCTTTTTTCCAAACTCATTAACCTCCAACTATGTAATAATCGTCATTTTACCAAAAAATAAAAATAGCTACAATGGTGTAGCTATTCTCTAACAACCCTATATTCAGTGGACAGATCGGACGCGACCTGCCCTTTGCTGATTAAAAGTCGATAAGTCCTAAACTAATTTGCAGTGCTTCGTCTACTTTATCCATCATTTCATCGTCTAAGTGAGTAATTTTATCCGTTAGCCGCTGTTTGTCAATCGTCCGAATTTGCTCTAAAAGAATGACGGAATCGCGCTCAAACCCGTAGCGTTTTGCATCAATTTCGACATGCGTCGGCAGCTTCGCTTTTTGGATTTGGGCTGTAATCGCCGCCACAATGACCGTCGGGCTAAACCGATTTCCGATGTCATTTTGAATGACTAATACCGGACGAACGCCTCCTTGTTCTGAGCCAACGACAGGGGAAAGATCCGCAAAATAAACGTCGCCACGTTTGACAATCAAAGCATTACCCCCCGCTAACTAAACGTTCAACGGTGTGGTCGGCCTCATATTCTGCTAAAAATGCTTCCGATGCAATGGATAAATTGATTTTCGCCATTTCCATGTAACCGCGTCTCATCGCCTCGCGAATTTGCCGTTTCTTCCGTTCGCGAATATACATTTTTGTCGCTTGGTAAATGAGTTCATTGCGATTACCGTTCTCTTGTTTGACAAGGCCATCCAATTCAGTTAACAGCGCTTGGGGCAAGCGAACGACGATTTCCGTTGTTGCGCTAGATTCAGACACGAACATACACCTCCACGAAACTGCAGCCAATTAATCGCTCCCATTTTATAATACCACTAAATGAAGGCGCTGCAAAGTTAATTTCCTTCTCTTCTATCCGTTATCGTCTGAAAAAAATGTTTATTTATACATTATTGCCATCTAAAACAGCATTTCTCATTTCCATTATACTCTTGTTTCGCAAAAAAATACGAGGCACGCGGTAACTTATCGTACAAGGGATTTCGTAGTTGATGGTGTCTAAATATTGCGCCACCTCATCTATCGTAATTTTTTCCTCCCCTTGTTGACCGATAAGGGTCACTTTTGTTCCTATTGGTACGTATGATGGCAGGCGAACCATTAGTTGATCCATGCAAATTCGCCCAATAATCGGTACCTTTTCCCCGTTTACTAATACACGAAAGTTCTGAAGTTTTCGAATCCAGCCGTCCGCATAACCAATCGGAACCGTCCCTACCCATTCTTCTTGTTCTGCTGTATATGTGGCACCGTAGCTTACTTTCTCTCCAGGCAACAGACGTTTTACGTGAACAACACGGCTATGAAGGGAAAACGCTTCCTTTAATGTAAACGGTAAATACGATTTCATGGCAAGTGACGGAGATAGCCCGTACATCGCAATCCCAAAGCGGACGATATTGAACACTTTATTCGGAAATCGTAGACTTGTTGCACTATTTCCGCAATGAACCCATTTTGGCCGATACGGTAGCCATTCGAGCATGCGCAAAAAAGTTTCATATTGAAAAGAAAAATAATCCGTATCAATTTCATCGGCTGTCGCAAAGTGAGTATACACTCCTTCAAACAAAAAATGCGGGTGATCGTCCATCATCGCCACGATGCGCTTCGTCTCTGCTTCTTCTTTTACGCCTAATCTCCCCATCCCTGTATCCAGCTTCAAATGAAACGATACCGGTAAGCCGCTCTGGTGGTGCTGCTTCGCTTTCTCTAGCCATTCTTGTTGGAAGACAGTGAGTGCGATTTGTTTTTGAGCGGCTAAATCAATATCTTCTGGTCGGGTTGCCCCTAAAACAAGAATCGGCGCATGGATGCCTTTTTGCCGCAGTGCAAGTGCTTCGTCTAAAAAAGCAACTGCCAAATGCGATGCTCCAGCCTCTAAAGCTGTTTTGGCGACTTGCGCATCGCCATGGCCATACGCATTCGCCTTCACGACTGCCATAATAGCCGTTTCTTTCGGTAAAAACGCTCGCAAAGAAGCAACGTTATGAAAAATCGCATCCAAATCCACTTCTGCCCAAGTATCTCGGTGAAACATGGTGTCAACCCTTCCTTCTCCCCGTAGTTATAAAAAAATTATTATCGGTCAGTGAAGGGATGTCAACCAAAAAGAAAACAGGCTCACCGAAAGAGCCTGCACGAACGTTGCTATTTCACTGCTTTCCCTTGCACAGAACGGGCAATCATCACCATTTCTTCTCGTGTCAAATCATTGGAAGCAATCATAAACTCAATCCCTTTGTACGTCCAAGTAAGCGAATGATCGGTCAATGCTCCGACCGCAAACCCTAAATCGACAGGTTCGCCGTTGACTAGTACAGCTGTATTAGATGCTGGAAGCACACGTGCTGTTTCTTGCACGAGCGTAAACGCTTTTTTCCCACCGAACGTCATAATCATCCGTTTTCCGTTTTCTGTCGCTACTTCTTTTTCGTCGATTTGTTCAACCCCTTCTGGTAAGTTGACTGGATACATCACTTCTAATGCCTCGTTTTTTGGTTTTGCCATTGTTGGAATTTCGAGACGGGCACCTGTCATATTTTTCGTCGTATCAAACGCATCTTTGTCAAATTTTTTATTAAATTCTACTTTGGAAAATTGAACGGTTAATAAAGCGTTCATATCGGTATCCATCACTTTTACAGATACTGGTGATAAATCTTTTTTGCTTAATTTAATTTCTTGGCGTGGAATAATTTTGCTGTTTGGGTAGTTTGTTTTTGTTTCGAAGACGTAATAGTCTTTTGTCGCTTTAAAATTTGCTTTTTTGTCGCTTAAAATGTCTTTGATGAGCGATTCATACAAATACGCTTGGCTACTGTTTTTAGGCCAATCGCTTTGGAAACGGAACGTTTTGTTCAACGCAGGGGTAATGACAAACACTCCCTCGTCGTTGCGTAAAATCATTTGGCTTTGATCTTTTTCTGCGTTTTTCAAGCTTACACGGTAATACGCCGGCTCTTTATACCAAATCTCGACGTCATATACTTGCGGCTCTGTTCCCGTTTTCAGCGTCAGCTTCGCCTTCGCTTGATAGCTAGTAAGGTCGTTCATTTTTTCATCGAGTGCTTTGATGACATCGCCTTGTGATTTTGTCCCGCATCCAGCTAATGCGATAAGCAACATGATGCCTAACAATACGCGAAACAAGTTTTTCCTCATGTTTTCAACCCCTTTGCCTCATATGAGCGTTAGGAGACGCGCTCCTTTTTTGCACTATCAATATATGAGACAGCTTGGGTGAATATGCAGACTAGCATGACAAGCGTTCAATAATTACTTGGGCAACGGCATACTCACGGCTGTGGGAAATAGAGACATGCACTTGATGTTCGGTGGACGATACAATAATCGGTTTCCCATACTCATCGTTTATCACTTCAATGTCTTGAAACGATACTTCTTTTCCGATTCCTGTCCCGAGTGCTTTCGCATAGGCCTCTTTTGCCGCAAACCTTCCAGCTAAAAATTCGACTTTTCGTCGTCCAGACAAGCGAACAAATAGCGTTTTTTCTCGTTCTGTTAAAATGCGGGCAATAAATTTTTCCTTTTCAATGAATTTCTCGATTCGCGCTAATTCGATGATATCAATGCCGATTCCGACAATCATACGCTTCTACCCTCCCTTTTTTTGCATATATTTTTATAACCAAGCTATCAAAGGAGCGATACGATGTTTATTCGCACAGAATCACCGCTGACGTTTGTTCGCTCGTATCCAATCGTTTCTACCATCGTCGCGGTGCACATTCTCGCTTTTTTATTCGCTACCATTCCCCATCCATTAGCCGATCGTTTTCTCGATACGTTCGTCGGATTCAATGCCGCAATTGCTGAAGGAGAGTATTGGCGACTTGCGACTTCCCTTTTTTTGCATGTTCAATTCGGACATGTTGTCGCCAATTCCTTTTCCTTGTTGCTTTTTGGACCAATGTTAGAAAAGATGATCGGAAAAAAGCTGTTTCTTGTAACCTATATTGGAAGTGGAATATTAGCGAATGTCGCCACCTTTTGTTTCGCTCCGATCATATATAGCCATCTCGGAGCTTCAGGGGCAATATTTGGGATACTAGGCGTTTACAGTTACCTCGCACTTTTCCATCGGCAGTTGGTCAATCGTGAGGAGGCGCGAATTATCTTTAGTGCACTTGTCGCTGGGTTCGCCATGACGTTCACTTTCCCGCATATGAATACAATTGCGCACCTATTCGGTTTTTTCAGCGGAGCGATTTTAGCACCGTTTGTCGCCGTTCGTCTGAACTGACGCTCCTATAAAAAAATGGAAAAAACGATGCGAAACGCATCGTTTTTATCGCGCTACGCGCCGTTTTTTCGGTTGACGGTTGCGAGCCGCTTCTGTCGATTGCCCGCTTTTCCGATTGACGCGCTTTTTCTCTTTTTTCGCCGGAAGCGGTGGTTCTTCCGTCAATTTCACTGGGGTTGTGTCCGGCTCTTTCGTTAACATCTTAATACATGCTGCAACAAGCGAAACAGAGTCATGTTCTTCCAATAATTCTTCCGCTGCCCGTTTATAAAAGGATAAGTTTTCCGTTTCGACAATGGACACTAGCTTTTCAATGGCGAGACGTTGTTGTCCTTCCAACGCTTCATCGAGCGTTGGCGGTTTCATCCGCTCCATTTTCCGCTTCGTCGTCCGTTCAATATTGTGCAACTGACCAATTTCCCGTGGGGTAACAAACGTCATCGCCACACCTGTTTTCCCAGCCCGTCCTGTTCGGCCGATACGGTGAACGTAGCTTTCTGGGTCTTGAGGAATATCAAAATTATACACGTGCGTAACTCCAGAAATATCTAGACCGCGCGCTGCTACATCGGTTGCAACTAAAATTTCAATCGACCCTTCTTTGAATTTACGGAGTACCGACAAGCGTTTCGCTTGGCTTAAATCGCCATGAATGCCTTCTGCGGCATATCCGCGCAAGTTGAGCGCCTCCGCCAGTTCATCGACGCGCCGTTTCGTTCGCCCGAACACAATTGCTAGTTCTGGTGCTTGAATATCAAGCAAGCGCGTTAAAATATCGAATTTTTTCTTTTCTTGTACTTCTAAGTAATATTGCTCAATGTTTGGAACGGTCATTTCTTTTGCTTTCACTTTGACAAGATGCGGATTGTTCATAAACCGCTCCGCAATGCGACGAATCGGCTCTGGCATCGTCGCCGAGAAGAGCAGCGTTTGCCGTTC
The DNA here is from genome assembly GCF_014196205.1 of Anoxybacteroides voinovskiense. Taxonomy (GTDB): domain Bacteria; phylum Bacillota; class Bacilli; order Bacillales; family Anoxybacillaceae; genus Anoxybacteroides; species Anoxybacteroides voinovskiense. Next base: position 25,454 of record NZ_JACIDE010000031.1, on the reverse strand, counting down.
GGTCGGTACGTTGCTTAAAATCGCTTCGATATCTTCCACAAAGCCCATGTTGAGCATTTCGTCTGCTTCATCTAATACAACGGTGTGCACATGCTCTAACCGAAGTGTTTTTCGGTTAATGTGGTCAATAATCCGGCCAGGCGTTCCGACAATAATGTGCGGCCGCTTTTTCAACGCGCGAATTTGCCGCTCAATATCTTGTCCGCCGTAGATCGGTAGCACACGCACCCGCTTGACAGCACCGATTTTATATAGTTCCTCTGATACTTGAATGGCTAGTTCGCGAGTCGGTGCCACAACAAGCCCTTGAACGGCGTCTTGTTTTGTGTCAATTTTTTCAACAAGCGGAATGCCAAATGCCGCTGTTTTCCCTGTTCCTGTTTGCGCCTGTCCGATCACATCTTTATTTTGCAAGCTAAGCGGAATCGTTTCCGCCTGGATTGGAGTTGTTTCTTCAAACCCCATTCGACTAATCGCCTTCATTACGTCATTACTTAATCCTAATTCATGAAATGTTGTCAATGTTATTCCTACTCCTTTTACTTACTGTTCAAAACCGTTCTGCCCATTATGGAAGAAAGGGCCTTGACATTATGTTTTTCTATCATACCATTTCTATGCCTCGTTTGCAATAAATACCAACTTCAAAAATTTTCCTTTAAAAATGCCTCGACGTGACGAAATAATGTCTGGCAATCCGGTTCGTGGCACACATGGTGACGGGAAGAAGGCAAAAACAGCAGCTGTTTTTCTTTAGAACCAATCATTGCATATCATTCCTCATCACCGCTATGAAAAAAGAAGGGGAATCCCCTTCTTATTGTAACGACCGGATGATTTCTTCGAGTTTCATTCCTCGCGATCCCTTGAATAAAACGACATCTTTTTCCGTTACGAGCGAACGCAAGTCGGTTGCTAATGCTTGTTTATCATCGTATGCTCTCACTCGTCCGTGTGGAAAAGCAGGCTGCGCAGCAAGAGCTATTTCACGCGCAAGCTTTCCGTACGTCCATACGTAATCGACGCTTTCTGGTGTGAGCATTTCTCCAATTTGCCGATGAAATTCCACTTCTTGCTCCCCAAGTTCTAGCATATCCCCTAATACGGCGATTTTTTTCTCGTAGCCTGTTAACTCAAACAGCAACTGTAACGCTGCTTTCATCGATGTCGGGCTGGCGTTGTATGCGTCGTTAATAATGGTTACACCATTTGCCCCCTTTTCTAATTCCGTGCGCATGCGCGTCATTTGTAGCGTTGCAAATGCCTTTTGAATCGTTTCCCACTCAATGCCGAAAACGCGAGCAACGGCAATTGCTGCTAATGCGTTTTGCACGTGATGTTTTCCTAAAATCGGAAGCTGAAAAGCTATTTCTCGTGCCGCATTCACTGTAAACGTCGTTCCTTCCGCTGTTAAAGAAATCGAAAGCGGATAGTAGTTGTTTTCTGCTGTCTGTCCAAACGTAATCGTGTGACAGACAGGGGAAAGCTGTTCTATTTTTGTTCGTAACAGCGGTTCGTCACCGTAATAAACAAACACGCCGTCTTTCTGTAATCCAGAGAGAATTTCGAGTTTCGCTCGCGCGATACCTTCGCGTGACCCTAGCTCTTGCAAATGCGATTCCCCGATATTCGTAATGACTGCGACATCAGGCTCTGCGATGTGCGATAACCGCTCGATTTCACCAAAGCCGCTCATTCCCATCTCAACAACCGCCATTTCCGTGTCTTCCTTTAATCGAAGAAGCGTCAGCGGCAAACCAATATGGTTGTTGAGATTTCCCTCTGTTTTTTGCGTTTTGTATGTCGTTGCTAAGAGCGAAAATACCATATCTTTTGTTGTCGTCTTGCCATTGCTTCCGGTAATACCAATCACTTTCACAGGCAGCTGCTTTCGGTAGCGATGGGCTAGTCGTTGCAATGCTTGCAGTGTGTCATCGACCATAATGAGCGGCACATTCGCTGGTTGGTTCTCCTCCCCCTCTGACCATAACACCGCACTAGCTCCTTTCGCAAACGCTTCTTCGACAAACGCATGGCCGTTAAATGTTGCTCCCTTTAACGGAATATATAAGTTCCCTCGTTCCAGCGTTCGCGTATCGGTAGAAACCCCTGTAATCATCACGTCGTAAAACGATTCATGAAGTCCAAAGCCGTCCACCATATCTTGAATCGTACGTAATGTCTTTGTTATCATCGTTTCACCTTCTAAAACGTATATGTGATCGTTTGTTTTTCTTGATGGCGCTCGAGCGCAAGCTGTACAAGTTTCTCGATCAGTTCTGGATAAGAAACGCCGCTATGCTTCCAAAGCAGAGGGAACATACTAAATGGTGTGAAGCCCGGCATCGTATTCACTTCGTTAATGTAAACAACCCCGTCTTTCGTTAAGAAAAAGTCGGCTCGCACTAATCCAGACAGATCAAGCGCTTTAAATGCCGCAATCGCCATTTGCTGAATCGTTTTGTACTCCTCATCGGTAATATCTGCTGGAATAATAAGCTCTGTATTGCCGTCTTCATATTTTGCTTCATAATCATAAAACTCTTTCTTTGGAACAATTTCCCCGACGACAGAACAAACCGGCTCGTCATTTCCGATGACGCCAATTTCGACTTCCCTGCCGACAATTGCTTCTTCCACAATCACTTTTCGATCATAACGAAATGCGTCCATAAATGCCTGCTTCAGCTCTTCGCGTTTTTTGCATTTACTAATCCCAACGCTTGATCCAGCGTTCGCCGGCTTGACGAAGCAAGGATAGCCAAGTTCACTTTCCACTTTGTCATAAGCAGCTTCTTCGTTATGTTGCCATTCTTTTTTCAAAAAAGAAACGTATTTTGCTTGGCGAAGTCCCGCTTGGGCAAATAAATTTTTCATAATGACTTTATCCATTCCTGCTGCCGAAGCGAGCACACCGTTTCCGATATACGGGATGTTTAACAATTCCAATAACCCTTGCACTGTACCGTCTTCCCCGTTTGGTCCGTGCAATAGCGGAAAAATGACGTCAATCGTGTCTTCTGTCTGTCCATTCGTTTCTTCCGCTGTCGGAGCTTGATTTAAAGCTACCGGCAAAATCGCTCTCACGTTCGGTGTCATTTGCAACTCTTTCACATCTTGCACGCTGCTTGTTAGCTTTTCTCCTTTGACCCATTGTCCTTCAGTTGTAATGTAAATCGGCACGACATCAAATTTTGTTTTGTCAATGGCGTTCATTACCGCCATCGCCGTTTGCAGTGACACTTTATGTTCAGGCGATTTTCCGCCATACAAAACCCCTATTCTCGTCTTCACTAGAAATCCTCCTCTTCTTTTTTCCACCATTTTATTGTACCACGTTTCTCCTGCCGCCGTATGATACTTTTATATGACGGATGAAGGTTGTTTCGCAACTTTCATACAGGAAAACACCGCCCAACAAGTTCGTTAGACGGTGTGCTAATGCGACAATACGTGCGTTTCGCTATGTTGCCATACAATTTGTTGAAGCGCCTCTTGAGCCGTTTGTTCGATTTGCGCAAAATATTCGGCAACCCGCCGAAAAAAACGGCTTCGTTCCATATCATCATGCAACACATGCCAAATTTTCTGTTCATAATGGCGTAGTCCGCTCAAATTATAAATAAGCCCTCGTTCTTCTAAATAACGTAAATTAATTTGTTCCTGTCCCGGTAAATAGCTGATTGTAAATATCGGAAGTCGTTTATGCAATGCTTCACTTATAGTAACTCCACCCGGTTTCGTAATAATTGCATCAACTTCTTCATACAAACGGTTCATCTCGTCAATGCTCGCTATATAAGGAAGCGGACGAATATGCGGCTGTTTCCAACGCAAAATTTCTTCATACAACGCCCGATTATGCCCACATAACACCGAATAGCGGAATTGGTGCGTTCCGTTCATTTTTCGGAAGAAATCCGAAATATTCCCTAGCCCTTGGTTGCCACCGGCGATTAATAAATGCAGGCGCTGCTTACTTCCTCTACTTCCGCTTTTGCGAGTCATAAACGTTTCATGTACCGGAATACCGGTCACAATGACTTGTTCTTTGGTGATTTTGTACTTTTTTATTAGCTCTTCCTTCGCTTCTTGATGTGGAACAAAGTGATAATCAATCCCTTTTTTTCCCCAAACGCCGTTCATAAAAAAGTCGGTATATACATTAATGACGGGCGTTGTTAGCCACTTTTTTCGTTTTAACCGCTGCAAAATCCGCGACGGAAACGAATGGGTACAAATAATAAGCTGCGGCTTTTCCGCTTCGATGAGCCGTTTCATTTTATGTTCAAAATACGGCAACCATGGCTCTAGGTGCATCCAGTCCATTTTTGGAACATCTCGATACATGAGCATTTTGTAAATATGATGATAGGAGGCTGGATGAGAGCGAATCCAGCGCAAATATACGTCTGATACGAATTTTTCAATATATTCATTACAATAGCTTAAAAAATCAAGCTTTTGGCAATGCACAAACGGAAATTTCGTTTGTAAAAAATCAATGAGTGCATCGGCTACTTTATGGTGTCCTGAACTCATTTGAAACAATGGCAATACAAGAACTTTCATCATCACGATAGCTCCCTTTAATTTTCAAATTGCTTTTTGCCAACCAGTTGCTTAATCCATACCGCCACAAGAAAAAGAAGAAACAGCGCCGCTCCAATAAGCGGGACCGATGCAATAGGAATATCTAGATGCTGGCTTAAAAACATTCCGATGAACGTAATCGGCACAATCCATAATACAGCACCTATCGAAGCAAGTAGCAAAAACAAGCGGAACGGAAAGCGAATCACCCCTGCCATGTACGGAGAAATTTGCCTTACCCCTGGAAGATAAAACCCAAAGAGAACAAACCATTTTCCGTATTTATGAAACAAGCTGCTCGCCCGTTCCCACTTTTCTTCCTTGATTCCTACATACTTTCCGTATTTTTTCATAAACGGATGACCAAGAAACCGCCCCATTCCATAGCCTGTCATCATTCCTATTGTAGCACCGAGCCAGCTGACAAGAAAACAATTTGCCCACGCTAGTTGGTCATGAGAGATTAACATCCCGAGAAAAACCAACAAGCTCTCTTCCGGTGCCGGGATGCCAACAATTCCCAAAAAAAGAAAAAGAAAAATAATCCCATATCCGTACGATTGTATATATGACAAAACAGTCGAAATATCCATACGTCCCCCTAAATCGCTCGAATTTGTTTCTTAGTTTGTGCAGCCATCATTTCACTAATCGTCATCCATTGTACGTTTTTCGCTGCTTCGTCCTCGAAAAGCTGTTGCAGCGCTTGAATCATATGTTCTGGCGCTTTTTTGTCAGCTCCAAGCGTCTCACCGCTATCATGAAGAACGATAATCGCCCCGTCTTTCAGGCTCTTTTTTAATCGCCGGACAAGTGTTGCGACCCCTAGTCTCTCTCTCCAGTCTCCGAGAATGGCTGTCCACATTACTGTTATATATTTCGTTTGCACCGTCCACGTACACAAATTAAAATGTCCCCAAGGTGGTCGGTAGTACATCGGACGTTTGCCAGTAATTTGTTCAATCACATCTGCTGATTTTTGCAATCCTCGTTGTAAAAATGGGGGGAATAAAAACCAATTGCTTGTATGTCGATAGTTATGCAGTCCGATATCGTGTCCTTCTTCCTCAATGCGTCTTACAAGCTGAGGGTTCTTTTCTGCCTTCGCGCCAACAAGAAAAAAAGTCGCTTTGATTTCGTGTTTTTTTAACAGATCAAGCAGCTGAGGAGTGTAATATGGATCAGGGCCGTCATCAAACGTTAAAGCAACCGCTTTGGCTACGTTCCCTTTTTGATAAATGCCTGCCCCTGTTTTACGGATCACAACTGTAGGGATGATTCCATATACGATAACGACACATAAAAAAAGCGCGAGCCAGTTCATCTCATGCACCTCTTCTTTACTATATACTCATCATTTCGACACACTTCTAAGTTATTCCTTGCTATAATACAATACGGAACGAGGAAAGAAAAGATTCAAACAACTTGACGATTCGTACTATAATCGATAAAAAGACAGGTGATCACATTGAAAAAAATTGTATTGACCGGCGGCGGTACGGCCGGACATGTCATGGTGAATGTAGCGCTCATTCCGAAGCTAAAAGAGCGAGGCTGGAACGTTTGTTATATCGGTTCCCATCACGGCATCGAGCGAGAACTCATTGCACAGCAAAACGATGTTCCGTATTTTCCGATTTCGACAGGAAAATTGCGCCGTTATTTTGACTGGAATAACTTTAAAGATCCGTTTAAAGTAATGAAAGGAACGTGGGAAGCGTACCGGCTCATTAAGCGGGAAAAGCCAGACGTGGTGTTTTCGAAAGGCGGGTTCGTTTCTGTTCCTGTCATTATCGGTGCATGGCTAAACGGTGTTCCTGCGATTATTCATGAGTCCGATATGACGCCAGGGCTAGCAAATAAACTTGCGATGCCATTTGCGACAAAAGTGTGTGTCACGTTCCCCGAAACGTTGCAACATGTGAACAAAGAAAAAGGGATCTACGTCGGCGCTGCTGTTCGCGACGAACTAAAACAAGGAGACGCCGACAAAGGTCGGACGTATTGTCAATTTACAAACGACAAGCCTGTTCTTCTTGTGATGGGCGGAAGCCTCGGCTCAAAACGCATTAACGACGCGTTGCGGGCGAATTTGCAAACGCTCCTTGCTGATTTCCAAATCGTCCATATTTGCGGAAAAGGAAATGTCGATGCACAACTGGCGAATCAAAAAGGATATAAACAATTCGAATACGTTCACGACGAGCTTCCGCATTTGCTGGCGATGGCGGACATCGTCTTATCGCGCGCCGGCTCGAACTCGATTTTTGAATTTTTGACATTGAAAAAACCGATGCTCCTTATCCCATTGTCGAAAGGCGCAAGCCGCGGCGACCAAATTTTAAACGCCCGTTCGTTTGAAAAAGCGGGGTATGCAAAAGTGTTGATGGAAGAAGAACTAACAAATAACTCATTGCACTACGCCATTTATACGTTATACCAAAATAAAGACAAATACATTCACCGTATGCAGCAATCAGAAGCAACTGACGCGTTAAATAAGTTGCTTATGCTCATCGAAGAAGCAATCAATAAATAAAAATACGAGGGTGTCCCAAAAGTAACGGGACACCCTTTCTTATAACCATATATACGTGGGTCAGCTCCATATTTTTCATGAGATAAATGCTTTTTTATAAAATATCTATATCATCTCCATCAAACCAGTCGCCTACCATATCCTCCACTTGATCGCCGACATCAAACGCATCTTCTACTACATCCTCGATCATTTCTTCCGCCACCATGCCAGCGAGCATTCCAGCGGCAAATCCACCGATCGCTCCCATCATTCCGTGTCCGTGATGACGGGAAGGATAAACAGGATAATAGCCTGGGTCATGCGGGACATACGGCTGGTGCGGAATATAGGACGAATGAGTTTGTGTTTGCGGCTGTTGTACGATCTCTTGCAATAGCATGTGCCATTTTTGCGTCAATCGTTCGACGTCGTTCACTTCATCATAGCTAAAAAATACTTCTCGTTTCCATTCCCGTTCACCATGCCCGAACATCCCTGTTAACACATCGACTTCAAGCTGTAGTCGAACGCCTTGTTCGCCAAGGAAGGCAAGGCACTCGATTTCTTCGATCACTCCCCGGAATACACTAGTCGGAAAAAAGGAAAACTCTTGTCCATACGGTGTGATTTTACCGGAAGTTGGTTTTTCACGGAACCCAAGCTTGTCTAAAGCGGAAAACACGGTTTCTAACGGTACTGGCGGCAAAATACGAATAGAATCCTCATCTACGGCATCGACCCCGTCTGCAATATCAAGCCGCGTAACAAATACATACTCTACCCCGTACCTCGTGATTGGCAAATGAAGTGGTAACGCATAAACGAACGGGAGTACTTTTCGCTCTCCCGAATGAAGGATAAACGATGAAGCAACTGGAATGACCGCAACCGTCTGACGATAATGCTGGCCATTTGCATGCACCATGAGCTGAAGCTCGACCTCTAATTTACGAATATGTTGCTCGGTCATCCCTCCTTCAATGAAAAATTCGCCTTCGATTTTTTCACCAACGCGCACATACGGTTGATGCAAAACAAGGTTAATTTTTGCAGAACCAATTCCTAGCTTGGACAAAAATTTTTTAAACACAGCTGCTCCCTCCACAGTATGTTTCTCCTCTTTATTATTTACGACCGAACAAACAGAAAGATTCAAAAGCTCCTAAAGACCGTAACGATCTTTAGGAGCTTTTCTAAAAGAATATTTTGGAAATCCCTAAACAAATTAAAATCAGCCCTGGAATGACGGTTGCTTTTTTCATTATTTTTGTTTTTGCGAACGTATAGCCTGTTTTTAATCCAAAGCGAATGAACAACATATTAAGCAAGGACACAAGCAATGCTAACATAAGTGGAGAATAGCCTAAAAGCGAAGCGCTTAAGCCTGCCCCGAACGCATCCATCGATAACGCAAAGCCAATCAATAGCGCCTCGTTCATGCTAATGCTGCCCGAGCCATCCAAATCAGCTAGCGACGGACGCTTTAAAATTTGAATGACAATCCCAAGCCGCTTTAAATGGACACGCCATATTTTCATGGTTGCTGCCGAACGCGGTACCACCTCTTCTAGCTCATCTTCTCGCTTCTTTAATACATTGTAAATCGCCCACACACCAATCGCCACTAAAATGCACGCAGCAATTGCTTTTTCCGCACGCACCGGCAACAACAGAACGAGAAAAGAACCGACGTACATAGACATGAGCAGCATGAACCCTGAAAACAATGCAATGACTACTAATGAGGAAAGCGGAAATTTCATTTTCCGCATCCCGTACGTCACCCCAACGCTTAAGCTGTCTAAACTCACCGCCAATGCTAACATCATCATCGATACGTATTTTAACATCGTTTCGTTCCCCCTGCGTTACTATATGCACAAACGAACACACAGGGAACTCGGCTATCGGCTTTATCATTTTTCGACCATTTTCGATTTCCAGGGAAATATTTTTTCCCGTTTCGACATTATTCTTTCAAATGATATGGAAGCGTCGCAATGACAATGTCTTTTTTCAAAATCAAGAAAAACCGTAATACAATCGCCGTTTGGTTATGCAACAACGTATGCCACCATTTTTTCACAATAAACTGCGGCATTAAAATCGTAATCGGTGCGCCTTTTGTTTGCTTTTCTATTTCATTAATGTAATCAAGCATTGGCGAAAGGATTGTCCGGTATGGAGAATAAATGACTTTTAACTCGATGTCAGGGTAAAATTTTTCCCATTTCTCCCGCAGTTTTCGTTCTTCATCTTCATGAAAAATAATTGAAATCGCCGTAATATCGTGCGAAATACTACGCGCATATTGAATGGATTGGGCAACGACTTTGCTCACACCAGAAATCGGAATAATTACTTTTGGCTCAACGATTTTCTCTCGCCGCTTCCACTCTTGTTCATCCAGTCTTAATTGTTCGCCTAATTTATCATAATGGGCGCGAATTTTATAAAACAACACAACAAGAAGCGGAATAGAAATAATGACAAGCCATGCTCCTTGCGTAAATTTTGCGATAACCGTAATAATCGTCACTAGCCCAGTAACAACCATTCCTGTTGTAATCGTCGCGATCGTAACCGCACTGCGCCCATTTTTTTCTTTCCATAATTTTTTGACCATTCCAAACTGCCCAATCGTGAACGATAAAAATACCCCAACCGCATAAAGCGGAATCAACGAGTGCGTTTCCCCGTGGAACACGACAATTAAAATCATCGCTAAAACGCTTAATAAGATAATCCCGTTTGAAAATACAAGACGGTCGCCACGAGCGGATAAGCTACGCGGCAAAAAGCGATCATGAGCAATAATCGACGCTAGCTGTGGGAAGCCAGCAAAACTTGTATTCGCTGCCAATACTAAAATGAGCATCGTCACCATTTGAAACAAATAGAAAAAGATGCTATTTCCAAATACGTGCTGTCCGATTTGCGAAATAACCGTTTTATGCTCTAGCGGTGTCACACCAAATCCAGCCGCTAAAACCGTAATGCCTAAAAACATCGTCCCTAATAAAAACGACATCCATCCCATCGTAATCGCAGCGTTTTTGGAGCTATCTGGTTTGAACGATGGAACGCCGTTGCTGATTGCTTCGACCCCTGTCATCGCTGAACAACCAGACGCAAACGCTCGTAACAAAATAAACATTCCATACCCTGAGGAAAGGAAGTGGCTAGCCGTCGCATGCTCCCGGTAGTTAAAACCATGCCATCCTTCATGCCATAGTTGCCACCCTCCCGCTCCAATCAATACGAGTACAGAAATAATAAACAAATACGTCGGGTAAGCAAATACGGTCGCAGATTCCGTAATGCCGCGCAAGTTTAAAGTCATGAGCAATAATACAAGGGCAATCGCAATGTCCACTTTCCACGGAAGCAAACTTGGAAACGCTGATGTTAATGCGGCAACACCAGAGCTAATACTAACCGCTACTGTTAACACATAATCAATCATGAGCGCCGCACCAGCGACTAAACTCGTCGTCGTACTTAAATGATCTCTCGCGACGACATACGCTCCGCCACCCGACGGGAACGCATAAATAATTTGCCGATACGACAACGTCACAACGACTAACAAAACTAAAATCGCCAACGCAATCGGCAATGAGAAGAAAAAGACACCTGTCCCAAGCAGCATAAGCACTAATAAAATTTCTTCTGTCGCATATGCCACAGAGGAAAGCGCATCAGAGGAAAATACCGCTAGCGCTTTCCATTTCGGCAGTTTCTCATGTTTCAACCGCTTTGTTTCCATCGGTGATCCAATTAACAATCGTTTAATGGAAGCCATTTCTCCTTCTCCTTTTTCTATCAACTAGTTTTATTTTGCACATCGGCAACAAAAAAACACAAAAAACCGCCAAGGATGTCCTTAGCGGCAATATTCCATCCCTCCCATTACGCTTACGAGGTTAGCTGTCGGGTTAGGGCATGAGAGTAGCCCCTCCTCATTTGGATTCACCCCAAGTAACATGCGTTACATCAATGGTTCCCCCGCTCCATGACGGATTCAGCGATAATATAAGATTTATGATAGCTGATATGTTACGCTCTTCCGCTTCTGTTGTAAAGAAACGAAAAGAGCCGATTAGGAAGAAAATAACTGATTTTCTCGCTTTTTTACCTCAAATTTTGTTTCTTTCGCTTATTTCCTTTTCTTTTTTGTGTTATGCTCATCCAATCATAATTTTTCCTTTTGGGTAGCGGAATGGGTCTGGTTTGCGGTGCAACGTTACTGCATAAGCAATTGTTAGCGGCCCAACCCTCCCAGCAAACATCGTAAAAATAATCAACACTTTGCCAAACGGCGACAATTCCGGTGTTAATCCCATTGACAACCCAACTGTACCAAACGCCGACGTCGCTTCAAATAAAATCATTAAAAAGTCATGCCCTTGCTCTGTAATCGTCAATAACATCGTCACTACCATCACAATAAATAGACCACTTAACGTTACAGTTAATGATTTATAAATGGTGTCATATACAATGCGTTTTTTAAAGAAAATGACGTCCTCTTTTCCTTTAATTTGCGACCAAACGGCACCAATTAATGTTGCAAACGTCGTCGTTTTAATTCCCCCTCCTGTAGAACCAGGAGAGGCACCGACAAACATTAAAAAGATGAGTAAAAAGAGCGTCGGCTGCGTTAAATCCGAAATATTAAGCGTATTCGAGCCTGCTGTCCGTGGCGTCACTGCCTGAAAAAGCGACGATAACACTTTTCCGATTGGTGAAAGCGGCGATAACGTTTTCGGATTGTGCCACTCCAGCAACAAAATGAATAACATACTAAACAGCACAAGAAGCCCGCTCGTGACAAAAACGATTTTCGTATGGAGAGAAAACCGACGCGTTTGGCGATATTCATACAATTCATTCAACACGATAAACCCAATGCCGCCGAGCGTAATAAGTGTACATATGACAAGATTCACAAAAGGATCTTCTACATACCCAGTCAAGCTACGAAACCCTCCCATTAAATCAAAGCCTGCATTGTTAAAATTGGAGATTGCATGGAACATCCCAAAATAAAACGCCTTTACCGGTGGCATATCAAACGAAAAACGAATGGCTAACAAGATTCCGCCAACAAGCTCAATGACGACCGTAAACACGAGCACTCGCTTCACAAGGCGAACAATCCCTTCAATTGATAAATTGTTTAATGCCTCTTGAAGCAATAGCCGCTCCTTTAAAGAAATACGCTTGCCGACAAGAAAAGCAAAAAACGTAGCAAACGTCATAAATCCTAGCCCACCGATTTGAATTAAAAACAAAATCACTAGCTGGCCGAACAACGTAAACGTCGTACCAGTATCCACAACAACAAGCCCTGTCACGCAAGTCGCCGACGTTGCCGTAAATAAGGCATCTAACCATGGAAGCCCTCGTCCATCATTTGTTGCAATCGGAAGTGTTAACAATAGCGCACCTAACATAATAATTAACGCAAATCCAAGCACTAACACTTTCGGAGGGTCAAACATATATTTCCGTATTTGTTGCATTTCTCTTCCTCCTGTCACTCCACTGACATTTCATCTTTCCTTACACTCCATCATACATGTAAAAAATATACCAAAAAATGCATACATGTTGTACAATGATTTTTATAGAACTCTTTTCATCAGCAAAACAACAAAGCCATATGATGGATTTGACGAACGGTAAAAGATGTATTATGCTACTTGACATGGAGAATTTATTGTATAATATATAGCGGTGAGTAGTGCTGCATAAAGGAAGTCATAAACACTACGTATGTTCCATATATTAAAAATCTAGAATGAGAGAATGAGAGAAAATAGAGGTGAATAAGAAAGATGAAGGGGCTCAGTAATATAAAGTGGTTGCAACGCTGGTCCGATACGCATCTCCGCTTTTTTGTATTAGCGGTGTTTTTATTTTGGATGAAAACATATGCTGCTTATCGTATTGAGTTTAACTTAGGAATTAGCAACACGATGCAAAAATGGCTGCTTTTTATCAACCCAATTAGTTCGGCCATTTTCTTTTTCGGGCTCGCTTTACTAGCAAAGAAAAAGCGGCCATATATTTGGTTGATTGTTATTGATGTTATGCTGTCGTTTATTTTGTACGCGAATATCGTCTATTACCGGTTCTTTAGCGATTTCATTACATTCCCAACGTTGACGCAAACAAGTAACTTCGGTAGCCTTGGCGGCAGCATTTTAGAGTTGTTAAAATGGCATGATTTTATCTATGTCATTGACATCATCTTCATCGTTTCATTAATTGTAAAAGAACGTGCGAATTTACAACCGATTTCTTTAAGTCGCCATAAAAAGAACTTATTGTTCGCGACAGCTGTATTTACGTTCGTCACAAACTTAGCATTGGCGGAAATCGACCGTCCACAGTTATTAACGAGAACGTTTGACCGTAACTATATCGTGAAATATTTAGGCATGTATAACTATGTCATTTACGATGCAATCCAAAGCATGAAATCGTCAACCCAACGAGCATTTGCGAACAAAAGCGACGTCACAACCGTATTAAACCATGTGCAAGCAACGTACGCTAACCCAAATCCAGCGTATTTTGGCAAAGGAAAAGGAATGAACGTCATCTATATTCATCTAGAGTCGTTTCAAAACTTTTTAATTAACTATAAGTTAAATGGGCAAGAAGTGACACCGTTTTTAAACTCGCTCACCCATGAAAAAAATACAATGTATTTCGATAACTTTTTCCACCAAACAGGGCAAGGAAAAACGTCGGATGCAGAATTTATGCTAGAAAATTCACTGTTTGGCTTGCCGCAAGGGTCCGTGTTTACAACGAAAGCACAAAATACGTACCAAGCAGCACCAGCTATTTTAGGACAGCACGGTTATACATCAGCCGTTTTTCACGGAAACTATAAAACGTTCTGGAATCGTAACGAAATTTACAAATCATTTGGCTTCGATCACTTTTTTGATGCAAGCTACTATGATATGAACGACCAAGACGTGCTAAACTATGGATTAAAAGATAAGCCGTTTTTTAGAGAGTCGATTCCGTTGTTACAAACATTAAAAGAACCGTTTTACGTCAAATTTATTACGTTGTCAAACCATTTTCCTTATTTGATCGACGAAAACGAGGCAACGATTCCGCCTGCGACAACAGGAGACGGCTCAGTCGATCGCTACTTCCAAACCGCGCGTTATTTAGATGAAGCGGTCAAAGAATTTTTTGATTACTTGAAGCAATCAGGGCTTTACGACCGTTCAATCATCATTTTATATGGCGACCATTACGGTATTTCCGATAACCATAACGAAGCGATGGCACAAATTATCGGAAAAGAGATTACCCCATTTGAACATACGCAATTGCAACGTGTGCCATTATTTATTCGTGTTCCAGGAGTAAAAGGTGGCATTATGCACCAGTATGGTGGGGATATCGACGTATTGCCAACAGTGCTCCATCTATTAGGAATCGATACGAAAAATTATATCCAATTCGGTACGGACTTATTATCGCCAGAACACCAACAAATCGTTCCATTCCGCAACGGTGATTTCATCACACCAACTGTTACTGCTGTTGATGGAAAATATTATAATACACAAACGGGCGAGGCAATCGAGAAAAATGCCGAAATCGATCGCGACGAACAAATCGTTCGTACAAAGCTTAGCCTGTCTGATAAGGTCGTCTATGAAGACTTGCTGCGTTTCTATACGCCAAAAGGATTCAAACCAGTCGACCGAAGCAAATATGACTACAACCATCATGAAGAGTAAATAAAAAGGGAGCTGACTTATCGGCTCCCTTTTTTCATGAAAATCGTCGAGCAGTTTCGTGTTTGGAAGGTCAAACTCGCTTATGATCACTTTAGGAAAGGTGTTGATTTTCATTATCATTTAATGAAAACGAAATGGTAGTTGACAGCTCGAGAAAATACAAGTACATTATATATGGAGTTATATTGATATTGATTATCATTTTCTTTTTTTGCGTGAAAGGGGGCTTTGGCATGGCTCGGCTTTATACTACCGATTTAACCGTTGGCTATCAAGATCGGAGCATTGTGCAAAATTTAACCATCCACATTCCGGATCAACAAATCACAACGATTATCGGACCGAACGGCTGCGGAAAATCCACGTTGCTAAAAGCAATGACCCGCATTATTGCACCGCAATCTGGAACAGTGGTGTTAGACGGTAAGCAAATCGCCAGCGAAAATACGAAACTGCTTGCGAAAAAAATGGCAATCCTCCCCCAGACGCCAGAACATCCAAGTGGTTTAACGGTGGGAGAATTAGTATCGTACGGGCGCTTCCCTTACCAAAAAGGATTCGGACGCCTAACGAAACAAGATTACGAAATCATTGATTGGGCCCTTGACGTCACTGGAACAATCGATTTTAAATACCGCCCAGTCGACTCCCTCTCCGGTGGACAACGCCAACGCGTTTGGATTGCTATGGCTCTTGCCCAGCAAACAGACATCATTTTCCTTGATGAGCCAACCACATACTTAGACATGGCTCACCAATTGGAAGTATTGGAGTTGTTGCAAAAGCTCAATATGGAACAAGGAAGAACAATTGTGATGGTTCTCCATGACTTAAACCAAGCAGCCCGCTTTGCTGACTATATCGTTGCCTTAAAAGACGGAAAAATCGTCAAGGCGGGTACTCGCGAAGAAGTGATGACTCACGATGTTCTCAAACAAGTATTTCACATCGATGCAGTAATCGGCCGCGATCCTCGCACAAACAAACCGATTTGCATTACATACAATTTACTAAAAGGAGAAGAAAAACATGAGAAAACTGCTTATTCCGTTCCTGTTAGTGCTGCTATTTATCGCTAACGCTTGCAGCGGAAACACAACAGAGAAAAACAACTCTACGGCAAAAGAAACGAAAAAAGAAACGATTACGTACCAATCCGAAAACGGCCCTATTGAAGTGCCAGCCCATCCAAAACGAGTGGTCGTTTTATCCTCTTTTGCTGGCCATGTCATGGCGCTAGAAGTGAATTTAGTAGGGGTCGATTCATGGTCAAAAATGAACCCTCGCTTTCAAGACAAATTAAAAAATGTCGAAGCAGTAACAGATGAAGAGATTGAAAAAATTATCGAACTAAAACCGGATTTAATTATTGGGTTATCAAACATGAAAAACGTCGATAAACTAAGCAAAATTGCGCCGACAGTCACGTATACGTACGGTAAAGTCGATTACTTAACGCAGTTTTTAGAAATTGGAAAACTACTTAATAAAGAAAAAGAAGCGAAAGCGTGGGTTGATGATTTCAAGCAACGCGCACAAAAAGCAGGGGAAGAAATTAAAGCAAAAATTGGCGAAAACGCCACTGTTTCCGTCATCGAAAGCTTCGATAAACAGCTTTACGTATTTGGAAATAACTGGGGTCGTGGAACGGAGATTCTTTATCAAGAAATGGGGTTAAAAATGCCAAAAAAAGTGGAAGAAATGGCGCTCAAACCAGGATATTATGCCCTGTCGCCAGAAGCGCTTCCTGAGTTTGCCGGGGATTATTTGATCGTCAGCAAAAACCCTGATGCCGACAACTCGTTCCAACAAACGGAAACGTATAAAAATATTCCAGCCGTGAAAAACGGTCACGTCTTTGAAGCAAACGCAAAAGAGTTTTACTTTAACGACCCGCTGACACTGGATTACCAGCTTGACTTCTTCATCAAGCATTTCTTAGGAAAATAAGAGACGAAAGGCGAGGGCTCTTTATAAGAGATCCTCGCTCTTTATGTATGTAAGGAGGAGGCACATGACGACGAAAAAGGATTCTTCCCTTCCGTTTCTCTATAAACTGCTCATTTCGATCATTGCCCTTGTCGCGATGTTTTGGATGGCACTCGTATTTGGAGCAGTCGATACGACCATCCACGATGTATGGCTTGCCATTACGTCACATACGAAAGAAGAGCGGGCGCTCATGATTTGGGAGCTGCGTATTCCGCGCGAAATCGCTGCGATGGTGGTAGGGGCAGCGTTATCTATTTCCGGAGCAGTGATGCAAGGGATAACGAGAAATCCGCTCGCAGACCCAGGGCTGCTTGGGCTAACTGCTGGTGCTAATGCCGCTTTAGCCATAACGCTCGCCTTTTTCCCTGCCGCCAATTATCTTTTGATTACGATTGCGTGCTTGGCTGGGGCAGCGGCTGGTTCGATAGTCGTCTTTGGCATCGGTGCCGTAAAAAAAGGCGGATTTTCGCCGCTAAAAATCGTATTGGCTGGTTCGGCAGTTTCGATGTTTTTATATGCTTTAGCAGAAGGCATTTCGCTTTATTTCAAAATTTCTAAAGATGTATCGATGTGGACCGCTGGTGGCATGAGTGGAACGACATGGAAACAGCTGCAAATGATTGTCCCATTTCTCGCACTAGGCGCGATAGTAGCGTTTGTCTTCGCCAGACAGCTGACAGTGCTCAGCTTAAACGAGGAAGTAGCGATTGGATTAGGACAAAACACAACGCAAATAAAAGCGATATTATTTATTGCCGTTTTGGTATTAGCTGGTGCTTCCGTCGCACTTGCTGGCAATATGACATTTGTTGGCTTAATGATTCCACACATCGTGCGGGCGATTACAGGAACAGACTATCGGTTCATCCTGCCAATGTCCGCGACAGTCGGAGCTTCTTTTATGCTTTTGGCCGATACGCTTGGTCGTACAATCAACGCACCGTACGAAACGCCAGTCGCCGCGATTGTTGCGGTCATGGGCTTGCCTTTCTTTCTGTTTATTGTCCATAAAAAAGGAGGGACGTTCTCATGATTCAACCAACGCTCCTCAAACGGCAACGCCTTCTTACGTTCGGTTTGCTAGTACTTATTTTTGCAACCATTGTTGTTGGGATGGGGACAGGATATGCCTCTCTTTCGTTTGATCGGATTCTCCCAACTCTGTTCGGACAAGGGACGTTTAAGGAAGAGTTCATTTTATTTTCGGTTCGTCTCCCGCGCATTATGATCACGCTGCTCGCAGGTATGTCTTTGGCGTTGTCTGGAGCGATTTTGCAAGGAATCACCCGGAACGACTTAGCCGACCCTGGCATTTTAGGCATTCATTCTGGCGCAGGGATAGGGGTGGCGATTTTCTTTTTGTTTTTCCCTGTCGATGCAAATGCGTTCGTCTACTGGATTCCACTCGTTGCGTTTGTCGGTGCATTATGTACAGCGTATATGATTTACCTTTTATCGTACAAAAAAAACGAAGGGCTTCAGCCAGTAAAGGTTGTGCTCATCGGGGTCGGCTTTTCGATGGCGCTCTCTGGAGCGATGATTGTCCTTATTTCATCGGCTGAGCGAATGAAAGTAGATTTTATTGCGAAATGGCTCGCCGGCAATATTTGGGGAGATGACTGGCCGTTTATTTTCGCATTGCTTCCATGGTTAATCGTGCTTATCCCATTTATTTTTTATAAAGCAAATCGGCTGAATGTATTGGAATTAAGCGAGCCAGCCGTCATTGGAATTGGCATAGCGATTGAAAAAGAGCGACTTTCGTTTCTAATCGCTGCCGTTGCACTCGCTGCTTCGGCCGTTTCCGTCACCGGAGGAATTGCCTTTATCGGATTGATGGCTCCACATATGGCAAAATCGCTCGTCGGACCGCGGTACCAGCTTTTCCTTCCACTCGCGCTTCTTCTCGGTGGCTGGTTCTTACTGGTCGCTGATACTATCGGACGAAATCTCGTCGATGTGTCTATCCCTGCTGGCACGATTGTTTCTCTCATTGGTGCGCCGTATTTTGTTTACTTATTGTTGAAAAAATAAGGCGAAGAAACTGCTCTTCGCCTTATTTTTTTCCTGTATAAATGAAAATCGCATCACGAAGGAATTCCGCCATTCCCGATTGTTTTTTGTCGTAGTATGCTTTAAATCGTTCGTCATCGACATACATTTGCGCCAATCCCGCATGCGCTTCTTTTGAGTAATGATCCCAAAAATAGCCCAACCATTGGCGATGCAAGTCCGCTGCTTTTTGCGCAAGCTCTCCCGCTGGGTCGCCCGTCAAAAACGCTTCATGCAATACGCGCAATACTTCTTCGCCGAGCTTTGTCGCTTCTTCATATTGTGCTTGCGTCATATTTTTTACTTTTTCGTTTGATTTGTTCACTTGCTCATCGCCGTATTTTTCCCGAATTTCTTTGCCATATTTCCGTTCGTTCTCGTCAATGAGCTGCTGCTTAAACGCCTCAAATTTTTCTTTGTCGCTCATGATGATTCTCCCTTCTTTCGCTAATAGCGTTTTTTCGACATTGGCGATTAGCGCCTCTAACCGCCTCCGTTCTGCCAAGAGTTTTTCGCGATGCTGCTTCAATGCCTGTACGTCATCAAATGACGGGGAGGTGAGGATTTGCTTAATCGTTTCTAAATCAACCCCAAGTTCGCGATAAAACAAAATTTGCTGGAGTTGGTCGACCTCTTTCGGTCCGTATATGCGATAGCCTGAGGCGTTTACTCTCGCTGGCTTCAAAAGACCGATTTCATCATAATATCGTAGCGTTCGGCTCGTAATCCCTGCCAATTTCGCTAGTTGCTGCACCGTATATTCCATGCGCTCACCTCCTGACAATTTCATCATAAACGTTTACGTAACGTCAATGTAAAGCAAAAAATAAAAAAATCTCGCCATAAAAGCGAGCATTATTTAACCAATCCATGTTTAAACGCATAAATGACCGCTTGCGTCCGGTCTTGGACGTCTAGTTTTGCTAAAATATTGCTGACGTGGACTTTGACCGTTTTTA
The DNA here is from genome assembly GCF_014196205.1 of Anoxybacteroides voinovskiense. Classification (GTDB taxonomy): domain Bacteria; phylum Bacillota; class Bacilli; order Bacillales; family Anoxybacillaceae; genus Anoxybacteroides; species Anoxybacteroides voinovskiense. The sequence continues at coordinate 5,553 of NZ_JACIDE010000031.1, read as the reverse complement.
ATGAAATAAACAACTCCTCGGCAATTTCTTGGTTTGTTTTTCCTTGCGCAATTAACAACAATACTTCCATCTCACGGCTCGTCAATTGCTCGTGTGGAAGCGATTGCTTTCGCCTATTGTTCATCATCTTTCCCGTTACTTCTGGTTCGAATACCGATTGCCCATAAAATGTGGCACGAATCGCATTCGCAATTTCGCTTGCTTTCGACGTTTTCAACATATAACTGATTGCCCCTGCTTCAATCGCTGGATATACTTTATCATCGTCTAAAAAACTTGTCACGATCATAATTTTTGCTTCCGGCCAAGCGCTGATAATTTGTTTCGTCGCTTCAATGCCGTCCATCGGCTCCATCACTAAATCCATTAAAATAATATCCGGGCGAAGCTGAAGAGCAAGTTCAATCCCTTTTTCTCCGCTTTCTGCTTCCCCGACGACTTCCATATCTGGCTGGGCAGATAAATACGCAGAAACACCAAGCCGCACCATTTCATGGTCATCGACAAGCAATACTTTAATCATATAGCTTCCTCCCTTACACAAGCGGTACTTTCACTTCTAAACGCGTCCCTTTATTTTTTATGCTTACGATTTTCAACGTCCCACCAATTTCAGCCGCTCGTTCGTACATATGTTGCAAGCCGTAAGAGCCGCTTTTTGTCCGTTCGACATCAAAGCCAACTCCATCATCCGACACGCGCAAAAGGACAAACCCATCTCGCTCAAGCAACAACACTTCTAACATGTTCGCTTTCGCATGACGGAGCGTATTGGACACCGATTCTTGCAAAATGCGAAATAAATGATCTTCCACTCCACGATCGAGTGTCACCTCTTCTATTTTCCACTTGATCTCCATCGGCACTTTTTGTTCAAGTTCCGTTAACAGTTCCTTCATCCCGTCTTGGAGCGATTTTCCTTTCAGCTGTACAGGCCGTAAATGCAGCAACAATGCCCGCATTTCCAGTTGGGATTGGTGAATCATTTGTTCGACGAGCTTCAATTGCTTTTTCCCTTGTTCGCTTCCTGTATACGTTTCCATCAGCGCGGACATCATCATCGATGCCGCAAATAGCTGTTGGCTTACCGAATCATGCAATTCGCGCGCTAGACGGTTTCGTTCTTCTGAAATAATTCGCTCGATGAGTTCTTCTTCGTTTTCCACTTTTTCTGTCGCTAGTTTTTGGGTACGCTTCGTCTGTTCGAGCCAATGCTTTTGCAGCTTTTCTATTCTCTCCCACACATCATTCAGTTCTTTTGCTGTTTGTTTGCGTGATAGCTCTATATTCCCTTGTTCCATTTGAAGCAACGCATGTTCAACCGCTCGCCATTGTTTTCGCCAAAACCAATCGAATGAAATGCCAAAAAGCACGCCAATACCGCCACTTGCCATAAACAAAAAGAGGACAAACGGCACTCCAAGCACTGTTTCGTTCCATAGTGCCGACCATTCCGTAGGCGGAAACGTGAGAACGTATGAAAGAAATGATACAACCGAAACGGTAAAAGCGAGTAGAAGGGCCCCAACAATATGCCGGTTCATATTCGTTTCACCTCAACGTTTCCGATCGCCATTGAGGTGATGATTTTTAGCCTCTGTTCGGCAGTTTCATACGCTGGCGTTTGATAAATAAACGTTTGGTTCCATAGCCGTTCCGTTTCTCTCGAAAAAATAGACGCTGCCCCAAATAACACCGAATGGACAACGCTCACTTCCATTTCGTACGGAACGAAAATGTGCACATTGCCAATCCATCCACGAACAACGATGACCGCTTCCCCTTTCGGAACAACCGCATAGCTTAAATCAATAACTGTATCGCCAATGCCTGTTTGAATATTCACGTCGCTCCATTCATAAGCATACTCCGGTGTTTTTTGCCGACCGAACAACATGTTTTGAAAAAGCGGCCGACGAAAAACGAGTTCTGTTTCTGCATGGCTTGTTTCCATCTCTGGACGAATAACGGCAGGGCGTCGCTTCGATTGAGCAAATTGGATAATCGCATACAACAATAGTGCGACAAGCAAAAACCTAACCGTGATCATCGTGAACACATGCACAACAAGACCGACGCACCCAAGCCAGAAGGCGATTTTGCCAAGTTTCCGATGCCATTTTTTTCTCCCTATATAAATCAATCCTGCCGAAAAAAGAACAGAAAAAACAATGCCTGGATGAAAAAACGAAATTTCCATCGCAAAAATAACGAGCGCAAGCAGTACCACCCAACTGACATAGTCGGTCGTTTTTTGTTGATCCATGGGGCTTCCCCCTTTCAGATGTAAGTTCCTCCATAAAACGAAAAAGGCGCAACAACGTACGCCTTTAGCATATATGTTTATTGCTCTTGCTGCAACCGCTTTTCTAATTCGGCAATGCGAGCATCAATCGTATGGCGATAATAGTCTGACTGTACTTGTTGCTCGAGGCGTTCTAAATATGACTCTGTATCCGCAAACGCAGAAAGCGTCGGGCTTGTATATCCGTCTAGCACTCGATTCATGCGGTAATGCGCCCGTGCGATATTTTCTCGCCCCATCAGCTCCATGCGGCGCATATGCATATCTTTTAGTTGATGTTTCATTTGTTCGTATTTTTTCTCTAGTTCCAATAGCTGTTCGTTTGTTTGCTCAAGCAATTGCTTTAATCTCGTCGCTCGCTCTTCGTACTGCATTTGCTCATGAGACGCAAACGTAAACAACTCTGACTCACCAGCTTTTGAGGCAATATCCGCCTGTTTCTTCCGCTTTTCCGCAAGCTGTATAGCTTCGCGATATTCGCGTGTAAACTGCTCTTTCAGCAAGTATTGCCGTTCCAGCAGCTTCCGTACTTTTTCTACTTCTTGTTCGCATTGGCGTAAGTATTCATTTAGCACCGCAATCGGATTTTTCTTTTCTTTTTCGTCCAACCATTCATGAATATCTGCTGAAATCATCGTTTTCATGCGAGAAAGTAACCCCATTGTTCTTCGCTCCTTTAATAATGTTTTTGTAGTTCTGCCCATTGCTTTTCAAAATGAACGAACGGATCGTCAACGACTTGCACTACTTCTTTCGGTTCGTTCCATTTTTTATACACGACATAAAGCACATACGCTGCTACAATGGCAATAAGCGCTGGTACATTCGAGACGCTCACCATCAGCGCAGCCAAGCCAATCAGCGCCCAAACGATTTTGCCGAACGTCGAATCGGCTTTGAAAAACTTTTTGACCGCATAGTACAAAATCGCCAAGCTGATCGCTAACCCAACGAGCGGACCGAGGTGAAACATAAGCACGAGCACCGCAATTCCACCTGCAAGCAATAACCCGATTTTTTTTAACATCCCTTTCGCCTCCTTCCTTGCTTTCATCTTACCGATTCTCATCTTTGTTCATCATGTCCTATAGCTATATTTTCAACTACGACTCAAGGCGTATTTTTATAATGATGAAAGTCGTTTCAATTCTTATGCGAAGGAGGTATAATAACCATAAAATAGGAGTGGATGAAAATGCGGAAGTGCTGATTATCAAAAGAAATGGAAGCATCCCTTCATAACAAAGAGCCGCAATAAAACAAAGCGGCTCTTTTTGCTGTGAGTAATTTCAAACTGGAGATTTGTGCAATGGAACACCAATATTGTGGCTAAACACACTTGTTCTACAAATTACAAAAAACCTTCTCCATATTAATAAAAAACCAAGAGAGTGTTCGCCATCCTTTTTCGAAGTTTGTTAGAGGAAAATGCTCATTCGGTCCATGCACGTTTGCGGTAGGCAGTCCAAATCCCATTAGAACAATTGGGATTCCAAAACAACCGGCAAGCATCTCTACTACAGGGATTGAACCGCCAGCGCGAATCCATAAAGCTTCTTTTCCGTATCCATAGGTATAAGCTTGTTTAGCTAATTGCATTACCGGGTGATTAATTGGTGCAACATATGGGCATGCCTCACTATGTTTTTTTAAAGTGACTCGCACCCCTGCAGGTGTATTTTGCAAAACATGCCGTTGGATTAATTCAAATACTTGCTCAGGTCTCTGATTAGGCACAAGCCTACATGTGACATGCGCAACGGCACGACTAGGGATAATCGTCTGATTATTCCCCCCTGAAATTCCATTTATCTCTATCGTTGGACGTATCCATTGTCGTTCAACCGTGGAAAAACCGAATTCGCCAAATAATGCAGGAACACCGAGTTGTTCAGCTATTTTTTCGTCATCTACATGTAATGATCGCATTTCTTTCCTTTCCTGATTTGTAATCGGTACTACCTCGTTATAAAAATCATTAATGGTGATTCTTCCGTGTTTATCTTTCATAGATTGGAGCAATTCAATAAGGGCGTGAATAGGGTTTTGAACAGCACCACCATAGAGACCGGATGGCAAGTCTTTGCTTGGTCCATCAACAATTATGTCAAATCCTAAAAGTCCTCGTAGTCCCACACAAACAGAAGGTTGGTCTTCGCTAAGCATGGCTGTATCTGAAATTAGTACGAAATCTGCATCTAGCCTTTCTTTATAGCTCTTTAGAAAGGATAAAAAGTTTGGACTCCCAATCTCTTCCTCCCCGTCAATGACTATCTTCACATTAAAAGGGAGACTTCCTTTTGCTTTTACTAACGCATCTAATAAGGTGATATGTATCCATAATTGTCCTTTGTTATCACTGGCACCTCGAGCGTAAATATTTCCATTACGTATTTCTGGTTCGAATGGTGGACTAACCCAAAGGGATAAATCTCCTACTGGCTGAACGTCATAATGACCATAAATAAATACCGTTGGTTTCTCTATCGATACAATCCATTCCGCAAATACAATTGGATTGCCGCTTGTTTGGACAATTTCTGTATATGGAAATCCAATCTTCTTTAAATGCGAAGCTAAAAATTGAGCGGCATTTCGCACATCCCCTATATGGTTGCTTACACCACTCACACTTGGAATTCTGAGGAAATCCTTTAAATCTTCAATATATCTTTCTTTCTCTTTATGAAAAATCAAATCTAATTCATTTAACATACTTCCACCCTCACTAAATTTTGTTTGTGAATCACACAACACTTCTATTTCATACAGTAAAGAAGCTCTAAACACCTTAAATCACGGTTGTTTAGAGCATGCCATGAGGTCTATATCTCCCAATCGATTGTGTAAAATTACTACCTTATTTTTGCTATGACACATCCTGCAGCTGTTTGACAATAGGAGAAAGAAATATCTGCTGTTTCCCCTGAAGCCCAAACATAACCTATTTCTCCTCTAAAATCCTTTGGAGGAGAGACCTTCTCTCCTTTTTTTACATTTATAACCACCTTTTTTACACCTGGACACTGTTCAGCTAGGCTTGTGTTTATATCTTCTACTACCCCTTCTTTACTGGAGTATATAACGAATGTTGAGCTGGCTTTTACCGGGTAAACGTCAAATAGCCCCCACCTTTTGGAAGGTCGGGGCTTAGGGTATTATTTAGTTAGCTGATGAAAAGCAATACATGAAACAGGGAGTGTGGTTGACCAAGGAAGCATTTGATCCAATGCGTTCTTGTCTGACAA
>NZ_JACIDE010000030.1 GCF_014196205.1 Anoxybacteroides voinovskiense | reverse complement strand
CAAATTTGGGAGTGTGGTATGCTTGTGCATAGAGAGCACCTCCTAGGTTTGTTTGTGTAGCTACTTACATTCTACAGGAAAGGTGCTCTTTTTTCCATGCTTTTTATGGATATTATTGGTTAATCAACACGCCTGCAAAATTTTATACTTTCCTATCTTACAAAAAAACCGCTCATCCGCCGTCAAACAGCGTGAGCGGTAACAGTACGAAACATCTCTACATTTCTTGCGAGCTCCCGCTCATGTCACAAATCTCCGAACCCTCTCGCATATTGGATGTTCCTAGGTAATCCCCTCCTGCGAGAGGAAGTTCACCAAGCTATTAGAGATTCCGAATTAATAACCCGGAGACTATACCTACAATAACGGATGGTAAAAAAGATTTGGAAATCTTGATTGTTAAAGCTGTAACGAGACCTCCAATAATGATTGGAAACGAAATTTGTATTTGTGAATCTTTAGAAATAAACAATTGTGAGACGACTAATGCAGAAAGTATTCCGGCAGGAACGTAGTTGAAATACAGACGCAAGGTGGAACTAGTCTTACGTCCTTTCATGACCTCGATTCCAATAATCCGTGATATATAAGTTGTTACCGCCAGAAGCCCAATCAATATCCAGTTAGTCCACATTTTTATTCTTCTCCTTCAAATAAATCCCTACTAGGGGTGCCAAAACACCGGCTACCAAAATATTCAAAGGCGTTCCCGGGAATAACACTGTGAGTATAACCGTTATAACTGCACCCGTTAAGGCTGTTGCAATGATGGGTTTCTCCGTAAGATTAGGTACAAGTAGCGCGACAAAAGTAATTGGAAATGCTAGATCCAACCCCCATTTTTGAGGATCGATTATCTGGTTACCAATAATTGCCCCAATCAATGATGAACTTACCCACGCGATATAGAAAGTTCCTGCAACCGTTGCAAAATAAATTGGATCCGGGCCATACTGTTTAAACCTCGATATCCCTAAAACAAACGGCTCATCTGAAACACCAAAAGAAAGCAACCATCTCCAACGTTTTGCCGGAGCTATACCTTCTGCCAAAGCGGCACCATATAATAGGTTTCGTAAGTTTAACAAAGTAGCTGTGACTAGTATACTTAAAATACCGGCCCCTCCGGTAATCATCGCCACTGTTACCATCTGTACCGAACCAGAAAATACCAATAAAGACATTAACACCGTACCTAACAATCCGAATCCGGCCTGTATTCCTAGCACTCCATAAGACAATCCGTAGGCCGCAATGGCAATCGCGAGCGGTAATGCTTCAGAAATGCCTGTTCTAATTGTTTTAATCGTCATATTCATTTTAGGGCTCCTTCAATACTATGTCATTATTATTTCGTAGCAATTCCAACAAACAAATTTAACGAGCGAACGAATCGTTCAATACCGATGATCATTTTTTCCTAGGAGGTATGAGTGAAATTCATACGAATTGTATTGAGCCGAGGTGCCTCCACAAAAAATTCTCGTCCAGGAACAAATGCTACGCCTTCTTGCAGTGAACGATTCAGGAGAACCTCTGCATCGAGACCTTCAGGAAAATCTATCCATAGAAACATTCCTCCTTTTGGTTCATTCCAGTGTAATCCTACCCTATTTTGTTCTTGCAGTAACTCAATCATCAATCGCATTCGTTGTTGATATACTTGTCTAATTTTCATTATATGACTATCTATATCGAAAAAATTTAGGAATTGGTATAAGGCTTGTTGGTCAAGCGAACTGGAATGTATATACATGCACTTTAAAGTAATGACTTCTGTATGAACACCTTTTTCCATGGTTATACTGCTCCTAAATACCCACGTATAAAAGGAGCGGAAATGACATGAAACGTCTTAAAATTACAAATGATCACGGTTGGACACCTCGAACCCTTCGGAAACAAGAACGGAAAATCAAAGATGCTTCGCTTCGCGCTCGGGTGACTGCCGTTCGTCTCGTCATGGAAGGGTATCTTGGCAAAGACGTCGCAAAAATGATCCATTTATGCCGTCAATCGGTTGCCCTCTATGTCTCACGCTTTAACGAAGGGGGACTCGATCGTTTACTCGATCGCCGCTTACCACCCGGTCGTATGCCGTTTCTTACGGAAGAACAACAACAAGAAATTAGACAACTCGTCTTAACCACCACCCCTGTGGAGGTCGGTTGGGGCATTGCTTCGTCATGGAACACACGCCTGTTGCAATCTTACATCCAACATACCTATGGCGTTTCGATGTCACGTGAAGGCATTCGTAAGTTATTGCATCGTCTTCGCTTGTCATGGACACGTCCGACTTATAAGCTTGTGAAAGGGAATCCAGAACATCAAGCTGCTTTTCAAAAGGAACTCGAATTTATAAAAAAAAACTAATCACCGAGAACGTCACCATGTTTTTTGTGGACGAAACACATGTTCGCGCGTATCAAGCGCTTCGTACGACATGGGCAGAAGTAGGTCATCAAAAACAAGTGCCAAGCTACGGTCACCACGCCCACGTTTCTATTTTTGGCGCAGTCGACGTTCAACAAGGCGATGTTGTATTTCATCGCGCATCATCCGCCAATGCCGAAACGTTCCTTGACTTTTTGCGCCTGTTGAAAGAGAAATATTCGGATCGATTTATCGTGCTTGTGTTGGACAATGCGCGTATTCATCATGCCAACATGGTGCAAGCTTTCCTTCAAAGGGAAGAAGGCACCGCCTTTCACTTTATCTTTTTGCCACCGTATTCTCCACAGTTAACCCCCATTGAACGGTTATGGAAGTGGCTGAAAGAGGAAGTCATCGCCAACGTCTTGCATAAAGACCAAAACGATATTGCCCAGTCGATTACTCGTTTTGAACAATACGTCTTACAGCACCCAGATGAGGTGTTACGCCGCATCGGGTGTGCTACGTGAACCAGAGGTTAAAATTTTAATTTGGATGTATATACTTCGAGAGAACTGGCAGAAGTGCGCAAGAACGACGTACTTCACGATTGATCTTTTTCATAAAATTACCCCCTTTCAGAATAGTTCGGCACGCGTGCTACCTGGATTTTATAATCCATTTTATGATATGTAAATAGATGGGTTCTAAGATAACCCTTAGATTTTTATAAGGGAAAATTCGGGCTATTCTCCCTTTGTAATTTCTTGTGTACAGATTCCATATCCGTAGCCTCGCCGATGAGTAAGGACAACAGGATGACTGGGATCTTCTTCGATTTTTTCCCTCAGATTTTTAATATGAAAATATAGAGAGGAGTGTCCTGTAAGGTCGATATAGTCAATCAATTCATCGGCCGTAAATCTGCGCCCGCTATTCTTGGCTAGTAAATACAGCAGTTTAAATTCGGTTCCGGATAACGGTATGCATTTCTGATTCCGCCAAACGCAGAGTCCTCCCACGTCAAAGATCACACCAGGAATCAATTGTACCAACTCCCGATCCACTGTTACCTGATTTTCCTTTTCTTCCTCTTTTCGGATGAAATAAAGATACTTGAAAAAAACCGAAAATGGCTTGGCTAATTCAAGGGTTGCCTGTTGCCGCAAAAGCACAGACTGGACATCCGTTTCGTTAGAACTTAATAATAAAACAGGAACGCATGACGATTGCACCAATTGGTTCCAGTCTGCAATTTCTTCGGATGTGGGCTTTGGCATATCTATAATGACTGCTATACAATCCTGCTTGTGGAGAGCTTCTTCAACCAATTGGCGATCCGTAACGTGCCGCATATTTATTTTCTCTGCTTCCAATAGTAGTTTGATCAATGACGCCTGATTGTAACTCCTAGAATATAACACAACTTCCACATTCCTCTCCTCCCTCATGGAAATATCAGATAGTTTGTAACATTTTCCGTTTTATTGACCAGTCGAAATTTGTCTAGATTGTACCAACATACCATTGTCAAAGTACGTCGAATTCTATCGAATATGTAAAAATTTGCGGCACTATGGACAGTTTAGAGCTGGTACGGCGTCCGATATGGCGTGCCATAGCGATATAGTGGCCGGATGGTGGTGGTGCGCCAAGTTGGTACAAGGATTTGTTTCATATCCGCTTATGGATGCCGAAAAAAACATCGCTTTGGAGGACATTTTCACAATCATATTGTGCCCCGTCATGGTCAAGTCCGGATTTTTGTGTAAATTCTTTTTGGATTGGAGTGTCTCTGTCCATGCCTTTGCCTAGGCTGAATGGAACGCTGTCTAAACCGAATATATCCAGAGAATCGGAATATCAAAAAAATCTCCCACAAACTCTTGAATCAAACTGGCACTCGCCGCCTTTTTTCTTTAAAGAAATACGATAAAATGAAAGTATAAGGAGGGAACCAATATTGCCAAATGAAAAACGTCTTTGGACATATGCAGATTACGCAAACTTGCATGAGGAAAAACGATATGAGGGAATTGACGGTGCCCTATTTATGACTCCTTCACCTACACCAAGACACCAACGTATTGTTACAGCTTTGTCAGCACATTTTTTCGACTTTCTACAACACTCCTCGTGTGAAGTGTTTGTCGCACCAATCGATGTATGTTTATTCGCAACAAAAGATACTCCTCTTCATGACATTAAAGATTGGTACATTCCCGATTTAATCGTTGTTTGCGACAATCAAAAAATTGGCGATGAACGAATTTATGGAGCGCCTGATCTTATCATAGAAATTCTTTCTCCATCTACCGCCAAACACGACCGCATTACGAAATTTCACAGCTACGAGCGAGCTGGCGTCAAAGAATACTGGATTGTTGATCCGATTCATGAAACAGTCGAAAGATATGGGTTGCAAGATAAAAAGTTTCACCAAGTGCAGATGCACTATAAAGATGAAACGATTTGCCCTTATATCTTTCCAAACTGCCTCATTGCGTTGCCAAAAGTATTTACCCCCATGTAATACATGGGGGTAGTAATTACCTTTTATTTATTTCTTCAAGCAACAGCTTGTTCACAAGCGGTGGGTTTGCTTGTCCTTTTGTCGCTTTCATAATTTGACCGACTAAGAAGCCAATTGCACGGTCTTTTCCGTTTTTAAAGTCTTCAATCGATTGCGGATTCGCATCGAGCACTTCTAATACAATGTTACGCAACGTTGCCTCGTCAGAAATTTGCACAAGCCCTTGTTCTTTGACGATTTGCTCTGGATCGCCGCCTTTTTCCACAAGTTCTTTAAAGATTTTCTTCGCAATTTTTGACGAAATCGTGCCGTTTTGAATAAGTTTAATCATGCCCGCTAAACTCTCCGGCGTTAACGCGATGTCGTGCAGTTCTTTTTGTTCTGCGTTTAAATAAGCAGATACTTCAACCATCAGCCAGTTCGATGCAAGCTTCGGATCCGCACCGTTCGCAACCGTTGCTTCGAAAAAGTCCGCCATTTCTTTTGTGAGCGTTAATACTTTTGCGTCATATGCTGGCAAGCCAAGCTCTTCGACATACCGTTTTTGGCGCGCATCCGGAAGCTCTGGAATCGACGCGCGAACGCGTTCTTTCCACTCATCATCAATATAAAGCATCACTAAATCTGGTTCTGGGAAGTAACGATAGTCTTCCGAACCTTCTTTTGTGCGCATTAAAATCGTTGTTTTTGTCGCTTCATCAAAACGGCGCGTTTCTTGCTGGATGACGCCGCCAGACAACAAAATTTTCTCTTGGCGCTTCGCTTCGTACTCCAATCCTTGGCGAACGAAGTTAAACGAGTTTAAGTTTTTCAATTCCGTTTTTGTGCCGAACTTGTCCGACCCGATTGGACGAAGGGAAATGTTCGCGTCACAACGAAGCGAACCTTCTTCCATTTTACAATCCGATACGCCTGTATATTGAATAATTGACTTTAATTTTTCTAAATACGCATACGCTTCCTCCGGCGAACGAATATCTGGCTCCGATACGATTTCAATGAGCGGTGTGCCTTGGCGGTTAAAGTCAACTAACGAATAGCCGTCACCTGTATGTGTCAGTTTCCCCGCATCTTCTTCTAAATGAATGCGCGTAATGCCGATTTTTTTCTTTTTGCCGTTCACTTCAATTTCAATCCAGCCGTTTTGTCCAATCGGTTGGTCGTACTGTGAAATTTGGTACGCTTTCGGGTTGTCCGGATAAAAATAATTTTTTCGGTCAAATTTTGTTTCTGTCGCGATTTCGCAGTTTAATGCCATCGCCGCTTTCATCGCATATTCGACCGCTTGTTTGTTCAGCACCGGAAGAACGCCTGGATACCCTAAATCAATAACGCTCGTTTGCGTGTTTGGGGGCGCTCCGAATGCGTTTGGGCTACTGGAGAAAATTTTCGATTTCGTTTTCAACTCCACATGCACTTCAAGTCCGATGACAATTTCAAAATTCATCCCTCATTCCCCCCTTACAACGTTGGTTTTTGTTTATGATAGTCTGTTGCTTGCTCGAACGCATGAGCAACGCGGTAAATCGTGCTTTCGTCGAAATGTTTGCCGATAATTTGCAAACCAACCGGAAGCCCATTGACAAATCCGCACGGAATCGAAATGCCTGGAACACCGGCAAGGTTGACTGGAATTGTTAAAATGTCGTTTGCGTACATCGTTAATGGATCGCTTGTTTTCTCGCCGATTTTAAACGCTGGCGTTGGCGTCGTCGGTCCGATAATGACGTCGTATTTTTCAAAGACGTTTTCAAAATCTTGTTTAATGAGCGTCCGCACTTTTTGCGCTTTTTTGTAGTACGCATCATAGTAGCCAGAGCTTAACGCAAACGTTCCGAGCATAATGCGGCGTTTCACTTCGTTGCCGAACCCTTCGCTGCGCGTTTGTTTATACATGTCAATTAAGTTTTTCGCATTGTCTGTCCGATAGCCGTAACGCACACCGTCAAAGCGCGCAAGGTTTGCCGATGCCTCAGAAGACGCTAATAAGTAGTATGTTGCTAGCGCATATTTTGAATGAGGAAGCGATACTTCTTCCCACGTTGCGCCAAGGCTTTCTAACACTTTTAGCGCCTGAAGGACAGATTGGCGCACTTCTTCTGATACCCCTTCGCTTAAATATTCTTTCGGTACGGCAATTTTTAGCCCTTGGATGTCGCCTGTTAAGGCAGAAACGTAGTCAGGTACATCGACATTGGCAGAAGTAGAGTCCATCGGGTCTACACCAGAAATGACTTGTAGTAAATACGCGTTATCTTCCACGTTGCGCGTAATTGGACCAATTTGGTCAAGCGAGGACGCAAACGCAACAAGCCCATAGCGCGATACACGACCATACGTCGGCTTTAACCCAACAACACCGCAAAACGCTGCTGGTTGGCGAATCGAACCGCCCGTGTCTGACCCGAGCGCAAACGGCACTTCGCCTGCCGCCACCGCCGCCGCTGAACCGCCGCTTGAACCACCTGGTACACGCTCTAAATCCCACGGATTGCGCGTTAGTTGAAATCCAGAGTTTTCTGTCGAAGACCCCATCGCAAACTCATCCATATTTAATTTACCAATCGTTACTGCATCAGCTTGGTTTAAACGCTCTACAACCGTTGCATCGTAAATCGGGTCGAAGTTGTACAAAATTTTGCTGGCACACGTTGTGCGTAGCCCTTTTGTCACAATGTTATCTTTAATGCCAATTGGCATCCCAAAAAGCAGTCCAAATTCCTTTTCCGTTGCTAGTTTTTCATCTAACTCTTTTGCTTTCGCGCGTGCTTGTTCTTCGTTTAACGTTAAAAACGCTTGTACTTTTTCGTCTACTTCGGCAATCCGTTTAAATGATTCATCTACTAAATCAGATACGGAAATTTCTTTCTTATGTAACATCCCATGTAATTCCGATAGTTTATAATCAAACAGTGACATCGTTTTCCCCCCTTATTCTAAAATCGCTGGTACGCGGAACTGACCGTCTTGTTGGTCTGGCGCATTTTTCAACACTTCTTCTAGCGGAAGCCCAGCAGTTGGTACATCTTCTCGCATGACGTTTTTCATGTTCAATACGTGCGACGTTGGCGGAACGTTTTCGGTGTCTAGTTCGTTTAATTGCTCCGCAAACGTAATAATCGCATCTAATTGTTTCGCAAACATTTCTGCCTCTTCTTCTGTAATCGCTAGACGCGCTAAATGCGCGACATGTTTTACTTGCTCAATAGAAATTCGTGACATTTCTTTCACCTCCGATATTGTCGACCTTTGCAATACTATGATGATACCAAACTTTCGCCGAGTGAAGCAACATTTGCCATGAATGAGCGGAAAAATGTTTGACGAAATGCTCATATAGGCATACAATGAAAAAAATTTCGTTCACAACCAACTCGTATAATTTCGGGAATATGGTCCGAAAGTATCTACCAAACGACCGTAAATCGTTTGACTACGAGGGATGCTCCTCGTATCGAGTGGAAAAAGAGGAGGAACAGCAATGAAACAGCTTGCCGTAGCTGCAAAAAAACAATTAGCCGATGTTGTCGTCAAAAACGGAAAAATTGTCAACGTCTTTACACATGAAATTGTCGAAGCAGACATTGCGATTGCCGATGGGAAAATTGTCGGCGTCGGAGAGTATGACGGGCAAACCGTCATTGACGCCAAAGGGAAATACGTCTGTCCTGGACTCATTGACGGACACGTTCACATTGAATCATCCATGGTTACACCGAGCGAATTTGCCCGCGTCGTCGTTCCGCACGGCGTCACAACCGTCATCACCGATCCGCACGAAATTGCGAACGTCTTAGGGACAAAAGGCATTGAATTTATGCTAAACGATTCGAATGACATTCCGCTTGATGTATACGTTATGTTGCCATCGTGCGTACCTGCAACCGCTTTTGAACATGCTGGCGCGACATTGCACGCCGAACATTTAGCGCCGTTTTTTTCCCATCCGCGCGTGCTTGGGCTTGCGGAAGTGATGGACTATCCGTCGCTTCTAGAAGGAAAACAACAGATGCTCGCGAAACTAACCGCCGCGATTGAAGCAAATAAACTGATCGACGGGCATTTAGCTGGTTTGGATGAAACAGCCGTGAACGTGTATCGTAGTGCAAATGTTCATACCGACCATGAATGCGTCACAGTGGACGAAGCGCTCGCTCGTGTTCAACGTGGCATGTACGTTTTAATTCGCGAAGGGTCGGTCGCAAAAGATTTGAACAAGCTACTTCCAGCTGTCAATACATATAACGCACGCCGCTTTTTATTTTGCACAGACGATAAACATATTGACGAACTTGTCAATGAAGGAAGCATTGACCATCATATTCGCCTAGCGATTCAAGCAGGCATAGAGCCGATTACAGCGATTCAAATGGCAACATTAAATGCGGCAGAATGTTATCGCCTATATACGAAAGGTGCGATCGCTCCTTGGTATGATGCCGACTTTTTACTTGTGGATGATTTACAGTCTTTTTCCATTACGCACGTCTATAAAAAAGGGGTACTCGTTGCGGAAAACGGACGAGCTACCTTTTCCGTAACGAAAGCAACTTCAATCGATCAAACGATTACCCAATCGGTTCACGCTAAAAAGGTAACGAAAGAAGATGTGCAAATTCCGTTTACACGCGGAAATCAAGCAAATGTCATCCGAATTATCCCAAACCATCTGCATACAAAACGGCTCGTTACAGAAGTACCTGTTGCAAATGGGGTTTTTCAACCATCAACTGAACACGATTTACTAAAGCTCGTTGTCGTCGAGCGTCATCGCGGTCTCGGCGTCGGCGTTGGCATCGTCAACGGCTTTCAACTGAAAAAAGGAGCGATTGCTTCATCGATTGCCCACGACTCGCATAATATCATCGCCACCGGAACGAACGATGACGATATCCTCGTTGCGATTGAACATATAAGAAATATAAACGGTGGACTTGCTGTTGTCGAAAACGGACGCGTGTTGGCATACTTGCCGCTTGAAATCGGCGGGCTCATGACAGCGAAAAGTTATGAAGAAGTATTAGAGCGGCTACAAACGATTCACGACGCTTTAACAACCATTGGAGCATCGAACGAATTTAACCCATTTATTACGCTCGCCTTTTTAGCGCTACCGGTCATTCCAGAACTCAAATTAACCGACCAAGGCTTATTTGACGTTTCATCGTTTCAATTTATGGATGTGGAAGCATAGGGGGATTTTTTATCCCCTTTTTTTGTCGAATGATGTTATAATATGGTTGTGTGCAAAGGAGGTGAGAAGATGAGCGAGCAATTATTGGAGAAAATTTTACTCGTCGTCACAGACATCCAAAAAGAGTTGCAGGACATTCGTGAAGAGCAAAAAGCCATTCGTGAGGAACAACGTGCCATCCGCGAAGAACAAATGGCTATTCGCGAAGAGCAGAAAACATTCCGCGAAGAAATAAACTCGTTGCGGGAGGAAATGAATGCATTCCGCAAAGAGCAACAGTTCATTCGCGAAGAGCAACAAGCATTAAAAAATGGACAAAAAGAGCTTTACGATCTTATGAACGCTCTTCTCCATCGTCAAGACGAAACGGATGCAAAACTGGAAGCTTTAACGATGGACGTCCATCATATGCGCGGTGAGATGACAGCAATGAAGCAAGAAATCCACGCACTAAACGAAAAAATTGACTCCCACTACGAACAATTCAACGAACGTCTTAACAACCTCCAACTTGACGTTGATTTCACCGTTCATAAAACAACGATGACGGAACGCGAACTTTTCAAAATGAGAAATCGGTTGTTTTCATAGAGAGGGCATTTCCCTCTCTATGAAATTCGATTCATATACTTCTTTCATTTATCATTCTCTCTATCAAACATAACATCACTTGCAAAAATGGATTAAATAATCCCGAACACACCTACATTGCCTCTAATGTAATCGAGCACATAGTCTTCTCCCTATATAATATCCCAGTGCTCCCATATAAATCGAGGCTACAAAAACAAAAGAAGGATAAAAAGGAAGCGACGTAATCGTTGCGATCCCCAAAACAACCACCCAATCCCATTTAAATCCCCATTTTTCATCAGCAAAAGAAACAAACGCTTCTGTTACTGCACATATAAACGGAACAGCTAGTACTACAATTGGAAAAATGGCAACAAAGAAAGAAAAAGTGCTAAGTAACGAGAGGGAAAGAGCAAACGTGACAAATGCCAGCAAAGCCTCTACTAAAAATTTTTTCACTTATTCTCCTCCTATTCTTCTAATTCAGAAACTCGTTTTTTCATCTCTACTAATAACTGATCAAATAAATGAACATAGCGCTGGCGAACATGTTCATAAATTTCCATCGCTATTTGTTCATCGTATGTATGTGATGTCCTATTTCGATCTTCTAACATTTGAATCCACGCTTCTCCATCTTGAATAAGTCCTTCTTTAAATGCTTGTTTAATCTTTTTTCGCGGACTTGTCACTTCATTGTTTCCGTTATATTCTAAGTAGCTTTTCATCCATTTCCATGCTAGTTCGTACGTAAATTCAAATCGTTGAATTGTCGCGTCAAGAACTAGGTCGTCTTTTTCCACATCACGCGTAATGCTTTGATGTAGTTTATTTAATGCTTTTTCAAAGTCAAATCGTTTATCAATAATTTTATTCATCGTCACAATTGTCTCGCCTCGTTCATTCGTTAAAAAAATTGTCTTTCCTTCGAGATCAATATACGATTTGAGTTTTTCATTGCTGATCTTTTCATAATCAATAGCATCCACCGTATAAATGATATTTGCTTCTGCTAAATCGTCTTGAATGCGGTACAGCTGGTCGTTATGGCTTCTAAACTTAATCGCAATATCGATGTCCGACGTTTCTTTATAATCGCCTCTTGCCCTTGATCCGAACAAAATCACTTTTTCAATGATGTTCGCATAATTTTGAAACACACAAATGAGGTTATAAAATGTTTGCTTTTTTAATCCGTACATGTTTGTACTCAACGCCCATCACCACCCACTTCTATATCATATGAAAGATGTTTTTCTTCATTATACCCTATCACTCTTATCTTAACGTTCATATGTGAAACCCCTCTTAGCATTTTCGCCAAGAGGGGTTTTCCATTAAAACATTTCGGATACTGTTTTTGCTTGCATATGAAGCAGTAAGTAGTCTGGTCCGCCTGCTTTCGAGTCTGTGCCGGACATATTGAACCCGCCAAATGGATGGTAACCGACGATCGCGCCTGTGCAACCGCGGTTAAAGTAAAGGTTACCGACATGGAACTCTTCACGCGCTTTTTCTAGGTTAAAGCGGTTTTTCGAAATGACGGCACCTGTTAAGCCGTATTCTGTGTTGTTCGCGATTTCCAGCGCATGGTCGAAGTCTTTCGCTTTTGTGAAAGCAACGACTGGACCGAAGATTTCCTCTTGCATGAGGCGCGCTTTCGGATCGACATCGGCAAACACCGTTGGCTGGATGAAGAAGCCTTTGGAGTCGTCTCCTTCGCCGCCTGTCATCAGCTTGCCTTCTTGCTTGCCGATTTCAATGTATTCCATAATTTTGTTGTACGCCGATTGGTCAATCACCGGTCCCATAAATGTGCTTTGTTCTTCTGGATTGCCGACTTTTAATTGCTTTGTTAACTCGACAACGCGGTTTAATACTTGGTCATACACGTCTTCAAGCGCGACAACACGCGAGCATGCCGAACATTTTTGCCCAGAGAAGCCAAAAGCGGATGCGACGATGGATTGCGCAGCTAATTCTAAATCTGCTTCTTTGTCGACCACAATTGTGTCTTTTCCGCCCATTTCTGCGATGACGCGCTTGAGCCAAAGTTGTCCTGGATGCACTTTAGCCGCACGCTCGTAAATGCGGATACCGACGTCGCGAGAACCTGTGAAGCTAATGAAGCGAGTGCGCGGATGGTCGACTAAATAATCGCCTACTTCCGCACCGCTTCCTGGGATGTAGTTTAATACACCTGCTGGAAGCCCTGCTTCTTCTAACACTTCCACGAATTTATACGCTACCACTGGCGTTGCACTTGCTGGTTTTAACAACACCGTATTTCCTGTCACAAGCGCCGCAACCGTCGTTCCTGCCATAATCGCAAACGGGAAGTTCCATGGCGAAATGACGACGCCAACGCCAAGCGGAATGTAGAAGAAACGGTTTGTTTCTCCTGGACGACTCTCCACCGGAATGCCATCTTTTAATTTCAACATTTGACGTGCATAATATTCCATAAAGTCAATTGCTTCTGCTGTATCGGCATCCGCTTCTTTCCATGGTTTTCCTGCTTCTTTCACAAGCAATGCGGAAAACTCATGTTTACGGCGACGCACAATCGCTGCGGCGCGGAACAAAATGTCTGCGCGCATTTCTGGCTTCGTTTTGCTCCACCATTTAAACGCTGCATCCGCTGCTTGCATCGCTTTTTCCGCTAAATCTTTATTCGCTTTCGCTACGCGACCAACAACCTCTGTTTTATTCGCTGGATTGATCGAAACAATTTTATCTTCTGTCATGATTCGTTCGCCGCCAATGACAAGCGGATAATCTTGACCGAGATAAGCTTGTACCGTTTTCAACCCTTCTTCAAACGCTTTTTTGTTCGTTTCTACTGTAAAATCGGTAAATGGTTCATGTTTATAAGGTTGTACCATTTATAAGCCCCCTTTGCGAAAATTAAAAACGTTTACAACCCACATTTATCATTCTAACGAATATGCTGTACTTATTCAATCGCAAGCATTACTGATAAATGTGAACAAACGGCTCATCTGCTTTCGCCGGGCGCACAATAATACTTTCTGGCCCACTGACAGAAGAAATATAAACGTTTACGTTAACATAGTCAGGAAACTTCTCCATGACTAATCCAGTTACATATTGTGTAAACGCAATCACTTCCGCTTTCCCATAAAACTGCATCGGGATCGTAATGGTTAGCTGTTGCAATTGGTCATCGACATAAAACGCTTTGCCGATGACTCCTGTATAGTTCGGGAAAAAGTCTTCGACATCAGACTTAAAGTTTAAAAATTTCATTAAATCGTCCCGATGGTTTTTTTCTGCATCATCTGAAGGAAACAGTGCATATTCTTCGTTGATTTTTGTCCAGCGATCAATTGTATCGCTCCCTTGGTCGACATTCGCCATCGCAAAAAAGTGGCCAGGGATTATCGATGTTCTTGGCTGCTGCTTAAATAACGCAATCGTAATTGGTACATTTTTTAATTCTTTTATATGCCGGACGCGCGACAACACTTCCGCAGCAATGCGCTTCCCTTCTCGTTCTATTTCCGTATCGCTTATTTCCACTTCCCGAGGGTATCCTTGCTCTGTTTGGTAATAATGGACGGAATTAAGCGCGAGACCAATGACAACTCCGCCGAGCTGCACTTTTCCGTTATCATTTTTCGTTAAATAATCATGTTCTAAAATGCTTGCTAAATAAATTGGGCTTTTTGTATTTTTTTCTTCGTTTGTTCCTTGGTCGCTTAATAGCGGATTGAGTCCGATATTATCCGCTTCGGTCATTCCTTCTTCTTTTAATTGCTCCTTCGTCATTTTGCGCATTAGCCATTTTTTAATTGTTTCTTTATCTAAATATTGCCCCTCCTGAAATAAATAATCTTTCGGGGAAAATCGCTGCTGGGCAAGGCGCATTAACCCTGTTTCAAATTCGTCGACATCTAAGCGCGTATTCAAATTTTCCACAACAAGCCCGCGCGCTTCAGATGGGGTAAACGGCAAAATCATTCGATAATACGAATCGGAAATATTGTATTTTGGAATGACTGCTGTTTGTTGTTTATTATTTTTCTCTTGCACGACTTGTTGTTCGCCAAATTTTGGTGCACACGCCGATAAGAAAAGAGTGAGTACTGCCGTTACCATCACTATTTTTTTCATGTTGTTGACACCTGCCGCTCTATTTCTTGAAGGAAGCGCGTTTCGTCCCAAACTTCAATGCCGAGCTGCTGCGCCTTCGTCAATTTCGATCCTGCATCTATCCCCGCAATGACTAAATCGGTGTTTTTGCTGACGCTGTTTGTTACATTGCCGCCAAGTTGCTCAATTTTCTCTTTCGCTTCGTTGCGCGATAATGTTTCTAGTTTTCCAGTTAGCACAATGGTTTTTCCAGCAAAAGGAGACGTGCTCGTAGCAGCGCTTTCCTTTTGCCCTTTATAGGTCATATTTACACCATACGAACGTAATTCGTCTAGTAGCTCTTTCACTTCTTGTTTGGCAAAATAAGTAACAAGCGAATCCGCCATTTTTTCGCCAATTTCATGAATAGCGGTCAGTTCTTCTTTTGTTGCCGCTTGCAGCCGTTCCATCGTTTCAAACTGTTCTGCTAAAATTTTTGCCGCTTTTGCCCCGACATGACGAATCCCAAGCCCAAACAAAAGGCGTTCTAACGAGTTTTGTTTCGATGCCTCAATTGCTTGCAGCAAATTCGTGGCGGATTTTTCCCCCATTCGCTCTAACGCTAGCAGCTGCTCTTTCGTTAACGCGTATAAATCAGCGACATCGTGAACAAGCCCTGCTTGGAACAACTGGGCAACGACTTTTTCCCCAAGCCCATCAATGTTCATCGCTTGGCGGGATACGAAATGAATTAACCCTTCACGAATTTGCGCCGGACATTTCGGGTTTAAACAGCGAAGCGCCACTTCTCCGTCTAACCGAACGAGTTCGCTATTGCATTCTGGGCAATGCGTCGGCATGAAAAACGGTTGTTCGCTTCCTGTGCGCCGTTCTGGCAACGTGCTCACGACTTCTGGAATAATGTCGCCTGCTTTTTTGACGACGACAAAATCGCCAATCATAATGCCTTTTGCGCGAATTAAATCTTCGTTATGAAGCGAGGCGCGCTGAACAACCGTTCCTGCGATGCGCACCGGCTCTAAAATGGCCGTCGGTGTCACTACGCCTGTCCGTCCTACACTTAATTCAATACCGATTAATTTCGTGACCGCTTCTTCGGCCGGGAATTTATAAGCAATCGCCCACCGCGGGCTTTTCGCTGTTGCCCCGAGCTGTTTTTGCTGCTCGAACGAATCCACTTTAATAACAATGCCGTCAATATCATAAGGAAGATGCGGACGTTTCTCTTGCCATCCGTTAACAAATTCCACTACTTCCTCCATCGTTGCACAGCGACGACGCTCTGGATTCGTTTTAAAGCCGAGCTGCTGCAAATAATCGAGCGCTTCGCTATGGGAGTGAATTCCCAATTCTTCGGCATTTACTAATGCGTACACAAACATATCTAAATGGCGGGAAGCCGCTACTTTCGGGTCTAGCTGCCGCAAAGAACCTGCTGCCGCGTTCCGTGGATTAGCAAATACTTCTTCGCCACGCGCTGCTCGCTCTTCATTTAGCCGTTCAAATGACCGCTTCGGCATATACGCCTCCCCACGCACTTCTAATGTCACCGGTTGGTTAAGCTTTAGCGGAAGTGAACGAATCGTTTTTAAATTTTCCGTAATGTCTTCTCCCGTAACACCGTCGCCGCGCGTTGCTCCTTGGATAAAGAAGCCATCTTCGTACCGCACCGAAACAGCTAGTCCGTCAATTTTTAGTTCGCACATATAGGCCACCTCGCCTACTTCTTGGCGGACACGGCGGTCAAAATCGCGCAAATCCCCTTCGTTAAACGCGTTCGCAAGGCTTAGCATCGGTACACGATGTTCGACTTTTTGAAACGCATCTAGCGCTTGTCCGCCAACGCGCTGAGAAGGAGAGTCTTTCGTTTTAAGCTCTGGATATTGCTCTTCTAGCGCAATTAGTTCTTGCATTAATCGGTCATATTCGGCGTCGGTTACCGACGGACGATCGAGTACGTAATATTCATAGTTGTATTGATTTAATAAGCGGCGTAATTCCTCTATCCGTTCCATCGCCATTTGCTTTTCACCTCACACCTTTGTAATTGGGGCAAATTGAGCCAATAGACGTTTAATACCGGTTGGACTTGGGAAAGCGACATCGAGTTCAAGGTCATCCCCTTCCCCGCGCACGCTGACAATTGTGCCCATTCCCCACTTTTTATGTTCGACTTTGTCGCCTACTTTCCAATCTTTCGTGGTAGCTGTAGCCGTTCGTGCCGTCGCCGCTTTTGGCGTCCATGCTTTTTTATGCACTTGTTCGACGAGTTCGTCCGGAATTTCCATCACAAAGCGAGACAATGGGTTTATCGTTGTTCTGCCAAACAACGTCCGCATTTGGGCGCTTGTAATAAACAGTTCTTCTTCTGCGCGTGTAATGCCAACATACGCCAAACGCCGCTCCTCCTCCATTTCTTCTTCATTGTCAATCGAGCGGCTATGCGGGAAAATCCCTTCTTCCATGCCGATTAAAAAGACGACCGGAAATTCGAGTCCTTTTGCCGAATGAAGCGTCATTAGTACAACTGCTTCGCTTTCTTTTTCCTCCGGCGCATTCAGTTGGTCGATGTCGGACACTAACGCCAAGTCCGTTAAAAAAGCGATGAGCGATTTGTCTTCATTGACATTTTCAAAATGCTTCGTTACCGATAAAAACTCGTCAATGTTTTCGAGGCGGCTTTGCGCTTCCAGCGTTTTCTCCGCACGCAACATATCGCGGTAGCCTGATTTTTCTAATACGTCTTCGACAAGCTCTGTCACCGATAAAAACTCCTGCATTTGTCCCCAATGCTCGATTTGCCGGCGAAACTCAGTAAGCGGTGCAGCAATACGCGCACTTAGCCCGATTTCTTCGAGTTCGCCAAGCGCTTGAAATAAAGAAATGCCGTTTTCGGTGGCATATCGAGAAATTTTTTCGAGCGATGAAGCACCGATGCCTCGCTTCGGCACATTAATAATTCTTGTGAAACTAATGTCATCGTTCGGATTAGCAATCAACCGCAAGTATGCCAAAAGGTCTTTAATTTCTTTTCGGTCATAGAATTTCAATCCGCCCACGATTTTGTACGGAATGTTCGCTTTCAATAACATTTCCTCGATCATCCGCGACTGGGCGTTTGTGCGATACAAAACGGCAAAATCTGCATAACAGCGTTTACCAGATTCGACATACTCTTTAATTTTGCCGACAACAAATTGTGCTTCATCTGCCTCGCTCATTGCGTCGTAATAAACAATTTTTTTTCCCTCTGGATTTTCCGTCCATAGCTTTTTCGGCTTGCGATTGTAGTTGTTTTTGATGACTTCATTCGCTGCCTGCAAAATGCGCTTCGTCGAACGATAATTTTGTTCAAGCAAAATCACTTTCGCCTTCGGATAATCGTTTTCAAACGATAAAATGTTTTGAATGTCTGCGCCACGCCAGCGATAAATCGACTGGTCTGAATCACCGACGACGCAAATATTTTGCAACTTTTCCGCCAGCATCTTCACTAGCCTGTATTGCGCTTTGTTCGTATCTTGGTACTCATCGATATGAATGTATTGAAATTTGTATTGGTAATGCTCTAGCACTTCAGGAACGCGTTCGAATAGATGAACAGTCGTCATAATTAAATCGTCAAAATCAAGGGCGTGGTTGCGAAGTAACCGCTGCTGGTACTCTGTATACACATCGCTTGCGATTTTTTCATAATAGCTTCCTATTTTTTTAGCAAATTGCTCTGGCGAAAGCAATTCATTTTTCGCACTGCTGATGGTGCCTAAAATAGCGCGTGGGTCAAATTTTTTCGGGTCAATATTTTTCTCGCTTAAAATATGTTTAATGACCGATAGCTGGTCAGTTGTATCCAAAATCGAAAAATTTCGGTTAATGCCAATACGGTCTACATCGCGGCGCAAAATGCGCACACACATCGAATGAAATGTCGAAATCCAAATGTCTTCCGCTGCTCCCCCGACAAGCGCTTGCACGCGCTCTTTCATCTCGCGAGCTGCTTTATTTGTAAATGTAATCGCCAAAATATTCCAAGGGGCTACATGTTTTTCTGCCATTAAATACGCAATGCGGTGCGTTAATACGCGCGTTTTTCCGCTTCCCGCTCCCGCCATAATTAAAAGCGGACCTTCCGTCGTCCGCACCGCCTCTTGTTGCTCTGGATTTAAATTAGCGAGGAGTTTATTTGACAAAAAACTCAACGAAATCACCACCATACAAACATTTGTTCTATTTTACTACATTTTTTCTCCTCAAACAACTTTAACCGCCTGTACGGTTGCGATCGCTCGCGATAAATCACGATACACCGCATTACCAACGACAATCGTATCCGCATATTGCGACATTTCCTTTGCTTGCTCTGGCGTCTCAATGCCTCCGCCATAAAACAGCTGCGTATGATTTAATGCTTGCTTTACTTGCTGCACCGTTTGTACGTTTCCGTACGTTCCGCTGTACTCTAAATAAAAAATTGGCAGTTTATACATATTCTCTGCAATCCGAGCATAGGCAACGACATCTTCATCGGCAAGATCCGCATTCGCTTCGGTCAACACGGCTGCTTTGCATTCTGGATTTAAAATGCAATACCCTTCCATCAAAATTTCGTCCCAATTCATGAGTTCACCAAATTGTTTCATCGCTTCGTGATGCAGCCCCATCATCCATTTCGTCTGTCGGCTATTTAACACCGTCGGGATAAAATAAAAATCAAATCCCGGTGTCACCGCCTCGACATTCGCGATTTCTAATACGCACGGAACGGAAAATCGACGAATGCGCGCCATTAATTCTAGCACGTTTTCAAGTGTCACTCCATCCGTTCCACCGACGATGACCGCATCTGTTCCAGACTCACAAACACGCTCTAGCGCCTCATCGCTAATCGCTTTATTCGGATCTAACTTAAATACGTGGCGCCACTTTCGAACATCGTACATACGAAACCCTCCATTAATTCTCTCCATCATTTCATTATAGCAAAACTCCCCTAGTTTCCGCCAAAAAAGGAGCATCCGTCAAGAATGCTCCTTATGATACATGGTTCGTTTCCTCTTTAATGCGATCAAGCGCCATTCCATACGCATCGTTTCCGTAATTTAAGCATCGTTTCACACGCGAAATCGTCGCTGTGCTCGCACCAGTTTCTGTTTCAATTTTATGGTACGTATACCCTTCACGAAGCATGCGCGCTACTTCTAATCGCTGCGCTAAGGACTGAATTTCATTGACCGTACATAAATCATCAAAAAAGCGATAACATTCTTCTAGATCGCGAAGCGACAAAATCGCCTTAAACAACTGATCCACTTCTCTTCCTCTCAGTTTATCAATTTGCATTTTTTTACCCTCCATTAATGATATTGCACAATGTCTAGCTGCGGCACAATATTTACCCACGTTTTCCCCGGCACAAACCCGACCGGCACCCCATTTTCATACGGCAATAGACGACCGTTGACATTTTTCCATTCGACAGCCCGCACGGTTCCGTTTTGAAACAAATACCCTTTTCCGCCTGATGTTAAATCAATATCGCGGCGACCGTAGCTGTCACTAATCGTGTGCTTGGCTGCGACGACAAACACATTTTGCACAAACACAGGCTCGTGCGTATCATAATCCATTGTTTGTTCTCCTGCACTATACCGGAAATACCCTTTTTTCTCTGGGATGTACATATATTGCACGCGAGCGTATGCTTGGCGAGAATAGGCAATTTCCACTTGTTTCGCCGGCTGTCCGTCCCCTTCGTTTTCAAAAAACGGCAACGGCTCGATATTTTCTTCAAGTGCATATCCTTTTTCTATTGCCCCTTTTTCAATGTTCGCAAACGTAATATAGGAGTTGTGGGGCGCTTTACGGAACGAAGCACGCTTAAATAACGTTCCGTCATAAAACAATCCATTCAAATAATCAGTCGCCCCTGATTCGAGCATTTGCTTCGCTTCTGGGCTCCAGCCGTGGCAAATGTACAAAGCGTCGAACCCTTTGCTTAATTCAATGTAATAATCACGCGCGCTGCGAACCGGTCCGACCTTTTCTGGAAATTCGCTTTGGAAAATGGCTAAAAAACGCGTCAAATCCCCTTCCGCTAATACTTCATACACGATGTCCGCTTTCGGTAATCCCGACTGCGGCCTTGCTTTCGGATGGTTGTTAATCATCACCGCTACTGCCCGATGAGTTGGTTTCGTTTCTGTAAGTTTCCCTGTCAGCGGAAAAACAAACGTTTGTTTCGGCGTACTCTCTTCTTGCTTTGGCGTTTCTTCCACTGGAGCAGTTCGTTCCTTTGGTTGTTCTTGTTTCGCACAGCCGCTAAATAAAAGTACACTAATGATCGCAAGTATCCACCGCTTCAATGCTCACACAACCTTTTTCTTTTATATTTTAACGCATTATCGACGGAAAGAGTATTGTTTTGTTCATGACATCATAAATTCCTTTTGGCGTAATACGAATATACGGCAAATGCGTCGATTGGAAAAACAAAAGCGAATACACCGGATCGGCAAAACGGTACCCTCTTTCGGCTAACATCGTTTTCAATCGTTTTTCTTCCATCATCAGTTCTTCGACCGGTTTCGTCGACATCACCCCGCCAAGCGGTAGCGGAATTTCATGAATGACTTCCCCGTCTTCCACAAGCACAATGCCTCCACCAATTTCGTTCATGCGCTGGAACGCCAGCAACATATCGCGTTTACTTTTTCCAATGATCAATAAATCACCCGTATTCGAGTAGGAACTAGCAAGCCCTTTCACGTGCGTTGCGAACCCTTTCACGACCGTATTCACTCGCCATTTTCCGTTTCGATCGACAAGCATGAAAAAGCTTTCATCATGGGCAGTCGATAATTCGTCGTGCGATGTATCAATGGAAATAGAGTACGGGCGCATAATGACGGAGTTTTCCATATACATTCCTAACGGCATCGAAAACTGCAAATCATCAAGCGAAAGCTGCCACGTTAGGCGAAGTGGCGCCATGCCAAACGCTCCCCAGTCGAGAGAAGAAACCGCTTTCGAATAACCATCCCGTTTCACCCACTGCCCTTTCGCTAGCACGCTAACCGGTGTCGGGTCATCTGGCGCCTGTAAAAAGTTAATATGGGCAATCCGTCCTGTTGTAATTGAACCGTGCAAATGCTCCATCTGATAATGGCGTGCGACGTTCACTGTCGCCATTTGGTAAGCGTCGATAATTGGCACCCCTTTTTCTATCGCAAGGCGAATCATTTGATCAATGATCCCATGTTCGTAAAACGATGGGGTTGAGCCGTCCGTCGTAAAAATCAAGCGGTCGTATTGCCCAATACCTAACGCTTTCATTTCTTCCAACAACACCGGCAAGTCTGGGCGAATCGACGAGTAGCGAAGCGACACCGTATATCCGTGCAATAGCCGTTCATACACTTCTTTTCCTGTCATCGCCTCATGGTCGCAGTCCGCACCGATAAGCATCATCTTTGTAAGCGTTTTCTCCGAAGCGCCAGGAAAATGGCCTTCGATTTGTTTTTTCATTTGCTTTGCTTCTTGAATCCAATAAAGCATCGCATCATCACCAGCAAGAAGCCGTGGCCATCCGGTCAACTCGCCTCCTTGCACAACCGTTTTTTGTCGTAACCATTCTTTTATTGCCGCATACGAAAACTTCTCTTCCTCGTTTTCTAGTTCGGTTTGTCCATCAAAACGACACCACCAATACATCGTCACTGGAAACGATTCAGCAGCGCGCAAAAAAGAAAACGCTTTCTTTTTAGACAATTGTAATACCAGCATTAAGTTGTCATTAATGATGGTCGTCGTTCCCCATTTGGCTGCATATTCCGCAAACGTCTGGGGATTATATAACTGAAATGGATGCGCATGTGGCTCGATATACCCTGGGACTAAATAATAGCCGCTGCAATCGATCACTTCGCACTGTTCTAGCTTGCTCGGTAGCCGCTCGCCAACATACACGATGCGGTCTTGATCAATCCAAATGTTCCCTTTTTTCCATTGGTGCAAATAAGTGTGCAAATAAGTAGCGTTCGTCAGCACTTTCTCCGGCGATCGTTTTCCATCGATAATCGCCAATTGCTCGCGAAGCTGCTCGCTACTCCAGCGGTATCGTTGTTCTGCCATGTCCATCCCCGTTCCTTTGTTTCCTAAATTGTACCATGTAACCATTTTACCGCATTAAAGTCATTTTCACAAACAAAAAATGAGGAGGAAAAAACATGAAAGTAAACATCGGAATTGGAAACGCCTTGATTCGAATTACGTGCGGGTTGACATTGCTTGCTTGGGCAACAGCGAAGATGGTGAAACGTCCGTGGCGTGATTCATATGTAGTAATAGCGATGCTAGCTGCTATGAAAGTAGCGGAAGGAATTACTCGTTTTTGTCCGCTAACCGCTATATTCGAAAAATACCAACAAGCAGAAGAAAAGAAAGAAGAAACAGGAGTGGCGAATCCCACATAAAAAATGCATTTAGAAATTCATCTTTCATACAAAATAGGTTAAATTTAGATATAAGAAAAGCGCAAAGCGCCCGCCTATCGGCGAAGATCGCACAAGCCCCACCGAGGAGGCTTCGCCGCCGCAGCGTGGGGCGGAGCGACTCGAGCCGATGGCGCTTGGAGCTAGACAGCGCTCCACCTAATGGTAAGATTTTATACTTTCTTACCATTCAATAAAAAGGGTGCCCTATTTAGGACACCCCCAATCCATGTAACAAGGAGAGAATGATATGGTGCTTGAGTATATGACCGATACGTTATTTGTATTAGCAATGTTGATTGGTGGCATTATCGCCATTATGTTTGTTTTTGTTCGGAAAAAGCGCGTTTGATTGCTTTATACCCAATGTCGCGCCGATAAAACAATTGGTCGCAGCGTACTTTCGCAATTTCGTCGTACACTTCGCGCTGCGCTTCTTGAAGTGTCGCTCCTTTCGCCGCCACTAATAACACGCGACCGCCGTTTGTCCGCAGCACATCTTCTCGTTTCGTCCCAGCGTGAAATACAAGCGTGCTTTCTTTTAACGTTTCTAATCCAGCAATTTCTGCGCCTTTTTCGTACGCTTCTGGATAGCCTTTTGCGGCTAAAACGACACCAAGCACCGCTTCATCCGTCCACGTTAACGAAACGTCTTTTCCGTCCAACAAATCAAGCAGGAATGAAACGAGATCCGTTTCAAGACGAGGCAGGACAACTTGCGCTTCTGGATCACCAAAACGGGCGTTAAATTCAATTACCTTCGGCCCTTCATTAGTAGCAATAAGTCCCGCATATAAAACGCCAGTAAACGGACATCCTTCCGTCACGAGCGCTTTTGCGGCTGGGGAAACAATTTGTTTGACCGCTTGTTCGACAACGTCATCAGCAATTTGTGGCACAGGAGAATATGCACCCATCCCCCCTGTATTTGGCCCTTCATCGTTGTCAAACGCCCGCTTATGGTCTTGGGCAATCACCATCGGATACACTTTTTCGCCATGCACAAACGCCATAAGCGAAAATTCTTCCCCTACTAAAAACTGCTCAATGACGACTTGTTCGCTTGCTTTGCCAAATTTTTTCTCTACCATCATTTCATGTAACGCTTCGAGCGCCTCCCCTACTGTCATCGCGACAACAACCCCTTTTCCTGCCGCGAGCCCGTCGGCTTTAATGACAATAGGCGCCCCTTTTTGCTCGACGTACGCTTTCGCTTCTTCATAAGAGGTAAACGATTCGTACTCCGCTGTCGGTATGCCGTATTTTTTCATTAGTTGCTTCGCAAACGCTTTGCTTCCTTCAATTAGCGCCGCCTCTTTGCGCGGGCCGAAAATACGCAATCCTTCTGCCTGAAAACGATCGACCACTCCTTGTAAAAGCGGCGCTTCCGGTCCAACGATCGTTAAATCAATGCCCTCTTGTTTAGCAAATTGCACAAGCGCTTCTATCTCATGCTCTTCCACTGGAACAAGTTCAGCAACTTCAGCCATTCCAGGATTTCCTGGCGCCGCGTATAGTTTCGTGAGGAGCGGACTTTGCGCCACTTTCCACGCAATCGCGTGTTCTCGTCCACCACGGCCAATAATCAGCACTTTCATCTCGTTCCCCCCTAGTGTTTAAAATGACGTACTCCAGTAAAGACCATTGCTATCCCGTATTCATCGGCCTTTTGAATCGATTCTTCATCGCGAATCGACCCGCCCGGTTGAATTATTGCCGTAATGCCTGCTTTTGCTGCTGCTTCGACCGTATCGCTCATCGGGAAAAAGGCGTCTGACGCTAATGCGGCGCCGTGTGCTTTTTCACCAGCTTGCTCAATCGCAATTTTTGCCGCACCGACTCGGTTCATTTGACCTGCTCCGACCCCGATTGTCATGCCATCTTTCGCCAATACAATCGCATTCGATTTGACATGTTTGACGACTTTCCAAGCGAGCTGCAAATCTTCCCATTCTTTGTCTGTCGGTTCACGTTTTGTAACTACTTTCAGCTCTGCGTCATCAAGCGTATACCGGTCTTCGTCTTGGACAAGCAAGCCGCCTTTGACCGATACAAACATTGGCTCGTTCTTTTCCGCTGCAGCAAAATCAACCGTCAACAAGCGAATGTTTTTCTTCTGCGTCAAAATCGCTAACGCTTCTTCACTAAACGACGGCGCAATAATAATTTCTAAGAAAATTTCGTGCATCTTCCAAGCGGTATCACGATCCACCTCACGATTAAGGGCAACAATTCCACCAAAAATAGACGTTGGATCCGCTTCGTACGCTCGTGTAAAAGCTTCAAAAACTGTTTCTCCTACCCCGACTCCGCACGGATTCATATGTTTAACCGCCACCGCTGCGGCGCTCGTAAATTCCTTCACAATTTGCAATGCAGCGTTTGCATCGTTAATGTTATTGTACGACAATTCTTTTCCGTGCAATTGTTTCGCTGCGGCAATCGAGAACGTCGAGCCTAACGGCTTTTCATAAAAGGCCGCACTTTGGTGCGGATTTTCCCCATATCTTAAGTCTTGCTTTTTTGTAAACGTGACCGTCAACGTTTCTGGATACGATTCGCCGGCTTGTTTCGTTAAATAGTCGGCAATCATCGCGTCATATGCCGCCGTATGACGAAACACTTTCGCCGCTAACTTTCCTTTCGTTTCTTTTGATACGTCCCCCGTTGCTTTTAACTCTTTTAGCACCGTTTCATAGTCGGCTGGATCGACAACGACCGTCACATGTTCGTGGTTTTTCGCTGCGGCTCGAAGCATCGTCGGCCCACCGATGTCAATGTTTTCAATTGCTTCCATAAAAGTAACGTCAGGCTTCGCAATCGTCTGCTGAAACGGATACAAGTTGACGGCGACTAAATCGATTGGTGTGATCTCATGTTCCTCTAGCTGTTCGACGTGGCGGGGATTGCTACGAATCGCCAATAAACCACCATGAATCATCGGATGAAGCGTCTTGACACGCCCATCTAAAATTTCTGGAAATCCGGTGACATCAGAAATGCTAATGACTGGAATCCCTTCTTGCTCCAATGCTTTTTTCGTTCCGCCGGTCGAAATAATTTCGACCCCTAACTCTACTAATTGCTTCGCGAATGAAACGATTCCTTCTTTATTGGAAACGCTCAACAATGCCCGTTTAATCATTTGCTTCGACCCTTTCAAGCAATGTTTTTAATACAGCTGGATATAGTTCGTGTTCGATGGCGTGAATTTTTTGTTCCACCTCTTCTAACGACTCCCCTTCTTCAATAAGAACCGCTCGTTGCGCAATAATCGGTCCGGTATCCATTCCTTCATCGACATAGTGCACCGTAACACCTGTTATTTTGACACCATATCGGTACGCTTGTCCAATCGCATCTTTTCCTGGAAACGCTGGCAACAACGACGGATGAATGTTCACGATTCGCCCGTCGTAAGCAGCAAGAAGCGTCGGACCGATTAAACGCATATAGCCAGCCAACGCAATAAAATCAATGTCGTGCGCGATAAGCTGCGCTAAAATGTCACGTTCAAAATCCGCTTTTGTCACATATTCTTTCGGACGAAAAACAAACGTCGGAATCCCTTCTTTTTTCGCCCGCTCCACCACTTTTGCTTCGGGGCGGTCGCATACTAATAACGCCACTTCCATCGCTAGTTCCCCACGTTTGACGGCATCGACAATCGCTTGAAAATTCGTTCCGCTCCCAGAGGCAAATATCGCAAGCTTCATTCCATCGCCCCTCCTGCAAATACGACCCCTTCGCCTTGTTTTACGCGACCGATTAAATATGCTTTCTCTCCAAGTTGCTCGAGCCGTTCGAGAAGCGGCTGGATCGCTTCGCTGTCGACCGCCATCACTAAGCCGATGCCCATGTTAAAAATATTAAACATTTCTTGGCGGACAAGCTTTCCTTTCTCCTGCAGCAAATCAAAAATCGGCGGAATCGGCCAAGAACCGTAATCAATTTCTGCACATACCCCTTTCGGCAACATGCGCGGAATATTTTCGACAAATCCCCCGCCAGTAATGTGCGCCATTCCTTTGATCGGAAACTCTTTCAGTACGGAGAGCACTGGTTTGACATAAATGCGTGTCGGCTTTAACAATTCCTCGCCTAACGGAAGCGACAAACCATATGTTGCTTGCAAATCAAGCCGCGCTTCTTCTAACACAATTTTCCGCACAAGTGAATACCCGTTGCTATGAATGCCGTTTGAGGCAAGCCCGATTAACGCATCGCCCGCTTGAATCGTTTCCCCTGTAATTAATTTCGCTTTCTCGGCAATGCCGACGGCGAATCCTGCCACATCATACTCGTCCTCTTGATACATGCCCGGCATTTCCGCTGTTTCTCCACCAACCAACGCACAGCCTGCTTGTACACAGCCATCAGAAATACCTTTCACAATTTGCTCAATTTTTTCCGGAACAGCTTTGCCGCACGCGATATAATCGAGGAAAAACAGTGGCTCTGCCCCTTGCACAACGATATCGTTGACGCACATCGCTACACAGTCAACGCCGATTGTATCATGTTTATCTAACAAAAACGCGAGCATTAACTTTGTGCCGACCCCGTCTGTTCCTGATACGAGCACCGGCTCATCATAACGAAATTTCGATAAATCAAACATGCCGCCGAACCCGCCAAGCCCACCGATTACTTCCGGACGAACGGTTTTTTGCACGTGTTTTTTCATTAACGATACAGCTTTATATCCGGCCTCAATGTCTACTCCTGCTCGTTTATATGCGTCCGCCACCTATGTTTCCCCCTTTTCTCAGTCCGTGAGCGATACTTCCAAATGATAAATGCGTTCTTATTCGTGATACGTCTTTGTCGGATACGTTCCGGTAAAACAAGCCATACATTGCCCGTGCCATTTCGAATCTTTCGGGCGGCCAATCGCTTCTAATAGCCCTTCTTCACTTAAAAAGGCAAGCGAATCTGCCCCAATCATTTGTCGAATTTCTTCGACGGAATGGGTAGCCGCAATCAATTCTGCTTTTGTCGGGGTATCGATGCCGTAAAAACATGGATGGGTAATCGGCGGAGAGCTAATGCGTACGTGCACTTCTTTCGCCCCTGCTTCACGCAGCATATTTACAATCCGCTTGCTTGTCGTACCGCGAACAATCGAGTCGTCGACCATCACGACTCGCTTACCTGCCACTACCCCACGCACTGGTGATAGCTTCATTTTCACCCCTTGTTCCCGTAGCGATTGCGACGGCTGGATAAACGTTCGCCCAACATAACGATTTTTAATTAAACCTAGCTCATACGGAATGCCTGTTACTTCTGCATAGCCGATCGCGACAGAAATGCTCGAATCCGGTACACCGGTCACCACATCAGCTTCCACTGGCGCCTCAAACGCCAGACGTTTTCCTAAATTTTTGCGAGCCGTATGAATATTAATGCCATCGACATTGCTATCTGGACGCGCAAAATAAATGTATTCCATGCTGCAAATCGAACGAGGGCGTTTTTCCGCATAGCGTTCCGAATAAACGCCTTCTTTGCTAATAATAATCAATTCTCCTGGTTCCACTTCCCGCTCATACGTAGCGCCGACAACATCGAACGCACACGTTTCCGATGCAACAACATACGCATCGCCAAGACGGCCAATCGAAAGGGGACGAAATCCTTGTGGGTCTAAAGCGATATAAAGTTCTGTTTCCGTCAAAAGAAGAAACGCAAACGCCCCTTCTAAATACGTCAACGCCACTTTAATTTGTTCTTTTAGCGTCGGGGCCATGCTGCGCCGAATTAAATGGGCAAACACTTCCGTATCGGATGTCGTTTGAAAAATACTCCCTTGTTGTTCAAGACGAAGTTTCAGATCAGCAGCATTTACTAAATTGCCGTTATGAGCCAACGCAATGCTTCCGCTTTGGGAGCGGAACAAGAGGGGCTGCACGTTTTCGTAGCCCCCGCCTCCTGCCGTTGCATAGCGAACATGACCGATTGCTGCTGTCCCGCTTAATTGTTGTAGCGCTCCGTCGCTAAATACTTCCGTTACTAAGCCGAGCCCTTTATGGCCTTTTAACGTTTCGCCATTGGCGACAACAATGCCCGCTCCTTCTTGACCGCGGTGCTGCAAACTATGCAACCCGTAATACGTCAATTGTGCCGCCTCTTTATGACCAAAAATACCAAAAATTCCACACTCTTCATTTAAGCCTTTGATTTCAGCAAGCATGGAATAGCTCCTTTCCATACGCTTCTCAGTTGTTCTGCCGAAAGAGAAATGAGCGTCTCACCTGCTTCGCTTTCGATAGAAAGCGTTCCGTCTGCGGTCACTTCACCAATCGCTTTTGCTTCTACAAGCTGTTCAAACGCTTCTTTGTTTTCTTTTTTCACCGAAACGACAAAACGAGATTGCGTTTCGCTAAACAATTCTGCGACGAAATCGCCGCTAATGGTGACTTTCGCCCCCAATCCTTCGGCGCTCATTACACACTCCGCTAATGCTACAGACAGCCCACCTTCCGCAACATCGTGCGCCGACGCAACGAGCCCCGCTCGAATCGCTTTAAGAAGCGCTTCTTGCCGAGCCGCTTCTACTTCTAAGTCAATGCTTGGTGCTTTCCCGAAAATGCACCCTTCTAACCATTTTTGTAATTCGCTCCCGCCAAATTCTTGGGTTGCTTCACCGATGACATAAATAATATCGCCTGCTTGCTTGAACGATTGCGTCGTAATATGGGCGACGTCTTCAATAAGCCCGACCATACCGACAATTGGCGTCGGATAAATCGCTCCCCCGTTCGTTTCGTTGTAAAGCGATACGTTTCCGCTAATGACAGGAGTTGCAAGCGCACGACACGCTTCGCTCATGCCATCGACCGCTTTTTCTAGCTGCCAAAAAATTTCTGGTTTTTCTGGGGAGCCAAAGTTTAAGCAATCGGTAATCGCAAGTGGCTTAGCCCCCGAACAAACGACGTTTCGCGCCGCTTCAGCAACAGTAATTTTTCCGCCTGTTTCTGGGTCTAAATATACGTAGCGAGAGTTGCAGTCCGTTGTCATCGCTAACGCTTTTTTTGTTCCGCGAATGCGGACGACTGCCGCATCGGAACCAGGCGCAACGACCGTGTTCGTCCGCACCATATAGTCGTATTGGTCATACACCCACTCTTTGCTTGCAATCGTTGGTTGAGCAAGTAATGCAAGCAACGTTTCTTCATAGTTTTCGATGTGCGGAATATAGTCCATTTGCTGAAATTCTCGATAATACGCTGGCTCACTAGACGGTTTATGATAGACAGGCGCATCTTTTGCTAAGGCGTCCACTGGGATTTCCGCGACGACTTCCCCTTGAAAATAAAGGCGAAGCATTTTATCGTCCGTTACTTGGCCAATCGCTTTTGCCTCTAGTCCATATTTGGCAAATAAATCGCTAATTTCTTGTTCTCGCCCTTTTTTCACAACAAGTAGCATTCGTTCTTGTGATTCCGAAAGCATCATTTCATACGGTGTCATACCTAGTTCACGCTGTGGAACGAGGTCTAAATTCATTTCAATCCCAACGCCCGCTTTGCTCGCCATTTCCGCTGAAGAACTAGTGAGACCTGCCGCCCCCATATCTTGAATGCCGACTAACGCATCGGAGTGAACAACTTCTAAACACGCTTCAAGCAATAGCTTTTCCATGAATGGGTCGCCAACTTGCACCGCTGGACGTTTCGCCTCAGATGCTTCGGTCAACTCTTCCGACGCAAACGTCGCTCCGTGAATGCCGTCGCGACCAGTTTTTGCTCCGACATACATCACCGTATTTCCGACGCCGGACGCTACTCCACGTTGAATATCTTCATGGCGAATTAACCCGACGCACATCGCATTAACGAGCGGATTCCCTTCGTACGCCTCATCAAATTGTACTTCCCCGCCAACCGTTGGAATGCCGACGCAGTTTCCGTACCCAGCAATTCCTGCTACGACATGTTCAAACAAATATTTCACCCTTGGCGATGTTAGTTCACCAAAACGAAGCGAATTCAATAGCGCGATTGGGCGTGCCCCCATCGAAAAGACGTCGCGAATAATGCCACCGACCCCTGTTGCTGCCCCTTGGTACGGTTCAATCGCTGATGGGTGGTTATGGCTCTCAATTTTAAACGCTACCGCTAACCCGTCCCCAATATCGACAATGCCTGCTCCTTCTCCTGGACCTTGCAACACATGCTCTCCGTCAGTCGGAAATTTTTTTAGCACAGGCTTGGAATTTTTATAGCTACAATGTTCCGACCACATAACAGAGAAAATACCTGTTTCCGTATAGTTTGGCAAACGGCCGAGAATGCGTTCTATCATCGCAAATTCTTCGTCCGTCAATCCCATTTCACGATAGAGCTTTTCTTCCTTAATTGTTGTTGGACTTGGCTCAAGAAGTAACGACATGTTTCACCCTCCAATATTTCACGATCGATTGGAACAACTTAAGTCCGTCCGCACTTCCAAGCAACGCATCAACTGCACGCTCCGGATGCGGCATCATTCCAAGCACGTTTCCTTTTTCATTCATAATCCCGGCAATATTGTCTAAACTTCCGTTCGGATTTTCGTCGTGGTAGCGGAAAATGATTTGCCGATTGTCCATCAATTTTTGTAGCGTTTCTTCATCGCAATAATAATTGCCTTCGCCATGAGCAATTGGGATCGTAATCACTTCTCCTTGTTCATATAGCGACGTAAACATTGTTTCATTATTTTCCACCCTTAGTGTCACTGGTCGACAGATGAATTTAAGGCTATTATTGCGGCGCATCGCTCCCGGCAACAATCCCGCCTCTAATAAAATTTGAAACCCGTTGCACACGCCAAGAATCGGCTTCCCTTCCTCCGCTGCTTGTTGGATTGCTTTCATCACGTTAGAGAAACGGGCAATCGCTCCTGAGCGGAGATAGTCACCGTATGAAAAACCGCCCGGTAATAAAATCGCATCAAATGCATCAAGCGAATCGGCTGTATGCCATACGTATTCGACTTCTTCCCCTAATTCATCTTTAATCGCATGATACATATCGACATCGCAGTTCGACCCTGGAAAAACAATGACCGCAAATTTCACTGGACGACGACCTCCTCGATGTCGTAACGATAATCTTCAATGACAGTATTCGCTAATAGTTTTTCACACATTTCGCGAACAAGCTCCTCAATATCCCGTTCGCTTTTTTCAATCACTAGTTCCATAAATTTGCCGATGCGGACATCTTGCACTTCACGATACGATAAGCTATGCAGCGCTCCTTTCACGGCCGTCCCTTGTGGATCTAATACGTTTTCACGCAATGTGACATAGACTTTTACTTTATACATCATTTATCCCCCTAATCTTTGCAAAATAATTTCGTATGCATCCGTTAAGCTTCCTAAATCCCGACGAAAGACATCTTTATCAAACTTTTCATTTGTTTCCATGTCCCATAACCGGCACGTATCCGGTGAAATTTCATCCGCTAATACAATCTTTCCTTCCGCATCAAAGCCAAACTCCAACTTAAAATCAACGAGGCGGACACGACAATGTTGAAAATGTTGGGTGAGGATCTCATTGACCTTTAAAGCGTACGCCTTCAACACTGCAAGTTGTTCTGAAGTGGCAAGCTTTAAAATGGCAATGTGGTCTTCCAACAATAGAGGGTCGCCAAGTTCATCGTTTTTGTAATAAAACTCAATAAGCGGTTTTTCTAGACTCGTCCCTTCAGCGATGCCAAGCCGCTTCGCTAAACTTCCAGCGACATAATTGCGGACAACAACTTCAAGAGGAATAATCGTTACTTTTTTGACTAATTGCTCCGTATCAGAAAGTTTTTGAATAAAATGATTTTCGACGCCAGCTTCGTGTAGCTTCGAGAATAACAAGCTCGTAATTTCGTTATTTAAACGCCCTTTCCCAGCAATCGTCGCTTTTTTTTCGCCATTAAATGCTGTCGCGCTATCTTTATAAGCAATCCAAAGGACGTTCTCGTCATCCGTTTTATACACTTTTTTCGCTTTTCCTTCGTAAAGCAGCTCTAGTTTTTTGACCATGACAAAAGGCCTCCTAGACAGAATATTAGGAATTTTCCTGTTGTTACATAGGTAAGGAGTCCCTTACCTATGTTATAACCCTAACCGTTCAAAAATCGTATCGACATGTTTCAAGTGGTAGTGGTAATCAAAGCAGTCCTCAATTTGTTCTTTCGTTAAGCGACTCGTAATCGCCTCATCGGCTTCGATTAGCGTCCGGAACGGAACTTGCGTTTCCCACGCTTCCATCGCTTTCGGCTGCACTAAATCATACGCTTCTTCGCGCGTCATTCCGGTGTCAATGAGCGCTAATAACACGCGTTGCGAATAGATGAGCCCGAGCGTGCGATCCATATTTCGCTTCATATTTTCTGGGAATACGGTCAAGTTTTTCACAATGTTGGCAAATCGGTTCAACATGTAGTTGAGCGCAATCGTTGCATCTGGTAAAATAATGCGTTCCGCAGACGAATGGGAAATATCCCGTTCATGCCATAGCGGGACGTTTTCATACGCCGTTAGCATATAGCCACGAATGACGCGCGCCATACCTGTCATATTTTCCGAACCAATCGGATTGCGTTTATGTGGCATCGCGGATGACCCTTTTTGCCCCTTCGCAAAAAATTCTTCGACTTCGCGCGTTTCGCTTTTTTGCAGCCCACGAATTTCAACGGCAAACTTTTCAATCGATGTCGCAATTAGCGCCAACGTCGCCATGTAATGCGCATGGCGGTCACGCTGCAACGTTTGCGTCGAAATTGGCGCTGGCTCTAATCCGAGTTTTTCACACACATATTTTTCAACAAACGGCTCAATGTTTGCATACGTTCCGACGGCACCGGAAATTTTTCCGACACGCACCGTTTCTGCCGCTTGCTTGAAACGCTCTAAGTTTCGCTGCATTTCCGCATACCAAAGCGCTAGTTTTAAGCCAAACGTCGTCGGTTCGGCATGAACGCCATGTGTGCGCCCCATCATCACTGTGTATTTATGCTCTTGCGCTTTTTCCTTTAACACGTGAATAAAATTCTCTAAATCGCGCAATAAAATCTCATTGGCTTGCTTTAATAAATACGATAATGCTGTATCGACAACATCGGTCGATGTAAGTCCATAATGCACCCACTTTCGCTCTTCACCAAGCGTTTCTGAAACCGCTCGGGTAAAAGCAACAACATCGTGGCGCGTTTCTTCCTCAATTTCTTTAATGCGCTGAATGTCGAATGAAGCATGTTTTCGGATTTTCTCTACGTCTTCTTTTGGAATAACTCCAAGCTCCGACCACGCTTCACACGCTAAAATTTCGACTTCTAGCCATGCCTTAAAGCGATTTTCTTCAGTCCAAATCGCTCCCATTTCTGGTCTAGTGTACCGTTCAATCATGTGTATCCTCCTCTTTCCAAATGTGAAAGCTGCTGATGAGTTGCAACGCGTCTTCCACCGTTTCCGCAAGCACCGTGACATGCCCCATTTTCCGTTTTTTCTTCGCTTCCTTTTTCCCATACAAATGCAGATGGGCATGTTGTAGTTTCGCAATATTGTCCATGATCGGCTGCACATGCTCACCTAAAATATTGACCATCACTGCCGGCGTCAACAATTTCGTACTTCCTAACGGCCAATTACAAATGGCACGAACGTGCTGCTGAAATTGAGACGTTGCACAAGCATTAATTGTATAATGACCAGAGTTGTGTGGTCTAGGGGCAAGTTCGTTAATATATATATTTCCTTCGTTTGTTAAAAACATTTCGACCGCCAGCGTACCTACAAGCTCAAAATGTTGCGCCAACGTTTTCGCGTACGAGATGGCCTTTTCTTGCGCTGCTTCCGATGTACGAGCAGGGACGATTGTTTGATGTAAAATATTCTCCACATGAATGTTTTCCCCTACTGGAAAAACACTCGTTTCGCCTAATCCATTACGGACAACAATTACCGAAATTTCTTTTTCAAAAGAAAGCCAACTTTCTAATACGCAAGCGCCTGCTTGTAATAACACGGCTGCTTTCTCTATATCTTCTTGGCAGCGAATGACTGCTTGTCCCTTTCCGTCATACCCACCGCGGCACGTTTTTAACACACACGGAAAGCCAAGCTGCTCCACCCCCGTCCATAACTCATCCACCGAGTGAATTTCTAAATAAGGTGCAACAGGAAGCCCTGCATTAGTAATCGCTTTTTTTTCCATCGCACGGTCTTGGGTAATCGCTAGCAATTGGCTACCTTGCGGGACGTAGGCATGCTGAACTAGCCAATCAAGCGCATGAGCATCAATGTTTTCAAACTCGTACGTAATCACATCGCTGACATCTGCCAATGTTTTAATTGCTTCCAAATCGCTATATTCTCCAATAATTTCGACATCTGCTACTTGACTACAAGGAGAATTAGGCACCGGGTCAAGCACCGCCACACGAAACCCCATTTCTTTTGCGGCAATGGCCATCATCCGGCCGAGCTGTCCACCGCCAATAATGCCTACTGTCTGCCCTGGGAGAATGGTACGCTTACTCAAGCTGATCACTACTTTCTAATACGTCTTGGCGAATACGTTCTCTTCGCTTTTTTAATGCTTCCATATATTTCGGTTCGTACGTTCCAAGAATGGCGGCTGCTAAAAGCCCAGCATTCGTAGCTCCCGCTTTGCCGATCGCTACCGTTGCCACCGGTACGCCGCCTGGCATTTGAACAATCGATAAAAGCGAGTCGAGCCCATTCAACGCTTTCGACTGTACCGGCACCCCGATAACCGGAAGCGTTGTTTTCGCCGCCACCATTCCCGGCAAATGTGCAGCTCCTCCAGCGCCAGCAATAATGACTTTAATTCCTCGTTCTTCGGCTGTTTCGGCATATGCAAACATGTAGTCAGGCGTCCGATGAGCAGAAACAACTTTTTTTTCAAACGGTATTTCCAACTCTGTTAGTATGTCACAGGCATATTTCATCGTATCCCAATCCGATTGACTTCCCATAATTATCCCGACAAGTGGTTGCATTCATTTCACCCCATGCTTTTACCATAATAAAAACCCAGAACAAGCGTTCCTGTTCTAAGGGAAAGCATCGTTCTGGGCATACCTCGGCCATAGAATGGCAAAAAAAGCCGTTCCGATCCTTTCCCTCATAGTCCAATAATTTACGGTTATTGGGTAGAAACTTTTGGGCCATATTCCCAAGATTATATGAGGGAATGTAATGAAGTTACCACTATCTTATCAATGTTTTTGTTAAAATGTCAACATAGAATCGAACATTTGACAAAAAAATATAGATAATGTTCGGTTTTTGCTAAATTCACCAATTGTCATTTTCTACATATAAATAAGGTAGATTCGTTTCGGGCGAATACGAAGGAAAGAAGGGGGAGGGAGATGAAAACAAACCCTTTTGGTGCATTTCCTGACTGGACAAAACAGTGGGAACAGTTTTTTCAACATGATTTTTGGGGGAGCTTTCAACCCTTTTTCCAACAGCAACCAAAATCTGAAAACAGCTCTGGCTTAAACATATATAAAAAAGAAAACGAGTTATTAATTGTTATTTGTCTGCCAGGATTGGAAAGTTTAGAACATGTAGAACTTTATACTTATTATAAAACGTTGGAAATTAAAGCGACAATCAACTTGCAATTCGAAGGGTTTGAGCTAGTAGAAGAAGGGATTTTTCAAGGAACGTGGGAAAAAACGATTGCGCTGCCGTTTGCGGTAAAAGAAGAGCGAGTGGAAGCGACCTATCACCACGGACTGCTTATGATTCATCTCCACCGTGCAATCCCTGAAGAACGGAAAAAGCGAATTGAAATTAAGCGGATGGAATAAGAAAAGCGCAAAGCGCCCGCCTATCGGCGAAGATCGCACAAGCCCCACCGAGGAGGCTTCGCCGCCGCAGCGTGGGGCGGAGCAACTCGAGCCGATGGCGCTTGGAGCTAGACAGCGCCCCACCTAATCGTAAAATTTTATACTTTCTTACCTTATAAGAAAAGCGACTACCCTGTACACAGGCTAGCCGCTTTTTTATTTGCACCTTTTTCCGCCGGTGCTTTTTATGGGGGAGAGGATTTTAATGGCGTTAATAAAAACGCAAATTAAACTGGACAAAAAAAGTTAGAGACCGGTTTTCCGTTCTCTAACCGTTGTCCGCCTAGCAACGTCCTACTCTTGCAGGGGCGCTAGCCCCAACTACCATCGGCGCTGGAGAGCTTAACTTCCGTGTTCGGGATGGGAACGGGTG
>NZ_JACIDE010000029.1 GCF_014196205.1 Anoxybacteroides voinovskiense | reverse complement strand
CTTTTGCTTTTATTGGAATCACCACCTTTCGCAATATGATGATAACATATTGCCAGATCAAAAATAACTATTTTTATAAAAATTTTTAATTATTTGGTTAATTTTATTATCCATACTGATTACATCTTTGTGAGCCACTTCCAACTTAGTGAATGGTGAATCTGATGCATCTTGACAAGGAGCATCCAGAAGCATGATTTCACTCGAAAGGTGCCACATCAAGGTGTTTCGATAGGCATCAATACCTCTCACTCCATATCAATACGGTATTTTTCACTGGAAATGGGGTGCTCACGTTTCCATAAGCGAAGTGGCTCAATGTTATGTGAGCAAAGCAAAAACAATATCAATTCATATAGCAAACAATATGCCGTCAACTATTTCGGTTAAATTCTTCTTGTGTAATTTTTAATTGATTTTTTAAGATGTTCTTCCAAAGACGAACAGGAATTTCTTTTCCCAACGAATGGCTTACTTTTGTTTTTAATACTTCCCCGTTCACAAATTTCCGATAATAATAATGATCCGCCCCTTTTTTGTATTGTTCCCATCCGTTACGCTCTAGATACCGTTTTAAATCTCTAAATTTCGGCAACGGCTTCTCCGAACAATAAATGCTCTATATCATCTAATGATTCGCAAAGCAAAATGCGTAACGCGTAGGGAATAAGGGATTGCGTATTTTTCGCCTCGAACATTAGCGGATGATGGATGAAATCTTCGGCAAATTCGCGCGCTGCAACAGCAGCCGCACGACGACATTCCTCTTCCGTTTCTCCCATCGCATAATCGTTGATTGGTTCAATCCAAGCCGTAAAGCTTCCATCCTCTTCTTTTCTCATATCGACGTGGAACTTATACGGTTCGAGAATCTGTGCGAGGAGCATACGATTGAGAAACACACCGTCTGTCTCATTTTTTTTACGGGCTTTCACTAAAGAAGGGATGTATTTCTGCAAATCATCAAAAATATGCGTAAAGTTTTGTCTTGCAACTGTAAAACGATATTCTTTTAACATGCTCATGCCTCCTCACCTCCTATAGTATCATAATATGTACAATTTGTACATTATGTACACATTAAACAACTTTTAAAAAAGGAAATAAAAAACCCTAGAGCCTCTTGCCCTAGGGGTGTTCGTTTATTTCAACCATTCCGTATGGAAAATGCCTTCTTTGTCGATGCGCTCGTATGTGTGGGCACCGAAGTAGTCGCGCTGTGCTTGGATAAGGTTCGCTGGCAATGTTTCCATCCGGTAGCTGTCGTAGTAGGCTAAGGCGCTAGCGAACGCTGGTACTGGAAT
Source organism: Anoxybacteroides voinovskiense (assembly GCF_014196205.1). Taxonomy (GTDB): domain Bacteria; phylum Bacillota; class Bacilli; order Bacillales; family Anoxybacillaceae; genus Anoxybacteroides; species Anoxybacteroides voinovskiense. The sequence continues at coordinate 36,805 of NZ_JACIDE010000029.1, read as the reverse complement.
GCCGCGCATCGCTGCGGTTGCAACGATTTCGCGGAGCGATTGTTGATAGTTTTCGACGATTTCTTTAAAGTATGGGTCAAGCAATAAGTTTGGCAGCGCCGGGTCGCGGTCATACGCTTCTTTAATTTTTTGCAAAAATTGCGCACGAATGATGCAGCCGCCGCGGAAAATCATTGCGATATTCCCGTATTGTAAATTCCAGTTATATTCTTCCGATGCGGCTTTCATTTGCGCAAAGCCTTGGGCGTACGAGCAAATTTTGCTCATGTAAAGCGCGCGGCGAACGGCTTCAATAAAGTGCGCGCGATCGCCTTCATACGGCTTCACAGCTGGACCTGCTAGTAACTTGCTTGCTTTCACGCGCTCTTCTTTCATTGCGGAAATAAAGCGAGCAAATACCGATTCCGTAATAATTGGAAGCGGAACGCCTAAATCGAGCGCGTTTTGGCTCGTCCATTTTCCTGTTCCTTTTTGCCCTGCTTTGTCTAAAATAACATCAACAAGCGGCTTGCCTGTTTCTTCATCAATTTTTGTGAAAATGTCTGCCGTAATTTCGATTAAATAGCTATCTAATTCCCCTTTATTCCACTCGGCAAATACTTCATGAAGCTCTTGGGCGTTTAATCCGAGCACATGCTTTAATAAAAAGTATGCTTCGGCAATTAATTGCATATCCCCATATTCAATGCCGTTATGCACCATTTTTACGTAATGGCCCGCACCGTCTGGACCGATGTATGTCGTGCACGGTTCGCCATCGACTTTTGCCGCAATCGCTTCAAAAATCGGGCGGACTAATTCATGCGCTTCTTTTTGTCCGCCTGGCATAATCGAAGGTCCTTTTAACGCCCCTTCTTCTCCACCAGAGACGCCTGTCCCGATGAAATGAATGCCAAGTTCCGCAAGTTCTTTATTGCGGCGTTGTGTATCTTTAAAATACGTATTGCCGCCGTCGATGACGATATCGCCTTTTTCTAAATACGGCTTTAGTTGCTCAATTGTTGCGTCTGTTGCCGCACCTGCTTTTACCATCAACAAAATTTTCCGCGGCTTCTCAAGCACGTTGACAAACTCTTCGATGCTATATGTACCGACAACATTTTTCCCTTTCGCTTCTTGTAAAAACTCGTCTGTTTTTTCGCGCGAACGGTTATATACGGCAACGGAATACCCACGGCTTTCAATATTAAGCGCCAAATTTTTTCCCATGACCGCTAATCCAATGACACCGATTTGCTGTTTTGCCATCTGAAACGTTCCTTTCTATTTTTGTTTGTTCAACAAAGAACATACCATAGTCCATTTTTTCATTCAAGTTTTATGTTTAAAAGAAAAGAGCCCTTTGTTCGGACTCTTTTCTTTCTTTTCAATATCCTCCGTGTGAATAACCGCCGTATGGGTATGACGGATAATACGGATAGTAAGGATAATGATGGTGATGGTGATGCGGATAATACGGGTAATACGGATAATATGGGTAATGCGGCCCGTGCGGATAGTGCGGATAATAGCCGCCGTGCCCCGGATATCCTCCGTGTTGCCATTGTTGTCTGTCCATCGTTCATTCCTCCTCTAGACTTTCCTTCGCTTATAGCATATGCACCTAGGGAAAATGTGTATAGGCAGATACCTAGTGTGGATGGACAAACTCGATAATGGCTTTATCAATTGGGAGCCAGCCTTTATACCCTAAATGCATCGTATCTTTTAAAAAGTACGGGTCATATTCATGGTTGCTTAAATCAAGGACAGGGAACCCTTCTTTTTCAATTTGTTGTTTAATTTTTTGATAATATCCTTCGCGCTCTTGTTTGCTTAGCCCCATATAATCATACCAAAAACCGTTAACAGGAACGGATACAAACAACGGTTTTGCTTTTGCTTCCTTTAGCACGTCAAGCACTAGCTGAAAGTCTTTATACTCTGGCGAGGCAAGCAGCCTCGAGTCTTTACGAAACCCTTTCAACTGCTCAAATTTCGGCTTAATTCTTTTATTGTAATAAAAGTTATCGATGTAAAAGTGGTTGTTCGTGCTCTTTGCTTTCGCCAGCTCGACCGCATTTTTCTCTAGCTCATCCCACGTTTTATTTTTCACTAACGATGGCTGTGGATGAAGCGTTGTGAGTGGCACATCTAAAATTGCATGCAGCAAATCGCGTTTTTCCAATGCTTTCATGACAAGAAAGGCAAACGGCTTCACGACGGCTGCTTTCATTTTAGTTGTCCCATCTTGCTGCACTTTCGCTTCTAACAACGTCTTTAACATCACATCGTTTTTCACGACATCAAACGTCAACAACCGTTTCGCCCCTTCTATTTGCAAGGATTTGCTTACTTTCGGTTCGAGTGCAAACCGATATGCTTGCAGCGCCGAAAAGTTAGCGCCGAACGATTGTTGCGTCGCTCCTTCTTGATAAAACCATTGCGGTGACAAAATAAATAATAGCTTTTTATGCTTAAGCCCGTCTTTTTGGTCAGCGAAATTTAAAAAATGGACAAAAGACTGCATTCCTCCTCTTCCGATAAGAAAAGGAGTCACCCCAATCGGATTGACTTTAAAATAGTTAGACGGATGAAACGTGTCAAGCCGCGACAATTCCGATGAACCGTAAATCGGCAAATAGTGAGGGTTTGCTAGCATTTTCTTTTGAATAATTTCCCCTTGAAACATATTAAAATCAAGGTCAACCGCCTCTTCTTCTACCTTTTTATCTGTAATGAGCGGCAGAAGATATTGGTTTGGGATGAATAAAATCATGCAAAAAAGGACGATAGCCGCTAAAAGCGGGCTAAACGACGGTCGCTTCATGCCCAATTCTCCAATGCGGCGATAATTTTATTCGGCGTCGACCATTGTTCCCGATCTACTTCGGAAATGCCGACACGAATCCCTAATTTCTCCTCAATCCCCATCAATAACGACACTACCCCAAACGAATCAAGCAGCCCTTCGTCAAATAACTCGATATTTAAATTTTCTTTCACAACGTCCGTTTGGCAAATTTCTTCTAAAAGTTCAAGCACTGTATTTTTGATCTCCATTTTCTTTTCCTCCATCCATTAAAATAATCGACCAGAAAAAATTAAAAAGCCAAAACAAATTACATGGAATGTAATAATGACCGATAAAACTTCTGTCCCTTTATTTTTCTTCCAAATTTTCCACTGTTTATTCTTCCGTTCAAAATAATCGTAAGAAATCATGAGTGCTGCATGGTAAAGCCCGTAGGCGACGTAATGAAGTTCAAGCCCATGCCATACTCCCATCAGAAAGAACAATAAAAAATATCCGATGTACGAAACGGTATAGCGATTTTGGATCCACTTTTTCTTCATCATCCAAAAAACAAACCGCATATACACGTAATCTCGAAACCAAAACGACAGCGACATATGCCATCTGTTCCAAAAATCTTTCATATTTTTGCTTAAAAACGGGAGATGAAAGTTTTCCGGTGTTTTCACTCCCATGATATAGCTTGCACCAATGGCGAACGCGCTATATCCGGCAAAATCAAAAAACAAATATAAACTATACGCATACATATAAATAAACGTCGACAGAGGCGTATGTGCTTGAATAAACGGCGTTTCAATCACCCGATCGTTAATAACGTAAGCGATAATAAATTTATATAAAAATCCTAAAAAGATTTTGTTAATTCCTTTGTATAAAAGAAGACGATATTCTTCTCGCGTCGGGATTGTCTCCATATCTTTTTGGAACCGTTTAAATCGATCGATCGGTCCTGATGAAATCGTAGGAGAAAACAATAGGAACATCAGCTGTTCTTTTACCGTCACTGTTTTCAATGCCCCGTCCCGCATGTCGATAATCATTTGCACCGTTTTAAACGTTAAATACGAAATGCCTAAAAATCCGACGATGTTGCCCATGCTCCATACCGGAAGCAACTTCGTAACGAGCAAAGGAACGAGCGCTAGAAACACAACGGCATAAAAAACGCCCGCTTCGTTTTTTTCTTTTCGATAAAAAGCGTACCAATGAACTAAGATCACTTGCCAAAAAATATACACAATAAACGAAACGAGTTGATGGATGTCCGATGCAAACGCTAAAAGAAGAATGACGACGTGTACAAACGAGTTGTACACGATGCTCCTTTTTTCTTTATACCCGAGCACGACTACAGGAATCAACAAAATCCCGAGTATCATAAAAAAAGAAAACGACGAATACGGTATCATACTCCAACCTCATTTGCAATTTTTTTCCGATCTGCTTTGCCGTTGTTTGTCATCGGCAAAGAGGAAACGTAAACAAATTTTTTCGGAATCATATATGCTGGCAATAGCTGCTGCAATTCTTTTTTCAAATGGGCAGTTAATTGATATTCTTTTTCAAACGTATGCTTTTTCGGCACGAGAACGGCCGTTAAGTATTGACATTTATTTTCTTTGTAAACAGGCACAACAACCGCACTTTCGACGAGCGAAAGTTTTCGCAATTGCGCCTCGATTTCTTCAATTTCCATTCGATATCCATTTAATTTAATTTGAAAATCAAGCCTTCCCGCGCAAAATAACCATCCGTTTTTCTTATAGCCGACATCGCCTGTTTTATACGCTGGCTTGTTGTTATAGCGGAAAAACGATTTTTCCGTCAGTTCTTCGTTCCGCCAATACCCTTTGCTAACGCTTTTGCCAGTAATAATAATTTCTCCTTTTTCTCCATCCTCTACTTCGTTTCCATTTTCATCGACGATAAAAATTTCCACATCTTGCTTCTCTGCTCCAACCGGAAGCGACGGATACTCGCTTAAAATTTCTTCCGTTATCTCGACGCTTGTTACAGCGACCGTTGCTTCTGTCGGGCCGTACGTGTTATAAACAACCGCATTCGGAAACCGCTGTTTTAATTTGCGCGCCGTTTCATTCGGCAACATCTCCCCGCAAAATAAAAAGGTTTCCAAAAACGGCAACATTTCCGCAGAAAAACGTTCATCCATTAAACACATTTCCGCAAAAGAAGGAGTAGACGTCCAGACGTGAATATGGGATGCTTGCAGCGATTCAAACAGCCATTTAGGATTGGCAATAAGCTCTTTTGAAATCGTCCATAACGTTCCGCCTAAATAAAGGCAAGGGTATACATCCATCACCGACAAATCAAACGAAAACGGTGCTTGGTTCAAAAACCGTTGCTGTTCTTTTAGCCCGAAATCAGACACCAGCCATTCGACGAAGCTTGCTAAATTGTTATAGCTAATTTGCACTCCTTTCGGATTTCCGGTGCTGCCTGATGTATAAATAATGTAAAAGTTTTGTTCCCCGCTAACGAATTGATCGGTAGGCGGTTGCTGTCCGTCATATAAAGCAATTGCCTCTTTTATTTCCTTGTCCTCAAGCATTAGGCAATGGCTGTAATTTCTCAACGTTTCCGGTACACTTCCTGGCGTTAAAAATAACGCCGCCCCGGAATCATCCATGATTTTTTTCACCCGTTCTTCCGGAATGCTTGTATCTACCGGAATATACGCCCTTCCTGATTTCACTGCCGCTAAAAAGCAAACGAGCATCAATGGTTCCATATGTCCGTAAACGATGATTGGGGCATCATTGCCGTTCATTTTTTCACATATAAAAGCAGCAAGTGCGTTCGAATATGTTTCGAGCTCTTTATATGTCAGTTCATTTCCATTAGAAGAAATAGCGACGCGGTCTGGAACAATTTGTGCCCATTTCTTTATTTGGGTATATAATTCCATGAAAATCCCCCTTTAAAACTCATTGTAAATAAACGCACTAGAGTTCGTCATTTTAAATCCGTAAATCATTAATAACCCTAACAGTATAAGTAGATAGTATGACATTTTTACCGTCCAACATACATAAGGCAACTGAAAAAACGTTTTTATCTTTTTCATCACAGTCCCCCTCCTGCTTCAACAACATAATACATGAAAATGAAAAACAGATTAAAAGAAAAATAGAAGTTTATTCATCCTTTAAGATACCAACAAAGCCACATCATGTAAACATAAAAAAAGCCACTATTTAGTGGCTTCCATCTGTTCTTTCAAGTCCATTGCGCCTTCTAAACTCATAAATAAACGATTCGGGTCCAACAACGTAATAAGCCGCTCCGGCAAATTCGCAACACCAATAAAGTACGGGGTGTTTCGATATGCCAACAAATTTACTTGTTTAATAGTTTCTTCTGGAAGGTCGATAATTTCTTTCGCCTCATCGACAATAAACGCTACCGTTAATTGCTCTGTGTGGACGACAACTAACCGCGTTTTTTCCGTTAGAACGTATGGGCGACGATAAAAAATGCGCGCCGTATCCAATACTGGTACTAACTCGCCGCGAATGCGAACAACCCCTACGACATACTCCGGCATATGCGGAATTCCTGTCGGCTCACTCATTTTTTCAATCGACACGACATAGTCAATCGGAATGGCATATTGCTCTTCCTCAAGCTGAAATACGACTACTTTACTCACACCACTTCTCTCCCCATCCAATGCGATATTTTTATTATACTATAAGCATTAGGAAAGACGAAGAGCATCCTATGCACGGATGCCCTATTTTTTATTATTTCGCTACTTCTTCAATAATTGCGATAACCATTTCTGTTGTTTTCACTAATTCCTCAATCGGCATGCGCTCGTTTGTCGTATGAATGTCCTCGTATCCGACCGCTAAATTGACCGTTGGAATGCCAAATCCTGCGATGACGTTCGCGTCGCTTCCTCCACCGCTATGAAGAAGCTCGCACGGACGGCCAATTTTCGCCGCTGCTCGTTTTGCCACTTCGACGACATGGTCGCCATCGCCAAATTTAAAGCCCGGATACATGACTTCTACCTCTACTTCCGCACGGCCGCCCATTTCTTCTGCCACGCGCTCAAACGCTTCTTTCATTTTGGCGACTTGCGCTTCCATTTTTTCTGGAACGAGCGAGCGCGCTTCCGCTAAAATATCGACACGGTCGCAGACGATGTTCGTTTGCGTTCCGCCTTCAAAGCGACCGATGTTTGCGGTCGTTTCTTCATCGATACGACCAAGCGGCATTTGCGCAATCGCTTTCGAAGCAATCGTAATCGCGGATACGCCGCGCTCCGGTGCAACGCCGGCATGCGCCGTTTTCCCGTGCACAACGACTTTTAATTTCGCTTGTGTCGGTGCGGCAACGACAATATTTCCGACTTTTCCATCGCTATCGAGCGCATAGCCGAATTTTGCTTGCAGAAGCGACGGATCGAGCGCTTTCGCTCCAACAAGCCCCGATTCTTCCCCGACGGTAATAATAAATTGAATCGTACCGTGCGCGATTTGTTTTTCTTTTAACACACGAATCGCCTCAAACATCGCTGCTAAACCCGCTTTGTCGTCCGCCCCTAAAATCGTCGTACCGTCTGTGATGACGTAGCCATCTTGAATCGACGGCTTGACGCCCTTTCCAGGAACAACCGTATCCATATGTGACGTAAAATAAATCGGATCGACTCCTTCTTTTGTCGCCTCGAGCGTACAAATTAAGTTGCCCGCTCCGTGACCGGTTTTCGCGGTCGTATCATCCTCAATCACATGCAATCCAAGCGCCGTAAATTTTTCCTTTAACACTTTCGCAATTTTGCCTTCGTCTTTCGTTTCCGAATCAATTTGCACAAGCTCTAAAAATTCTTCTACTAACCGTTGTTCATTTACCATATCGCTAGCCTCCCTATATGTATGGAAAAATGCTATACAAAAAAAGTATACACGATTCCGCTCTATCTGTCATAGGCAAAAAACCTCCGCGAAATGCGGAGGAAAACGTTACAGCGGAATATTGCCATGTTTTTTCTTTGGTCGCTCTTCATGCTTATGGCGAAGCATGTCCAATGCTTGAATGAGTTTGATTCGTGTATCGCGCGGGTCGATGACGTCATCGACCATGCCGTATTTTGCGGCAACATAAGGGTTGGCGAATTTGTCGCGATATTCCTCGATTTTTTGCGCCCGCGTTTCTTCTGGATTCGGACTGTTTTCGATTTCGCTCGCAAAAATAATATTCGCCGCTCCTTGTGGTCCCATGACCGCGATTTCCGCGTTCGGCCATGCGTACACGACATCGGCTCCAATCGATTTGCTGTTTAATGCAACATATGCCCCGCCGTATGCTTTCCGTAAAATCACCGTAATTTTCGGCACGGTCGCTTCCGAGTAGGCATATAAAATTTTCGCCCCGTGGCGAATGATGCCTCCATGCTCTTGTTTAACGCCAGGGAAAAAGCCAGTGACATCTTCAAACGTAATCATCGGGATATTGAACGAGTCACAAAAACGAATAAAGCGCGCCGCTTTATCGGACGAGTCAATATCAAGTCCGCCCGCCATAAACTTCGGCTGGTTGCACACAAGCCCGACGACTTCTCCTTTGATGCGCGCAAAACCGACGACAATATTTTTCGCGAAATCTTTTTGCACTTCCATAAATGAGCCCTCGTCGACGACTTGCAGCACAACGTTTCGCACATCATACGGTCTGACCGCATCGACCGGAATCGCATCCGCTAAATCCGGACGATAGTCATCCTCATTGGCAACGGGCACAACTGGCGGCTTTTCTTGACAGTTTGCTGGTAAATAACTCAGCAACCGGCGTACTTGCGCAAGCACTTCTTCTTCTGTCGCCCCAGCAAAATGCGCATTTCCGCTAATCGTATTATGAACGCGCGCGCCACCTAAATCTTCGGCACTAATTTTTTCGCCCGTCACTGTCTCGATTACTTTTGGACCGGTAATAAACATTTGGCTCGTTTTTTCGACCATAAAAACAAAATCGGTAATCGCTGGCGAATACACGGCGCCGCCGGCACATGGCCCCATAATCACCGAAATTTGCGGAATGACGCCCGAATAAATCGAATTGCGGTAAAAAATATGCCCGTACCCGTCAAGAGACAGTACTCCTTCTTGAATGCGTGCACCGCCAGAGTCGTTCAGTCCAATCACTGGCGCACCTGTTTTCGCCGCTAAATCCATAATATTAGCAATTTTCTTTGCGTGCATTTCCCCTAAGGCGCCGCCAAATACGGTAAAATCTTGTGAGAATACAAATACGGTGCGCCCGTCAATTTTCCCGTAACCAGTCACGACCCCATCGCCCGGCCCTTTTTTGCCTTCTAAGCCAAAATCGGTGCAACGATGTTCAATAAACGGATTTAACTCGACAAATGTTCCTTGATCTAAAAGGAGATCAATACGTTCGCGTGCCGTGAGTTTCCCTTTTGCGTGCTGCTTTTCAATTTTATCGTCGCCGCCGCCTAATTCAATTTCCCGGCGGCGGTCGTATAGCTCATTTATTTTTTCGTACATGTCCATCATTCGTGACGCACCCCTTTATCCGTTTTTTCACATAGTTCATATAACACCCCATGTGCGGATTTCGGATGCATAAATGCAACAAGTGCCCCGCCAGCACCCGTTTTTGGCACGTCATGAATCATGCGGATTCCGTTTGTTTTCAATTCGTCAATGCGCGCCTGAATGTCGTCCACGCCAAGGGCGACATGGTGAATGCCTTCCCCTCGTTTCGCAATAAACGCTGCCACCGCACTATCTGGTGACGTCGGCTCAAGCAATTCAAGCTTTACATCGCCTACTTTCAAAAACGCTACTTTCACTTTTTCTGACTCGACTTCTTCGATGCCAAGCAATTCAAGCTGTAACGTATCGACATAAAATGGCAGCGCTTTCTCAATCGACGTAACAGCAATGCCGATATGGTCTACTTTCTTTACGTTCATTTCTCCTCTCCCCTTCGTTGTAAAAATGGTGCTTGTCCGTTCGAAAAAATAGCGATACAATGGTCAATGGTAATATGTTTGATAGGGAGGCTACTTTATGTCCCGCAAAAAAACACAAAAATTAGTTGTCTATTTAATGCTCGGCTCGATGTTATTAACGACGCTGTTAACAGGACTTCGGATGTGGTTTTAACAGGGCGACAACTGTCGCCCTTTTTTATTACAGCGCCCCGTATTTTTTCGCAATGGCAACAAACGGTTCGTTGCTGCGGACAATCGCTACTTTCGTGCCAATCGGCACTTTTTCATACAGTTCTTCCACATCTTTTTTATGCATGCGGACACAGCCTTGCGTAATGTACTTCCCGATCGACTGCGGGTTGTTCGTCCCATGAATCCCGTACGTTCGACCGTCCGTTCCGTACGCATCAAACCCGATCCATCGTGTACCGAGCGGGTTGTTCGGCGCCCCCCCTGGAATGTTTTTCTTTCGGTAATACGGATTTTTCGCTTTTACTGTTACCGTAAACAACCCTTCCGGCGTTAAATGAGTCGCCACCCCTGTCGCGACCGGATAAATCGCTTCAATTTTCCCGTGTTGAATAAAAGCAAGTTGGTTTGTCGCTTTATTGACAATAATAAACGGCGGACGTTCTGCTTTTGCTGGTGTTGCCCCAAATAAAAGCAGGAATATCAGTAGAACACGCATACGCGATCCCCCTTTTTTCTTTATCGTGTGAAAAAAGGGCGACAAGCATACGTTTACGAAACGCGAAATTGGCTTTTTATCATTAAATATTGCTCTAATTCTTTCACTAAATGAAGGAGCGCTGCTCGCTCTTCAAATTCTTCGCGCGTTTTCGGAAGCGGCATCGTTTCAAACTGTTTTCGCATGTCATTTAACTGCCGGAGAAACCGCTCCGCTGTATTGCCTGGGTGAATGGCATCGCTTAGTTCGTCCATAAAATCGGCAATCATGTTGCGTTGGTCGACCGTATATGTAAGGGACGTAACAAGCGGCAAGACGCGCTCGATAATTTCTAGCTGTTTTTCGCGCATGCGAAAATAGTGGTAATACCCGTCTTCGTTTCGCAAAAAGTGGTTTTCCATATTGCGCAGCGCCGCCTGCTTTGCTTGTTGCAGCACATCCCCAGCAAGCGCTAGCTCTTTTCCGTCCCAGTTCATTTCATTCGTCCGCAAATAGCGGACAATTTCTTTAAAAATGATGCGGAACAAATCTTCCACAATGCGCTGATATTCTTTTAATTTGTTTTCGACGCTTGGCATATATACATTGACAACGAGCGCCACCCCGATGCCAATGAAAATGAGCATTAGTTCATTCACAACGACCGAAAACGTAAACTGCTTTGCCGCATAAAAATGAAGAATGATGACCGAACTTGTCGCAATTCCTTCGGTAATGTTCAATCGGACGGTTACTGGAATAAACGTCAACAATAACAGCCCAATCGTCCACGGTTGGTAAGCAATTTGAAAAAATACGAACGAAAACAGCATTGCCAGCACGCACGCAAGAAAGCGCGCCCACGCCGTTTGTAGCGATTTCTTTTTCGTCACTTGAATACATAAAAGCGTAATAATGCCGGCAGACGCGAAATTGTGCAGCCCGAGCCACTGGGCGATGCTAATGGAAAGCGCGGTGCCGATCGCTGTTTTCGCCGTTCGGTATCCGATTTTTATCATCGCTATCCTCCGCGCTTACACCTCATCGCAATATTGCTCAAACGCTTCCTGCAACTTTCGGATAACAGCGACCGGCTCATGCCCTTCAATTTCATGACGTGGAATCATCGCGCAAAGTTTCCCGTCTTTTAATAGCGCAAACGATGGCGACGACGGCGGATGCCCTTCAAAATATTCTCTTGCTCTTGCCGTTGCTTCTTTGTCTTGACCGGCAAATACAGTCACTAAATAGTCGGGACGCTTGTCGTAATGAATCGCATGGGCTGCTGCTGGGCGCGCAATGCCACCGGCGCAGCCGCAGACAGAGTTAATCATTACTAACGTTGTCCCTTTGCGCGCAAACGCTTGATCCACGTCTTCCGGTGTGCGCAACTCTTCGTAGCCTGCTGCTACGATCTCGCGCCGTGCTTGTTCAACGATGTCGTTAAAAAATTGAAATTGAAACACATTACCCCTCCTTTCTTTTTATCGTACCATATTTTTTCGCTATTACCTACTTTCATATGCGGCAATTAATTCTTGCACTGCTTGTGTGACCGCTTTCGTTCCCGACATGACGTGGTTTTCGATAATCGGCAATTTTTCTTTTACAAGCGGATGGGCGAAAAAGCTCGTTTCTAAATAGTCTTTAATCATCGCATATACCCAATCTTTTAGTTGATGGCGGCGGCGCGTGTCAAATACGCCTGATTGCTTTGTCACCGTAACAAACGTTTCAACGACACGCCAAATATCTTCAATTCCTTCACTGTAAAGCGCTGAGCACGTATACGCCTTCGTTTCCCATCCTGGAGTTGCTGGACGTAAATAATGGAGAAACTGGTTATACTCTTCTTTTGCCGCCAACGCTTTTGGTTTGTTGTCCCCGTCCGCCTTATTAATGACAACCGCATCGACAAGCTCCATAATTCCTTTTTTCATGCCTTGCAGTTCGTCGCCCGCTCCTGTAAGCGCCAAAAGCATAAAGAAATCAACCATGCCGCGCACAACGAACTCGCTTTGCCCAACGCCGACCGTTTCAACTAAAATAACGTCATATCCAGCCGCTTCACATAAAAGCATCGTTTCCCGCGTTTTCCGGTGCACGCCGCCAAGCGTCCCGCCCGATGGCGACGGACGGATAAAGGCGCGCGGATGGCGTGCTAAGTTTTCCATTCGCGTTTTATCGCCAAGAATGCTGCCGCCAGTTATTGAGCTGCTCGGGTCGACAGCTAATACCGCGACCCGATGCCCTTGTTCGCATAAAAACTGCCCGAACGCTTCAATAAACGTACTCTTTCCTGCTCCTGGAACACCGGTAATGCCGATGCGAACCGATTTTCCAACGTACGGGAGCAATTCGTTTAAAATTTGTTGCGCTGTTTCCATATGTTTCGCCGCATTGCTTTCGACAAGGGTAATCGCCTGCGCTAAAATCGTGCGGTCGTTGTTACGCACCCCTTCGACATACTCAGCGACCGAACGCTCTTTCCGTTTCACAAAACGCGCGGATGGTTTTGGCAGTGCTTCGCTTCCTTTGACGTATGCGGTTGCAAACTCGTCCGCTTGCCCCTCACGTACCCATTCTGGTCGGGATGTGTGTTCATTCATTGTTCCACTTCCTCATAGCCAAGCCGCTTGTAAATTTCCCGCAATACTTTTTCCGCGGCGGTCGGAATGATGGTTCCTGGACCAAAAATAGCTGCAGCACCATGTTCGTATAAAAATTCATAGTCTTGCGGCGGAATGACGCCCCCGACGACGACTAAAATGTCTTCGCGCCCTAATTTGCGCAATTCTTCGACAAGCTGCGGCAATAACGTTTTATGTCCTGCCGCAAGCGAGCTCATCCCGACGACGTGCACGTCGTTTTCGACCGCTTGCCGCGCCGTTTCTTCCGGCGTTTGGAAAAGCGGTCCGATATCGACATCAAACCCTAAGTCCGCAAATGCTGTCGCAATGACTTTCGCACCGCGGTCGTGGCCGTCTTGCCCCATTTTGGCAATCATAATGCGCGGTCTGCGCCCTTCGAGTTCATAAAACTCATCGGTCATTTTTTTCACGCGCGCAATTTCTTCTTCGTTCGTAAATTCCGCGCTGTAGACCCCGCTAATCGAGCGGATCACGGCTTTATGGCGCTTCGCCACTTTTTCAATCGCGTACGAAATTTCGCCCAACGTCGCGCGTGCGCGCGCAGCTTCTACCGCCAATTCTAATAAGTTCCCTTCGCCTGTTTCTGTCGCTTTTGTAATCGCATCTAATGCCCGCTGCACGCGCTCTTCGTCGCGAGAAGCGCGCAATTGTTTTAGTTTTTCGATTTGCCGCTCTCTAACGGCCGTATTGTCGACTTCTAAAATGTCGATTGGTACTTCTTTTTCCGGACGATATTTGTTCACGCCAATAATCGTTTCTGCCCCAGAATCAATTTTCGCTTGCCGTCTTGCCGCTGCTTCTTCAATGCGCATTTTCGGCAGCCCCGTGTCAATCGCTTTCGCCATGCCTCCTAAGGCTTCGACTTCTTCAATATGCTTCCACGCGCGCTTCATGAGTTCGTTCGTCAACGTTTCGACGTAATACGAACCTGCCCACGGGTCGATGACGCGGCAAATGCCCGTTTCTTCTTGCAAATAAAGCTGCGTATTGCGAGCGATGCGCGCAGAGAAATCGGTCGGCAGGGCAATCGCTTCATCAAGCGCGTTCGTATGGAGCGACTGCGTATGCCCCATCGCCGCTGCATGTGCTTCAATCAACGTGCGGACAACGTTATTGAACGGGTCTTGTTCGGTTAGACTCCAGCCGGATGTTTGCGAATGTGTACGAAGTGCTAACGACTTCGGATTTTTCGGGTTAAATGTTTGCATCATCTTCGCCCAAATGACGCGTGCCGCCCGCATTTTTGCCACTTCCATAAAATAGTTCATGCCAATCGCCCAGAAAAACGACAGACGCGGGGCGAACGAATCAACGTCAATCCCAGCTTTTAAGCCTGTGCGTACATATTCGAGCCCATCGGCAAGCGTATAGGCAAGTTCAATATCGGCCGGCGCACCTGCTTCTTGCATATGGTAGCCGGAAATGCTAATGCTGTTAAATTTTGGCATATATTTTGCGGTATACGCAAAAATGTCGGCAATAATGCGCATCGACGTTTCTGGCGGATAAATGTACGTATTGCGCACCATATATTCTTTTAAAATGTCGTTTTGAATCGTCCCTGATAGCTTGTCTTGCGTGACACCTTGCTCTTCCGCCGTCACGATGTAAAACGCCATAATTGGCAATACGGCGCCGTTCATCGTCATCGATACCGACATTTGGTCCAGCGGAATGCCGTCGAACAAAGTTTTCATATCTAAAATCGAGTCGATGGCTACCCCTGCTTTGCCGACATCGCCGACGACGCGCGGATGATCAGAATCATAGCCGCGGTGGGTGGCAAGATCAAACGCAACCGACAACCCTTTTTGCCCCATCGCTAAATTGCGGCGATAAAAGGCGTTGCTTTCTTCTGCCGTGGAAAAACCGGCATATTGGCGAATCGTCCACGGACGGTTGACGTACATCGATGGATACGGTCCTCGCAAATATGGCGGAATGCCTGGCATATAGTCAAGAAAATCCAATCCTTCGATATCTTTTTTCGTATATAACGGTTTGAGCGCAATTTGTTCGTTCGTTTGGAAAAAAAGGTCGTCAATTGATGTTTGCAACTTTTCTTCGATTGCCTGCTTCCATTGCTGCTCGTTGGCCGATTTTTCCCAGTGCAAAGGAATATTCGTAAAATCAACTTTCCGCCCCATCTAACGCCACCCCCATTTCTTTCATAAACGCCACAAGCGTTTCATAACAATTGGAACCGATGTGAATAAATCCGTCCACTCCAGCTTCTACAAAAGCGGTTTCGGTTTCCGGTGGTTGTTTTCCAGCGACGTAGACGTTTCGCGGCGGATTCGCACCCTTTAACGCTTTCGCAATCGCTGGAACTGCTTCCGGATAGCTTTCGTCCGTTCCGCAAATGATATAATGCGTTCCGTCTCCTTCCAACGCTCCTTTTATCGCCTCGTCAGTCGACATATAGCCATCATTTTTCATGACAGCAAACCCACCTGCTTCAAAGAAGCCGGTCATAAAATCTGCGCGCGCTTTATGATGGGCGATCGCGCCGAGGTTGATGAGATGCACGGTTGGACGCTTTCCGTGCGTTTCTAAATGCCGCTCCGCTGCTTGGCGCAGTTGCTCAAACGGCTCAGACAACCGCCATTGACGAATCGGGGAAATGGCAACCGACGAACCGGTCATCGCAAGCGCAGCATCGATTCCTCGAGCGGTCGCTCGACGATGAACGAAAGCAATGGCGCTATCTACCCAATTTCCGTTTCGCTCCATCGTTTCGCCACCACACGATTCGTCTTTTGGCGACGATACAGATTGTATATCTGGTTTTGGCTCTGCTAAATTCGCATAGACGTTTGTACCGATGATTCGTTCTTTACGCGTTTTGACGTTTTGCTCGCGGAGTTTAGCGATTTTTTCGATTTCTGCTTGAACCACTCCTGCTTGGAGCGCTTTTGTCATGCCGCCAGTTGCTTCGATTTGTTGAAATAGCTTCCATGCTTGTTCAGCGATTTGTGCAGTTAACGTTTCGACGTAATACGAACCGCCAGCTGGGTCGATGACTTTCCCGATATGTGCTTCCTCTAATAAAATTAATTGCGTATTGCGGGCAATTCTTCGGGAAAATTCATCTGCTGGTCGAATCGCTTCGTCAAACGGGGAAACGTGTAAACTATTCGCTCCACCGACAATCGCGGCAAATGCTTCCGCTGATGCCCGAAGCATGTTCACATACGGGTCATAAACCGTTTTCGTAAAATACGACGTTCGCGCATGAAGTGAAATTTTTTGGGACGATTCGTTGCCCCCAAACGCTTGAACAATATTCGACCACATCGCACGAGCCGCGCGCAGTTTCGCGATTTCCATAAAAAAGTCAGCACCGATGGCAAACGAAAAGCTCATCCGTTCTGCCACCTCATCGACGGTCAATCCACGCGTTAAGCATTCGTTGATATATTCGACGGCAGCCGCAAACGAAAACGCTAACTCTTGCACCGCATTCGCTCCGCCGTTATGATACGGTTCCCCATGAACGATGATCGTTTTTATATGAGGCATCTGTTCTTTCGCCCATTTCGTTGCATCTGCCATCACATCATACAGTGTCGAAAGAGAAATAGAGAGTTCTCCATTTACTGCTAGTGCCGAAAGCGGATCCATACCAATTGTGCCGCGCACGTGATGAAGTGAAAGCGATTGCTTTTGCAAATAAGCGACAAAGAGCGCGACAAACGGCAGCGAACACACGCCCGCATCGACGCGAATCGAATAGCGTTCAAGCGGAATGCCGGAAAACATCGTTTCCACATCCTCTAGCGACGTCACAGAGAACCCTAGTCGATCTAACACAAGATGAATTTCCGTTTGCCCTCTCGCTAAGTCGTGCTTGACGATTTCGTTCCATTCTTTCGGACTCGATGCAAAAAGCTCTTGGCTGACCGCCCACGGCTTGCCGATATACTCATTCGGCTCCGTCCCGCGCACATAGCTTGGAAAGCCTGGATATTGTTCAAGCTCAAGGGATTGCAAATCTTGGCTAGTATAAATTGGCTTAAGCTGCAATTGTTCATACGTCATCGAGTGCAATTTTTCAATCGGTTTTCCTTTTAACGATTTCTCGACTTCTTCTTTCCATTCCTCATAACTCGGAATCGGAAATGACACGTTTTTCATTGTCGAAAGATCCGCCACAAATAATCCCTCCCCTTTGAAGACTTTAAAGCGCTTTCTTTTCAATTTTTGAAACATTCATTCCATATTTATTGTAGTATATATAGACAGCTTGGGCAACGAACAACTGCAATTAATGATGATATGAAGAAAGAGGGGCCCCGAGCAGACACCCTCTTTTGTTTAATAAATCGGCGTATTGTCTTTGGATGTGTTTTCCAAAATTTCTTTGACGCGCGCTAAGAAGCGGCCGCAAATTAAGCCGTCAAGGACGCGGTGGTCAAGCGATAAGCAAAGATTGACCATGTCGCGAATGGCGATCATGCCGTCTTTCACGACCGGGCGTTTGACGATCGATTCGACTTGTAAAATCGCCGCTTGCGGATAGTTAATAATGCCCATCGATTGCACCGAGCCGAATGAACCGGTGTTGTTGACGGTAAATGTGCCGCCTTGCATATCTTCTGGGCGAAGTTTGCCGGCGCGTACTTTTGCCGCTAATTCCGCGATTTCACGCGCAATGCCTTTAATCGATTTTTCGTCGGCATGTTTAATGACCGGAACGAATAATGCGTCGTCTGTCGCTACCGCAATCGAAATGTTAATGTCTTTTTTCTGCACAATTTTGTCGCCTGCCCACATCGAATTGATTTGTGGGAATTCTTTTAACGCTTGCGCGACTGCTTTGACAAAGAACGCAAAATACGTTAAGTTAAAGCCTTCGCGCTTTTTGAACTCGTCTTTAATCGAATCGCGGTATGCCACTAAGTTCGTCACATCGACTTCGACCATCGTCCACGCATGCGGCGCTTCATGCTTGCTGCGCAGCATGTTTGTCGCGATTGCTTTCCGGACTGGTGTGACAGGAATTTCAATATCGCCTGCTTGCACTGGAACGCTAGGCGCAGCGGCTGCTTTTGGCGCTGCCGAAACTGGAGCTTCCGCTTTTGGCGCTTCTTGCACCGTTTGCACAGGCGCTTGCGCTTGAACCGGAGCTGCTGTTTGGCTTGGCGTTGGAACGTTGCCAGACTCGATTAATTTCAACACGTCTTTGCGCGTAATGCGGCCGCCCATGCCTGTTCCTTGTACTTGTTCTAGGTCGATGTTATGCTCTTGGGCAAGGCGAAGCACCGCTGGCGAATATCGTCCTTTTTCGCCTGCCGGCTTTTTCGGCGCTTGTGCTTGTGTTTGTGTTGGTGCTGGTGCAGCCGCTTCTGCTTTTGGTGCTTCTGCTGTTTCAGCTGTCACTGCCCCTTCTCCTTCTGTTTCCATTGTGCAAATGACCGCACCAACTGGCAATGTTTCGCCTTCTTGAGCGATAATTTCTTTAATTACGCCTGTAAACGACGAAGGGATTTCCGCGTTTACTTTATCTGTCATCACTTCTGCGATTGGGTCGTATTTATTTACTTTATCGCCGACAGAAACGAGCCATTTGCTAATCGTGCCTTCCGTGACACTTTCGCCTAATTGCGGCATAGTAATTTTTTCGATTGCCACATTGATGACCTCCTATCTTGATTAAAAACTGCCGAACTCAGGTGAAAATGGAGGCTGATGTTGCCGTCAGCCGCCATCCTCCGCTTTTCGTATTGGTTCTCGAATACCTGTTGCTCCTGCATACATTAAAACGCCGCTAACTCGCGCATCGCTTTTTCGACTTTGTCTGGGTTGACCATAAAGAATTTTTCCATCGTCGGCGCATATGGCATGGCCGGAACGTCTGGACCAGCGAGGCGCATAATTGGCGCATCTAAGTCAAATAAACAATGCTCCGCAATAATTGCCGCCACCTCGCTCATAATGCTTCCTTCTTTATTGTCTTCTGTCACAAGCAACACTTTTCCTGTTTTGCTTGCCGCTTCAATAATCGCTTCTTTATCGAGCGGGTACACCGTGCGCAAGTCTAATACGTGCACAGAAATGCCGTCTTGCGCGACGCGTTCTGCCGCTTGCAACGCAAAATGGACGCACAATCCGTACGTAATGACCGTAATATCGTCGCCTTCGCGTTTGACGTCCGCTTTACCGATTGGCAAGACGTAATCGTCTGTCGGCACTTCCCCTTTAATTAACCGGTACGCGCGTTTATGCTCGAAAAATAAGACTGGGTCTTCGTCGCGAATCGCTGCTTTTAACAATCCTTTGACGTCATAAGGCGTCGATGGCATGACGATTTTTAGCCCCGGTTGATTTGCAAATACTGCTTCGACTGATTGCGAATGGTAAAGCGCTCCGTGCACGCCGCCGCCGTATGGCGCACGAATGACGATTGGGCAGTTCCAGTCGTTGTTCGAACGGTAGCGAATCCGCGCAGCTTCCGAAATAATTTGGTTGACAGCTGGCATAATGAAGTCGGCAAACTGAATTTCCGCAATTGGCCGCAACCCGTACATCGCCGCACCAATTCCGACCCCAACAATCGCCGATTCGGCAAGCGGCGTATCGATGACGCGCTCTTCGCCAAATTGCTCGTATAGCCCTTGCGTTGCTTTAAATACCCCGCCTTTTTTCCCAACGTCTTCCCCTAGTACAAAAACGCGTGGGTCACGTTCCATTTCTTCACGAATCGCCATCGTAACGGCATCAATATATGAAATGACTGGCATCGATAAGTTCCCCCTTACTTCTCAGCGTATACGTACTTTAATGCATGTTCAGGCTCTGCGTATGGCGCTTTTTCTGCATAGTCCGTCGCTTCGTTTACTTGTTTCATGACGCGGTCGTGAATTTCTTTTTCTAGCGCTTCCGTTAGCACCCCGACTTCTTTTAAGTAGTTCGCAAACGAAAGAATCGGATCTTTCGCACGCGCTTCCGCTAGTTCTTCTGGTGTACGGTAGACGCGATCATCATCGTCTGACGAGTGAGCGGTCAACCGGTAAGAAACGGTTTCGATTAACGTCGGTCCTTCGCCACGGCGCGCACGATCAGCCGCTTCTTTGACGACTTTATACACTTCCAGCGGGTCGTTTCCGTCTACTGTATATCCAGGCATGCCGTAACCAATCGCACGGTCGGACACTTTTTCGCACGCCAATTGTTTTTCGATTGGAACAGAAATCGCGTATTTGTTGTTTTCGCACATGAAAATGACCGGCAATTTATGAACGCCCGCAAAGTTCGCCCCTTCGTGGAAATCCCCTTGGTTGGAAGAACCTTCGCCAAACGTAACGAACGAGATAAAATCTTTTTTCTCCATTTTTGCTGCAAGCGCAATCCCAACGGCGTGCGGTACTTGCGTTGTAACTGGAGAAGAACCTGTCACGATGCGGTTTTTCTTTTTCCCGAAGTGCCCTGGCATTTGACGACCGCCAGAGTTCGGGTCTTCCGCTTTTGCGAACGCAGAAAGCATTAATTCCGTCGGGGTCATGCCAAACGTCAATACGACGCCCATGTCGCGATAGTAAGGCAATACATAGTCTTTCGTGCGGTCTAATGCGAACGCCGCGCCAACTTGTGCTGCTTCTTGGCCTTGGCAAGAAATGACGAACGGAATTTTCCCTGCGCGGTTTAACAACCACATGCGCTCATCAATTTTCCGAGCCAAAAGCATCGTTTCATACATTTCCAATACCGCTTCATCGCTTAAGCCTAATGCTTGATGACGATTTTCTGCCATCGAAAAAACCTCCTTGTTCTTCTTTAAAAATGAATCGCTTTGCCGTCGACTGCTAACGCCGCTTCCATCATCGCTTCGGAAAGCGTCGGGTGCGGATGGATCGTATGGGCTACTTCCCACGGCGTTGCGTCTAAGACGCGCGCAAGACCTGCTTCGGAAATCATGTCGGTGACGTGCGGTCCGACCATATGAACGCCTAATAAATCGTTCGTCTTTTGATCGGCAATCATTTTCACAAATCCTTCTGCTTCGCCAAATACGAGCGCTTTGCCGATCGCCTTGAACGGGAATTTGCCGACTTTAACGTCATATCCTTTCGCTTTCGCTTCTTCTTCCGTTAAGCCGACGCTTGCGACTTCTGGGCGGCTATATACGCATTTCGCAATCATCGTATAGTCGATTGGCGTTGGCTGATGCCCTGCAATATGTTCGACCGCGACAATGCCTTCATGGGAAGCGACGTGCGCAAGTTGTAAGCCACCGATGACATCGCCGATTGCATAAATGTGTGATTCTTTCGTTTGGTAAAACTCATTCGTTTGAATAAATCCTTTTTCGACGACAATTTCTGTATTTTCTAAGCCGATGCCTTCAATATTTGCTTGGCGGCCGACAGAAACGAGCATTTTATCAGCGGTGAACGCTTTTTGTTCTCCTTTATGTTCTGCTTTAATCGTCACACCTTCGCCTTTTTCGAGCGTTTCTGGCAACACTTTCGCGTTCGTGACAATTTGAATGCCGCGTTTTTTCAACAGTTTTTCCATCTCTTTCGATACGTCGCGATCTTCGGTCGGCAAAATGCGGTCCGCATATTCTAGCACCGTTACTTGTACCCCAAAGTCGTTTAATAACGACGCCCACTCGATGCCGATGACACCGCCGCCGACAATAATAATCGACGATGGCAACGTATCAAGCTGTAGCGCTTCATCGGATGTAATGACGAGCTGTCCGTCAATCTCAAGCCCTGGCAATGTACGCGGGCGGGAGCCTGTAGCGATAATAACGTTTTTCGGAACGAGCATTTCGTTTTCGCTGCCGTCGTTCATTTCAACGGAAATCGTTCCTGGCATTGGTGAAAAAATCGATGGTCCTAAAATGCGGCCAGTTCCTGCGTATACATCAATTTTTCCTTTTTTCATTAAATGTTGAACGCCTTTATGTAGTTGCTCAACAATGGCATTTTTTCGCGCTTGTACTTTTGCAAAATCAAATGTGACATCGCTTGCGAAGACGCCAAATTTTTCGCTTTCTTTCGTTTGCGCATATACTTCGGCGCTGCGCAACAACGCTTTGCTTGGAATGCAGCCGGCGTGCAAACACGTTCCACCGAGCTTCCCTTTTTCGACAACGGCTGTTTTTAAGCCAAGCTGTGCTGCGCGAATCGCCGCAACATAGCCGCCGGTACCGCCGCCTAATATGACGAGATCATACTCTTTTGCCATCGTAGTTGCTCCTTTCTTTTATCGCTTTGCGGCAACAACATTGCCGGGATAGTCTTTCGCTTTTTCTTCGCCACGCAATACGCGCAATGCACCTTCCGCAAGAGCTTGTAGCTCGTTTTCCCCAGGTTGGACAATCACTTCCGCAATCCAGTTTACGCGGTCGGCGATTTCTTTCACGAACCCTTTTCCGTACGCAAGTCCGCCGGTCAAAACAATGGCGTCGACTTTTCCTGCTAATACAGCGCTTGCTGCACCGATTTCTTTCGCCACTTGATATGCCATGGCGCTATAAACGAGCTTCGCTTTTTCATTGCCGGCTGCAATCATTTTTTCGACTTTCACGGCATCGTTCGTTCCAAGATAGCCGACTAATCCACCTTGCCCGACAAGCTTTTTCATTATTTCTTCGCGGTAATATTCCCCAGAAAAACAAAGCGAAACAAGGTCGCCTGCTGGCACCGTTCCGGCGCGCTCTGGGCTGAACGGCCCTTCGCCATCTAGCCCGTTATTTACGTCGACGACGCGCCCTTGCTTATGTGCGCCAACGGTAATTCCGCCGCCCATATGCGCTACAATAAGGTTGACTTCTTCGTATGTTTTGCCAAGTTGTTTGGCGACGCGGCGTGCTACCGCTTTTTGGTTTAACGCGTGGAAAATGCTTTTTCGTTCAATGAGCGAAAACCCTGAAATGCGGGCAATTGGATCCAGTTCATCAACGACAACCGGGTCAACGATAAACGCCGGGATATTAAGCGCAGTCGCAATTTCATGCGCCAAAATGCCGCCAAGATTGGACGCGTGCTGACCGGAATAGCCTTTGCGCAAATCTGTTAGCATTTGTTCATTGACGCGGTACGTTCCGCCCTCAATTGGGCGCAATAGTCCTCCTCGACCGCATACAGCGCTTAATTTCGAAATATTGATTCCTTCTTCATCCAACGCGGCTAAAATCGTCTGCTTGCGAAATTCATATTGGTCGATAATCGATCTATATTGCTTAATTTCTTCCGTATCATGGCGAATCGTTTTTTCGAAAATGGAACGTTCGTTATCAAATACACCGATTTTCGTCGAAGTAGAACCTGGGTTGATGACTAAGATGCGATATTCTTTTTCCTGCAACGTTTCTACCCTCCAATTTGATAAGTGAAAGCGAGAGTTCTCTCGCTTTCACTTTATATTAACGGCCGCGACGACGACTTAAAATGTGATGGCCGTTTTGCAAAAATTGGCTGCGAGATTGACGCATTTTTTCAATGCGTTCTTCTGCCATCCGGTCTGCTGCTTTGTATGTTGGAATGTTGTCACGTTTTGCGATTTCAAACACTTTTTCAATGTTGTTGTAAATTTGTTCGACTTTTTTCATCGCCCGTTCGCGGTTGTAGCCATATAGTTCGTCCGCAACGTTAATGACACCACCTGCGTTAATGACATAATCTGGGGCATAGACGATGCCCATTTCATGAATGATGTCGCCATGGCGCGCTTCGCGCAACTGGTTGTTCGCTGCCCCAGCGATTACTTTTGCTTTCAATTGCGGAATCGTTTGGTCGTTAATAATTCCGCCAAGCGCGCACGGTGCGAAAATGTCGCAGTCTACGCCGTAAATGTCGTTCGGGTCAACTGCTTTTGCGCCAAATTCTTCGACAACGCGTTGCACCGCTTCTTTGTTAATGTCCGTGACGATGAGTTTTGCCCCTTCTTCATGAAGATGGCGGCATAAGTTGTATGCGACGTTGCCAACGCCTTGTACAGCAATCGTTTTTCCTTCTAATGAATCGCTGCCGAACGCTTCTTTTGCTGCTGCTTTCATGCCGCGATATACGCCATACGCTGTGACTGGAGATGGGTTTCCAGACGAACCGAACGCTGGCGAAATACCTGTCACGTAATCGGTTTCTTCGTAAATGATGTCCATATCTGCAACTGTTGTTCCGACGTCTTCCGCTGTAATATAGCGGCCGTTTAAGCCTTGAATGAAGCGGCCGAACGCGCGGAACATCGCTTCGTTTTTGTCTTTGCGCGGGTCGCCGATAATGACCGTTTTTCCGCCGCCAAGGTTAAGTCCTGCCGCTGCGTTTTTGTACGTCATGCCGCGCGCTAGGCGAAGCGCATCTTCAATCGCTGCTTCTTCGGATTCGTACATCCACATGCGGGTGCCGCCTAATGCTGGCCCAAGCGTTGTATCGTGAATGGCAATAATCGCTTTTAAGCCAGATTCTTTGTCTTGGCAAAATAGTAATTGCTCATAATCGTATTGTTCCATGTATTTGAAGATTTCCATGTTGTTTTCCTCCCCAAGTTTCTTTATTTATTTAGATGCGGAACAAACCGCAAGTGCTAACGAATAAAGTTTGCTTTCTGCCGAGTCGGCGCGCGACGTTAATACGATCGGCGCTTTTGCCCCTGCAATGACAGCACCCACTTTTGCATTCGCAAAATAAACAAGTGATTTATATAAAATATTGCCGGATTCAATGTTCGGGACGAGCAAAATATCGGCTTTTCCTGCGACTTCATTTGCTATCCCTTTATGTGCTGCGGCAAGCTCGGACACCGCGTTATCAAGCGCCAACGGTCCGTTGACAATGCAGCCTTTTAACTGGCCGCGTTCGTTCATCATCGTTAACGCAGCAGCATCAATTGTCGCTGCCATCGCTGGATTGACGACTTCGACTGCCGCGAGCGGCGCAACTTTCGGCGTCTCGATGCCGATTGCTTTTGCAACAGTTACTGCATTTGCAATAATTTGCATTTTTTGTTCCAAATCTGGTGCAATATTCATCGCCGCGTCAGTAACAATCATGTAGCGGTCGTAGTTCGGAACTTCAAATACGGCGACATGCGAGAGCACATTGCCTGTTCGTAGCCCATATTCTTTATGAAGAACCGCTTTTAAAATAGTAGCGGTCGGGAGATTCCCTTTCATTAGTACATTCGCTTCGTTCGAGTGAACGGCTTTTACTGCAAGTTCTGCCGCCTCCGCGACGGAATTTGCATGAACGATTTGAACGTTATCGTTTGTTGGGTAGTTTTTTAACAACTCGGTAATTTTGTCGCGATCTCCGTATAAAAGAAAGCGACCGAACTGATGATTTACCGCCATCGTCACAGCTTCGATAACTTCTTCGTCTTCCGCTGCCGCGACGGCTACCGTAATATCGGTAGATTGGGTTGCCTTCTCTACGAGTGTTTGCAGCTTCATGTCATCTATCCAACCCCTTCTTTCTCTTGTTTTCGGTCACTATAACTTTAATGCAAAAAGTGTGCCAACATTTCTTGACGAACCTTTTTTTCGACAAAAAAGGCAAATACTCTGTCAGTTCTACTTGGCAAATGAACACGTTCGTTGAAAACGCTTTATTTTCTCTTTGCATATTTTTGCACGGTACGCAAACTATTGCATGTGTGTTTTTGCAAGTCCGTACTTTTCTAACTTGTAATAAAGGTTGCGAATCGAAATGTTTAATCGCTTCGCGGTTGCTGTTTTGTTGCCGTGGCAGGCGCGGAGTGCGGCTTCAATAATTTGCGCCTCATATTGTTCGAGCATTTCGTCAAGCGGACGCAAGTCTTCGTCCGTTATCACCTCTTCCTTTCGATCGGGCAGTATTTGTAGCGGCGGAATATGGTGAATGTCAATCCATGTTTCGTTAAATTTCATAAAAATCATCGCTCGGCCTAAGACGTTTTCTAACTCACGCACATTGCCTGGCCAATCATAAGAAGAAAGGTAGTGGAGCGCTGCTTCGGTTACCCCTTCGACGTTTCTTCCATAATCTTGATTTAGTTTATGAATTAAATGCTGGCATAGTGCCGGAATGTCTTGCTTGCGCGCTCGTAATGGCGGGATATGGATCGGCATTCGATTGAGCCGATAATATAAATCTTCCCGAAATGTGCCGGCGGCAATCGCTTTTTCTAAATGGACATTCGTTGCGGCGATGACGCGCACGTTAATCGGAATCGGCTTTGTGCCGCCGACGCGGACAATTTCCCGTTCTTGCAGCACGCGTAATAGTTTTGCTTGCGTATTGGCGGAAAGTTCGCCGATTTCATCAAGAAAAATGCTGCCGTTGTTTGCTTCTTCAAACAATCCTCGTTTTCCGCCTCGCTTGGCGCCGGAAAACGCCCCTTCTTCGTACCCGAACAGCTCGCTTTCTAACAACGATTCCGAAATCGCAGCACAGTTGACACGAATAAATTTGTTGTATTTGCGGTCGCTCGCGTTATGAATGGCATGGGCAAACAACTCTTTTCCTGTCCCTGATTCCCCGCGCAATAAAATCGTCGCTGGTGTTTTTGCCGCTAGCTTCGCTTGCTCGATAGCGACCATCATTTCTTCCGACGTTCCGATAATATCGGCAAACGAATATTTCGCTTCGAGCGTGCGAATAATTTGCCGCGCGCGATTTAATTCGTTCGTTAAGCGCTGAATTTCAGAGACGTCATGGATAATGCCGACGCTCCCCTTTAACGTGCCGTCTACAATAATCGGGGCGACATTAACGATGACATCGCGATTTTTCGGTCCGACTTTCATGCGTACCCCACGGACGGGTTTGCGCGTTTTTAATACTTGCATATGCATGCTTTCCCCTTCGGCAATATCGGCCGTTGCCGGTTTTCCGATGACTTCTTCTTCCGATAAACCGGTAATGCGCGTGTACGCAGGGTTGATTAAAATGCCGTTGCCGTACTCATCGACAACCGAAATCGCTTCTTCCGATGAATGAATAATTGCCTCAAGCATCATGCGAATTTCTTTTAAATTCGTCAGCTCTTCTGCAAGCTGCATTACTTCTGTGACATCTTTAAAAACAGCTAAAGCACCGAGCAATCTCCCCGTTTCATCGGTCATCGGGATGCGCGTCGTAATAATTTTGCGCCCGTTTTCTAGTGCCAGTTCTTGATGCAATTCAATTTGTCTTGTTTTTAATACGCGTGGCAGCCCGCTTGTCGGAATGATTTGTAAAATATGTTTACCAATCGCCTCTTGCTTGTCCACTTCAATCATCGACGCTGCGCTGTCGTTCATATGCGTAATATACGCAAATTCATCAACGACAATCATGCCGTCATGCGTCGAGTTAAAAATTAAATCGCGCCGTGCCGTTTCGTTTTTTAGCGTCGCAATTAGCGCTTCTTTTTCTTCGACAAGTTCGGCGATAATATAGGCAACCTCTCCTGGAATGACGACCGTATTTTTATGCCGTTTTTGCCGAATTTCTTCGAATACCCCTTTTTCGCCTGTTGCTTCGACGACAATGTCAATTTCGTCTGTTAAAAACGGCCGCCAATCGCTTCCTGTTGGAATATTGATCGCAGCAGCTAAAGCAAGCCCAGGCGCGCGAGGGTCACGGTCAATGACTGCGACGACTTCGATTGTTGCTGCTTGCTGGAAAATTTTTAATAGTGCTGTTCCACCTTTTCCAGCGCCTACAATGAGTGCTTTTTTCATCCCATCACCTTATCACCCTTATCGTCTTGCAATTTTTTGCAGACATTTTTATCATACCGATATTTCTTGACAAATTCAACGAAACGGTTAACATTTTTCATGAAGTGATTTTTTTGCCGGAAAGGATTATTGCTATGCAACGTTTCATTGCGCTTATGATTTTGCTTATTCCCGGATTTATTGCTGCATTAGGGATTAAATGGATGCGTGATACAGTATTTGGCATTTTGCATCCACTCGTTCCGTTTCTTTGGCTGCAATTTTTGCTTGGGCTTCTTTTGTTTGCGCTTGGGCTAGGGTTTATTGGCGGGTTTATTTTCCATCGCGACCGAAAACGAAATAAAGTGCAACCGCGCTTCCAAAAAAAATGACCTGAACACAACCGTTCAGGCTTTTTTTATTTGCTTTGCTTTTTCCGGATAATCGGTAAAAATCGCGTCCACTTCATAGCGAAACATCGTGTTCATCGCTTCTTCGCTATTTATCGTAAACGGACGTACGCGAACGTGATGAAGATGCGCTTCGCGGACGAACGATTCTGTTACGGTGCGGTAATATGGATGAAGCCCTTTTGCTCCTAACACGCGCACGTATTGCCACGGCTGGTAAAGTGATTCCATATACAAAAGCGCCGTTTCAATCGTCGGGGCAAGCTGGCGGCAACGAGCCATGCTATTATGGTTGAACGAGGAAAAAATGACGCGTGGTTCGAGTCGATAATGTTTCACTAGATCGATTACTTTTTCCTCGAGCCGGTCATAGACAATGAGCCCGTTTTTCAACTCGATGTTCAATAATAAAGAAGTGCCAGAAATCCATGCCAATACTTCTTCTAAAAGTGGAATGCGGCACGTTGAATATTGCTCAGTAAATTTATAGCCTGCGTGCAACGATTGTAAGTCACGGTACGTAAAATCTTTGACCCACCCCGTGCCATCGGTCGTGCGGTCAACCGTTTCGTCATGGATGACGACAAGCGCCCCGTCTTTTGTCATTTGCACGTCTAATTCAACTCCATCTGCCCCGACGCGTTCTGCTTCATAAAAGGCAACCATCGTGTTTTCCGGATGCGTGCCGGCTGCACCGCGATGCGCAAAAATTTTTGTCATGCTTCTGCCCCTTTCCTCTCCAAACAAAAACATAGTAAAATTATATGCATCTTTCGAAAAAAATGTCTATGGAGGGTGAATCGTTATGCGTCCGCATCAAATTTCGTTGGAAACAGCACAAAAGCTGGCGAAAGCGCTCGGGATTCCGCTTGAACAAGTGATGCACATGCCGCAACATATTTTAATCCAAAAATTAATGGAACTAGAAAAAGCGAAAAACGACGAAAGGTAGCCCGACCGGACTACCTTTTTCGTTAACTTGCTTTATGTTCCAGCCGCAGTTTATCAGCCACCATCGCGATAAATTCGGAATTCGTCGGTTTCGCTTTGGAGATGCTGACGGTGTAGCCGAATAGCGACGAAATGGATTCTAAGTTGCCGCGGCTCCAAGCGACTTCAATTGCATGGCGGATCGCCCGCTCGACGCGGCTAGCGGTCGTGTTATACTTTTTCGCAATATCTGGGTATAATACTTTCGTAATTGAACCGAGCAGTTCAATGTCGTTATATACCATCGAAATCGCTTCACGCAAATATAAATAGCCTTTAATGTGCGCTGGCACACCAATTTCGTGAATGATGCTCGTAATGCTGGCGTCTAAATTTTTCGGTTTATTGTCGCGCACTTGATATGTAATAGGCGCTTTTTTCACGACCGGTGCTGCTTTTCCTGCCACTTGGCGAATATGACTTACTAAGTTTTCCATGTCAAATGGCTTTAAAATAAAATAAGACGCGCCTAAATCGACCGCTTTTTTCGTTACGTCTTCTTGCCCGAATGCTGTAAGCATAATGACGTGCGGCTGTTTTTCTCGCTTCATCCGTATTTTTTCTAATACCGCTAAGCCGTCTACATGCGGCATAATAATATCTAATAACAAAATATCTGGCTGCTTTTCTTCAAGCATATATAAGCAGTCTTGGCCATTATATGCCACTCCGATTACTTCCATATCCGGTTGATTGGAAATATATTCTTCTAATAAATTAACTAATTCGCGGTTATCGTCCGCAACGCACACCTTAATCTTCACGTAATTTTCCTCCCCACTTCCATTTCATTGCGTTTTTTTTCTTTTATATCGATTCGACACGATGGCGAAAAATCCCTTTATTTTTTAAACGCGAAAAATCCACAAAAATCCACGTTCTTCGACGAATTTGTCGAAAAATCTTTATGTCATTATTTTACCGAATCATACACCAAATATCTATGCAAAAAAAGAAAAAAATTGACTTTTTTCACACAAAAAACGAGCGTTTTCAGCTCGCTTTTTGCGTTTGTTTATATAAATCGATGCCTGCTTCATGCAACATCCATTCAATATGCACCCCATACCCTGACGTCGGGTCGTTGACAAAAACGTGGGTAACAGCACCGACAAGTTTTCCGTCTTGGATGATTGGGCTACCGCTCATTCCTTGCACAATTCCTCCTGTTTTTTTCAACAATCGAGGATCGGTCACGCGAATAACAAGCCCTTTCGTCGCAGGAAATTTTTGCGGAATGGATTGAACAATTTCAATGTCAAACGCTTCGACTTTATCGTTTTCGATAACCGTCAACATTTTCGCTGGTCCTTCTTTTACTTGGGTTGATAAGGCAATCGGCATCGGTTCGTCAAACAATCCGTTTTTCACCGGTTTCGATAACGTACCGAAAATACCAAACGGACTATTGTTCGTAATATTCCCGATTACTTCTTTATCGTCGGAAAAGCGCGCCAATTTTTCACCAGGGCTTCCGCTGCTGCCTCTTTCAATCGAGGTGACAGTTGATTTCATAATTTGCCCGTCTTGCACGACAATTGGTTTTCGTGTATCCATATCTGAAATCACGTGCCCAAGCGCTCCGTATTTTTTCGAAGCTGGGTCAAAAAACGTCATCGTTCCAATCCCTGCCGCGGAATCACGAATATATAATCCGATGCGGTAAGCATCATCTTGTTTGTCTTTTAGCGGAGTCAGCTTTGCCGCAATCGAACGTTGATCGCGAAGGAGCTTGAGTTCTAGCGGCTTTCCTGTTTTCCCTGCTTCCTCAATAAACGGCGAAAGATCGCTCATCTTTTCGATTCGTTTGCCATTGACGCTTGTAATAATATCCCCTACTTGAACGCCAGCAAGTTCGCCTGGCGATTTTTTTCCCTCTTCTGTTTCCACTAGGTGGTAGCCAACGACAAGAACCCCTACTGTATTTAATTTTACTCCAATGGACTGCCCACCTGGAACGACTTTTAAGCTTGGGAGTACTTTTACATCGATTTGTTTAATTGGCACTCCCCCCATATTTAAAATCAGTTGTCCCTCATCGCGCTGCTTCGCTTCAAGGGAAAGCGAGTCCTCTGTTTTTGTCACATCCATCGAACGAAAAGCATCTTTCACCTCTGCATGGACCGGTAAGGCAGAAGCGAAGCTTACGTTCTCTCCCTCAAACATGACAAGTTGCTTTGGAATGTGTAAATATTCTTTTACTGGTGTTGACATACTAAGCACGACAAATGAAACAAGGAGAAAGACCCCCACCATTTTTCTTAACGTTTCTGTAATCAACCCTTTTCACTCTCCTCGCTCCCACCTACATTCGCGGCTACAGTTTTAATTTTGCCTTAATCGCCATAAATATAATCGCCTCGGGCATAAAAAAAGCTACCCACAATGGATAGCTTTTCATCCTTTGATTTTGGCTGCTAATTCCAACAGCTCTTTCGCATGCTCTTTCGTTAACTCCGTAATTTCGACACCGGAAATCATCCGGCCAATTTCTTTAATTTTTTCTTCTTTTGTCAACACTTTCACCGACGTTTTCGTCCGGGTTCCGTCCGTTTCTTTCGCGATGAATAAGTGCGTATCCGCCATCGCCGCTACTTGCGGCAAGTGGGAAATGCATAGCACTTGCGAACCGACAGAAACACGGTAAATTTTTTCGGCGATCGCTTGGGCCACACGGCCGCTCACGCCAGTATCGACTTCATCGAAAATAATCGACGTCACGCCTTGGTGCTTCGAAAAAATGCTTTTTAATGCGAGCATAATGCGCGACAATTCTCCGCCGGAAGCGATTTTGGCGAGCGGTTTTAGCGGTTCACCAACGTTTGTCGAAATATAAAATTCCACGACATCGACGCCATCCGCTTGAAACTTCACTGGCACGCCGTCGATAATTGGCGCATCGAGCGTTCCTTCGCGCTTCGTAAATACAATATCAAACGTCGTTTTTTCCATGTATAAATCTTTTAGTTCTTGGTGAATATGCTGAATGAGTGTTTTCGCATGCTTCATGCGCACGTTTGTGACGTTTTTCGCTTCGACGACTAAATCTTCTGTCACCGATTGCAGCTCTTTTTGCAGCTGATGAATTCGCGTGTCGCGGTTTTGAATCGAATCGATTTCTTCGGCGATTTTTTCAGCATATTGTAAAATTTCCGCGACCGTCTGCCCGTATTTTCGTTTTAAATGGCTAATTTCGTTTAATCGTCCTTCAATGAAATCTAATCGGCTTGGATCGTATTCTAGCTGTTCTAGTTCATCACGTAGCTTATATGCCGTTTCTTCTAGCAAATAATAGCTATTGGCAATCGTTTCGTACGCTTCTTTTAACGCTGGATCGATATGGGCAACATCGTCTAAATGGCTCATCGCTAGTCCAACCCAGTCGAGCCCGCGTTGTTCGCCGTATAATGCATCGTAGCCGTTTTTTAGCGCGTCGTAAATTTTTTGGAAGTTCATAATTTTTACTTTTTCTTCCATCAACTGTTCATCTTCGTTCGGCTGCAAATTTGCTTTTTGAATTTCGTCGAGCTGGAACGTTAATAAGTCGAGCCGGTGCGCCATTTGTTGTTCGTTTTCGCTTAGCTTTTGCAGCTGTTTTTTCAGCTGTTCATATTTTTCGTAGACGGCGCGGTATTCTTCAAGTGCAGCGTTCATTTCTTTTCCGCCGTATTCATCTAGTAGCGGCAAATGTTTATTCGGGTCCATCAGCTCTTGGTGTTCGTGCTGGCCGTGAATATCGACAAGCGTGGAACCGATGTCGCGCAGGACGGCCATCGTCACAAGTTTTCCGTTTACACGGCAAACGCTTTTGCCGCTCACTGAAATCTCGCGGCGCAATACGACCATCCCTTCGCTAATCTCAATCCCTACTTCCGCGCATTTTTCGTAACATGGGTGCGTGTCGTCGCTTAATAAAAATAGCCCTTCAATTTCTGCCCTCTCTTCGCCATAACGGACAAACTCCGCTGAACCTCGTCCACCGATCAACAAATGAATCGCGTCAATAATAATCGATTTTCCAGCGCCCGTTTCCCCCGTTAACACGGTGAGCCCTTTTTCAAACGAAATCGATAACGACTCAATAATCGCAAAGTTTTTAATGGACAATTCCGCAAGCATCGTGAAATCACCCCTACAGCATATCTAATAGCCGCTGCGAAATGACTTCGGTATCTTCTGGCGTCCGGCAAATGATAAGGCACGTATCGTCCCCGCAAATCGTGCCAACGATTTCATGCCAATCTAAATTGTCTAAAAGCGCCCCAATCGCGTGAGCGTTACCCGGCAATGTTTTCATGACGAGCAAATGGCCAGCGCCGTCAATTTTAACGAACGCATCCATTAACGCCCGCTTTAGTTTTTGTAATGGATTAAACCGTTGGTCGGCTGGAAGGCTATATTTATAGCGCCCGTTCATCATCGGGACTTTCACTAATTGCAATTCTTTAATATCGCGGGATACTGTTGCTTGGGTGACGTTAAATCCCGCCTGTTTTAACATATCGACAAGTTCGTCTTGCGTTTCAATTTCATGGTTTGTAATAATTTCGCGAATTTTAATATGGCGTTGCCCTTTATTCAACATGAACACCTCGCTCATTTTTTTCAAAAAAACAGGAATAACAGTTGTTATTCCTTCGGCTCTCCGTTCGCTAATGTTTCGTGCGCTTGTTTGACGATGTCGCTAGGCTGCTTTGCTAGTTTGTTGCTTCCTCTTTCTCTTTCTCCTTCCCAGCGAAGATGGAGCAAAAATTCAATATTCCCATCGCCGCCAGTAATCGGCGAATGCGTTACGTCGAGCACATCATATCCTTCGCAAAGCGCAAATTCGATGATCGAAACGAGAACCGCTTCATGAATCGTCGCGTCGCGCACAATCCCTTTTTTGCCGACATGTTCTCTTCCTGCTTCGAACTGTGGCTTCACTAA
Source organism: Anoxybacteroides voinovskiense (assembly GCF_014196205.1). Lineage (GTDB taxonomy): Bacteria > Bacillota > Bacilli > Bacillales > Anoxybacillaceae > Anoxybacteroides > Anoxybacteroides voinovskiense. The sequence continues at coordinate 2,735 of NZ_JACIDE010000029.1, read as the reverse complement.
TGCAATGACATCGCTTCCTGGAACGAGAACCGTTTTTAACACAGGCAAAATTAGTTTCAACGAAATAAACGATACATCAATCGTTGCCAATTGTGGAAGCCCTTTCGTAAAGTGAGCCGGCGTGACATAGCGGAAATTCGTGCGCTCCATTACGACTACCCGCTCATCTTGGCGCAATTTCCATGCCAATTGGTTGTACCCGACATCGAGCGCATACGACAATTTCGCCCCGTGTTGCAATGCACAATCGGTAAACCCGCCAGTCGAAGCGCCGATGTCTAATAAAATTTTATCTTGCACCGTTACATCAAACGTCCGCAATGCTTTTTCTAGTTTCAAGCCGCCGCGGCTGACGTAAGGAATGGCATTTCCTTTCACCGTTAGCGGAAGATCGACCGGTACTTTCTCGCCAGGCTTGTCTAATCGCATTTCATTGGAATAAACAAGCCCTGCCATAATCGTCCGTTTCGCTTTTTCGCGCGTTTCTGCTAATCCACGTTCTACTAATAGTACATCAAGCCGTTCTTTCTTCATCGTTCATGCCCTTTTTTGTTTTTTTGGTATCATTGTTTTCACCCGATCGACAACATGTACCGTCGTTAAGCCGATTTCTTGCAATAGCTCTTTGACGCTTCCATGTTCAATAAAGCGGTCTGGAATGCCCATGCGCTGAATGACGGACTGATGGTAGCCGTGGTCGTGGGCAAATTCAAGCACCGCACTGCCGAACCCGCCTTGCAACGCTGCTTCTTCAATCGTCAACAGCGGGATATTGCTTTCTAACAACTCATGGAGCATCGCTTCATCCATCGGTTTCAAGAAGCGGGCGTTCACGACTTTGACCGATACGTTTTCTTTTGCTAATTTTTCCGCCGCTTCTAGCGCCATCGGAATTGTTGTACCGAACGTTAAAATTGCTAAGTCACGTCCGTCGCGCAATACTTCCCATGTACCGATTGGAATCGCGCGAAGCTCTTCGTCCATTTTGACACCAAGGCCGTTGCCGCGCGGAAAACGAAGTGCAATCGGTCCGTCGTCGTATTGAATCGCCGTATACACCATATGCTGCCCTTCGTTTTCATCTTTTGGCATCATGAGGACAAGGTTTGGCACATGCCGCAAAAAGGCGATATCAAATACCCCTTGGTGCGTTTCGCCATCCGCCCCAACAAGCCCCGCACGGTCAATGGCAAAAAAGACGTTTAAATTTTGCCGACAGACATCGTGTACGACTTGGTCATACGCCCGCTGCAAAAAAGTGGAGTAAATAGCTAAAAACGGCTTCATCCCTTGCGTCGCAAGCCCTGCTGCCAATGTCGTTGCGTGTTGTTCGGCAATGCCGACATCGTACATCCGGTCAGGAAATTCGCTCGCAAATCCTTCTAGTTTAGAGCCGACTGGCATCGCTGGCGTAATCGCCACAATGCGCGAGTCCGTGCGCGCCAATTTTCTTACCGTTTCACTAATAAGCTCACTCCAAGAAGGGGCGCTGTCCACCGGTTTTAAAAAGTCGCCCGTTTCGATTTTATACGGACCGGTGCCATGCCACGTTCCGATTTTATCGTTTTCTGCCGGATGGTATCCTTTTCCTTTTTTCGTGATGACATGTAAAAGCACTGGGCCTTTAATTTTTTTCGCATAATGCAAATTCTCGAATAAATCATCGAAATCGTGCCCGTTGACTGGTCCAAGATACGTAAAACCAAGCTCTTCAAAAAAGACGCCTGATACGAGCAAATATTTTAAGCTATCTTTCACTCGTTCAGCAGTTGCGGCTAATTTTCCGCCAACCGCCGGTATTTTTTTCAACAGCATTTCCAATTCGTCTTTTACCCACTGATATTTTCCAGCAGTGCGCAAGCGACCGAGCACGTTATGAAGCGCACCGACGTTTGGCGCAATCGACATTTCGTTATCGTTTAACACAACGATAATATCTTTTTTCTCATGGCCGATATGGTTTAGCGCTTCAAGCGCCATCCCACCTGTCAGCGCCCCGTCGCCGATGATCGGGACGATGTATTCATTTGTCCCTTTTAAATCGCGGGCAATCGCCATTCCCATCGCTGCCGATAACGATGTCGAGCTATGCCCTGTTTCCCATACGTCATGCTCGCTTTCGCTTCGTTTTGGGAAGCCGCAAAGCCCTTTATATTGTCTTAATGTATCAAATGCTTGCGCACGTCCTGTCAAAATTTTATGGACATACGACTGATGACCGACATCCCATAACAACTTATCTTTTGGACTGTCAAACACTTTATGAAGTGCAATCGTCAATTCGACGACGCCAAGGTTTGGTCCGATATGTCCACCTGTCTTCGATAGCTTCTCAATTAAAAATTGTCGAATGTCCGCGCTAAGCTGAACAAGCTGTTCTTTCGATAGCGATTTTAAAAAGCGCGGATCTTTAATTTCCGTTACGTCCAAACGAGATCACTCGCTTTCATTTGTTCTCTGTCCCCTGATATAATACAGATACTAATTATTATACATGATAACCGAATAAAGAAAAATGTTCCGGCGCGATTTTCCGAATAAAAGCGAAAAAAGAGCCGCTAACACATATGTGATAACGGCATCCCTCCATTTTTCCACTATAACATACTCCTTCATATGCGGCAACGTTCTTTCGCTAATGGATTGAGTCAAGAGTTTGTGGGAGATTTTTTTTGATATTTCGATTCTCTGGATATATTTGGTTTAAATAACCCAGTGTTTGTAAGCGTTTTCTA
>NZ_JACIDE010000028.1 GCF_014196205.1 Anoxybacteroides voinovskiense | reverse complement strand
AATCGGAGAGAATTCGCAAACATTTTGCGCGGTATTTCCGATTTTCATCCAAAATAATTTGAAAAAGTAGTTCTGGAATAGTGTGCTAATTTACAAATTAGTCGGTGTGTTTTAAGAAGTTGCTAATCGCTTTGCTCAACTTAAGTTCTTTATACAAATATTTGTTCCTATCGGATTATATCAAAAGTTCAGAGAAGGTTCAAATATCAACAGTTACCTTTAACAGAGTCTTTATTTATCTTTAAATTCCATTTTTTGTTTACATCTTTTTTAGCATCTCCTATAATGAACCGTGAAATGGAAGTGGATTGTGCGAAGAAACGGCAATGTGTCCTTGTCATTTTGACGCGTTCGAGGGAGGGAACAAAGACTTTATGTTGAAACATTGTAACGACTCAAACGTCGCTGTAGTCTTAATCCATGAAATCTACGGAATCAATGATCATATGAAATATGCAGCGCAAATGATTACTGCTCAAGGGTATGACGTCTATTGCCCTAATTTGCTCAATAGGGAAGCTTTCCATTACAATGATGAGAAAGAAGCTTATCAATATTTTCGAAATGAAATTGGATTTGAACAGGCGAAACACCAAACTTTAAATTTAGCGCAATCCTTAAAACAGAAGTACGAAACTGTCGTGTTTTGGGGATACAGCGTCGGCGCCACTGTGGCATGGTTATGCTCTGAATATGATGGGATAGGGGATGCAGCAATCGGCTACTACGGTTCCCGAATTCGAGACTATACTGATTTGCGTCCAAAAATGTCTGTACTTTTATTGTTTGCCGAACAAGAGCCATCGGTTGATGTCCATCAGCTGACGGAACGATTATCGTGCACATCAGGCGTGAACATCGAGATGGTGGAAGGCGCACATGGGTTTGCTGATCCTTTCTCGCGTTTTTATCACCCTGAATCGGAAAAAAGAGCGCTTGATTGGTCGTTCAAATTCATTGAAACGATTCGGACAGGCGAAAAATAAACAGAGGCATTTTTAACGATTTACCGTTTCAGTGGAGTACATGATTAAAATAAGAAGGGGGATTCAAAGCATGTACCAAGGAAAAGTCGTCGTCATTACCGGAGCGGCGGGAGGCATCGGACGCGGGCTAGTGAAAGCGTACGCGGAGCAAGGCGCAACGGTTGTCGCCACCGATCAAGCAAAAGAAGTGGAACGGGTCGCAAGCAGGCTGCAAGCGGAAGGATATGATGTTCATCCATACATATGCGATTTAAGTGTTCCAGCTGACATTGTGAAGATGTTCGGGCAAATCGGGGAATCGTTTGGCCGAATGGATGTGCTCATTAACAACGCCGGGTTTGGCGTTTTCGTTTCTCCATATGATCTCACAGTCGAACAGTGGGATGATGTCATCAATACAAATTTGCGTGGCACGTTCCTTTGCTCGCGAGAAGCGGCGAAAATCATGCGGACGAATGGAGGAGGTGCGACGTGAACATTTCTTCGACGCGTGCGCTCATGTCGGAAGTGAACTCGGAGGCGTACGCTGCTTCCAAAGGCGGCATTTTGTCATTGACGCACGCCTTGGCCGTTTCGCTCGGTCCTGATCGAATTACGGTCAACGCCATTTGTCCAGGATGGATTGAAACGGGCGATTACGAGCAGCTTCGGCCAGAAGACCACATCCAGCATCCATCCCGCCGAGTCGGGAAACCGGAAGATATCGCCCGCGCTTGCTTGTATTTGACGAACCCTGATAATCATTTTGTCACGGGAATTCAATTGATTGTCGATGGAGGAATGACACGGAAAATGATATATGTGGAGTAGAAGACAACAAGTATGGCTTTAAAAAAAGGGGCTGACCCAAAACGCGAATGCGTTTTGGGATTAGCCCCTTTTTTTACACTAAAATAGAAGAATCGCTCGTTTTCTGGTAGAATAGAGTCACCACAACAACTATCGCCGGAAAAGGAGCGATTCTTTTATGAAACATCATCATATTTCTTTTAAAGAGTATACCATGGATAACCTCACGTTGCCAAGCAATATTGCCGATCTCATTCCACCGGATAATATGGCTCATGTGGTTCACGAAATGGTCGAGTGCATTCCGATGGAGGCGTTTCTTCCTTACTATAAAGGCGGCGGCACCTCTTCTTATCATCCAAAAATGATGACGAAAATTATCCTCTACGCGTATACCCAAAAAATGTATCATGGTCGAGAAATTGCTCGACAATTAGAAGTTCATCTTCCGCTCATGTGGCTGAGTGGGTTTCAAAAGCCGGACTTCCGTTCCATCAACCGATTTCGTTCGGAACGGATGAAAGGGCTGATGGACGACTTGTTCCGAGAAATGATCACCCTGCTTGTCGCAGACGGCTATGTCAACATGGAAGACTATTTCGTGGATGGGACGAAAATTGAAGCGAATGCCAACCCATACACGTTCGTTTGGCGGAAATCCGCCGAGAAGTACCAAGAGAAATTACAAGCCAATGTGGATCAGCTCATTGCCCAGATCGATGCGATCGTGGAAGAAGAAAATGCGGAAGAAATCGACGCTTCGCCTGCTTTTACGTCAAAAGAGATCCGAGAGAAAACCGAGGAGTGGGAAAAACGGTTGGAGGTCGAGCCGGACAACCGACCATTGAAGAAGGCTGTCAAAAAAATGAAGAAGGACTATTTGCCTCGCAGCGAAAAATACGAACTCCAACTTCAAGTATGCGGAGATCGCAACAGTTACTCCAAGACGGATGAGGATGCGGCATTCATGCGTTTGAAAGAAGATCACATGCGAAACGGCCAACTGAAGCCGGCGTATAACGTACAAGTGGGTTCTTCCGATCCGTTCATTTTGGGGTATTCGCTTCACCAGAGACCTGGCGATACTCGTTGCCTTCTGCCACACCTAGAAACGGTTCAAGAGAAGTATGGGGTGGTACCAAAACGCGTGACCGCTGACGCTGTCTATGGTTCCGAGGAAAATTACGTGAAACTCGAAGAAAAAAACATTTCCGCATTTATCAAGTACAACACGTATGAGAAAGAGAACACACGCAAAGTCAAGAAGAACCCGCACCATCCACAGAACTGGACATATAACCAAGAAGAGGACGTTTGGATTTGTGCGAACGGGAAAAAACTGGTTCGTACAAGAACTTCGAAGCAGACCACAGAATCAGGATATACTTCGGTCATCCATCACTACCAATGCCACGAATGTGAAAGGTGCCCGTTCCGTTCAGCCTGCACAACTTCCAAATATGGGCGTACCATGCAGTGGAATCCTGTCTATCACGAACAGAAACAAAAGGCTCGTGAACGATTGGAAAGTGAAGAAGGACAAGCACGGTACCGCCAACGCCAAACCGACATTGAGAGTGTGTTTGGGCAAATCAAGCAAAATCGCGGATTTCGCCGCTTTGTCCTCCGAGGCCTCCAAAAAATTTCGATAGAATGGGGGCTTATTTGCACTGCCCATAATCTCCTCAAGAAAGCTGCTAAGGACAAACAAAGGGCGTTAGCGGCATAAGTAATGGAAACAAAAGGGGAAAAATCGCCCTTTTGTTTAATAAAATATGTAAAAGTAAAGAAAGCTGACTCCAAAAGTCCGCTTTTTAGCGGACTTTTGGGTCAGCCCCTTTGTTATTTTATCTAGGAAAATAGCTGTTTTGAATATCGAGCATGAGTAAAGATGTATTCAGCTACCATTCTCCCAATCTTTTTGAGAAGGAAAGCATCGAAACCAATTTTATCATCATTTATGTAAAATCAGGTTCAGATTAAAAAGAGGAGAAAGTTGAACGATTTTTGGTAAGCAAAATCGCAGCATATACGGTATATCTATTTTATTTTGTTGACTTTTACGTAAACGTAAACTAAAATAAAATTCAGAAAATTTAAAAATAAAGGTGAAGAGAATGAACTATTATACGATCTCCCAACTGGCTGAGCAGTTTGATATTAGCACACGAACGATTCGCTATTATGAGGAACGTGGGCTCATTTCACCGATCCGCACTGAGTCGGGCCAGCGGCTATATACGAAAAAAGACCGAGCCGTCTTAAAGCTCATTTTACGCGGGAAACGTTTCGGTTTTTCGTTAGAAGAAATTCACGAAATGATTAGCTTGTTTGACAACGATCGCACTGGTCGAAAACAACTGGAAAAAACAATCGCATACGGCGAACAAAAGTTAAAGGAGGTGACGGAGCGAATTGAGGATTTAATGCAGTTAAAACAAGAAATGGAGGCGATTTTGGCAGATTTTCGCGAACGATTACAAAAACTGGAGGGAATCGAATGAACATTTCCGAGTTGTTAGCGCGCAATGCGCGAAAGTTTCCGAATAAAATAGCACTAATTGATGGGGACGTATCGCTTTCTTATCAAGAAGTAGACGATACGGTCAATCGGCTCGCTTCTTCGCTTGCTTCGCTCGGCATCACACGAGGCGATAAAGTCGTATTGTATATGCCAAATGTGAAAGAATTTGTATATGCGTATTTTGCTGTCTTGCGCCTTGGAGCGATCATCGTACCAATTAATGCGCGGCTAACTGCCCAAGAAGTGCAATATATTATTGACCATAGCGAAGCGAAAGCAGTCATCGCCCACGAATGGATTTATCGAGAACTTGCCTCGCTTGTTGGTAAAGAGGATGTCATCTGGCTGAAAACAGGGGAAGCAACAGAAGGTTGGCGGTCGTTAACGCAACTGATTGCAAACGGCGATGCCTCTCCAATCGTTTGTCCGCTGAAAGAAGATGACGAAGCGACGATTTTATATACGTCAGGAACGACGGGGCGTCCAAAAGGGGTTTTGTTCACGTATCGCAACATTTTAGCCGTCGCAACGATGATGGCGCTAGAAACGAAAATGGATAAGCATAGCCGACTGTTGCATATGATGCCGCTTAGTCATTCCGCGCCGCTTCATTTATTTTTTGTCGGCGGTATGTACGTCGGGGCCACCCATGTGTTATCACCAACGTTTTCTCCAGAAGCATTGTTACAGCTAATCACGAAACATAAAGTTACCCACTTTTTCGGAGCACCAGTCGCCTATTTACTCACCGCAAAACATCCACGACTTCACGAATACGATCTATCGTCCGTCCAATATTGGACGTATGGCGGTGCACCATTATCAGCAAATGAAGTGCAATTTGTCGCCAAACAGTTTCGCACGAATCGACTCATGTGTTTGTACGGATTAACGGAAGCTGGACCGAACGGGACGTATTTATCACCGGAAGAACATGCGACAAAGGCAGGGAGCGTGGGAAAAGATGCTGCCCTTCATTGCGAAGTAAAAATTGTCGATGAACAAGGACAAGAAGTTTCGCTAGGAGAAGTCGGTGAAGTCATATTGGCTGGAGAGGGCATAATGAAAGGTTACTATAAAGACGAAGAAAAAACAGCGGAAACGGTGAAAAACGGCTGGCTATATACAGGCGATTTAGCGCGACGTGACGAAGATGGATACATTTGGATTGTCGATCGAAAAAAAGATATGATCATCTCCGGTGGAGTGAACGTTTATCCGAAAGAAGTGGAAGATGCGTTAAAGCTACATCCAGCCATTGTTGATGTAGCAGTTGTTGGTGTGCCGCATCGAGAATGGGGGGAAACGGTGAAAGCGTTTGTCGTCACAAAAGAGCCAATCGAGCAGCTTGCGGAAGAATGTAAACGTTTTCTTTCTGATAAACTTGCAGACTATAAAATTCCAAAGCTATACGAAGCAATTCCTGAACTCCCGCGCAATGCGACAGGAAAAATATTAAAACAAGTGTTGAGGGGGATGCATAATGAAACAGCTACGAGAAGTTGATCCGAACTTACTTACCAATTTAAAAAAATATTTAGACGAAGAGTTTTATGCGTATGCGGAAGAAGAGTTAGAGAAGTTTTGGCAACGCTGCATGACCGATATCGACCGGCGCGCGGTACATACCGACCGCGAAGGACAGCCGCGGCTCATCAAATATGACCGTTTTGGTAACGATATTTCCGAAATATGGGTGAACGAAGGATATAAACAAACAATAAAAGAAACGTATGAAACAGGCATTGTCGGCTATGTCCATAAACCGATTCCTGCGCTTGGCCGTGTTGGCAATTACATTTACTCGTATGCCCAAGGCTATTTGTTATCACAAGTCGAGCCGGGGTTTTATTGCCCGGTGACGCTCACGATGGCAACGGCGTACGTATTAGAGCATTTTGCCGACGAACAAATGAAAGCGAAATATTTGCCGCACGTCATTTCTACTGGCGAAGTCGAGCTATATGAAGGTGCGACGTTTTTAACCGAGCGGCAAGGCGGTTCGGACGTCGGTGCTAATGAAGTACGCGCTGTTTTATGCGGTGACCATTATGAAATTTATGGGGAAAAATATTTTGCGAGCAACGCTGGCATGTGCGGGGTTGCCTTAGTGCTTGCGCGCATCGACGGAAGCGAGGCGGGGACGAAAGGGCTTAGTTTATTTTTAGTGCCGTGGCGCAACGACGATGGCACGTTAAACGGCATTCAAATCCGGCGTTTAAAAGATAAACTTGGTGTACGGGCAGTTCCGTCGGCGGAAGTCGTATTTGCAGGGGCAAAAGCCTATTTAATTGGCGATGCGAAAAAAGGGTTCTACTATATGATGGAAGCGCTCAATTTATCGCGCGTCTGCAACGCCGTCGCTTCGATCGGCATCATGAAGCGGGCGCTAGAAGAGGCGAAGCAATACGCAGTCAATCGTCAAGCGTTTGGGTATACGCTTACATCGTATCCGATGGTGAAAGAAACGCTAGCGAACTTAACGGCGCGCCAAGAAGTGCAAACGAGCGCTTGTTTTGAGCTCATTTCCTTTTTTGACCGTGTGATGCGCACGCCGCAGCAAGCATCTGAACAAGAAAAAGCGTGGAACCGCTTATTAATTGCGCTTTTAAAAATGCGCACAGCCGAAGAAGCGATTGCATTTGCTCATGAGGCGATTGAAATGCATGGCGGCAACGGCTACATTGAAGATTTCGTCACCCCGCGTTTGCTTCGTGATGCACAGGTGTTGACGGTGTGGGAAGGAACAGCAAACATTTTAGGACTCGAAGTGTTGCGTCTTATTCGCAAGTATCGCATTCATGAAGCATTTATTCAAACAATAAACGCACAACTAGCTGCACTTCCTAGTGAAATACGTGCATTTGCGGCACCAGTGGAAAGTGGGCTGCGTGAATTGGTGCAGTCGCTTCAAAAACTGTACGGACAATCAGAAGACGTGCAAACGTATCACGCCAAAAAAATCGCCAATCGCCTTTGCGACTTGTATTTAAGTGTCGTCGCGCTAAAAGAAGCGGAAGGAAGCAAACGAAAACAACTCATCGCCCGACTCTTTTTACAGCATATTTGGGGATGCAATTTATTCGATGTCGAGATGTTATCGGTTCGTTATTTTGATGTCATCATGAACGAAACGAAAGAGGTAGAAGTATAAAAGAAAAAGGCAAGGTACCAAGTCGGGTCCTTGCCTTATATTAAAACAAACACCGCAAAAAAATGAGCAACAGACCCACCTAACACAAACAAGTGCCAGACCGCATGATGAAATTTAAAGCCGCGCCAAACGTAAAACAGCGCGCCAATCGTGTATAAAATCCCGCCAGCCACCAAAAAGGCGACTCCTTCCGGGGAAAGACCGGAAACGAGCGGTTTCCATGCAAATACAATCAACCAGCCCATCACAATATAAATGATTGTTGATGTGTACAAAAAGCGATTAACGAAAAAACACTTAAATACTGTTCCGATCAGCGCAAGCCCCCAGACGATGCCAAACAGCGTCCAACCGATCGCACCTTTCACTGCTAAAAATAAGAACGGCGTATACGTGCCCGCAATAAAAAAATAAATCGCCGAATGGTCGAAAATTTCAAACAACCGTTTCCAGCGTCCTTCTGGCAACGAGTGCACAATTGTCGATGACAAATACAAAATAAGCATTGTGCTTCCAAACAACGTAAAACTAACGACGTGCCATGCATTTCCGTACATCGCAGCCACGACCGTCAAAATAACAAGCGCCACGATACTAAACACCGCACCAACCCCATGCGTAATCGCATGAACGATTTCCTCTTCTTTCGTAAACGTATGTGTAAAAGCCAACGATCTCATTCCTTTCGCGAAAGACATTTTGTTTATTGTACCACATCGATATACATTTTTGTTCATTGTTGCTTTCGTTCGCGATATAATGGGAAAAAAGAGAGGTGAGGACGATGCAAATACAGGTAGAAAGGCAACGTAAGACAAGAAAGTGGCTTGTACCATCACTCATCGGAGCATTGTTACTTGCAGCGATTGCGTGTGTTGCCATTTCGATTTACGTCGGCTGGAATTTGACGCATAAAGAGCGAAAGGCAGTCGTCGAAACACCGAAAGCGTATGGAATGGCTTATGAAAATGTCACGTTTACAAGCAAAGATGGCGGATTAAAGCTGAAAGGATGGGTGATTGAGCCAACGAAACAAGCGAAAATGACCGTTATTTTTTCGCACGGTTATGGCGGCAACCGATACGAACCAAATGTGCCGTTTTTGCCAATTGCTAAAGCACTAACAGACGAAGGATATCGCGTCATCATGTTTGATTTTCGCGCCAGCGGTGAGTCCGAAGGAGACATGACAACGATTGGTGCAAAAGAAAAATATGATTTGCTTGGTGTCATTGATTATGCAAAGCAACATTACGCTGAGCCAATTGCTCTTTATGGGGTATCGATGGGAGCGGCAACGTCGATTTTAGCGGCAGGAATGGATAAAGATGTGAAAGCGGTTATTGCTGACAGCCCGTTTAGCGATTTAGAAGGGTATTTGCGCACATATATGCCTGTATGGACGCATTTACCGAACGTTCCGTTTACGTACTTAATCATTACCCTTATTCCGATGATTACTGATTTAGATCCAGCACAATCTATCCCAATCAAAGCGGTCGATGCAATTGCCCCACGTCCGATCTTATTTATTCATAGCAAAGCCGACCCATCTATTCCATATGAAGAAAGTGTAAAGATGTACAACAAACATCCAGACGTATTTGAACTTTGGCTCACCGAAAAAGCGAAGCATGTGAAAAGTTTTGCTATGTATAAACAGGAATATATTCAGCATATGTTAGCATTTTTAGAAAAAGTGCAAAAATAAAAGGCAAACTATTCGTTCGTTTTCGATAGAATGCAGTTAAGTAAAACGCCAAAATGAAACCGTCGTTCCAAAACGAGGAACGACGGTTTCGCTGTTAGTTTGCTTTCTTTAGCATATGGATTTCTTCTTCCGCACGTGCAATACGACTAAGTTGATAGTCAAGTCGTTCGTGGATGTAGGCGATGTCGCCTTTTGTCGCCATTTCTTCACGAATGTGAGCAATTTCGTGCTGCATCGCGTCTTGAATGCTTCGTTGCTCTAGCTGATTGTCTCGTACTGCTTTAATCATCGCCGTATTTTCTTTCATCTGCTCTTTCAACCAACGAATGTCTTCTTCCTGCTTGTTCACTTTTTCTTTTAGTTCATTGATCTCTTGTTTCATTGTTTGAATCTCTTGTTTCATTGTTTGAATCTCTTGTTTCATTGTTTGAATCTCTTGCTTCATTGTTTGAATCTCTTGCTTCATTGTTTGAATCTCTTGCTTCATTGTTTGAATTTCTTGCTTTATCCACTGCATGTCTGTTGCTAAGTTTTGCACGAGGTTAACGAGTTGGAGGAGAAGTTGCTCTTGCACGCCTGCTTCACCTGCCTTTCATCCTAGAGGTATACGACATTTCCGACGAGGAATGCAAAGAGGAGTTTGAGGAAATGCCTCTGTCGTCATCTTATCATAATTCGACAAAATGGACAAAGCATTTTTTCTATAAGCGTATTTGTTGAGAGCAGTCTTTTTGTATAATAAAAAGAAAAAGGAGGATAGCGATGCGAATCGTAACGGCTTCGGAAATGTATGCAATCGACCAGTATACAATCGAGCAAGTAGGCATTAGTGAAGATACGTTAATGGAAAACGCAGGACAAGCGGTCGCAACGATATTGCGTGAGCGCCTCGACAAAACCGATCGAATTGCGATATTAGCTGGAAGCGGCAATAACGGCGGCGACGGCGTTGTCATTGCTCGCGTGTTAACAAGCGAGGGCTACAATGTTGATTTATGGCTTATTCCATCAAGTGAAAAAATGAAAGGGGCGGCGAAACGAGCGCTAGACATTTATCAACATGCCGGATATGAAGTTAAAAATTACATGGCGCATCCGTTGCCATTGGAACGTTATGACGTAGTCGTTGACGCATTGCTTGGCATCGGTGCTAAAGGACAAGTAAGGTCTCCTTATCAAGAAGTCATACAGGCAGTTAATCGTATCGATTCATTAACAGTATACGCCATCGATCTTCCAAGCGGTGTTCCGGCGGATGGCGGCGAAGTAGAGATCGCCATTCGAGCGGATGTAACGATTACGATTCAATGCCCAAAACTGAGCGCCTATCTGTTTCCGACGGCAGATTACTATGGGGAATTAATCGTTGTCGATATTGGCATCCCGCCACGTGCACTAGAAACAGCTTCATTTCGCCAACTGTGGACAGAGTCGGACGTGAAGCGGACGTTCCCCGTCAGAAAACGTTCCTCTCATAAAGGAACGCACGGGAAAGTGCTCGTCATTGGCGGCTCACACCAGATGCCAGGAGCGATTACGCTAACGGCGAAAGCGGCGCTTCGCAGCGGGGCGGGATTATTGACGATGGCGATTCCAGACGATATTTACCCGGTAGTTGCAAACCGAATACCGGAAGCAATGCTTCTTCCTTGCCGAGCGGAAAACGGCTATTTTGCTGGTGCGATGGACGTTGCTTCACTAGCTATCGATGCGATTGCCGTAGGGCCAGGGATGGGACGAACGGAAGGGACGAAACAAGTAGTGCAAGCAGCGCTTGCACAAGATGTACCGGTTGTCCTTGATGCCGATGCGCTCTTTTTCTGGGAAGAGTATGCTTCCCTTTTAAAAGAGCGAACGAAGCCAACGGTTGTTACGCCGCATCCTGGAGAGCTTGCGCGTATGCTTCAATTATCGATTCAAGATGTTGAGAAGCACCGCTTTACACTAAGCAAGCAACTCGCGACAGATTATGGGATATATGTCGTCTTAAAAGGACCGTATACGATCGTGACAACGCCAGATGGAAAACAATACATCAACACTACCGGCAACCCCGCGCTTGCCAAAGGTGGAAGCGGTGATGTATTGACAGGAATCATCGTCGCGTTTCTTATGCAGCATGCATCGGTGCAAGCAGCCGTCAGCAACGCTGTCTTTATTCACGGGAAAGCGGCAGATTGGCTCGTGCAACATGGGCATTCGCCGCTTAGTGTACTGGCTACCGATGTCATTGATACGCTTTCATCCATTTTGTATGATCTAGGGGGGCGTCCGAAATGATTTTTCCGTTAAGCGAATACGCCCTGACGGTTCGTTTTTCTGATGAAATGAATGAAGAAGTGAATGATAACGCTCATCAATTTGCTCGTTGGCTTGAGAAGCAATCGATCAAGGGAATAGTGGAAGTAGTACCGACTTTTTCCTCGGTAACGATTTATTATGACCCGCTTGTGCTCGGAACGTACGAACAAGTACGCAATCAAACGAAACGATGGCTAGAACAAATGGAAGAAACGATACAACCAAAAGCACGTACAATAGTTATTCCCGTTTGTTACGGCGGAGAGTTTGGACCTGATTTGCCTGAGGTGGCGAGATATCATGGAATAAGCGAAGAAGAAGTCGTGCGGCTTCATGCAGAAGCGAGATACAAAGTATATATGATTGGCTTTGCGCCAGGGTTTGCTTATTTAGGAGGATTGCCTCTGGAGCTTGCCACTCCGCGCCGCGCAACCCCTCGCCGTGTTGTTCCTGCCGGCTCCGTTGGCATCGCCGGTGGACAAACAGGTATTTATCCGCTTGCGACACCGGGCGGCTGGCAAATTATCGGGAGAACGCCGCTTTCGTTGTTTCGTCCTACCCATCGCCAACCGAGTTTATTGTGCGCAGGAGATATCGTGCGATTTCGACCGATGACCGAAAAAGAGTATAGGATGTGGAAAAACGATGACGGTTCGTGTCGTTGATGGCGGCTTTTTAACAACTGTGCAAGATTTAGGGCGGTGGGGATTTCAAAAGGACGGCGTATCCGTCAGCGGGGTAATGGATGCTTTCGCAAGCCGTATCGCGAATTTTTTAGTCGGCAATGAAGGGGATGAAGCGACATTAGAAATCACGATGGTTGGTCCAACGCTTCATTTTGCCATCGAAACAATCGTCGCGGTTTGCGGTGGGGACTTTTTTTGTACGCTAAATGAACAGCCTGTTTCGCTCTGGCGGCCAATCCGCATTCATGCAGGGGATGTGCTGAAAATCGGTGCTTGCCGGCAAGGATATCGAGGATATATCGCTGTAGCCGGAGGATGGCAAGTTCCGCTTGTGATGAATAGCCGTTCGACGGATAGGAAAGCAGCAATCGGTGGCTACAACGGGCGACCGCTCGAAAAAGGGGACGAATTTTTTCTTCCCGACGTTGTCGACTTGCCATCGCTAAATTGGGGCATTCCGTACTGGGCGCAGTCGTATATAAAAGGAAAGCAAAAAACAGTACGCGTCGTGGAAGGACCAGAGTATGCGATGTTTACGCCTGAAAGCAAGGAGCAATTTTTTTCATCTATGTATGAAGTGACTACAAGTTCCGACCGAATGGGGTATCGACTGTACGGAAAAAAACTAGAAACGTGCAATGCTCGTGAGATGGTGTCAGAAGCGGTCACGTTTGGCACCATCCAAGTACCTCCATCCGGGCAACCGATTGTGTTAATGGCAGACCGGCAAACGACGGGGGGCTATCCACGCATTGCGCAAGTGGTAGCGGTTGATTTGCCGACGTTAGCCCAAGCGCGTCCTGGACAGTACATTCAGTTTCAACGAACGACATGGCGGGAGGCAGAACGGCTCTACGTTCAGCGCGAGCACGACATGCGACGATGGAAAATGATGATTAGAAATAAATGGAGGGAAGCTCGTGGCGCGGATTGACTTGAATTGCGATATGGGGGAAGGTTTTGGAGTTTACCAGCTTGGCAACGATGAAGCGATAATGGATTATGTGACGTCGGTCAACATCGCTTGCGGATTTCATGCGGGCGATCCGCTTGTAATGCGAAAAACGGTGCAAATGGCGATAAAGAAAGGGGTAGCGATTGGCGCACATCCTGGGTTTCCTGATTTGCTTGGGTTTGGAAGACGGGCAATGAGAATTACACCGGATGAAGCATACGCGTATGTTGTCTACCAAATCGGCGCACTATCGGCATTCGTCCAAGCGGAAGGTGGGAAAATGACGCACGTTAAGCCGCACGGAGCGTTATACAATTTGGCGGCAAAAGAGCCGTCGCTTGCTAAAGCGATTGCTCAAGCAGTATATGATGTCGATCCGACACTCATTTTATACGGATTAGCTAAAAGCGAGCTAATCGCCGCGGGAAAGAAAATCGGATTGCGAACGGCGAGCGAAGTATTTGCCGATCGGACGTATCAACAGGACGGCTCGTTGACGCCAAGAAATGCCCCGCAAGCGCTTATTGCAGACGAACAAGAAGCAGTCGCCCAAGTAATAAAAATGGTGAACGAAGGGTATGTTCGCACGCTACAAGGCGTCGATGTTCCTATTCAAGCAGAAACCGTTTGTATTCACGGGGATGGTCCGAACGCTTTAGCGTTTGCGAAAAAATTGCATGAGACGTTGCAACGAGAAGGTATTGAAATTCGGGCAGTGGTGTAAAACGCAACGACTTTCTCACCGAGGATTCAGTGCAAAGCGTCGTTCCTTTTAGAGGGCGGCGTTTTCTCACAAAGGAAAATATTTTTACAAAACTATGTTCTAAATAAACAACATCAACTCTAACAAAATAAAAAATAGTGGGGGAGAGAAATGTTGAAAGTTATTGTTTTCGACTTAGACGGCACATTGTATGAAGATACGCACCATTTTGATTACTATGCGAAACGAATCGCAGAACGATTGGAGAAAGAGAAACAAGCGCTTTTTTGGCAAGACTATCACGCGGTACTTGCAGGAGTTCATCCGCTTAAAATTGGAAGTGTCTACAATGCGAAAGAAGATGTCATCCTTTTTTTAGATAGCGACCATTACGTCTATGCTGTTTACGAATGGGATGGCACGAAATGGTCGGATGATGCGATACAAAAACACTATCCTAAACAAATATCGGTCGATTTAGACAATATGCTAAGCATTGGCGATTTATGGTGGGTGCCAAGCACCATTGGCCGCCATTACGGCTTAACGAACGAAGAAACGTACGCCGCGTTTCTCGAAACAAGAACGTTTATGATGAGTCCACACTTCACAATGAAGCGAACGGCTGGATTAGCTGAGTTGCTCACCCAACTGCGCGAGCACCTTTTTTTCGTATTGATGACAAATAGCCCGAAACTAGACAGCGAGGCGATTCTCGCAAAACTTGGACTGGCAGATATATTTCATCAAAAGATTTTCCAAGCGGGAAAACCGGTACATACTGCGAAACATTTGCAAGAGCTTTGCCAAACATTTAACGTTCGTTACGAGGAAATCATGAGCATCGGCGATAATTGGCGCAACGACATTCTCCCAGCGAAACAACTCGGCTGCCAAACAATCTACATCGATCCACACGAAACAGGCGTAAATGCCGACATCACGGTAAGAAGTGTGGGGGAGATGGTGCAATTATTAAGCACATACATTAAAAGCGAGAGGGTGTCCAAAAAGTAACGGACCCCCTTTTTTATCAACATATATACTGTCGCAAAGCTTATATATCGCATTTTTTGAAGAGAGACGCCCTTTTGACACAGCCTCACTTCGTCCCCGGTGCGGGTTTGTCGACGCCGGTTATACGGTGGCGGTGGCCAGCATCTTCGGAAGTGTAAAAGTCATAGTAATGGACATGCATACCATTGCCAACGGGAATGGCAGGACCGGAGTAAGCACGATAATAATGAGTATGGCCGTTTTCGAACATAACATACCCTTCTGTATAATGGATATGCCCTCCATCTTCTGTTGGAATCGGCGGAGAAGTAATGTCTAAACATTGGTGAACGTGCCCGACTTCTACAGACGTGTAGTCGACGGAGCCGTGGTTGTGGTGTGGAACAAACCCCGAAACAAACTCATCCTTTCCAATTTTATCCATCCAATGTCTCCTCCAGTTCAGTATCGTCACCATACTATATGAAAAAAAGCGGGAGATGTGCCCACAAAAAATTAAATGCATAACTTCCCCATTTTGTTAAAAAATAAAAAAAACGTTGGACAGATGAGGAGGAGAAGAAATGCCGGCAATGGAGAAGCGACTGCTCTTCTTCTCATTTCTTGCGATTATGCTGTTTGTATCCCCGTATTTTCTTTTTGGGGAGCATGCCCATATGCGCGTGCATGATAATTTAGACTCCAATATCGCGTGGTACAAAGTGCTTACAACGAGCGGAGAGCTATTTGGGTCGATTCATGCAGTGATCCCGCAAATTATTAACGGATTGCCGAGAAATGCGTTCGGCACAGAGTTTAGCGGAATTGTCTGGCTGCATGCCCTTTTGCCCTCCATTTACGCTTACGGAGTGAGTCAAGCGATTACGAGAATAGTGGCATTTATCGGGATGTATTTATTATTGAAAAAATATGTCATAAAAGCACCTGATGGAATATGGATTCGCACTGGGGTGTCGCTTGCGTTCGCGCTAACTCCATTTTGGCCATCCGGCATGCTTAGTACGCTCGGCATGCCGCTAGCGTTATGGGCGTTATTAAATATTCGTGCCGGAGAACGTGTATTCACGAACTATGTCGTGCTTACATTATTGCCGTTTTATTCTAGTTTCGTACTCGGCTTTTTCTTTTTTTTGAGCGCTATGGGCATCTGGTGGCTCGTCGATGTGATTCGATACAGACGGTGGAACGCTCGCTTTTTTTTCGCAATTGTATACATGACAACCCTTTATTTCGCGATTGAATATCGGCTCGTTCATTCGTTTTTATTTTCCAAAGAGCCGACAAGCCGTGATGAATATTTTCACGCCAGCCTTTCGTTTTGGCGAGCCGTTCGGTTAACGTTGAAAAACTACGCCCTCGGCCATACGCACGTCATGACCGTACATGGACTGGTGATTTTGCCCATCTCATTCGTTGCCTTATCTATCGTTTGGAAAAAGAAATTATGGAAAGAAGAAAAAATGTTTTTGTTTCTTCATCTCTTAAACTTTGCCCTTTCGGCGTGGTATGCGTTTTGGTTTTATAAAGGCTGGCTTCCGTTAACAGAACGGTTTACGTTTCTCGATAAATTTAATTTCGCGCGTTACCATTTTTTACGGCCGATGGTGATTTACGTACTATTTGCCCTTTCGTTAAAAATAATATGGGAACAACGCTGGCGGAAACTCACGTTGATCGCTGTAGTAGCACAACTGATTGTGTTAACAGCATTTAATGAGGAAATCGTCTACCGAAACAAACCGTCGTTTCAACAATTTTATGCGGAAAAGCAATTTGCGGAAATTAAGCGGTATATCAATCGACCGGTAAACAGTTACCGTGTGGCAAGTATCGGCATTCATCCAGCGATCGCGCAATACAACGGATTTTATACGCTCGATACGTACAATAATTTTTATCCGCTTGCGTATAAACATCGATTCCGGCAAATCATTGCACATGAACTTGCTAAAAATCCAACGCTTCGCGAATACTTTGATACATGGGGCGGACGTTGTTATCTATTTGTTGCGGAACTTGGGAAAAACTATATGTTTAAAAAAAGTACAAAGAAAAAAATAAAACACTTGCAGTTGAACACGGACGTCTTTTACGACATGGGAGGGCGGTACATTTTATCTGCCCTTCCGATTGAAAACGCAGCGAGCAACAAGTTAGTGTTAGAAAAAGTGTTTCATTCGAAACAATCCGCATGGGACATTTATTTATACAAAGTTGCACGAGGAGGCGCTAGCAATGACTGAACCGATATTGACCGTTGTTGTCCCTTGTTATAATGAAGAAGAAGTTCTTCCAGAAACGATTCGGCAGCTGCGTGCACTTCGCGACCAACTTATTAACGAACGGCTTATTTCCGTTCAAAGTACGTTATTGTTTGTCGATGACGGGAGTCGCGACACCACATGGACGATTATTTACAAAGCAAGTTTGCACTACCCGGAAGTGAAAGGGGTGAAGCTTTCCCGCAACGCCGGACATCAGCAGGCGTTACTTGCCGGTCTATTTGCGGCCAAAACTCGTTCGGATTGCATCGTTTCCATCGATGCCGATTTGCAAGATGACATTTCGGTCATTCGTGAATTTGTAAAGAAATTTCATGAAGGATATGAAATTGTATACGGCGTTCGCAACCGACGCGATACGGATACGTTTTTTAAACGCCATACTGCTCAATGGTTTTATCAAGCGATGAAAGCAATGGGCGTTCAGCTTGTATATAACCACGCCGATTATCGACTCATGAGCCGGAGGGCGGTCGAAGAATTAGAACGGTTTGAAGAAGCGAATTTGTTTTTGCGCGGCATCGTTCCGCTGTTAGGGTTTCGTTCAACAGCTGTTTTTTATGACCGAAAAGAGCGGTTTGCTGGAAAGACGAAATATCCACTCAAGAAAATGATTGCATTTGCGCTCGATGGCATTACTTCTTTCAGCATTACGCCAATCCGTTTTATTTCACTTATTGGCTTTCTTTCTTTTTTTGTCAGCATTTTATTCGGGGCGTATTTTCTCTTTTTAAAATTTACCGGTCATACGCAAACAGGATGGACATCGCTTATTACTTCCATCTGGTTGCTTGGAGGGTTACAATTGATTGCGTTCGGCTTAATTGGCGAGTATATCGGAAAAATTTACAAAGAAACGAAACGTCGTCCACGTTATATTATCGATTTAGATTTGTTTAATTTGCCGAAGGCGTTGCCGTTTTTGCCTGAGGAAACAAACGTCGCGGAGCGAAAACAACGATAAGTTTTCCTTGCATTTTGCCTAAAGAAGGAGTAGACTTTGCTTGTAAATAGCGGGAGCTTGTGGAATCAAGCTGAGAGTACGGCTAATCCGCCGTTGACCGTTTGAACCTGTTGGGTAATGCCAGCGCAGGGAAGGTGAAAAATGCGGACACTTTGCCTATGCGCAAAGTGTTTTTTTATCCCTTCGCTTTGGCGATTCATTATACAATACGAGGGGGAACGATCATGAATGTGCAGTATGTAGCCAGTGTAGTAGAAAAGGTGAGGAAAGCGAATCCGCTCGTTCATAACATTACAAATGTCGTCGTCACCAACTTTACAGCGAACGGTTTGCTTGCGCTTGGCGCTTCGCCAGTGATGGCGTATGCGAAAGAAGAAGTAGCCGATATGGCAAAAATTGCCGGGGCGCTTGTATTAAATATCGGTACACTAAACGAAACGGAAATCGAAGCGATGCTTATCGCTGGAAAAGCAGCGAACGAACACGGTGTTCCAGTGGTGTTCGACCCAGTCGGAGCTGGGGCAACTCCGTATCGCACGGAAACTGCTCGTAAACTAGTGCGTGAACTAAACGTGTCAATTATTCGTGGCAATGCGGCGGAAATCGCCAACGTCATTGGCGAGCAATGGACGATTAAAGGGGTCGATGCTGGCGAAAGCGGCGGCGATGTCGTCACTTTAGCGAAAAAGGCGGCCCAACAGCTGAAGACCGTTGTTGCGATTACTGGAAAAGAAGATGTCGTCACCGACGGACATACGACATACCTCATCCGGAACGGACACCCGATGTTAACGAAAGTAACAGGAACAGGTTGCCTCGTGACGTCTGTTATCGGAGCGTTTGTTGCGGTGGAAAAAAACGCCGTGCACGCGGCGACGGCTGCGCTGACATACTATGGTGTGGCAGCCGAAATAGCAGCAAACAATGCAGAAGGACCTGGAAGCTTCCAAATCGCCTTTTTAAATCAGCTGGCAAACATCGGAACCGATGACATCGTGCGCTATGGTTCGATTGAAATCGTCTAAGTAGCGGCAAAAAATCGATGAAAATGAATGGTGACCTCCTTTTTGACGAAGGGGAGTCCTTGATCAATATTCGCGAAAAAGGAAGTGGGAGGATGAACGTATATAAAGCGTTAACGATTGCTGGTTCGGATAGTGGGGGAGGAGCTGGCATTCAAGCCGATTTAAAAACGTTTCAAGAATTAGAAGTGTTCGGCATGTCCGCACTTACAGCCGTAACAGCGCAAAACACGCTCGGCGTCCAAGGCGTCTATCCGCTTCCGGTTGAAGCTGTTGTACAACAAATCGAGTCGGTCAGCACCGATTTAGGGGCGGATGCGGTGAAGACAGGCATGTTATTTAGTGCAGAAATCATTCAAGCAGTCGCGGAAAAAATCAAACAATTTCAGCTCAACCGACTTGTCGTTGACCCCGTCATGGTCGCCAAAGGCGGTGCCCCGCTTTTACAACAAGAAGCGGTACACGCGCTAAAAACGTATTTATTGCCGTTGGCGACGGTTGTCACTCCGAACATTCCAGAAGCAGAAGTATTAACGAACCGGACAATTCGGACGTTAGATGACCGTCGCGAAGCAGCGAAGCGCCTCTATGACCTTGGGGTGCAACATGTCGTCATTAAAGGCGGGCACGATGACGACGGAGAAGAAGCGGTCGATTTGTTGTATGACGGTCATGAATTTTCCTATTTTACAAGCAAACGAATCGAAACGATGCATACGCACGGAACAGGGTGTACGTTTGCGGCTGCCATCACGGCCGAACTTGCCAAAGGACGTACGGTCAAAGAGGCGGTCGAAACAGCAAAAGCGTTTATCCAAGCAGCGATTGAAGACGAGCTAGGCATTGGACACGGACACGGACCGACCAATCATTGGGCGTATCGCAAGACGTTTGTTAGATAGGGGAGCGACAATGGAACGAATTTCTACAAAGCAATTACAAGAGCAATTGCGCGTCTATTTTATTATGGGAAGTAATAATTGCGAAAAACATCCATTTGATGTGTTAACAGAAGCAATTGAAGGTGGTATTACGTTTTTTCAGTTTCGTGAAAAAGGACACGGGGCGCTTTCGGGGGCGGAAAAGGTTGCGCTCGCGAAAGAGTTGCAGGCGATTTGTCGAAAGTACAGCATTCCGTTTCTCGTCAATGACGATGTCGAGTTAGCGCTTGCGTTAGATGCCGATGGGGTGCATATTGGCCAAGAAGACGAACGAGCCGATATCGTTCGACGGAAAATCGGCGCTAAAATTCTCGGTGTTTCGGCCCATAATTTAGACGAAGCGAAACGTGCCATTGAGCAAGGAGCTGATTATCTTGGCGTCGGTCCAATTTTTCCAACGAATACGAAAACGGATGCGAAAGAAGCGCAAGGGGTTGAAGTGCTCCGCCATTTACGTGAGCAAGGCATCACGATCCCAATCGTCGGGATTGGCGGGATTACAGCAGATAATGCAAAAGAAGTAATACGCGCTGGAGCGGACGGGGTGTCGGTCATTAGCGCGATTAGCTTAGCAAATTCCCCAAAAGAGAGCGCTAAGCAATTAGCTAAAGCGGTTGACGACGCATTACACGAGAAAAAATAGCGACTTCTTTTCAAGTTGTGCTATAATGAGAGAGAAAATAAAAAATCCATGGAGTGAATCACATGAATATCGGATTTGGCGAAATTGCGTTAATCGTGTTTTTTGCCCTTTTACTTTTCGGACCGAAAAAATTGCCAGAACTTGGACAAGCCGCAGGAAAAACATTGCGCGAATTTAAAAACGCAACAAAAGGAATTATCGACGACGACGAACAAAAAACACAAAAACATGACTAAGTAGCTTGGTATGAAGCCAAGCTATTTTTTTATTGGACAAAACAGACAAGTCGAGAGAAGGCACCCATATATTTTAGTATAAACGAAAAACTGAGGTGGCTTTCATGAGAGAAAAAATAGCGGCAATCGGCATCGGAAGTGTGCTATTAGCCATTGGAATTAACGTTTTTTTAGTGCCGCACCATTTATTGGACGGTGGAATTATTGGAATTGGGCTAATTATTAAATACATATGGAACGTGAAAGTAGGAGCGGCAATTATTTGTTTAAGCATTCCGCTCTACATGATTGCTTGGTTTTATTATCGACCGTTTTTTTACAATAGTTTGCACGGGCTATTGTTTTCCTCGTTCATGATTGACGTCTTGTCCGTGCTTCGCGGCACTGTTCAATTAGATGTACTGACAAGTTCAGTAGCAGGCGGGATATTAGTCGGGGCAGGGATTGGCATGATGTTAAGAGAAGAAACAAGCACAGGCGGAACCGATTTACTTGCACAATTTATCGCGGAGGTAACGAACTGGAACGTTGGAATCATTATTTTTGTCATTGACGCGATTGTCATTACCATCGGAAGCCTCATCGTGCCGGGCGCTTCTTTTTTACAATCTTTTCTTGTCGTGACCGTTGTCGGCATCGTCACGACGATGTTGACACATAAATAGAATTCGCGGGGCGTACCCGCGAATTTTATTCCATCATTTGGACAAGCTTTTTCGAAAGAAGCAATAAGACAAATCCAAGCCCAATTGTCACCGCACCAATTAAGCTGAAAATTTCTAAATATCCTAACGATTCAGTAAAGGCCGCTAGCTGTCCAGCTAAAATATTAGCAACAGCTGTTCCTGCTAGCCATACGCCCATCATTAGGGAAGCTAGACGAACAGGTGCAATGCGGCTTACCATTGATAAACCGACTGGCGATAAGCAAAGTTCACCAAGCGTATGCAAGAAATATGTGAAGACGATAAAGAAGACGTTCGCTTTTGTCGTAATATGGTGTTCGTCACTTCCTGTTTGTAAGACAGCTGGAAGTAAGACCGCAAATCCAAGCCCAAGCAAAATCATCCCAAGGGCCATTTTTGTTGGAATTGGCAAATCACCGCGTTTGCTATTGGCAAGTTTTAACCATAGCGATGAAAGCACTGGTGCCAATACGACGATAAAGAACGGGTTCAGCGATTGGAACCACGAGGTCGGTACCGTCCAGCTACCGATTGTTTTGTCGACAAATTTATCTGTATATAGCGTTAACGAACTTCCCGCTTGTTCAAAACCAGCCCAGAAAAAAACGATAAAGCATGCTAAAATTAAAATAACAGCAATACGTTGCTTTTCTTTCTTTGTTAACGGTGCTTTTTCCGCCGTATGAGTCGCGGATTTTCCGACCGGCGCTTTGCCGATTTCTCCTAAATAACGGTTACCAAATACGTTGAAAAGCAACTGACCGATAACCATCCCGATTGATGCGGCAAGGAAGCCGTACTTAAACCCATAATGAACAACGCCGTCAATCGTTGTTTTAAAGTAATCTTCTGCTAAAAATCCGCACACAAGCGGCGCCAAAAATGCCCCCGTGTTAATGCCCATGTAGAAAATCGTAAATGCTCCGTCGCGGCGTTTATCGTTTGGTCCGTACAACTCACCAACGAGCGTTGAGATGTTCGGTTTAAAGAACCCGTTCCCAATAATCAATAATAAAAGACCTGCGTATAATCCTAATTTCGTATGAATCGCAAACAAAATAAAGTTTCCGATCGCCATGGTGACCCCGCCGATGGTAATTGCCAACCGACGACCTAAAAAGCGGTCAGACAAATAGCCACCGACAATCGGTGTAAAATAAACAGCTCCTGTAAAAAAGCCGTAAATGCTCATGGCAACGCTTTCTTTAAAACCAAGCCCACCGCTAACAAGCGCAGTTGTCAAATAAAGAACAAGAATAGCTCGCATTCCATAATAGCTAAACCGCTCCCAAAGCTCTGTGAAAAACAATAAATAGAGCCCTGGAGGATGTTTTTTGCTTTGCGCTTGAAGCATCTCTTGTGTGTTCGGTACTGCTCCCATTTACTCTCCTCCTACTTCATGATGATTACGCAAATATTTTATTTTAGAAAATATCTATCAGTCAATAAAATTATATAAAAATAGAAAAATAAAAATATTTTATTTGTTTTAATAATAAATTTTTCCGTAAATATTACTATTTTAATAATAAACAAAATATTTTAATAATATATATAATAGAAAAAACGTGAGAAATGCGATACGATAAAAAACGAGAGGAGGGGAGAAAGTGAAAAAATATCTTTTTTTGTTGCTAAGCAGTATTGCCCTACTTTTTTTAGCTAGCTGCCAGTCCACGCCAGAAAAAGTGCCAGCAACGGTCGAACGCGTCATCGATGGGGATACATTAAAAGTGCACATTGGAAAAAAAGAAGAAACGGTGCGGCTATTGCTTGTTGATACGCCAGAGTCTGTCCATCCGACGAAGCCGGTGCAGCCGTTTGGACCAGAAGCAAGCGCTTTTGTAAAAAGCTTATTGCCACAGGGAACGAAGGTGGACTTAGAACTTGACGTGCGCGAGCGAGATAAATATGGGAGGTTACTGGCGTACGTATGGCTCGGAAAAACGATGGTAAATGAACTGCTGTTGGAAAAAGGCTATGCGCGCGTGGCGTACGTATTTGAGCCAAATACGAAATACGTTGATGAATTCCGGCATATCCAAGAAAAAGCGCGGAAAAAGCGGCTAAATATTTGGTCGATTGAAGATTACGCGACCGACCGAGGGTTTCGTGAGGAAGTAGTCCGCTCCCAAACAGCCGCGTGCCCAAACCCGAGAATCAAAGGGAACATCACGAAAAATGGCGAAAAAATTTATCACGTCCCTAACAGCCCCCAATATAACGCGACAAAAGCGGAAGTGATGTTTTGTACGGAAAAAGAAGCGCAAGCAGCCGGATTTCGTAAACCAGCGCATTAAACAACTCTCTCCTAAACTGGGAGAGAGTTTTCCTTTTTTAAAGGGAAAGAAATCGCAAACGACGTCAACTGTTCACTCGATGTGCACGTAATTTGTCCGTCGTGATCTTCAATAATTTTTTTGCACACGTAAAGCCCGATACCTGTTCCAAGTTTTTTCGTCGTGAAAAACGGTTCGAAAATCGCTTGAACCGTTTCCGGTGGAATCATCGGTCCGTTATTTGCAATAACTACTTGCACATTTTCTTCGGTGGCGGTTACGTGAACAGAAATTTGGCGCCGTTTCTCGCGTTCTTTTACCGCTTCAATCGAGTTTAAAAGAATGTTCATAACCACTTGTTTCAATTGGTCTTTAAACCCGTAGACGCTTGCTTCCGGATCAATCGCTGTCGAAACATCAACATCAGCCTCAATAAAACTTGGATATAAAAATGCGATAATTTCCTCTAATAGCTGCTCAAGAAAAATAATTTCTTTTTGTTGTTCCGTCGTTTCTTTGCGCGCAGCATGAAGAAATTGAGAAATGCGGAATTTCAATTGCTGCAATTCATGATCGATAATATCTAAGTATTTTAAGTTCGGATGTTCAAATTTTAATAGCTGCACAAATCCCATAATCGCTGTCAGCGGATTGCGAAATTCATGCACAAAGCTAGACGACATTTGCCCGAGCAACGTCAATCGATCTTTATGAGATTGCGAGATAAATAAATTTTTTTCTTGAATTTCTGCATTTTTCAGTTCGGTATATTTTGCGACCGCATAAAACAAAAACTGGTCAAACAAATGATTAATATCATCAACTAACGGTTGCAATTCCTCGATCGGCAGCCCTGAGCGAAGGGCGTAACGAACGATTAAACTGCGGCCGAGGTTTGTGTTGTATACGAATTCGCCAATATTAATGTTTGCCTCTGCCCGTTGCTTCGCCACTTTCTCTGCTAGTGATCGGATTTCGCTAAGCCGAAGCGGACCTTTCAATACTTCTTTCACTAGTTGGAAAACAGCGACCCCATTTTGTTCGATATGGTCAATATATTTATCATTTTCCGCAATATACATATGCTTCCGCCAGTGTGTTAAAAAATCGTGCAAATGTTCTTCTAAAAATGCAATTAATTTTTCTCTAGAAGACTCCAAACGTATTCACCTCGATCGTTCCAACCATACATGATATTATTATAAATGGAAAATCCTTAAATAGGAAAGAGAGAGATTGTTAAAAATAACATTTTCGCATAAAAAATCATGGAGGACAAAAAATTTTTTTGTATTTTTCACAAACATTTCACAGTCTTTGTGTATAATCGATAGGAAAAAAAGGGGGGGAGAATATGCGTCGTTTCATTCTTTTTCTCTGTTTGTTGCTTGCAAGCTGCCAACATCAAGCGTTTCCCCCGATTCCACGCCAGATGGAAACGTTGATTAGCGTCAATATAAAAGACGGAACGGTCACGTTTTTTGATTTGACTCGGGAAAAAAAGTATACGCAATGGGAGATACGTGAGCCAGTAAAAGGTGGTGTGCTGCTTAAGCACGGTCAAGAACTGCTGTTGTATGGAAACGAACTAGAGCAAGTATATGTGTATGATTTAGCCACAGGAAAACGAAAAAGCGAATGGAACACAGGAAAAGGAATCGTCAGCGCCCTCGTTTCGTCTGACGGGAAACAGGTGTTTTTAGCCGACGAACAACAGCAAAAATTGCGTATCTTTACTGTCGAAGGAAAGGAAGAAGCAGCGATTCGCGTAGGGAAAAAGCCGCTGACGTTGCTACAAACAAAAGATGGGAAAGTGTACGTAATCGATTTCCATGACGCAAAAGCAGACATCATCGATGTGCGAAAACGCCGAATGGTTGCGACGTTTTCCGTTCCAAAATCAGCGCTTGGCGGGCTAGTACGAGAGAAAGAGCTTTGGGTTGGCGGGCACGGAAGCGGTAGCACGGTTGAAACGAACATTCATGTATATTCATTGGATGGGAAGTTAAAGAAAACCATTGCAGCGCCGGCAATGCCGATTAGTTTTGTAGAAACGGACAACGGCATTTTCACCTTAAGCCACGGCTCTAATACGGTGCGAAAATGGGACAAAACAGGAACGAAAGCGGTGTCGCTGACGGTTGGAGTCAATCCGTTTACGATGATTGGCGGAAATAAGTATTTATACATTGCGAGCTACGATGGGGATGTAATTGACGTTGTCGACCAACAGACGTTGCGGTCCGTTCGGCAATATAAAACAGGGAAAGGTCCGTTTCAATTACTCATTCGGGAAGGGAGATGACGATGGAGAACCGGACGATTCTTATAGTCGATGATGAAGAAGACATGCGTTTTTTAGTAGGCATGTATTTAGAAAACTCAGGGTTTTCTTGCTTGCAAGCAAAAGATGGAGAAGAAGCATTACAGCTATTGCATACAAAGCAAGTGGATTTAATGTTGCTTGATGTGATGATGCCAACCATCGATGGATTTACGTTATGTGAACGGATTCGTGAACGTTCGGACGTGCCGATCGTCTTTTTAACCGCAAGAGGGGAAGAATGGGATAAAGTAAAGGGCTTTAAGCTTGGCGGCGATGATTATATCGTGAAGCCATTTAGCCCTGGCGAACTCATTGCCCGCATTGAGGCAGTGTTGCGCAGGGTATCGCAAACGAAAAAAACAGACGACTTGTCCTTCGGCTCGCTTTTCATCGATGAAAAAGGCCGAAAAGTAGCGGTTGATGGAGAAGCCATTTTGTTGACGTTAAAAGAGTTTGATTTGCTTCTTTTTCTTGCCAAACATACTGGACAAGTATTTAGCCGCGAAGACTTATTGCTTCGCGTCTGGGGGTATGATTATACGGGCAACGCAAGAACGGTCGATACCCATATTAAAACGTTGCGAATTAAGCTAAAGCAAGCCGGTTCGTTCATTAAGACGGTATGGGGAATCGGCTACAAATTTGAGGTGTAACGGATGCGACCAAAAACGTTCGTGCAAAAAATTTGGCTGACGATTAGCCTTGTGGTCCTCATTACCGTCTCTTTTTCTTACTTTTTATTGAATTATTTCTACAAAAACTTGTACGTTGATAAAGTAGAACAAACATTAGTAGAAGAAGGAAAAAATATTGCCGCGGACTATCACGGCGGTCCGATTACGGACGACTATCGTAAGCAAGTGGAATGGTACAATGAAAAATCAACGGCAGAAGTGTTGCTCGTGAATAACCCGCGCGAACTAAGCGCCTGCCTTCCGTTTGAAGTAGATTACGACTCGCTTATTCACGAAACCGACCGCGAGAAGCTATTAGCAGGGGAAGTGGTAACAAAAGTCGGCTACGAAAAGCGATTTGGTCGTAAAATTATGGGCGTCGTCGTGCCGTTATTAGACCATCAGCGACTAGAAGGGGTACTTTATTTGTATATTCCTCTTGCGACGATTCAAGACATGACAAAAGAAGTAGCTGTCATTTGGCTTCCGCTTGCGAGTTTATTTGTCATTGCTTTAGTGATGTTTGGCAAAAAAATGGCGAACCGTCTCGCGGGGCCGTTAAAAGAGATGGAACAAGTCGCCTATCGTATGTCGCATGGGGAGTACGAAGCGCAAATTCCGATACAAGCGGACGATGAAATCGGCCGGCTTGCGAAAGCGTTTAATATTATGGCGAAAGCGATTTACGAAGAAGATATGCGGAAACGAGAGTTTTTAGCGAACGTGTCGCATGAATTGCGCACGCCGTTAAGCTATGTAAAAGGGTATAGCGAAGCGATTTTGCAAGGAATGGTCAAAACGAAAGAAGAAGGAAAAAAATACGTGAAGCTTATCCATCGCGAAGCGGGGCGAATGGAACGGCTTGTCCGCGATTTGCTCGATTTAGCGCGGCTGGAAGAGAAAAGCGTTCCGCTGCAAAAAACGTTGCTCGTCTTTGCCCAAGTGGTGGAAGGTACGATCGAAAAATATGAGCCGTTTTTACAAGAAAAAGCGATTACCATTACGGTAGATGTAAATCCCGACATTATTATCGAAGGCGATGCTGACCGAATCGAACAAGTCATTCACAACCTTCTTGATAACGCCATTCGCTATACCCCGACTGGCGGAGAGATTTGTGTGCGACTCACTCCGGCCGGCAACGAACGATGCCAACTTGTCATTCGCGATTCAGGAAAAGGAATTCCAAAAGATAAACTCCCGTTTCTTGGCCAACGATTTTTCCGAGTCGATGCCGCACGAACGCGAACGGAAGGCGGTACGGGGCTAGGATTAGCGATCGTGAAGCAAATTGTGCAGCTTCACCACGGAACGATTACATTTGCAAGTGAAGAAGGAAAAGGAACAGAAGTGGTCATTGACTTGCCGATATGAGTAGTAAAATGCTAATCGAGGCAACATCTAACATCCATTTGATATTGACATCGCCGACTTGCCCGACATGAAGCCCGCGGACAATCGATGCAAGCTTGTTCGCTTCTTTACTAATGACCGTTCCGTCTGGGGAAATGGTGACTATTGTCCCTGCGTCGTCATTTAGCTTGACCATATACACCCCGTGGTTCATTACGACACTCACATCGTTCCAAGCAAAGGCACCTGACTCACTTGCTTTTTTGACAGCGTCCATCATCGATAAATGCTCTCCATGTCCACCGCTATGCTCATGATGCTGCCCGTGCCCGCTTGAGCTGCCCATCAGCCATCGCTCTGTAAGTAACAACCCTGTTCCTGCTTCAATAAATAAAAAGAGCGATGTAATTAGTCCAATCCAAAGATGAACATTTCTCATTTTTCTCATATTCCCTAACCTCTCCTTCCATTTGTTCCTCGAAGTTAATCATAAAAAAAAGATGTGTGAAACAAATGAAGAGGAATTGAACAATTGATGAAAGATAAAAAACCTTCTATAATCGAGGGAGAATGCTTGGATAAAGGTTGGGGATAGTTGTGAAACGATACGATTGCATTTTAGATTTAATCGGCAATACACCAGTCGTGAAATTAAACCGAATCCCAGATAAAAATGGGGCAGAAGTATACATCAAATTGGAGTCGTTTAATCCAGGGGGAAGTGTCAAAGATCGCGCGGCGTTTGAAATGATTCGCCGCGCCGAAGAAGAAGGAAAGATTACGCCGGGGAAAAGCACCATTATTGAGCCAACATCCGGTAACACCGGAATAGGGTTAGCGATGGTGTGCGCGGCGAAAGGATATCGCTGCATTATTACCATGCCAGACAATGCGACGTTAGAAAGGGTAAAAATTTTAAAAGCATACGGGGCGGAAGTGCGTTTAACGCCTGCTTCATTAAGGATGCAAGGGGCAATTGAAGAGGCAAAGCGGCTAGCTTCGGAAATTCCGGATAGCTTTATCCCAATGCAGTTTGAAAATGAAGCAAACCCTAATGCGCACCGTCATAGCACAGCAAAGGAAATTTTGGCAGCGTTTGACGGGAAGTTAGATGCGTTTGTATTAACGGCTGGAACAGGAGGAACGGTCACCGGCACCGGCGAAGTGTTGAAACAGCATCTCCCTCATTTGCGCATTTATGTCGTAGAGCCATTCGGTTCTCCGGTGTTGTCTGGCGGACATCCTGGATCGCATAAAATTCCTGGCACAGGTCCGGGATTTGTCCCGAAAATTTTGAACCGCGATATTTTCGACGAGATTTTACTCATTAAAGATGAAGATGCCCAAACGATGGCGCGCCGTTTAGCGAGGGAAGAAGGAATTTTTGTCGGCGCCTCCGCCGGGGCAGCTGCTTATCATGCGGTACAAGTCGCTAAGCAAATGCCACCGTCTGCCCGCGTCCTCTGCATGGCTCCCGATACGGGCGAACGTTATTTGTCGTCTGATTTGTTTGAAAGTTAGACGGCAGCCAAAAAACGGCTGCCGTTTTCACATCTTCATATGATTCATATAGCCACCAACATGAGGATTTAGCATGCCGAAAATCATCGCAATATGGGCGACAATAAGGAAAATACCAACGAAAGTGGCATGTAGTTTCATTTTCCCTTCCTCGGAAAGATGGCGGCCAATGATGCCTATATCGAGCAAGCTTAGTCCGAGCAACGGAATTACACCTAATAAATAAAATCCAACAGCTATCACATCAATCCATCCGCGCCATTCCCCGTTGCTAGTCAAAGGAATAACAGCGGTGAAAAATAAATAGACAAAAATGACTAAAAAATAAAATCCAACGAGGATGCTACACCATTTATTTAATTTTCGCAATGGTCCGTTAAAATTTCGCGTAAATAAAATGGCTAGCTCCGTTACAGCGATCGTTTCCGCTAAAACGACTGGAACGGCCATAAAAATCAATAAGTTCCACGGCTGATTGACCGCCAGCAATTCCATATAGTGCGTCATATTCATGGCACCTTACCTCCATTCTTTTTGTATACCACTGTACCGCTTATTTATGGATTTTTTTTGCAGATTTTTTGAACAAAATCGAACGTCTTTGTCTTTCGGGCAAAAAATTTACTGTTGAACCCGTACCACGCTTTTTTAAAATAAAAATAGGCAGGTGAAAATGATGTTGAACAAACGAAAAACGCTACAACAAATTCTTGAAGATTGGAGGAAAAACGAACACGTCGCCTATTGGCATACAATTCCAGAACGAGAAGCAGAAACTGTTCCGTTTCCATTATCGCTTCATCCGCGCTTAAAGCAAGCGTTAACACAGCGGGGAATTTCCGCCTTATACACGCATCAAAAAGAGGCGTATGAAGCAGTCGAAGTTAGGAAAAACATCGTGACCGTCACGCCGACGGCATCGGGAAAAACGCTATGTTATAATTTACCAATATTGCAAGCGATGCTTCACCACCCAGAAGCACGAGCGCTTTACATCTTTCCAACAAAAGCGTTAGCGCAAGACCAAAAAAGCGCGTTAAACGAACTAATTCACGAATTAGAATCCACGATTT
This sequence comes from Anoxybacteroides voinovskiense, assembly GCF_014196205.1. Classification (GTDB taxonomy): domain Bacteria; phylum Bacillota; class Bacilli; order Bacillales; family Anoxybacillaceae; genus Anoxybacteroides; species Anoxybacteroides voinovskiense. The sequence goes on along the minus strand of NZ_JACIDE010000028.1, from coordinate 8,474 downwards.
ATTGCGATACATATGACGGTGATACGTCCCCAACGATTCGGCAAAAAATAAGAAAAGCAGGCAACATCGTCATTACGAATCCGGACATGTTACATTCCGGCATTTTGCCGCACCATACGAAATGGGTGGCGTTATTCGAAAATTTACGGTTTGTTGTCATTGATGAACTGCATACGTACCGAGGGGTATTTGGGAGCCACGTAGCGAACGTCATCCGCCGACTAAAACGAATTTGTCAGTTTTACGGAAGCAACCCGCAATTTATTTGCACGTCCGCTACGATCGCCAATCCGAAAGAGCTAGCCGAAACGCTCACTGGCTGTAGAATGACGCTCATTGACCAAAACGGGGCACCAGCAGGGAAAAAACATGTCATTTTTTACAACCCGCCGGTCGTCAATCAAGCGTTAAACATTCGTAAAAGTGCAACGCTCGCAGCAAAAGAATTAGCAGCGGAACTGTTAAAAAATAGCATCCAAACAATTGTATTTGCGAAAAGCCGCGTTCGCGTAGAACTTTTGCTTTCGTACTTAAAGCAGCTCGTCAAATACGAGTTTGGCGAACAATCGATTCGCGCCTATCGCGGCGGCTATTTGCCGAGCGAGCGGCGGGCGATTGAGAAAGGATTGCGCAACGGGGAAATTGTCGGGGTCGTCAGCACAAACGCGCTTGAACTAGGAGTAGACATTGGCCAGCTGCAAGCGTGTATTATTACTGGCTATCCAGGCACTATCGCTAGCACATGGCAACAAGCAGGCCGTGCGGGACGAAGACAAGAAGAATCGGTCGTTGTCATTGTCGCAAGCTCTAGCCCGCTCGACCAATATATTATCCAGCACCCGTCGTACGTCTTAGAAAAAAGCCCGGAAACTGCAAGAATCAATCCAAATAATCTCGTCATTTTAGCCGATCATTTGAAATGTGCTGCATTTGAGTTGCCGTTTCGCCGCGAGGAAACGTTTGATGGGGTCGAAGTCGTTGACATTTTAGAATTTTTAGCCGACGAGCGTGTGCTTTATCAAAAAGGAGAAAAATGGTATTGGATGAGCGACTCTTTCCCTGCGCACACGATTAGTTTGCGTTCGGCGTCACAAGAAAATGTGATTATTATCGATATTTCCGAAACAGGTGCCCATCGCGTCATCGGAGAAATGGATCGCTTTAGCGCAATGACGCTGCTTCATGAAGAAGCGATTTATTTGCATCAAGGAATACAATATCAAGTCGAAACGCTCGATTGGGAGGAGAAAAAAGCATACGTCCGACAAGTCGATGTCGAATATTTTACGGACGCGAATCTTGCGGTAGAACTCAAAGTATTAGAAGAAGACCGAAAGCGGAAAACGGCGTTCGCCGAAATCGGCTTTGGTGATGTGATGGTATTGGCGAAAGCGACCATCTTTAAAAAACTAAAATTAGAAACGCACGAAAATATCGGCTCAGGTCCTATTTATTTGCCGGAAGAAGAGTTGCACACAAATGCGGTATGGATTAGTCTAACTGGTGAATCGTTAGGCGGCGAATGGAGTGAGGGGCGGTTAGAACAAGGATTGTTAGGAGTCGCACATGCCCTGCAATATGTCGCACCGCTCTTTGTCATGTGTGACCCGTCCGATTTACACGTCGTTGCCCAAGTGAAAGCGGTGCACAACGAACAGCCGACGATTTTCTTTTACGACCGCTATCCTGGCGGGATCGGCTTAAGCGAGGCACTTTATTCAGTGATGGAACAAGTAATAACAGAAGCAAAGCAACTACTCGAGCGATGCCAGTGTGAATCGGGGTGCCCGTCATGCATTGGCCTAGACGTATCGTCTAACCATGCGAAACGCGATGCCCTTCGGTTAATGGGAGCGTTAATAGAAAGAAGGATGGAACAAGATGTCGATTAAACAAAAACTCGCAAGGCTAAAAGGACATATATCGACTCAGCCATCGGTGAAAAGGCAACAAGAGGAAAATGCTATTCCTTATTTAGAACAATGGCGCGCATGGAACGCCGAACCGTTTTATTTTGATGGAGACTATTGTCTTGTCCGAGAAGTGGTGTATTCATTGGATGACTATCATGGCAACTATCGGCTTGGTGACTTGCACGACGTTCATCGCTTATGGCAAACGACCCCTCTTTCTCACCCGTTGTCAAGCAAAGGACATGAGGTGAGCGACCTTTTCTTTTTTGATACGGAAACGACCGGCTTAGGAAGTGGGACAGGAAATACGATTTTTTTGCTCGGGCACGCTCGCGTATACGATGATCGCGTCATCGTACGGCAGCACATTTTGCCGCACCCCGGTGCTGAAATCGCATTGTATCAAAGCTTCTTGTCCGAAGTCGATTATACGACGCTTGTGACGTATAACGGAAAAGCGTTCGATTGGCCGGTTGTCCAAACGCGCCATACACTTATTCGCGATGCACTTCCTCACCTGCCGTCGTTCGGTCACTTTGATTTATACCATGCCTCGCGGAGAATATGGAAACAACGGCTCTCTTCTGTGCGGCTTGCTTATGTCGAAAAAGAAATTCTTGGGGTCGAGCGAAAAGAAGACATCCCCGGCTTTTTAGCACCGATGATGTACTTTGAGTTTCTTTCCACGAAACACCCAGAAACGCTCGTCGGAGTGCTAAAACATAACGAAATGGATGTATTATCGCTTATTGTTCTTTATATTCACTTATCAAAACAAATTTTGCAAGCGGAAGAAATTGACCACGCGACGGAAAAACTGGAAATGGCTCGCTGGTTTGATACGCTAGGAGAAGTAACGGAAGCGAAAAAAGTGTACGAGCAAGTGGCGGAAAGCAGCCGGCACGAAGCAATGCAGGCGAAATGGAACCTTTCATTAATTTATAAAAAAGAAAAAAACTATTCAAAAGCGATTGCTATTTGGGAAGAGTTGTTTTTGACCGGACAAGGGCGCTGGAAAATCGAAGCGGCTATTGAATTGGCGAAACTATACGAACACCGGTTTCGCGATCCGAAAAAGGCGTACCATTATGCGGAGGAAGCGTATCGCTTGCAAAAAACACTCGGTCGTCTTTCAGGGCAATCAGTCGAGGAAATAAAGAAACGACTCGACCGGCTTATGCGGAAAATCACGCAATAATTTCCTAGGCAAGCGCAAGAAACGACAGAAAATAAAGAAAATTTGTTTTTTCGGCGCGAATCTTGTAGAAAAAACAGAGAATGTGTACAATTATGTGTTGTGAATAGAACGTAGAACGGGGAGACGAGCCGTGAAAAGCATGTATAAAAAAATTTTATATTTGTTTTTTGTTGTTATTGGCTTAACGATGGTGTTGTTTACGAATTTGACGTAGAAATCGGCGGAAAATAGGTCTTTGTACTAGTACGAGTCCGCTCCTTTCATCATAGGCTAATATTGTCAAACAGCATATGACAGAAAGGAGAAATGACGATGTTTCGACCACATGTTATGCCGCCAATTGTTCACCCAACGAAATGCTGTGTTCAACATCATTTCCAAGCAACGGTGGTGCCGCACATTCATCCGTCCCATACGACGCACGTGAACCATCACCTTTATCAACACCAACACTATTTCCCGCATACGGAATCGGTGGTAAACGAAGTAGCGAACCAACAATTTTTTTGCGGCGGCCCAGCACCAATGCCGTGGGGATATTAATCGTGAACAGGAACTGAGTATTCAGTTCCTGTTTTCCTGTGGAGGAGGAAAAAATGAAAGTATTAGCGATAACCGGCTACAAGCCGCACGAACTAAGCATTTTTTCTAACGATCATCCGGCGGTTAGCTACATCAAAAAGGCGATTGCGAGACGACTGCTTGCATTAGCGGAAGAAGGATTGGAATGGGTAATCATTAGCGGACAGCTAGGAGTCGAATTATGGGCGGCGGAAGTAGTATATGAAATCCAGTCCGTATATCCGCACTTACAGCTAGCGGTATTAGCGCCGTTTTTGCAGCAGGAAGAACGGTGGAACGAAAAAAATCGTGAATATTATGAATTCATTGTTTCTCAAGCAGACTTTTTTGCCTACATTACAAAACGACCGTATGAAAGCCCTAACCAGTTTCGCTGGAAAAACGAATTTCTTTTAGCCAAAAGCGACGGATTATTAGTCGTTTACGACGAAGAAAAAGAAGGCGCGCCGAAGTTTATAATAGAGATGGCAAAGAAAAAAGAGAATTATCCGATAATGTCGATTACGTTTTCTGATATACAAGCGATCATCGAAGAGGAGCAATGGGAAATTGACAATCAAGGGACTTTCTGAAAAAATAAAAAGAAAGAGTAGCGGAGGGGGACGATGATGTTAGCAGGTCGTGTGAAATTAACGGCGAAAGACATTTTGGAAAAAGAGTTTAAAGTAAGTATGCGCGGCTATAACCAAGACGAAGTGGATCAATTTTTAGACATGATTATTAAAGATTACGAAGCGTTCCATCAAGAAATGGAGGAACTGCAACAAGAAAATATGCGATTGAAACGCCAAGTAGAGGAACTTCAGAAACGGCAGTCGATGCCGGCAGGAACGACGAATTTTGATATTTTGCAACGGCTGTCCAACCTCGAAAAACATGTGTTCGGAAACAAGTTGTACGAATAATGTACATACGCGAAAAATTTCCCATTGCAGTGCGCGGCAAAATCGACTATACTACATGATGCAACGGTATTAATAATGTTCGGGTAATCGCTGCGGTTTATGGAACCGTAGAGGAAAGTCCATGCTCGCACGGCGCTGAGATGCCCGTAGTGTTCGTGCCTAGCGAAGCCATAAGCTAGGGCAGTCTGGCTACGGCTGGGCTGACGGCGGGGAAAGAACCTACGTCCGTTGGATATGGTTCGAATACCCTGAAAGTGCCACAGTGACGGAGCTCTAAAGGAAACTTTAGAGGTGGAACGCGGTAAACCCCACGAGCGAGAAACCCAAATGATGGTAGGGGCACCTTCCTGAAGGAAATGAACGGAGGGAAGGACAGATGGCTATTCATCTGTAGATAGATGATTACCACCGGAGTACGAGGCGACAAGCCGCTTGCAGTACGAAGGGACAAAACATGGCTTACAGAACATTATTAATGCCGCACGGACTCTCGGAATGAGAGTCTTTTTTTTGTCAAAAACATGTCACATTAGGTGGCTTGAATATGATATACAAGAAATAGTATAAAAATGATATAGGCATCTTATTTACTGTTCATTTGTTGGAATGATTGCCATCCGGCGCTAACGGGGAGGGGAAACGGTGAGCAACAGGGACGTGAAGCTATTTGAGCAAACAGCGTTTAGAAACATTATAAAACACGTCGTGGAAAATATAAAGGAAGGCATTATTATTACCGATGAAAACGGAGATATTGTCTGGGTGAACGAAGCGTTTGAAGTTGTAACCGGTTACAACCGAGAAGAAATGATCGGAAAAAACCCGCGAATTTTGCAGTCTGGTATTCATGACCGTGCGTTTTACAAGCAGATGTGGAAGGAGATTATCGAAAAAGGATATTGGCAAGGAGAAATATGGAATAAACGAAAAGATGGGGAATTGTATGTCGAGTGGCTTACCGTTCATTCTATTTATGATAGCGAAGGGCGTATAGCGAATTATGTCGCTATTTTTTCCGATATTACGCTGCAAAAAAACCAATTAGAACAATTGAAGAAAATGGCGCATTATGACATGGTGACGGGAATGCCGAACCGCTATTTGTTCACGAAACGGCTTGAGGAGTTAATGAAAACAGCCCAACGATACGGGCAGCATTTGGCGGTCATGTTTTTCGATTTGGACCGGTTTAAATTTGTTAACGACACCCTCGGGCATCATGCGGGAGATTTGTTGTTGCAAAAAGTGGCGATGCGTGTTAAAGGAATATTGCAAAAAAAAGATACGATTGCTCGCTTTGGTGGAGATGAATTTGTACTAATAATTCCTGCCATTGCCAATGACGATGAAGCAGTACAAGTGGCAAATATGATTGTCGATGCGTTGCAAGCTCCGTTTTTTATCAACGGTCAAGACATTTACGTCACCGCAAGCCTTGGTGTTAGCTTTTTTCCTCGCGACGGAGAAGATAGCGCGTTACTTATTCGCAGCGCTGACCGAGCGATGCACAGCGCGAAACGAAAAGGGAAAAATCGCTTTGAACTATATAACCAATTAGAACACGGCAGCGATGCAGTCGATTTAGCATTAGAAAACGACCTTCATAAAGCGATGGAACGTGGGGAATTTTCCTTGCATTATCAGCCGCTACTTCATCTTCGCACCAATCAAATCATCGGTGTCGAAGCGTTGATACGTTGGAACCATCCGAAACGTGGATTCATTTCCCCGGCGACATTTATTCCACTTGCAGAAGAAACAGGGCTCATTGTTGCGATTAGCCAATGGGTGATGGAAGCAGCGTGCCACCAGTTGAAAGAGCTTCAGCGCTATTATCCGAAAATGAAAATGAATATAAATCTCTCTACGTCCTGTTTTTTGCAGCACGAGCTTATTGACAATCTCGAGCGCGTCATTTCTTGTACAAACATCGACCCGCGCTATTTAGAAATAGAGCTAACGGAAAGCACGTTAATGCCGAACGCGGCATTTGCGATTGAACGGCTTGTACAGATAAAGAAGCGGCAAATTAAAATCGCCATTGACGATTTCGGTACGGGTTTTTCCTCGTTAAGCTACTTGCATCGCTTTCCAATCGATACATTAAAAATTGACAAAAGCTTTATTCGTCATTTATCTTCATATCGGGGGGAAGCAGCGATTGTCAAGGCGATTATTGACATGGGACGCAGTTTAAACGTTACGGTAGTAGCGGAAGGAGTCGAAACGGAAAAACAGTACAAATTTTTAAAAGACTATGGCTGCGACTGCGTGCAAGGGTATTATATTTCTAAGCCGCTTCCGTTTGACGAGTTACTACCATTTTTGCACGAATGGAAGGCAGAGTAGGAGGAATGTATGAGCAAACTAACGATCATCGCGACAGCCGCGATGGGGATGGAATCAATCGTCGCCGATGAAGTGCGGCGCCTCGGTTATGAATGTACGGTAGACAACGGAAAAGTGACGTTTATGGCGGACGAATTAGCGATTTGCCGCGCCAATTTATGGTTGCGCACCGCCGATCGCGTCAAACTAAAAATTGGCGAATTTCCAGCAACGACATTTGAGGAGTTGTTCGAACGGACAAAGGCGCTCCCGTGGGCCGACTATTTACCAGCAAACGCCGAATTCCCGGTTATCGGCAAATCAGTCAAATCGAAATTATTTAGCGTATCCGATTGCCAAGCGATTGTGAAAAAAGCAATTGTGGAACGTTTAAAACAACATTACCGTACGTCGTGGTTTGAAGAAACAGGCCCACTATATCGCATCGAAGTCGCGCTTCATAAAGATATCGCGACATTGACGATTGACACAAGCGGTGCAGGGCTGCATAAACGTGGGTATCGCGTCGCGCAAGGCGAAGCCCCGCTAAAAGAAACAATGGCTGCCGCGCTTATTTTGCTGACGAACTGGACACCCGACCGACCGTTCATTGACCCGTTTTGCGGCTCAGGTACGATTCCGATTGAAGCAGCGCTCATTGGACAAAATATCGCGCCTGGATTTAATCGTGACTTTGTTTCCGAGCAATGGGATTGGATCGGTTCACGTAAATGGGAACTTGCCCGCGAAGAAGCGGAAGATGTCGCCAATTACGATCAGCCGCTCGATATTTCCGGTTTTGACATCGACCACCGCATGGTTGAAGTAGCGAAAGAAAACGCGCTCGAAGCAGGGCTTGGCGATTTGATTACGTTCAAGCAAATGCAAGTGAAAGACTTGACAACAAACAAACGATATGGCGTCCTTGTCGGCAATCCACCATACGGCGAACGGCTTGGCGAGCGAAAAGAAGTCGAAAAAATGTACGAAGACATGGGAAAAACGTTCGCGGCATTAGATACGTGGTCGATTTATGTTTTAACCGCGCATAAAGAATTTGAAAACCATTACGGCAAACGAGCCACGAAACGTCGCAAGCTATTTAACGGCTTTATTGAAACCCAATACTACCAATACTGGGGACCGCGACCACCGAAAAACACACTTTCGTAGGAAAGTGTGTTTTTCGCATATTCGCTTACTTTTTGTCATACAATGACAAACGAGGTGATGGCAATTGAAAGCAAACGATTTATTAAAAATTTCGCAAGCGCTCGAACGTACGTATACGATGCTAGCACCGCATAGCGAAGGGCTTGAACAAATGGAACGAGCGAAACAAGAATGGAAACATGCATTTGTTTACGTGCTTTCGCGCGTTTTTCGCTAGACAACCGTTTCGCCTTGCCTGTCAGCCGGCAAACCGTTTGTTGTTAGAAAAAAGCGCTCCGGCTTTGTATGAGTAAAATGTTTGTGGGAGGAAGCTAAATCCTCTTCCATATGTTTCAAGGGGAGGATTCCTTGAACAGAAGGGGGATGAGCAAAAAA
>NZ_JACIDE010000027.1 GCF_014196205.1 Anoxybacteroides voinovskiense | reverse complement strand
TAGAAAACGCTTACAAACACTGGGTTATTTAAACCAAATATATCCAGAGAATCGAAATATCAAAAAAAATCTCCCACAAACTCTTGACTCAATCCGTATCTTTTCGTCCGTTGTACAAATGAATAGTGTTATGTTAAAATAAAGCTATTGTGATGTGCGTCGTTGGAGGTGTGAGGTATGCATGCGTTTCTTGTTACGTTACTTGTAATTGTTTGTATTGGAATCATTGCGGTTGTTTTATTGCAATCGGGTCGAAGTGCAGGGCTTTCTGGTGCCATTACAGGCGGTGCTGAACAATTGTTTGGCAAGCAAAAAGCGCGCGGATTAGATGCTGTACTGCATCGAATTACCGTTGTTTTAGCCGTATTATTTTTCGTATTAGCGATTGCGGTGACGTATTTCCAATTGTAAAATATGGGGAAAGGGCGGTCCATTCGAAAAGGGCTGCCTTTTCTGTTGGGAAGAAAGGAGACATGAATGATGAAGATGATTCCCCCACAACCGTTTACGTTTGAAGCGGGTGAGCGGGCGGTGTTGCTGTTACATGGATTTACCGGAAATTCGGCGGATGTGCGGATGCTTGGGCGTTTTTTGCAAGCAAAAGGCTACACGTGCCACGCCCCAATTTATAAAGGACATGGCGTGCCGCCAGAAGAACTTGTGCATACCGGCCCGGAAGATTGGTGGCAAGATGTGATGAACGCTTACGAATATTTAAAACAAAACCATGAAAAAATCGCTGTTGTTGGATTATCGCTTGGCGGTGTGTTTTCGTTAAAACTTGGCTATACTGTTCCTGTTGTTGGCATCGTGCCGATGTGTGCGCCGATGTATATCAAAAGCGAACAGACGATGTATGAAGGAGTTTTAGCGTACGCTCGCGAATATAAAAAGCGGGAAGGAAAAAGTGAAGAACAAATCGAACGCGAAATGGCGGAGTTTGCAAAAACGCCGATGAAAACATTGAAAGCACTACAACAACTTATTGCTGATGTGCGAGATCATTTAGATTTCATTTATGCGCCTGTTTTTGTTGTACAAGCGCGCCATGATGACATGATTAACCCAGATAGTGCAAATATTATTTATAACGGCGTGGAGTCTCCAGTGAAACAAATGAAGTGGTATGAGGAATCAGGACACGTCATTACGCTTGATAAAGAAAAAGAACAGCTTCACGAAGACATTTATGCGTTTTTAGAGTCATTAGATTGGTAATCCTCGAAAGGAGGAATTGTATGAGAGAAAAATTATTAGCGTTTATGCGCGACGAAGCGTATAAACCACTCACTGTTCAGGAATTGGAAGAAGCGTTTCACATTACGGATGCTGCCGAGTTTAAAGAGCTTGTCAAAACGCTCGTTGCGCTGGAAGAAGAAGGATTGATTATCCGCACAAGAAGCAATCGGTACGGATTGCCGGAAAAGATGAATTTAATTCGCGGCAAAGTGACAGGGCATGCGAAAGGGTTTGCATTTGTCATTCCAGAAGACCCAACGCTCGATGACATTTTTATTCCGCCGTCGGAATTAAAAAATGCGATGCATGGCGATACGGTGCTCGTGCGTGTTAATGCACACCCGACAGGCGCCCGCAAAGAAGGAACGATCGTCCGTATTATTGAGCGCGGCGTGACGGAAATCGTCGGCACATATACAGAAAGCAAAAATTTCGGTTTTGTCATTCCAGACGATAAAAAAATTGTGAACGACATTTTTATTCCGAAACATGCGGCAAACGGCGCGGTCGAAGGGCATAAAGTCGTCGTTCGTTTAACGACGTATCCAGAAGGACGGATTAGCGCAGAAGGGGAAGTTATTAAAATTCTCGGCCATAAAAACGATCCGGGCGTCGATATTTTATCGATCATTCATAAACATCGATTGCCGCTACAATTTCCAGAAGACGTCCTTGAACATGCTAACAGCATTCCCGATACGATTTCCGAAGAAGATTTACAAGGGCGGCGCGATTTGCGCAATGAAATGATTGTCACCATTGACGGGGAAGACGCAAAAGATTTAGACGATGCGGTGACCGTGACGAAATTAGCAAACGGAAACTATAAGCTTGGCGTTCATATTGCGGACGTAAGCCATTACGTCACGGAAGGTTCGCCGATTGACCGTGAAGCGTACGAACGAGGGACGAGCGTCTATTTAGTCGACCGCGTCATTCCGATGATTCCGCACCGGTTATCAAACGGCATTTGCTCGCTTAATCCGAAAGTCGCTCGGTTAACGTTATCGTGCGAAATGGAAATTAACGACCGTGGCGAAGTCGTTCACCATGAAATTTTCCAAAGCGTCATTCGCACGACCGAACGAATGACGTATTCTGATGTGAACCGCATTCTCGTTGATAAAGACGAAGCGTTACGAGAAAAATATGCCCCGCTCGTCCCAATGTTTGAGGTAATGGCAGAGTTGGCGGAGATTTTACGCAACAAACGCATGAAGCGTGGGGCAATTGATTTTGATTTTAAAGAGGCGAAAGTGCTTGTCGATGAAAACGGTAAGCCGTACGACGTTGTCTTACGTGAACGTTCCGTTGCCGAACGACTAATTGAAGAATTTATGCTAGCGGCAAACGAAACGATTGCCGAACATTTCCACTGGATGAACGTCCCATTTATTTATCGCGTACATGAAGATCCGAAGCCAGAGAAGTTGCAACGCTTTTTAGAGTTCATTACAAACTTTGGCTATATTGTAAAAGGAACCGGCAATCAAATTCATCCACGCGCGTTGCAAGAAGTGTTGGAAGCGGTGCGCGGCGAGCCGGAAGAAATGGTCGTATCAACCGTCATGCTTCGGTCGATGAAGCAAGCGCGCTATGATGCAGAAAGCCTCGGTCACTATGGATTATCAACCGAATTTTATACGCATTTTACGTCACCGATTCGCCGCTACCCAGACTTAATCGTTCATCGCCTTATTCGCACGTATTTAATTAATGGACAAATGGATGAACAAACGCAACAAAAATGGGCGGAAAAGCTGCCTGAAATTGCGGAGCATACGTCGAATATGGAGCGGCGTGCGGTAGAGGCAGAGCGTGAAACCGACGACTTGAAGAAAACCGAGTTTATGGAAGACAAAATTGGCATGGAGTTTGACGGCATTATTAGCTCGGTGACGAATTTTGGTTTGTTTGTCGAACTGCCGAACACGGTCGAAGGGCTTGTGCACGTCAGCTATTTAACCGACGATTACTACCATTACGACGAGCAACACTATGCAATGATTGGCGAACGGACAGGGAAAGTGTACCGCATCGGCGACGAAATTACGGTGCGTGTCATTAACGTCAATAAAGAGGAGCGCATCGTCGACTTTGAAATTGTCGGCATGAAAGGACGCCGGAATCAAAAAGCAAAAGCCGCGCCAGTCGTCATTGAAGGAAAGCGGAAAAAGAAAAAAAGCGACGAAAAATGGCCGACGAAAAAGGAAAAGAAAAAGCAAAAGTTTTACGAAGACATTCCGAAAATGAAAAAGAAGAAAAAGAAAAAACGATAAGAAAAGCCTCGAGAACGGAGGCTTTTCCTTTCTTCTCATTTTTGTTAAAATATTGCTTGTCGGAAGGGAGGGAAACGTATGCCAAAAGGGGAAGGGAAAGTCATTGCGCAAAATAAAAAAGCGCATCATGATTATTTTATCGAAGAAACGTACGAAGCTGGTCTCGTTCTCCAAGGTACGGAAATTAAGTCGATTCGGGCAGGCAAAGTGAACTTAAAAGATTCATTTGCGAAAGTGGACAAAGGCGAAGTGTTTTTGCATAATATGCATATTAGCCCGTATGAACAAGGCAACCGCTACAACCATGACCCGTTGCGGACGCGCAAATTATTGCTTCATCGCCGCGAAATCAATAAACTCATCGGTTATACGAAAGAACAAGGCTATACGCTCGTGCCGCTCAAGCTATATATGAAAGATGGATTTGCGAAATTGTTATTAGGCGTCGGCAAAGGAAAGAAAAAATACGACAAGCGCGAAGATATGAAAAAGAAAGAAGCGCAACGCGAAGTCGAACGCGTTTTCCGCGAACGGCAAAAACTGTAGTGACAATATGTTACAATTGCAAACGAGCGGAAATGTGCTATAATAAATGATGTCAGCCAGTTATGAAAGCTTAAGCTGTTTCGTACGTTTCTCTACGGGGACGTTACGGATTCGACAGGGGTAGATCGAGCTTAAGCTGCGAGCCGAGGGGACCGTCCTCGTCAAAACGTCACCTAAAGATAACTGGCAAAGAAAACTACGCTTTAGCTGCTTAATTAATGCGGCTAGCTCCTACCGCCATCGCCCATGTGGCGGCCTAGGGGTTCATAACAAGTGGGCTACGCCCAAGTCCGCCGTCTGAGGATGCGGGAAGAGACGAATCAGACTAGCTGCTCGGAGGCCTGTCGGTAGGCGGAAGAAGCGGCGAAAGTGAAATATACCGACTACGCTCGTAGATGCTTAAGTGGCGATATCTCTGGACGTGGGTTCGACTCCCACCGTCTCCATACAGAGTGAGTAAAAGCGCTAGGTGACTAAACCTAGCGTTTTTTGTTTTAGGAGTTCTTTTATTATTAATGTATATATATTTAAAAAATATTGACAAAGATTCTCATTATCATTTATTATTTTTAACGTAATTGATAATGATAATCATCAGAAAGGAGATGCGGTATGCAAAAATTATTCTCATGGGTATTATCACTATGTTTGTTGGTTGGCTTAGTTGTTTTTTCTAGCTCCCCAACCGAAGCGGCTGAGAAGGGGGTTACAGTAAAAGATTTAGCAGGGCGTACGGTGACGTTTGAGAAAGCCCCTAAGCGAGTTGTCGTCCTAAGTCCTGGGGATTTAAACACTCTTCAAACACTAGGAGTTACTATTGTTGGGAGACCGACCTCGATGGCTCCGGTTGATCCAAGTTTAAAAGATGTTCCGCAAGTAGGAAATATTCATCAGCCAAATTTCGAAAAAATTGTGAGTGTTAAACCGGATGTTGTCATTGCAGGCACTGCTTTTCAAGCACATGTTGAAAAAGCAAAATCATTGGGATTGAAAGTCATTATCACTTCTGGAAGTTCAATTGATGATATTAAATCTTCTATTTCTTTATTAGGAAAATTGTTTGATAAAGAACAAAGAGCGAAAGTATTAATTGGAAAGATTAATAGCAAAGTAAAGAAATATAGTAAAGCAAAAACAACAGTGCGCGCTGTCATTTTGTTTGGCTCTGGTTCCAGTTCATTAGTGGCGTTGCCAACATCCTTTTCTGGTGATGTATTGAAGAAAGCTGGCGGCGAAAATATTGCAGCAAGTTTTTCGCAAATCAAAGAATTCCCTGGGTATGCCAATTTAAGTACGGAACGTATTATCGCAAGCAATCCGGATGTTATTTTCATTATTACGCATGCTAATCCAGCGGAAACAAAAAAAGCAATGATTAAGCTCATGTCTACAAGTTCTTGGCGGAACTTGAAAGCGGTAAAAAACAAAAGCGTCGTCTTTTTGCCAAGCGAATTATTCGCAGCAAGTCCTGGAGCGAAAATCGGGGAAGCGCTAGATTATATGAATAAAGAATTATTAAAAGTAAAAGCAAAGCTAAATAAATAAGCAAGAGGGGTTCAAAAGATGGCGGAAAGGCCTCTTAACAAAGAAGAAATTATACTAGGAGAAAAAGAACATCCTTATCGAAAAAGGAGAATAGGTGCGTTCGTTTTTTTACTCATATCTATTGTGTTTGTTTCGTTATACTCTGTCATTACCGGTAGTGTGAAACTAAACCTTCAGGAAGTATGGGAAGGGATTACGGGGACAAAAGATTCCATGCTCCATACGATTGTATGGGATTTGCGTCTGCCGCGGACGATTGTAGGAATCATAGTGGGGATGTGTTTAGCTGTCTCCGGAACGATTATGCAAGGAGTAATGAAAAACCCGCTAGCAGATCCGGGAATCATCGGGGTATCTTCAGGCGCTGCTTTGATGGCGGTCATTATTACGATTTTGTTGCCAAAATATATTTTGCTATTACCGATCGCTGCATTTATCGGTGGTTTTTTGACAGCGATGCTGATTTATGCACTGGCATGGCAAGGGGGTGCTTCTGTTGAGCGAATTATTTTAGTCGGAGTAGCCGTCAATGCCGTAATCGGCGCCAGCATGAGTGCGATTATGCTACTTTATAGTGACCGTGTGCAAGCAGTGCTTCCGTGGATGGCGGGAGTCATTGGCAGTGCAACAATGGATCAAGCGAAATTGCTATTAACCTATGGGATTCCAGCATTAATTTTATCCCTTTTTGCGATTAAGCATATTCGGATTCTCCATTTAGGAGATGATGTGGCGAAATTATTAGGACATCATGTAGAACGCTCTCGTTTTTTCTTAATTGTAGTTAGTACGTTGTTAGCTGGTATTGCCGTCAGTGTGTCTGGATTAATAGGGTTTATAGGGCTTGTTATTCCGCATATATTGCGAATGATTGTTGGTAATGATGATCGTTTTGTTTTGCCATTGTCTGCGTTAGGAGGCGGAATGTTTCTTGTGTTAGCAGATACGATTGCACGTAGTTGGTTTGATCCTATTGAATTGCCTGTCGGCTTATTACTTTCTTTTCTAGGAGGACCGTTCTTTCTATATATTCTCCATAAGAGGGGGAAAATGCGTGCTTTTAGTTAACGATCTTTCATACAGGCACTCAGAGTCTTTTGCACTTGAAGAGATAAATTTAGAGATTAAAAGAGGGGAAATTATTAGTTTAATTGGTCCGAATGGTTCGGGAAAATCGACGCTGCTTCGCATCATCTCTCATCTTCTCAAACCGATGGTCGGGACGGTTTTATTAGACGGCAAGGAAATCCAAACGTTAGGTCGAAAAGCTCTCGCTCGAAAGTTAGCGATGCTTCCGCAAATTCAAAACCATACAATCGACATTACGGTAAGAGAATTAGTGGAGTTTGGAAGAAACCCTCATAAAAGGTGGTTTCAATCGCTAGATGGTGAAGATGAGCGAATCATTCAATGGGCGCTAGAAGTAACAAATTTACAAGCGTATGAGTATCGATTTTTACAGTCGTTATCGGGTGGGGAGCGGCAAAGAGCGTGGATTGCAATGGCGATTGCCCAGCGGCCGGACATATTGTTGCTGGACGAACCGACGACTTACTTAGACATTGCCCATCAATTAGAAGTAATGGAACTTGTTCAAATGTTAAATGAACAATTCGGGATGACGATTGTGATGGTGCTTCACGATATTAATCAAGCAGCTCAATACAGCGATAGGATTGTCGCTCTAAAAGATGGGCATATTCGTTACGATGGCGATACGAAAAAAGTTATTTGCAAAGTAATGTTCCAAGAAATTTTTGATATTGATGTGGAAATTTATTATGACAGGCATAAACCATTTTTCGTCCCGATTAGAAAAAAACAAGATTTCGTTGTTTCTCCATAGGTGAAGAAGAGGGATTATGCGTGAGGAGGGTGGTTATGCAAAAGCAGCTTGGTCTAGAATCAAAAAGAGAGAAATATCTACAATTTTTGAATCAATGTAAAACGATGGTCATTAGTACAGTGGATGAAAGTGGCGATCCGTTTATTAGTTATGCTCCTTTTGTGATTCATGAAGGTCACTTCTATATCTTTATTAGCAAAATTTCGGAGCATTTTCGCTATATCGAAGACAATAGCTACATTTCAGTGATGATGCTTGCGGATGAAAAAGACTCTCCTAACCTATTTGCAAGAGAGCGTGTTCGTTTTAAATGCACCACTGAATGTGTCGGAAACGATGGAAAAGGTGACATTTTTGCGAAATTCGAACATATTCACGGTTCTGCGCTAATGAGATTGTTGCGAACGATTGATATGTATTTATTTAAACTTACCCCTGTGGCAGGGCGTTACGTGGCGGGATTTGGCGAAGCGTTTGAGGTTAATGTGCAAGGAACGCAGTTTACGCATGTTGTTGTCGAGCGCCGAAGTGGCGGAAAAATATAAGAGTGAAGGGAGAAGCGCTACTTTATGAACTTGAAACGAGGAATGAAGCTGGCAATGCTGTGCCTAATGGTTTTCGCTGCTTTACTTTCCGTGAATCCGGTTGAAGCAGCGACAAATGTAGCAAGAGTCGTCAATGATGCAAAAATGCAAATGCAAAAAGCGTATACAACGTATGTTAATGCAGTGGCGAAAACAGGAAAACTTCCAAGTAAGTCAGCCGTTATGGTTGAATATAGTAAGGCGAACACGCTTTATGCAAATGCTAAAAAAGCAGTCCAAAAATCCGGTGGGAAAATGAAAGCGAAATATTTAAAAGAGCTGGACTATGCTTATAAAGTATATATTACAGAACGCGTCGTTCCATATATGAATGCTTACAACGCGTGGGAATCATCCGAAAAAGCGAAAACAGCACTACAAGAAGCGATCGCAAATGAAGATATAGATGCGTTGCAAAGCGCTTATGAGAAGCTAGGCGGTTACTTAACTGAGAAACAGGCAAAGTTGTATAGCAAAGTATATGGCTCACACGTGCGAAAAGTTTTTTTACAACAATTGAATAGCAATAAAACGCTATATAGCCAATATGCGAACGATGTTGCAGTGAATAAGCAATTGTCTCAAGCTACAGGTGCATTAGGGGAAGGGAAACTAGCAGAGGCGAAAAAAGCGTTAGATATCATGCGTCCGCTATTGAATAAACTTTCTAATGTGTTTAAAACGGATTTGACGAAAGAATATAACGATTTACTAGAAGTATACAATGAATTAATTGCTCCGCCAGTGGCAGAACTAGATTTTGTCGAATCAAACAATGGAACGGTTACGTTATATTTTGATATTCCTGTTGCCTCTCTTCGTGTTGATGATATAAAAATTACGATGACAATTAACGGCGGCACAGAAACAGAAGTAACTCCGTTAAACGTTGTGTTGAGCGAGGATAAAACAGCAGCTACTATTACTGTTCCATTGGTAACAGCAGCTGCTGAAGACCAATCTATTGTGTACGCTGTTGCATATAAAGGACAAAAAGTCAGTGCAGATGCGTTTACTGTAGCTAAGCAATGACCTAACATCTGAAATGGAGGGATAACCGTGTATGTAGTAACAAATGCGATTCGCGTAAAAAAAGGATATGCTCCGCAACTAGTCGAGCGGTTTAAAGAAAGAAAAGGAATTGAACAATCAACGGGGTTTATTCGTTTAGAATTACTCGTAACAGAGGGGCTTGAAGACCATGACGAAGTGCGCGTGTGCACTACATGGGAAAATAAAGATTCTTTTATCGCTTGGACGAAAAGTGAGGCGTTTCGCAAGGCGCATGAGCAAAAAGACAGAGAACGACTTGATTTTGTGCTTGGAAACGAGATGTTCTCATACAAAGTAGCTCTCTCTGTCGAAGCATAATTGACAGCGCTCTTTTCTGCCGAAGGTGAAAGAGAGGAGATCTATATTTAGCGAGAGAAAAAAAGGAACTACCGCCTGTTTTGTGAAAGCGGTTAGTTCCTTTTATTTCACTTGTTCAGCGACTTCTCCCCACACCACTTTATTTCTCCCTGTTTGTTTGGCGATGTATAAATATTGGTCGGCTTGTTCGATTGCTTTTTCGATGCGGTTGCTGCAGTTGAATGGGGCGACGCCGATCGATACGGTGATGGGAGGGAGCGGCTGGCCGTCAATCGTAAAAAAAGTGCGCCGTTCAATCGCGGTTCGCAAGCGGTTGAGTAACTCCACTGCTTCCGTTTCTTTTTCCACCGAAAGGCAGGCAATAAACTCTTCCCCGCCATAGCGCCCAGCCACCATGCGGTCTGGGGCGAACGTCCGAATCATTTGCGCCAGCGTTTTCAACACCTCATCCCCATTTTGATGCCCGTACGTATCGTTAATGTGTTTAAAAAAGTCGACATCAATCATCGCAAGATAACGAGGCGTCCGCTGTTCGTTGACGACTTCCACGAATTTTCGCATATTGTATAAATGCGTGAGCGGGTCATGGTCGGCATAAAAGCGCAACTTTTGGATTAACTGAACGTGGTGAATGGCTAACCGAACGAAAAAGAACAATAGCGCTGCCCCAAGATGAAACGAAAAAAAACGGATTGGTGCTATTTGTTTAAACGCTTCCCATCCGGAAGGAACGAGAAAAATGATCGGCAAATCGGACAGAAGCCAAAAAGCAGTAAATGCAAAAAACGAATGCACGTACGAAAAACGTTTGATAGCGCTCCACCGATGCAAATATAGCGCCAAAATGGTTGGCAACATAAGTCCAAAGACAATGCCGGGAACAGCCCCACTTCCTCCCAATACCCAGCGCCAGCTAGAAGCAATCACTAGCGCAGGAATCGCGTAGCTAGGTCCTTGTAGCAACGCCAAAAACGTGACAGGAATCGTACGTAAATCAAAGCGATAGTCACCGATGAAAATTGGTGTATAAAACATCGCAACCGTGCCGAACGATACAAATAAAATATGAAGCCATTTTACTCTTCTAGGAGTAAGAAATGTCCAATCGTTTTTTCGAAAATAAATCGTTTGAATACACAAATAAACGAGCAGTAAGATGCAAATATTAGATAAGACAGACTGAACCATGGCGCCTCACTTCCACATTGCTAAAAATAATATTTCTTTAAAAAAATTATAAAAAAAATAATACGGAAAAGATAGAGTGTTTCCTAAAATATTGACACTGTCAACAAACTGACATTTACTCATTTTCTTTATTTCCGAAGAATATATATAATCATCTTTTTTCTACTTCACGAACTGAGGTGAAGAATAGTGGACGGGTTCGATAATCAGCTAAAAGAAACGTTGATTCGCACGTATGAAACAATCATCGAGCGCACGATGAACAAAAGCAAGCAATTTCCGCTTGCATATGAAGAAAGCCGCGACAATTTACTCGCTTATTTATACGCAAAAGAAACGATCTCCGAATCGCTCGTCCGCGCATTGGAAGAAAAGGGGCTGTCGCTTTTTGGATACGAATCGCACGTGCTTTCTCGGCTGTCGCTTTTATTGCAGTGGATGCACGTTTCCCCAACATTAGGGAGTAACATTACTTGCCGTAAAGCACACCAGTTGCTTGAGGAGCGGGCAACCATCGCGTTAGGCAACGCGCGGGACGGAAGGTGTACGCGCATTATGGTGACGTTAGATGAACAAATCGTTCACGAACCAGAAAAAATGGAAGAACTATTGCGGCGCGGCATGGACATTGCCCGCATTAATTGCGCGTACTATACCCCCGCTGTCTGGGCAAAAATGATCGACTGCGTTCGCCAAGCGGAAGAACGGCTGCGACAGCACGGACATGGAGAGAAGCGTTGCCGCATTTATATGGATTTACCCGGCCCGAAAATTCGTGTAAAACGACTAGTTGGCGAAGAACGTCCGCTGAAACTGGCAGTCAAAAAAACAGAAGCACCGCTCATCGGGCTCTTTTCCATCGGCAAGCCGCCACAGGTTGATGACCGACGGTTAGCGTTCGTCATCGAAGCAACTGCAAAAGAAGAAATCGTGTTGACGGTTGGAGACAACTTGTCATTCCAAGATATGCGTGGGCGGCGCAGAGTGTTACAAGTCGTCGAAACAATTAGTCCAACATGTGCAAAAGTCATGTTGAAAAAGACCGCTTATTTACAAGCGCGGACGGTGTTCACTCATCCTTGCCATCGTCTATTTGTGCGTTCGGTGATGCCAATTCCAATGAAAATTCCTGTTCAACAAGGAACTTCTCTCAAAATTTATTTCAAGGAAACTCACTTAGATGCGGCGCCTGCTGATGCGGTAAAAATGACGACGACGTTGCCGAAAGCGTTTCGTAACGTTCGCGTCGGACATCGGTTGTATATCGATGATGGGAAAATTTTTGCGATAATTCAACAAGTGACAGACGAGTACGTGGAAGCGAAAGTTGTTTCCACTGGGAAAAAGCCGAGAACGCTCAAAGAAGGTGCGGGACTGAATCTTCCGGATTCGCTCATTCATTTAAATGTATCTTCGCTGACAGATCAAGACTTGTCATACCTTCCGTTTATTTGCCAGCATGCCGATATGATTGGGCTTTCGTTCGTTCATACTCCAAAAGATGTGGCAGAAATTCACCGCTTGTTAATAGAGCACGGCGCACCGCATCTCACGGTCGTCGCAAAAATCGAAACGCGTGCTGCCCTTCACAACCTTGCCCGAATTTTATTGGAAGGGCTGAAACTGCCATCGTTTGCCGTCATGATTGCGAGGGGCGATTTAGCGATTGAAGTAGGATTTGAACATATGTCGATCGTGCAACAAGAAATTTTGGCGCTTTGCCGTGCGGCGCATATTCCGGTGATTTGGGCGACGCAAGTGTTAGAAAGTTTAGCGAAAAAAGGGATGCCGGCACGTGCTGAAATTTCCGATGTATCGTTAGGGCAAACCGCTCAATGTATTATGCTCAACAAAGGAACTTATATTTTAGAAGCGGTCGAAATGCTTTCACACATTCTTGAAAAAGAAGAAGCGTACGAAAAAAGGCAACAAACGATTGCGCGCTATATGTCCCAACAAGGGATGACGTAGTTTTCTTTCTAGCGTCCATCCGCTATAATAAATAGCAAATGGGTTGTTTAAGGGGCTAACGGGTATGGACGTTGTATATCAAGTAAAAACAGTACGTGAACTGCGCATGAACGATATCGTATTACATCCGATTTACCGCCCGGACGGATTGTTGTTTGTCCGTAAATATAAAAAAATGACAGAATCTGTCATAGGGCATTTGCGTAAACATTTTCCAGTTGACTATCCGCTGCTTGTAGCCGAGTCGGAAGAGAAATTACAGCAATTTCGACAGTGGAAAGAAGAACATGGGGAAGAAGCTTACGAACAGTTTCGTCATCTTTTAACGATTCATCAGCGATATACTAATCTTCCGCTCTCGATGGAAATGTACGATGACCAGCTTGCCAAACGAAAGCGCGTCACCGATGGCGGGCAAGACCGCTTTTTTCAGGCGTTTCATCCGAACGTATTGATGCCGATGTGGAACGTGTGTATCCAAACATTTGATTCGCCGCGAATGTTAAATCGAATGAAGCAACTAAATGAGCAATTGAACCGCGTGATTGCCAGCGATGAAACGATTTTATCGCTTTTTCAACGAATGTACCAATACCACGATGTGCTTGTCGTTCATAGTGTCAATACGATGTGCCTTTCCGTTATGATTGGCACGGCGCTCGAACTAAGCGATGAAGAACTGCTTGACCTAGCATTGGCGACGCTGTTTGCCGATATCGGGTTTACAGGAGTGCCAAAAGAGCAGTTCATTCATTATTTAAATAGCGGCAAACGCGATGAAGAGCTAATCAAAGATCATTTACGCTTAGCGGTGGAAATGATTGCGGCTTCCCCACACTGCCGGCGAAAAAACATTATTTTCGGCATTCTCGACCATCATGAAGAATATGCCGGTACAGGGCTTCCGAGCCAAAAGCAAAAAGAGCAAATCCACTTATTTGGCCGCATTATTGCGCTTGCCCAACTATACGACGAATTAGTGGGGGGCTATGTCAAAGAGGAAAGCCGCCTATCGTTTGAAGCGGTCGAAGAAGTGTGGAAGCAAAGCGGCAAAAAAATCGATCCGAACATTTTACGCATTTTTATCGACAAATCGCGCGTCTATAAAGTCGGCGAATGGATTCAGCTGCCAAACCATGAACTGGCGGAAGTCATCGGTTTTAAAGATTACGTGCATTTTCCGCTCCATCCGATCGTCAAAAAACGCAATGGCGATATTTATGACTTATCGACTCGACTATAAAAACGCTCCATTGGGGGCGTTCTCTTTTATGTTAACCATTAATTTAAAATAGTTGACAATAAAACATCTGTCGGGCAAAATAGAAAACAATAAGGGGGGAGAGCGCGTGGGAAAGGCGATATTTATTACTGGCACAGGAACGGACATCGGTAAAACGGTCGTCACGTCGTTTTTAACGTTTGCGGTCGAACAAATGGGAAAGAAAGCAATCATTTATAAACCAATTCAAACCGGTTTGGCGGAAGATGGGCGTTCGTTTGCGGAGCGTTACTGGTATGAAACGAAAATGGGACAGAAAGCAGCAAGTTTGTATTGTATGGAGCCGGCGGTGTCGCCGCATTTTGCTTCTCGTTTAACGAATACGACGATCGAGCCAGCGACCATTCAAGCGGAATTAGCGAAGCTGACGGCGCAATATGACGTCGTGTTTGTCGAAGGAGCAGGAGGGCTTGCCGTGCCGCTGATCGAAACAGAAGAAGGATTTTATATGACAAAAGATTTAATTCACGACTGCGGGCTTCCGATTGTGATTGTGTCGTTAGCTGGGCTAGGAGCGATTCATCACGCGACGACTACTGTTTTGTATGCAAAGCACCACGCATTGCCGATCATCGGGCTTGTTGTTAATCAATTGGACAGCCAAAACGACATTCATGTCGATAACGTTCGAACGCTTCAGCGGCTACTGGATGTACCGCTGCTGACAACGCTCCCTGTCGTCGACCTTTCGCGCCAATCGCTGCAAGCACTTGCGAAAGCGTGGCTAGAAGAAGGAGAGCAAACCGAATGGTTAAGGAGGTTAGTCGAGTGACGTATCGTTACGAACAATTAGAACAATGGGATAAACAATACGTATGGCATCCGTTTACGCAAATGAAAACGTATGTCGAAGAAAAACCACTGATTATCGAACGCGGGGAAGGTAGCTATTTGTTTGATGTCGAAGGCAACCGCTATTTAGACGGCTATGCCTCCCTCTGGGTAAACGTTCATGGGCATAACGACCCTGAGTTGAACGAAGCGCTTCATAAACAAGTCGAAACGATTGCCCACTCGACGTTGCTCGGCTCAGCGAACGTGCCGTCCATTTTATTGGCAAAAAAGTTAGTGGAATTATGGCCGGGGATGGCAAAAGTGTTTTACTCAGATACAGGGGCAGCAGCGGTTGAAATCGCGCTCAAAATGGCGTATCAATATTGGCAAAACATTGATCCGGTTCGATATGCGAAGAAAACGAAATTTGTGTCGCTAAAAGAAGCATACCATGGCGATACGGTCGGTGCGGTCAGCGTTGGCGGCATGGAGTTATTCCATCGCATCTTTCAGCCGCTCTTATTTGAACGAATCGAAGTGCCGGCTCCGTACGTCTATCGAATGGACGAATATGGAAGTGAAGAAGAAATCGTCCGTTATTGTTTACAGCAACTAGAAAACGTACTTGCCGAACAACATGAGTACATCGCTGCAATGATTGTTGAACCGCTCGTGCAAGGGGCAGCAGGCATTATTACCCATCCGGCAGGCTTTTTAAAAGGGATCGAAACGCTTTGCCGAAAATATGGGGTATTGCTTATTTGCGACGAAGTAGCGGTCGGCTTTGGGCGGACGGGGACGATGTTTGCATGCGAGCAAGAAAACGTGCTTCCCGACATCGTTTGCCTTGGCAAAGGGATTACGGGCGGATATATGCCGCTTGCAGCGACGCTCACGACGGAAGCGATTTATGAAGCGTTTTTAGGCGATATTACCGAAAACAAAACGTTTTATCACGGCCATACATATACGGGAAACCAACTTTCCTGTTCGGTCGCGCTCAAAAACATTGAGCTAATGGAAAAACGCAAGCTCGTTGCGGATGTCGAGCGAAAAGCGAAGAAACTTGCGAAAAAATTGCAAACGCTATATGAGTTACCGGTCGTTGGCGACATTCGGCAAAAAGGGTTGATGGTTGGCATTGAAATCGTCAAAGACCGCCGGACGAAAGAAACGTTCGCTCGCGTAGAGCAGTTTGAGCATCGGACAATTTTAGAAGCGCGAAAACGCGGGCTTATCATTCGCCCGCTTGGTCCGGTATTGACGTTTATTCCGGTCTTGGCGATGACGGACGAACAGTTGGAAACAGCGGTCGATATTTTGTTTGACTCGATTGCCCATATGATTGTCCAATAATCGTTGCCTATTTTGGCAACGGTTTTTCTTTTTATTGGACATTCGCCCACGCCCTCCGCGTTTGTCCTACATATGTATAAAGTGTAACAACGACAATACGAGGAGGCATGCAACGATGAATGATCATTTACTTCAAGAGGAGCGAATTTGGCGGCCGTGGGGGTTTGGTTTCGGGCGTCCATGGGGGTTTGGCTTTTGGCGTCCGCGTCCATTTTTTGGCGGTCCATTTTTCGGTGGCTTTTTAGGCGGCTTGCTTGGCAGTGCGTTAATTCCACCGTATTACGGTTATCCATATTACCCGTACTACCCAATTTGGTAAGGAAGATGAAAAGATGAAAGGAGAATGCCTATGATTCGGCAGCACCCATATGACACGCGCTGGTTTTTTGGCGGTCCATTTGTCGGTGGGTTATTAGGCGGGTTGCTCGGCAGTGCGTTAATCCCTCCGCTCTTTTACGGGATTCCAAGGCCATACCCTCCATATCCGCCATATCCTGTGTACCCTCCGTATTATCCGTATGGAGGATACGGGTATTAACAAGCTTCCCCGTACGATTTGTACGGGGAAAGATGTCTATTGCAAGTTATGTTGATACGGAAATTGATTCGTATACCCTTGAAATTGTTCGTATGTTTGTTGCAACTGTTGTCCATTCGCTGGTTCAAGCTTATACCAACCTTTGCGGAACATAAGATTGTACAGTTCTCGCTGACAGTTTTGTGTTTCCGTAAAAATTTGCAGTGCGTCTTGATACAATTGTTGATGGCTTGCTTCATGCAAAAACGTGCTATAAGAAGAGGTCATATATTTTTCTGTCGTCAACATATCGTTCAAAAAATCACGTTCGTTCATTTGCGGTGTTTTCGGCACTTGCGTTTCTTGATTTTGAATCGCCATTTTGCTTCCCTCCTTTATTGTAGCGGTATAGTTGGTTGGTTTTGCTGCAAATGTTGCAACAGGCGCTCATAATGGCGCTGGTGCATTTGCCCCGCTCGCTCAATCGCAGCAACGATTTCTCCGTCTTGGCATTGCGACGCAAAAAAGTGCGCTTTTTTCATTGCTAACAAGTTCCATGACATCATGTCTGTTAAATAGAGCGCATCTTTTGTCGAAATGACTTGTGGTGGCTGTGGCATTGTCGTCTGTTGCGTTGTTGTTCGTTGTTGCATTTGCATACGTCTATCTCCTTTCTAGGTTCATGATTCGCTTGTAGATTATCCGTTTTAGGGCAAAATATACATATGCCGAATTTTGTCGAAAAAACGTATTCAGCAATAAGAAAACGTGGTACAATCATGATAGGGTTATTTTGAATGCGCTTACAAAAAGAAAGGAGTAGTAGCACACGATGGAACAAGTAATGCGCGACTTTTTTTTATTTTTATCGAAAAATAAAACGTTAACGAAATTAGCGAAACAATATGGCTTACGTTTTGGCGCTTCCAGCTTTGTCGCAGGGGAAACAATCGGGCAAGCGGTAGAAGTGATTCGCTCATTAAATCAAAAAGGGCTTGCCGTCACGGTCGACTATTTAGGGGAATTTGTCGATAACGAGAAAGAAGCGAACGAAATGGCGAACCATTGTATTGAAGCGATTGAAGCAATCGGTCGCGAACAGTTAAACTCGCAACTATCGTTAAAAATGACGTCGATGGGGCTTGATATTTCCGATGAACTTGTCATGCGGAATATGCGCCGCATTTTAGACACAGCAAAGGCTAACGATGTATTTGTGACGATTGATATGGAAGACTATTCGCGCTGCCAAAAAACAATCGATATTTTTAAACAGTTAAAAACCGAATACGATAACGTCGGCACGGTGTTACAAGCGTATTTATACCGCACGGAATCGGACATCGAAGACTTAAAAGAATACCATCCGAACTTGCGATTAGTAAAAGGAGCGTATAAAGAATCCGAGGAAGTGGCGTTTCCCGAGAAAAAAGACGTCGATGAAAACTTTAAAAAAATTATTAAAATGCATTTGTTAAACGGCAACTATACGGCAGTTGCGACGCATGATGACGCCATTATCGAGTACACGAAACAACTCGTAAAAGAATATAACATTCCAAACACCCAATTTGAGTTTCAAATGCTGTACGGCATTCGTCCAGAGCGGCAAGAACAATTGGCGCGCGAAGGGTATACGATGCGCGTCTACGTCCCGTACGGAACGGACTGGTACGGCTACTTTATGCGCCGTCTTGCCGAACGTCCAGCGAACGTCGCGTTTGTGCTAAAAGGAATGTTCCGGAAATAAAAAGGGTGCTCGAAAAAACGAGCGCCCTTTTAGTCGGCTTGCATGTTTTGTTTTTTATATTGCTGGTTTTGGCTCGTTTTTTTCCCGCCGCCGTCCATTTCCACTGTCGGTCCAGCGTTCCCTTTGACACTCGCCGCACTGACGCCGTTTTTGGACGGATGTTTTTGCATTTTTGCCATGTTTGTCACCTCCATTATTAGCATCTCCAAAAAAATGGGGATATGCGAGTCAAAAAATGTTAAGTTTATATATTGCGAAAATTTGTAACATACTTTATATTTAAGATAAAGGAAAGTTGTTGCGAAATTTTTTTTCGACAAAAAATGAATGACTATTCATTCAATAGAGGTGAGGGGGAAGGAATATGGTCAAACGAATTAAACGGGCAGCGGTTCTCGGCTCTGGTGTGATGGGCTCTGGCATTGCCGCACACTTAGCGAACGTCGGCATTCCGACATTGCTATTAGATATCGTGCCGCGCGAACTGACAAAAGAAGAAGAAGCAAAAGGACTTACGCTCGAACATAAAGAAGTGCGCAATCGTTTCGTTAATCAAGCGTTGCAAAAGCTAGTCAAACAAAAGCCAGCACCGCTTATGTCGAAAGAAAAACTTGCGCTTATTGAAGTCGGAAATTTTGAAGACGATTTCCATCGGTTGAAAGAAGCGGATTGGATCATCGAAGTCGTCGTTGAGCGGCTCGATGTCAAGCAGAGCGTCTTTGCTAAAGTCGATGAAGTGAGAAAACCGGGAAGTATCGTCAGCTCCAATACGTCAGGAATTTCGATTGAAGCGATGGCAGAAGGTCGTTCGGAAGATTTCAAAAAGCATTTTTTAGGCACGCACTTTTTCAACCCACCGCGCTATTTAAAACTGCTTGAAATCATCCCGACAAAAGATACCGACCCAGCAGTCGTTTCGTTTATGAAAACGTTTGGCGAAGAAGTGCTCGGCAAAGGCGTCGTCATGGCGAAAGATACGCCGAACTTTATCGCTAACCGTATCGGGACGTATGGATTGTTAGCGACCGTCAAAGAAATGGTGAACGGCGGCTATAGTGTCGGCGAAGTCGACTCCGTCACAGGACCGCTCATCGGGCGCCCGAAAAGTGCGACGTTCCGGACGCTTGACGTCGTCGGATTGGATACGTTCGTGCATGTCGCCAATAACGTCTTTGAGAAAGTAGAAGGGGAAGAAAAAGAAGCGTTTCGCGTTCCGGATTTTATGAAAGCAATGTTAGAAAAAGGTTGGCTCGGTAGCAAGTCTGGTCAAGGCTTTTTCTTGAAAAAAGGAAAAGAAATTTTGGAATTAAACTATGAAACACTCGAATATGAGCCGAGCAAAAAATTGAAAACGCCAGCAACGGAAGCGAGCAAACAAGCAAAAGGCGTAGCTAATAAGTTGAAAGCGCTTGTATATGCAGATGACCGCGCTGGCACGTTGCTTTGGAATATTTTAAGTTCTGTATTGCTTTACTCAGCGAAATTGCTCGGCGAAATTGCGGATGACATTGTCGCGATTGACCGCGCGATGAAATGGGGATTCGGTTGGGAATTAGGACCGTTTGAAACGTGGGATGCCATTGGCTTCGAGCAATCCGTTCGGAAAATGCAGGAAGAGGGCCGCGAAATACCGGCTTGGGTGACGGAAATGCTCGAAAAAGGGCATACATCGTTTTACAAAACAGAAAACGGAAACGTGCTCTTTTACGATCGCGGCGAATATAAAGCGGTAGAAGAAAACGCGAAAGTCATTCATATCCAACGGCTGAAAGACAAAAAAGGTGTCATTAAGAAAAATAGCGGTGCAAGTCTCATCGACCTTGGCGACGATGTCGCGCTATTAGAGTTTCATTCCCCTAATAACGCGATTGGACTAGATATTGTGCAAATGATTAACTATGCGCTAGAGGAAGTGGATCGCAACTACAAAGGGCTTGTCATTGGGAACCAAGGAAAAAATTTCTGTGTCGGTGCAAACCTTGCGATGATTTTAATGGAAGCGCAAGATGATAACTATTTGGAAATTGAATTTGTCGTTCGGCAGTTCCAGCAAGCGATGATGAATATTAAGTATAGCCCGAAGCCAGTCGTTGCCGCTCCGTTTGCGATGACGCTCGGTGGCGGAACGGAAATTTGTTTGCCATCTGCCCGCATTCAAGCAGCTGCGGAAACGTATATGGGGCTTGTGGAAGTCGGCGTCGGCTTAATCCCTGGCGGCGGTGGAAACAAAGAATTGTATATCAAACATTTAAACAGCATGCCAAACGGTGTTGATTTCGATTTGCAAAAGGTCGCCAACAAAGTATTTGAAACGATTGCGATGGCAAAAGTATCGACATCCGCGATGGAAGCACGCGAATTGAACTTTTTAGGCAAGACGGACGGCATTTCGCTGAACGGCTACCATTTGTTGCACGATGCAAAACAAGCTGTCCTTACGCTTTATGACAACGGCTACCAACCGCCAGTACGCAAAAAAGTGCCGGTAGTCGGCGAAACGGGTTATGCAACACTATTATTGGCAGCGCAATCGATGCATCTTTCTGGTTATATTACCGACCATGACTTAACGATTGCGAAAAAGCTCGCTTACGTCATTGCTGGTGGAAAAGTGCCGTATGGAACTGAAGTGGATGAACAATATTTGTTAGATTTAGAGCGGGAAGCATTTTTAAGTTTAGTAGGCGAACCAAAATCACAAGCAAGAATGCAGCATATGCTTGTGAAAGGGAAGCCGTTGCGTAACTAAAAAGGGGGGAATATCGTGAGAGAAGCGGTCATTGTAGCGGGAGCGCGTACACCTGTCGGAAAAGCAAAGAAAGGAACGCTTGCCCACGTGCGTCCAGATGACTTAGGGGCGCTCGTTGTGAAAGAAACGTTAAAACGGGCAGGAAACTATGAAGGAAATATTGACGATTTAATTATCGGTTGTGCGATGCCGGAAGCAGAACAAGGATTAAACATCGCCCGCAACGTCGGGGCATTAGCAGGGCTTCCGTATACGGTTCCAGCCATTACGATCAATCGCTATTGCTCATCTGGGTTACAAGCGATTGCTTACGCAGCAGAGCGGATTATGCTCGGGCATTCGGACACCATCATCGCAGGCGGGGTCGAGTCGATGAGCCTTGTGCCGATGATGGGGCACGTCGTACGTCCGAATGTGAAGCTCGCAGAAAATGCACCAGAATATTATATGTCGATGGGACATACAGCGGAGCAAGTCGCGATGAAATACGGCGTTACGCGCGAAGACCAAGACGCATTTGCGGTGCGCAGCCATCAACGGGCAGCGAAAGCGATTCAAGAAGGGAAATTTGTCGATGAAATTGTTCCGGTGGAAGTAACTATTCGCAAGCTCGAAAACAATAAATTAGTAGAAAAAACCGTGCTCTTTTCAGAAGATGAAGGGGTACGTCCAGATACGAATATGGAAACATTGGCAAAGCTTCGTCCAGCCTTTGCGGTGAACGGAACAGTCACGGCAGGAAACGCTTCGCAAACGAGCGATGGAGCGGCAGCGGTCATGGTGATGGAACGTGAAAAAGCAGAATCATTAGGACTAAAACCGCTTGGTAAGTTCCGTTCGTTCGCGGTAGCTGGGGTGCCGCCGGAAGTGATGGGCATCGGTCCGGTAGCAGCGATTCCAAAAGCGTTAAAGCTAGCAGGACTTGAACTTTCCGACATCGGATTGTTTGAATTGAACGAAGCGTTTGCTTCCCAATCGATTCAAGTCATCCGCGAACTTGGTTTAGACGAAGAGAAAGTGAACGTCAACGGTGGAGCGATTGCGCTCGGCCATCCGCTCGGATGCACAGGGGCGAAGTTAACATTGTCGCTTCTATATGAAATGCGCCGCCGCAACGAACAATTTGGTATCGTCACGATGTGCATCGGCGGTGGAATGGGTGCCGCAGGTGTGTTTGAATTAATCGACTAACAAGGAATGGTTCTTTAACAAGTAAAATAAAGGCGAATGAAATAGTATTTAATAAGCGGTGCAGGCGGTATCGTCCGCCTCACCGGTTCAACCATAAGGGGGAGGAATAACAATGACAAAAGCAACAGAGCAAGCAATCAAAGGTGGTAGCTTTTTGATTGAAGATGTTTCTTGTGAGCGTGTATTTACGCCAGAAGATTTTACCGATGAACAAAAAATGATTGCGAAAACGACAGAAGAGTTTGTCGTCAACGAAGTGCTTCCACAATTAGAACATTTAGAAAACCACGAATTTGACCGGTCGGTGAAACTATTAAAACAAGCAGGCGAGCTTGGATTGTTAGGGGCGGACGTTCCAGAAGAGTACGGTGGATTAGGGCTGGATAAAATCAGTTCCGCGCTCATCGCCGAAAAAATGTCACGTGCAGGCGGATTCTCGATTTCACACGGCGCGCACGTCGGCATCGGTTCGCTTCCAATCGTATTGTTCGGTACGGAAGAACAAAAACAAAAATATTTGCCAGCGCTAGCAACAGGCGAAAAAATTGCAGCGTACGCATTAACCGAGCCAGGTTCCGGCTCTGACGCGTTAGGGGCAAAAACGACGGCAAAATTGAACGCAGAAGGCACACACTACATTTTAAACGGGGAAAAACAATGGATTACAAACGCTGGGTTTGCGGACGTATTCGTTGTTTATGCAAAAGTAGACGGTGAGCATTTCTCCGCGTTTATCGTGGAGCGTGATTTCCCAGGGGTGTCGACGGGCGCAGAAGAAAAGAAAATGGGGATTAAAAGCTCATCGACACGTACATTAATTTTACAAGATGCGCTCGTTCCGAAAGAAAACTTGCTCGGCGAAATTGGCAAAGGCCATGTTATCGCGTTTAATATTTTAAACATCGGCCGTTATAAATTAGGGGTTGGCGCTGTTGGTGGAGCGAAACGTGCGCTTGAAGTTACGATCCAATATGCGAACCAACGCCAACAATTTAAAACACCAATTTCCAAATTTACGCTCACACAAGAAAAATTTGCGACAATGGCGGCGAAATTATATGCAGCGGAAAGCTCTGTTTATCGTACGGTCGGCTTATTTGAAGAGCGGATGAGCCAGTTGGATGCAGAGCAAGCAAAAGACGGGAAAGAAATTGCGAAATCAATTGCGGAATATGCGATTGAATGTTCGTTGAACAAATTTTTCTCGACGGAAGTATTGGATTACATCGTCGATGAAGGTGTGCAAATTCACGGTGGCTACGGCTTTATGCAAGAATACGAAATTGAACGGGCATACCGCGATTCGCGCATTAACCGCATTTTTGAAGGAACAAACGAAATTAACCGCTTGCTTGTGCCAGGCACGTATTTGCGCAAGGCGATGAAAGGGGAGCTTCCGCTTTTACAAAAAGCGCAGCAATTACAAGAAGAGTTGATGATGGTAATGCCGGAAGAAGTGGGAGACGGCGTGCTTGAGCAAGAGAAATATTTAGTGCGCAACGCGAAAAAAATTGCGTTGTTAACGGCGGGATTAGCAGCGCAAAAATTTGGTCCAAAGCTAGAAAAAGAACAAGAAGTTTTAGTGAATATCGCCGATATCGTCAGCAACATTTACGCGATGGAATCTGCGCTTCTTCGTACGGAAAAAGCGATTCAAAAATCCGGCGTCGAGAAAAACAAACAAAAAATTCTTTACACAGAAATTTTCTGCCAAGAGGCGTTTAACGAAATTGAAGCACACGCCAAAGAAACGATTGTTGCGGTCGAACAAGGCGATATGTTGCGTATGATGTTATCGGCATTGCGCAAACTCACTCGTCATACGCCAATTAACGTCATTGCGAAAAAACGTGAAGCAGCGGCGGCGTTAATTGAAGCAGAACGTTATATTGTGTAATAATGGAAGTACCAGGCTGCGGTCTGGTACTTTCGTTATTTTTGAGGTGATGAGATGGTAACGTTTTATTGGTATCCAAAGTGCGGCACGTGCCGAAAAGCGAAAAAGTGGTTGGATGAACGCGGCATACAAGCGAATGTAGTACATATAGTGGAGGAGCCACCATCGAAAGAGCTACTAGCAACGCTTTATGCGAAAAGTGGGTTGCCGCTGAAAAAATTTTTTAACACAAGCGGGCAAAAATATCGGGAGCTAGGATTAAAAGAGCGAATCGCGGCAGCTTCTGACGACGAGCTGCTCGACCTTTTAGCATCGGACGGCATGTTAGTGAAACGGCCGCTTCTAACAGACGGAACGAACGTTGTCGTCGGTTTTGATGAACAGCAATACGAAAAATTTTTTGGACAAGCAAACGGAAGGTAGTCGAGTTTTTCAAAAAAATCAGTTATTATTAAAAAGAATACATTTGCAGTTGGAGGGACTTGACATGAACACACCAAAAGAATTACGTTATTCAGAAGAGCATGAATGGGTGCGCGTCGAAGGCGACAAAGTGCGCGTCGGCATTACCGATTTTGCCCAAGCAGAATTAGGCGACATCGTTTTCGTAGAGCTTCCGGAAGTTGGAACAGAAGTAACAGCAAACGAGCCGTTTGGTAGCGTGGAATCGGTGAAAACGGTTTCGGAACTGTATGCGCCAATTAGTGGAAAAGTGGTGGAAGTGAACGAAGTGTTAAACGATAGCCCTGAATTTGTCAACGAATCTCCGTATGAAAAAGCGTGGATGATCGTGATTGAGCCGTCCGATATAAGCGAAGTGGACAACTTGTTGACAGCGGAACAATACGAAGCAATGATTAACGAAGCATAAACTTGTACGAAGCAATGGCCGTTAGTGTCATTGCTTTGTTTGTTATAGAGGAAATGCAAGAAAATGCATAGAATAATACAATAAGTCATTTTAACTTAGGTGAGGATGTTTATGACGGATAGTGGAAAAGTGATTATTGTCGAAGGACGCTCTGACAAGAAAAAAATAGAACATTTAGTGAAAGAACCGATCGAAATTATTTGCACGAATGGAACGATTAGCCGCGCCAAATTAGACGAGTGGAGTGAAGCACTGTATAATAAAGAAGTGTTCATTTTAGTCGATGCGGACGAAGCGGGAGAGCGACTAAGGAAACAATTGCGCCGTGAGTTTCCAGAAGCGGAGCATTTATATATTGACCGAACGTATCGAGAAGTTGCCGCTGCACCGAAACAACATATTGCGATGGTGTTATTAGGTGCCAATATTGATGTGCATGTCGATGATTTATAAAGGACGGGGTGAAGATGCAAGCAATCACAATCGAGCAATTGGACGAACAGCTGAAACAAGAGGCGATAACCTGTGTATATTTGTATACGCCGATGTGCGGGACGTGCCAGCTGGCGAAGCGAATGTTAGATGTAGTAGAGCAACTATTCCCCCACCTCCCTTTTTACCAAGCGGATATTAATTATATGCCTGAACGTGCGATTGAATGGAAAATCGAAAGCGTTCCATGCTTGCTTGTATTTCATCATGGAACGATACGCCAAAAACTATATGCGTTTCATTCCGTTCTTCATCTGTATGAAACAATCCAAATGGCCCGAAACCACCGCTAAAAGAGCGGTGGTTTTCGCATAAACAGACGTTTTTTGACATATTTCTCGGGAAATGGGCAACATTTTGTATGTTTTCGTGGGGATTTGTCGAGAAGTTGTAAAAGGAGTTCCCGCACGCCAAATGGAATGAGTAAAGGGAGAAGGAAAATAGAGAGGCGGGGAACTGAGTATGGACGAATTAGTCAAGCAGTTTGTGGAACGGGTGAATGCGTTGAAACATTTGTTGCCGATTTTGCCGGAAGAAGCGTTATATGTTTGTTTTCAATGGGAGGAGGAGGAGATGATTTTTTCCATCTCCAAACAAGGAATGCATCGAAAATGGGAAGTAGATGAACAAAAAGCAGTAACCATTTACGGCACAAAAGAAGCGTTAAAAAGTCTAGTTGATGGAGAGCTCAAACTGCAACAACAGCTCCGTCTAAAAGAAATAGCAGTTTTCGGAAGCTTTCGTCATATTTTATTGCTAGAATCGTTATTTCATTTAGCAAAACCGTACCGACATGCCTCTTGAATCCATAGAACAAGAATGATAGTATTATTATTCAGAAAAGTTAAATAATTTACCTTCTCGTGGAAGTATTTTCGGCATATGCTTTCCGAGAAGGACGGGGGAGAGGATACACGTGAGCGACACATCTTATCGGCTAGAAACGATTGCGGTTCATGGGGGATTGCAGCCAGACCAGGTGACCGGGGCACGAGCAGTGCCGATTTATCAGTCGAATGCGTATCAGTTTGCGAATACCGAGCATGCGGCCAATCTTTTTGCATTGAAAGAAGCGGGCTATATTTATACGCGTATTCATAACCCGACGGCAACGGTGTTTGAAGAACGGGTCGCACAGCTAGAAGGTGGGGTTGGCAGCCTTGCCGTTGCGAGCGGGATGGCGGCGATTACGTTAGCGATTTTAAATATTGCACACGCAGGGGACGACATCGTTTCTGCTTCGACATTGTACGGGGGCACGTACAATTTGTTCGCGAATACGTTGCCGAAATATGGGATTACGACCCATTTTGTCGACCCGTCTGATCCGGAAAATTTCCGTGCGGCAATTACGCCAAAAACGAAGGCGATTTTTGCGGAAACGATCGGCAATCCGAGCTTGCACGTGCTAGACATTGAAGCGGTGGCGGAAATTGCGCACGAAGCAGGTATCCCGTTAATTATTGACAACACGTTTGCGACGCCATACCTTTGCCGACCAATTGAGCATGGGGCAGACATCGTCGTTCACTCGGCGACAAAATGGCTGCTTGGGAATGGAACGACGCTTGGCGGCATTATTGTCGATGGAGGGAAATTTAACTGGAATTCACCGAAGTTTCCAGGGTTTACGACGCCTGACGAAAGCTACCACGGGCTTGTATATGCCGATTTAGGCGCGGCTGCCTATATTGTGAAAGCGCGTGTTCAATTGTTGCGCGATTTAGGACCAGCGATTAGCCCGTTTAATGCCTTCCAATTTAATTTAGGACTAGAAACATTGCATGTGCGCATGAAAGAGCATATTGCCAATACGAGAAAAATCGTCGAGTATTTAGACAATCATCCAGCAGTTAATTGGGTGTTATATCCGGAACACGACAATCATCCAGCGAAAGAGTTGGCGGAAAAATATATGCCAAAAGGAGCTGGGGCGGTCGTTGTCTTTGGCATTCAAGGCGGGCGAGAAGCAGGGGCTACGTTGATTAACTACGTCAAGCTTTGGTCGCATGTGGCGAACGTCGGCGACGCGAAAAGTTTAATTATTCATCCAGCAAGCACAACCCATCAACAACTAAGCCTAGAAGACTTAAAAGCATCCGGCGTGACAGAAGATATGATTCGTTTATCGGTCGGAATTGAAAACGTGGACGATTTAATCGAAGACTTAGAACAGGCGATCGAAGCCGCAACAGGTGTGCGGTCGATGTATTCGCGGGTGTAGAAAAATAGTTTAGAAAATTTTTATTGACACCTTCCTTCTTCTGGTGATACAATCACATTCGTAGTTTCAAAAAGTCCTTAAACGTGTTAAAACGTTAACTGAATAAAGCGGTGAAATGCGCTCTTATCAAGAGAGGTGGAGGGATGTGCCCGATGAAACCCGGCAACCGTCAGCGTAGCTGAAATGGTGCCAATTCACACAAAGCATTTGCTTTGAGAGATAAGAGACAGAATGGATGATGACGCCTTTCTGTTCTCTTGAGCAGAAAGGCTTTTTTCATAGTTTTCATAGAAGGAAGGTGGGCAGCATGATTACATTATCGAATGTCACGAAAATATATAAGGCAGCAAGCGGCAATGTAACGGCGGTTGATCACGTCAACTTGCACGTGGCAGAAGGAGAAATTTTCGGCATTATCGGCTATAGCGGTGCAGGAAAAAGTTCGCTCCTTCGCTTGTTGAATGGGCTAGAAAAGCCGACGAGCGGCGAAGTGATTGTGGATGGAAAGGATATGGGGAAAATTAGCGGCAGTGAGTTGCGGCAAGCACGCCAGCAAATCGGCATGATTTTTCAACATTTTAATTTGCTTTGGTCACGCACGGTGAGGGAAAACATTGCCTTTCCACTTGAAATTGCCGGCGTTCCGAAAGAAGAACGACAAAAGCGGGTGGATGAACTGATTCAGCTCGTTGGGCTAGAAGGACGAGAGGATGCTTATCCTTCCCAATTGAGCGGTGGACAAAAGCAGCGCGTCGGGATTGCAAGGGCGTTAGCCAATCGTCCGAAAGTATTATTGTGCGATGAAGCGACATCAGCGCTCGACCCGCAGACGACCGATTCGATTTTAGATTTGCTTGTCGATATTAACCAGCGGCTCGGGCTAACGATTGTGCTCATTACACACGAAATGCACGTCATTCGCAAAATTTGCGATCGTGTGGCAGTGATGGAAAATGGAAAAATCGTCGAAATGGGCGAAGTGTTGCAAGTATTCCGTAAACCAGAGCAGCCGATTACAAAGCGGTTTGTGAAGCAAGTGACCGAGCCGGAAGAAACGAAAGAAGCGATCGCACACTTATTCGACCAATACCCGAACGGAAAATTAGTGCAGCTTACGTTTGTTGGCGACTCTACCGAGCAACCGCTCATTACGCAACTCATCCGCCAATTCGACTTAACGGTCAACATTTTGCAAGGGAAAATTTCGCAAACCCATCACGGTGCATATGGGGTGCTGTTTGTCCACTTAGCTGGTGCAGACGACGCCATCGAGCGAGCGCTCGCTTTTATGCGTCAGCAGCAAGTCGAAGTGGAGGTGATGGCGAGTGAATAGCTTATTTCCAAACGTCCAATGGGAAACGATTTGGGCGGCGACATCGGAAACGCTTTATATGACGGGAATGGCGGTCGTTGCTACGTTTATATTAGGAATTATTCTCGGATTGTTGTTGTTTTTAACAGCGAAAGGGAACATTTGGGAAAATAAACTGGCGAACACCGTAATTTCTTCGGTCGTTAACATTTTTCGCTCGATTCCGTTTATCATTTTAATTATTTTGCTCATTCCGTTTACGAAAGTAATAGTTGGCACGATTCTTGGAGCGAATGCAGCATTGCCGGCACTCATTATTGGTGCAGCACCATTTTATGCGCGGATGGTTGAAATTGCCCTTCGCGAAATTGACAAAGGCGTGATGGAGGCTGCGAAAGCGATGGGAGCCACGACAGCGCAAATTATTTGGAAAGTGCTTATCCCAGAATCACTGCCAGCGCTGATTTCCGGTATTACGGTAACCGCGATTGCCCTTGTCGGGTATACGGCGATGGCGGGGGTTGTCGGCGCAGGCGGTCTTGGAAATTTAGCATATTTGGAAGGTTTTCAGCGCAACCATAACGACGTAACATTTGTTGCGACTGTGCTCATTTTAGTTATTGTGTTTATCATCCAGTTTATTGGTGACTTTGTCACTTCTAAAATAGATAAAAGATAAAAAAGAGGAGGAAAAACAGCATGAAAAAATGGATGGTTTTATTCGTCGCGGTGCTAGTACTGGCGCTTGCCGCTTGCGGTGGCAAAAACGCTAGCGAAGAAAAAGAAACAGGAAAGTTAGTGGTGGGCGCCTCAAATGTACCACATGCCGAAATTTTAGAAAAAGCAAAACCAATTTTAAAAGAAAAAGGTATTGATTTAAAAATTGTGACGTTCCAAGATTACATTTTGCCAAACAAAGCGTTGGCGGATAAAGAAATTGACGCTAACTATTTCCAACATATTCCTTATTTAGAGGCGCAGAAAAAAGAATACGGGTATGATTTCGTCAACGCAGGCGGCATTCATATCGAGCCGATCGGCATTTATTCAAAAAAATATAAAAGCCTTGAGGAATTGCCAGAAGGCGCAACGATTATTATGAGCAACTCCGTCGCTGACCATGGCCGCATTTTATCGATGTTACAAGAAAAAGGGTTAATTAAATTAAAAGACGGCGTGGACAAAACGAAAGCAACGGTCAATGATATTGTCGAAAATCCGAAAAAACTAAAATTTAAAACGGATGTAGACGCAGGGCTTTTACCGCAAATTTATAAAAATAACGAAGGCGATGCGGTCGTGATTAACGCGAACTATGCATTAGATGCAGGATTAAATCCAGCAAAAGACCCAATTGCCGTCGAATCGCCAAAAAATAACCCATATGTCAACATCATTGCTGTGCGCAAAGGCGACGAAAATCGTAAAGAAATTAAAACATTAGTAGAAGTATTGCAATCAAAAGAAATTCAAGACTTTATTAAAGAAAAATATAAAGGTGCTGTCATTCCAGCCGCACAATAAAAAAGCGGAGGAAGTTAGAGCAGAGGCGATGTTGCCTCTGTTCTTTTTTAGTGGAAAATCGTGATAGAAAAGCGATTTTTTAGCCATACTAACATCGAATTTCATGTTAGAAAGGGGTTATATGGATGGATAAGCAAATGCACCGTTCCTCGACGGAAGCGGCTTTACGGCGTTACAAGGAAGGATTAGGAGCGTTTACGAATAAGCTTCCGGAGGTTGCAAAACAATTTCATGCGTTTACGGAAGTTTGTTTTCAAGAAGGGGCGCTGTCGAAAAAAGAAAAACAGCTAATAGCTCTTGGCATTAGTTTAGCAACACAAGATGAATATTGTACCATTTATCATACAAAGGGGTGTCTGGATCAAGGGGCGACAGAGCAGGAAATTTTAGAAACGTGCGGTGTTGCAGCAGCATTTGCTGGAGGGGCGGCCATGAGCCAAGCGGTAACACTTGTTCAAGAATGTATTAGTGAACTAGCAACAAAGCATTAGAAGACTCCGGAAAGGGGTCTTTTTCGCTTCCATTGCGCCAATATAATAAGGAAAAAACGATTCGTAATCGCATGGATTGGGGGCTACGTTTTCTTGAATTATCGGAAAAGATTGGTTCATTACACACTTTCGAAACTTTTTTATTTAAAAAGTATTGTAATGAGGTTAAATGGTTGATTAGCCTTTTCATTTGTTATAAGATTGTAATGAGAATAAAATGAGAATACAATAAGTGTGTAAAATCAGTCAATGAGATACACAAACTTTTTACAATTGGAGGTATTTTTCATGGCAGTGTTGACGATCCAAGATCTCCACGTTTCAGTGGAAGGAAAAGAAATTTTAAAAGGGGTAAGTTTAGAGGTAAAAGGTGGCGAAATTCACGCCATTATGGGACCGAACGGAACTGGTAAATCGACGTTATCATCGGCGATTATGGGCCATCCAAAATATGAAGTGACAAAAGGAAGCATTACGTTAGACGGACAAGATGTACTGGAAATGGAAGTAGATGAGCGCGCTCGTGCAGGACTTTTCCTAGCGATGCAATATCCGAGCGAAATTAGTGGGGTAACGAATGCTGACTTTTTACGTGCAGCGTTAAATGCTCGACTTGGCGAAGGAAACGAAATTTCGCTCATGAAATTTATCCGTAAACTCGACGAAAAAATGACGTTTTTGGAAATGAATCCAGACATGGCGCACCGCTATTTAAACGAAGGATTTTCCGGCGGGGAGAAAAAGCGGAACGAAATTTTACAGCTAATGATGTTAGAGCCAAAAATTGCAATTTTGGACGAAATCGACTCTGGTCTTGACATCGACGCGCTAAAAATCGTATCAAAAGGCGTGAACGAAATGCGTAGTAGCGACTTCGGCTGTTTGATCATTACCCACTACCAACGCTTGCTCAATTACATTACACCAGACTACGTGCACGTCATGATGCAAGGACGCATCGTTAAATCCGGCGGACCGGAGTTAGCGCACCGTTTAGAAGCAGAAGGATACGACTGGATTAAGAAAGAACTTGGCATTGAAGACGAAACTGTTGAGCAAGAAGTGTAAGCGTTAGGAGGACATATGATGATAGAAACAAAATTACCATTCGACCAACAGTATGTGCGCACCTTCTCTGAAGGGAACGGCGAACCGAGCTGGTTGTTACATCTTCGCTTACAAGCTCTTGCTAAAGCGGAAGAACTGCCGTTGCCAAAGCCGGATAAAACGAAAATTGAGAAATGGAACTTTACGCAATTTTCTCATCACGTCGTACAAAGCGCTCCGCTTTCCTCATTAGAAGAACTTCCAGAAGCGGTGAAAGCGCTCATTAATTTAGAAGACGAAGCAAAAAATTTATATGTGCAACGTGACAATACGCCAGCATATCTTTCGTTATCTGAGGACTTAAAGGAAAAAGGCGTTATTTTCACCGATATTTTTACTGCTGTTCGTGAACATAGCGAGCTTGTCGAAAAATATTTTATGAAAGATGGCGTTCGCATCGATGAACATCGGTTAACAGCTTTACACGCTGCATTAATGAACGGTGGGGTATTTGTATATGTACCGAAGAACGTTGAAGTAGAAACCCCGCTTCAAGCTGTGTATATGCAAGAAAACAAAGAAGCGGCTCTATTTAACCACGTCATCGTCGTTGCAGAAGAAAACAGCAAAGTTTCCTATGTGGAAAACTATCTTTCTATCCATGGTGAGGCGAACGCGGTTGCTAATATTGTCGCAGAAGTGTTTGCTAACGACAACGCTCAAGTCTTTTTTGCGGCAGTCGATCATTTGGCGAAAGGAACGACCGTCTATGTAAACCGCCGCGGCGTCACAGGACGTCATAGTCGCATTGAATGGGCGCTCGGCTTGATGAACGATGGCGATACCGTTTCAGAAAACATTACTCGTTTAATCGGTGACGGTTCGTATGGCGATACGAAAACGGTCGTTGTTGGCCGCGGGGAGCAAACGCAAAACTTTACAACGAGCGTCGTTCATTACGGCAAGCATACGGAAGGATACATTTTGAAACATGGCGTGGTGAAAGATAGCGCGACATCGATTTTCAACGGCATCGGCAAAATTGAACACGGGGCATCGAAGTCGAACGCAGAGCAAGAATCGCGCGTCTTAATGTTAAGCGAAAAAGCGCGTGGCGATGCCAACCCGATTCTTTTAATCGACGAAGACGATGTGACAGCAGGGCACGCTGCTTCGGTTGGGCGGGTCGATCCGACACAGCTATATTATTTAATGAGCCGCGGAATTCCGAAGAAGGAAGCAGAGCGATTAATTATTCACGGCTTCTTAGCGCCGGTTGTCAATGAAATTCCATTAGAAGGCGTTAAAAAGCAATTA
This sequence comes from Anoxybacteroides voinovskiense, assembly GCF_014196205.1. GTDB lineage: Bacteria > Bacillota > Bacilli > Bacillales > Anoxybacillaceae > Anoxybacteroides > Anoxybacteroides voinovskiense. The sequence continues at coordinate 8,652 of NZ_JACIDE010000027.1, read as the reverse complement.
ATTGAAATTATCGAAAGGAAAGTTAAATGATGAATGCAAAAGAGGTTCGTCAGCTATTTCCGATTTTAGCGCAAGAAGTGAATGGCAAGCCGTTAGTCTATCTAGATAGCGCAGCTACTTCTCAGAAACCTCTTCCTGTCATTGAAGCGCTAGAGAAATACTATCGCGAATATAACTCGAACGTACATCGTGGCGTGCATACGCTCGGAACGAAAGCAACCGATGCGTATGAAGGAGCGCGTGAAAAGGTTCGGAAATTTATTAACGCCAAATCGACGCAAGAAATTATATTTACACGAGGAACGACGACAGCGCTGAATATGGTGGCAGCGAGCTACGGACGCGCGAATTTGCGTGAAGGCGATGAAATTGTCATCACCTATATGGAACACCATAGCAATATCATCCCATGGCAACAAGTCGCCAAACAAACAGGTGCGACATTAAAATATATTCCGCTGCAAGCGGACGGCTCGATTAGCTTAACTGATGTGGAACAGACAGTGACGCCAAATACGAAAATCGTTTCCGTCATGCAAGTGTCGAACGTGCTCGGTGCGATTAACCCGATTAAGCAAATTGCGGAAATTGCCCATCGAAACGGGGCGGTCATGGTTGTCGATGCCGCGCAAAGCGCCCCGCATATGAAACTTGACGTGCAAAACTTAGATTGCGATTTCCTAGCGTTTTCTGGGCATAAAATGTGTGCACCGACCGGAATTGGCGTATTATATGGAAAGCGGGCATTGCTGGAGCAAATGGAGCCGGTAGAGTTCGGCGGCGAAATGATTGATTTTGTTGGCTTGTACGAATCGACGTGGAAAGAACTGCCGTGGAAGTTTGAAGGTGGAACACCAATTATCGCTGGAGCGATCGGGTTAGGCGCAGCCATTGACTTTTTAGAGGAAATCGGCTTGGACAACATCGCCGCCCATGAGCACAAGCTTGCGCAATATGCGCTTGAACAGCTTTCCGCGATTGAAGGATTAACGATTTACGGACCGAAACAACGGGCAGGGTTAGTGACGTTTAACCTTGACGACGTTCACCCGCATGATGTGGCGACCGTATTAGATGCGGAAGGGATTGCAGTAAGAGCAGGGCATCATTGTGCGCAGCCACTCATGAAATGGTTGAACGTGACGGCGACGGCCCGCGCCAGCTTTTATCTTTATAATACAGAAGAAGACATTGACCGCTTAGTGGTGGCATTAAAGAAAACGAAGGAGTATTTCAGCCATGTCTTTTAATAATCCGTTAGACACACTTTATCGGCAAGTCATTATGGATCATTATAAAAACCCTAGAAACCGCGGGGTTCTTGACGATGAAAATGTGGAAATTAACATGAACAATCCAACGTGTGGGGATCGCGTTCATTTAACGATGAAAGTGGAAGACGGCAAAATTGTCGACGCAAAGTTTGAAGGAGAAGGCTGTTCGATCTCGATGTCGTCTGCGTCGATGATGACACAAGCGATTAAAGGAAAAACGATTGAAGAAGCGCTTATGCTTTCGCAAATTTTCTCAGACATGATGCGAGGAAAAGCATACGACGATTCGGTAGATTTAGGGGACATTGAAGCGCTGCAAGGCGTGTCTAAATTTCCAGCGCGCATCAAATGTGCGACGTTAGCTTGGAAAGCGATGGAAAAAGGATTGCATTCACAACAGTGAATGACTTCAAGGAGGCGAAGGAAATGGCGAAAAAAATGCCGGAGATCGGTGAATACAAGTATGGGTTCGCGGATAAAGACGTTTCTGTCTTCCGTGCCGAACGCGGATTGACGCGAGAAATCGTCGAAGAAATTTCGCGCATGAAAAATGAGCCGCAATGGATGCTTGAATTTCGCTTAAAAGCGTTAGATATTTTTTACAGCATGCCAATGCCGCAATGGGGCGGCGATTTGTCGAGCTTAAATTTTGACGAAATTACGTATTATGTGAAACCGTCAGAAAAATCAGGACGTTCTTGGGACGAAGTGCCAGAAGAAATTAAAGCGACGTTCGATAAACTTGGGATTCCAGAAGCAGAGCAAAAATATTTAGCCGGGGTATCGGCACAATACGAATCGGAAGTTGTTTACCATAACATGAAAGAAGACCTTGAAAAATTAGGGGTCATTTTTAAAGATACGGATTCGGCACTAAAAGAGAACGAAGACATTTTCCGTGAACATTGGGCGAAAGTTGTTCCGCCGACCGATAATAAATTTGCGGCGTTAAACTCGGCTGTTTGGTCGGGCGGTTCGTTTATTTACGTGCCAAAAGGCGTGAAAGTCGATACGCCGTTACAAGCGTATTTCCGCATTAACTCGGAAAATATGGGGCAGTTTGAACGGACGTTAATTATCGTTGATGAAGGCGCGCACGTCCATTATGTTGAAGGCTGTACGGCGCCAGTGTATACAACGAACTCCCTCCATAGCGCGGTCGTTGAAATTATCGTGAAAAAAGGTGCGTATTGCCGGTATACGACGATTCAAAACTGGGCGAACAACGTCTTTAACCTCGTGACGAAGCGTGCCGTTTGCGAAGAAAATGCGACGATGGAATGGATTGACGGAAACATCGGTTCGAAATTGACGATGAAATATCCAGCGGTCATTTTAAAAGGCGAAGGCGCTCGTGGATTGACGCTTTCAATTGCGATTGCTGGAAAAGGACAGCATCAAGACGCAGGAGCGAAAATGATTCATTTAGCGCCGAACACGTCGTCGACAATTGTTTCCAAATCGATTTCTAAACAAGGTGGAAAAGTGACGTATCGCGGCATCGTTCATTTCGGGCGCAAAGCATCTGGCTCACGTTCAAACATTGAGTGTGATACGCTCATTATGGATAACCAGTCAACATCAGATACGATCCCGTATAACGAAATTTTAAACGACAACATTTCGCTCGAACATGAAGCGAAAGTGTCGAAAGTGTCGGAAGAGCAATTATTCTATCTCATGAGCCGCGGCATTTCTGAACAAGAAGCAACAGAAATGATCGTCATGGGCTTCATCGAGCCATTTACAAGAGAACTTCCGATGGAATACGCGGTGGAAATGAACCGTCTCATTAAGTTTGAAATGGAAGGCTCTATCGGTTAATCGTTTAAACATCCGGTCATTCGTGCAAGCGAATGACCGGTTTTTTACATCATTTTTCCACGCGAGTATGGTATGATGGAAATAAGGTGATGAGGATGATTTATATCGGACTTACTGGCTGGGGGGATCATAACAGCCTTTATCCGTCAAGGTTGTCTGCGAAAGAAAAATTGCAACACTATGCGGCGCATTTTCCAACGGTGGAAGTGGATTCGTACTTTTATGCCATTCAACCGAAGCAAAATGTTGAAAAGTGGGTGCGGGAAACGCCTGCGTTGTTTCGCTTTGTCGTGAAAGCATACCAAGGGATGACAGGACACGAACGTGGGGCAATTCCATATGAAAGCAAAGACGATATGTTTACTGCGTTTTTAACGTCGATTGCGCCATTTATGGAAGCAGGAAAGTTAGCGATGGTGCTCTTTCAGTTTCCGCCATGGTTTGATTGCCGAAAGGAGCATGTCGCTTATTTGCGCTGGTGTCGGGAGCGGATGGGCGAGGTACCGGTTGCGCTTGAGTTTCGTCATCGGTCGTGGTTCTCGCCTCCGTTTTATGAAAAAACATTACAATTTATGCGCGCCGAACGGTGGATTCATACGATTTGTGACGAGCCGCAAGCTGGCGAAGGATCTATTCCGACCGTATTACATCCGACCGACCGCGATAAAACGTTAATTCGGCTGCACGGCCGCAACGTATACGGCTGGAACAAAGCGACGAGCGGGGAAAATTGGCGAGCCGTTCGCTATTTATATCGATATAATGAACAAGAGTTGCGCGAATGGGTGGCGCATATTCGTCAATTAGAAACGCAAACGACGGATCTTTACATCTTGTTTAACAATAACTCCGGTGGGGATGCGGCGGATAATGCGAAACAATTCATGCAGTTACTTGGCATAGAATATACCGGCTTAGCGCCACGGCAATTAGACTTATTTTAGCTGAACGAGTGGGAAAGAACGAGAAAAAATAGATGTAATGGAGATGGGGATATGTATGCATTGCTTTTACTCGTCGGTTTTTTAGCAGGAACGATTGGCAGTTTAGTTGGCTTAGGGGGAGGCGTCATTATCGTTCCGTCGCTATTGTTTTTAGGGGTGGCACATCTCGTACCGGAAGTTTCCCCGCAAGTAGCGGTAGGCACGTCGCTTGTTGTCATCATTTTTAACGGACTTTCCTCGACATTGTCGTATATGAAAGACAAAATGGTCGATTATCGGAGCGGACTGCTCTTTTTTATCGGTAGTGGGCCAGGTGCGATGTTAGGCGCGTGGGTCAACCAATCGTTAAGCTTGTCGCATTTTTCGCTTTATTTCGGGCTTTTTCTTATTGGTGTTTCTTTTTTATTTCTGTTCACGAAAAAAGCAACGACACAGTCGAAACAAAAGCATTTCCGCGTCACGCGTACATATATAACGAATGAGGGAGATACCGTGACGTACGGCTACCACCCAATGACAGCGATTGCGATTTCGTTTATGGTCGGCTTTTTTGGCGGAATATTCGGGATTGGCGGCGGTTCGTTAATGGTTCCTGCCATGATCTTATTGTTTTTCTTTCCGCCGCATGTTGCGGTGGCGACATCAATGCTCATCGTCTTTTTATCATCACTCGTCAGTTCTGTGACCCATATGGTGATGGGGAATGTGCAATGGTTGTTTGTCCTTTTGCTTGTGCCAGGCGTTTGGTTTGGGGCGAAAACAGGAGCGTGGCTGAACAAACGGCTAAAAGGTAACACCGTCGTCTTTATTTTGCGAATGGTGCTTATTTTACTCGGTGTTCGCCTCGTCATTCAAGGGATTTCGTAAAAGAGGTGTTGCTTGTTGAAACAACCGATTTATATATATCATACAAACGATGTGCATAGCCATTTTGAAAATTGGCCGAAAATCGTGGCATTTTTGCAACAAAAGAGAAAAGAGCATGCACAAAAGGGAGAAACGATGCTTTTGTTTGACATCGGCGATTTTATCGACCGCTTTCACCCGATTACGGAGGCGACGCGCGGAAAGGCGAACGTCCAGCTTTTGAACGAATTAGAATATGATGCAGTGACGTTTGGCAATAATGAAGGCATTACGCTCGACCATCAAGAGCTTGACACGCTTTATGAAGCGGCTCGCTTCCCTGTTTTAGCCGCCAACGTCTTTGAAAAAAGCGGAGATCGTCCTCCTTGGCTAAAGCCATATACGATTATTTCTGTTTCGGATACGCTTCGCATTGGCGTTATTGGGGTGACGGTGCATTTTACGAAATTTTACGAGCTGCTTGGCTGGACAGTTGCTTCCCCGTTTGAGCTTTTGCCATCACTCGTAAAAGAAGTGCGAGAACAGGCGGACGTTGTCGTGTTGCTTTCGCATTTAGGAATCACAGACGATGAAACGATTGCGCAGACGATTCCGGGCATCGATATTATTCTTGGTGGGCATACGCATCACGTGTTGCCAGAAGGAAAATGGGTAAACCATACGCTATTATGCGGGGCAGGAAAATATGGACAGTACATTGGCGTCGTCGAACTTAATGAGGCGCCAAAAGCAACCCTTATTGAAACAGAAGCACTCCCTCTTTGTGAGCAAACGAAACGAACATTGCAAGTACTCGAGCGAAAAAGTTTGCGTCAGCTCGAGCAAGAACGCGTCGCTGAACTTTCTGCTGACTTACCGTTACAGTGGTTTGCGCCTTCTCCGTTTGCCGAGTTATTAGCGTCTGCGTTGCGAGAATGGTGCGGTGGCGACGTCGGAATGGTCAATGCAGGCGTGCTGCTAGAGCCACTTGCAAAGGGCGTAGTGACGAAAAAAGATTTGCACCGCATTTGTCCGCATCCGATTAACCCGTGTAAAGTGTATTTAAAAGGCGATGAACTAAAAGAAGTGATTTTACAGGCACATACGGAAAAAATGAAACATCTTTCTGTCCGAGGATTTGGCTTTCGTGGAAAAGTGATGGGAGAAATGGTGTATGACGGTGTAACGTTGCAGACGGAAAAATTAGCCGACGGAACGACGCACATTCGCCATATTTTCATTGGTGGCCGGGAGATTGATCCGAATGAAACGTACGCCGTGGCGACGATCGACATGTTCACGTTCGGCCGTTTTTATCCGGAAATTCAACGAGCACCGAACAAAATTTATTACATGCCGGAGTTTTTGCGCGACGTATTGGCATGGAAGCTTTCGCAACGTCAATAGGCACACTTTTTTCCTTGTTTCATACATTGAAAGAAGGAAAGGGGTGTTTCCATGATTACCGTCTATCCGATTATTATTGACAACTATCCGTTTACAGCAATTTCCGTGCAGTTGCCGAAAACAAATTTGCTCATGGTGACAAGCGATAAAGGGTATATTATGTGCGGAGCGCTAGATGTTGCGCTGTTAAACGAAAAACTAAAAGACCGTGGCATTATTGCTGCAAGAGCGGTAGGTGTGCGAACGATTGAGCAGCTATTGGAAGCTCCGCTTGAGTCTGTGACTATCGCTGCCGAACAGCTCGGAATTACAGCAGGCATGAAAGGAAAAGAAGCGTTGTTAAAAATGCGTTAAAAAATAACAAAAGTCCCCCCTCATGAGCATACATATAGCTTGTAAGGGGGGATTTGCTTGGGGCGTTTACCAAAAAGGGGGCCGCTTCCCTTTCGTTACGTCGTCTTGCTGACTATTGTTTTTTTTATATTGTCCACTACTGTTGGTCTTTGGATAGTAAATAGAGGAATTGAACCGACGCTCATGCGAATTGCGGAAAAAGAAACGAAACGAATTGCCAACCTTGTTATTGATAGTGCCATTAACGAACAAATCACAGAAGAAGGATTAGATGTGAAAGATTTAATTACTGTTCAGCAAGACAAAGATGGACGAATTGCGTCGATTGACTTCAACGGGGCAGTCGTCAGCCGCATTTTGGCGAAGGCGACTACTCACGTGCAAAAAAAAATGAAACTCGCTTCACAAGGGGATTTGCACGAATTGGAAAGCCCGAATATAGAGGTTGGCGGAGGGAAAAACGATGGGATTATTTACTACATCCCAGTTGGGCAAGCAACGAATAATGCGTTGCTTGGCAATCTTGGTCCGCGCGTCCCTGTTCGTTTTTACGCTCTCGGGAATGTGATGTCAGATGTAAAAAAAACCATTAAACCGTTTGGGATTAACAACGCATTAGTAGAAATCGACATCCACATTGAAGTGACCGTGCAAGTCGTGATGCCATTTGCGACGAAACCAACGACTGTGTCGAAAAACATTCCGGTTGCGATGCGGATTATCCAAGGGCAAGTGCCGAATTTTTATAATAACGGCTCAAGCTCTGGCCCGTCGTTTGAAATTCCAGTGCAATGAGAGGAGGAAGCAACTAGTTCCTCCCTCTTTGTTTTTTCTGGCTCTTTTCTGTGCGTTCCCACATTTTCAAATGCGGGTACGGATCAAACGACCATTCGGTATAGCCGTTATCTTTATACATGCCGTAATGAAGATGCGGCGGGAATTTTCCGGCTGTGCCAGGTGGGCCGTATCCAGAGCTGCCGACAGAACCGATAACCATCCCTGGCTCGACGACTTGCCCTTCTTGCAAGTTGCGGGCAAACCCATTTAAATGGGCAAAGTAATGGTACGTATTGTTAATATCACGAATCCCGACGCGCCAACCACCATATTTATTCCATCCTTTTAACTCAACAATGCCGTAGCATGTCGCACGGACAGGTACCCCGTAATGAGCGAAAATATCTGTTCCTTCATGCATGCGCCTTCCCCCCCAACCGCGTGCATCGCCCCATGTATTTTTATACGTATAATTAGTGTGAAGTGGGAGCGGGAATGCATGGTCATCGAGCAAAAGCGTCTTATATGTTTTGTAAATTTTCACTTTCCCTAAAATCAAATCGACCGTTTTGCTTCGTTGGTAATAGTCCCATAACGCAATTTTGATATGCTCATGCTCGGTGCCATACGTTTGCAAATAGCGCGCGATCGCAAAAATGACGTCGTCGTCATCATTCGGATTGGCAACCCCATCTCCATTCCCATCGATTCCAAGCCCAGCAAATTGAGCAATCGTAAACGGATTTGTATCATGCTTATTTTTATTTAACGGCCCTGCCCAACGTTCTGGAGGAATGTAAATGCCGAGCACTCCTGTTGCTTTCGGAAGGTCGCGGCGGACGAGCCGGACGTTTCGTTCATATTGATCAATCGCGGCGAAATAATACCACGGAATAAGCGAAACCGCCTCTGCTTTTTTATAAAGTTCCATGCGTTTGGCGTATATGTCGTTGACGTCTAGCTCTTTACTAAAAGCCGTCCATGAAGTAGCCATCAATAAAAAGATGGCGGTAATCCAGCTAATGAAGATACGCACAATTTTGGCCCCCTTTCGACGAATCTCATACCGTTAGTTTGGAACGATTGCTGATTTTCATAAATATTAAAAATTGCCAAATAAACCGTACGTGACGTATGAGTAAAATGTTTGTGGGAGGAAGCTAAATCCTCTTCCATATGTTTCAAGGGGAGGATTCCTTGAACAGAAGGGGGATGAGCAAAAAAGA
>NZ_JACIDE010000026.1 GCF_014196205.1 Anoxybacteroides voinovskiense | reverse complement strand
TAGCATACTGTTTCAGAAAAGGGGAGGGGGACATTCCGAAGGAATTTGCAAAAAAGAAGGCGTTTTATTCGGGGATAAAATGATAATTTACAGGAATACCCGTAATAAATTTGTAGTATGCATCGGTTGCTTTACTTAATAGATCCTCAAGTGAATCTAAAATACTCATCCAATTCTCTAATTCACTTTTTCCCTCATTCTCATTCACTTCATTTGTCGTTTTATAGACGCAAGGCAATCCCGATAAATTCGCATATCTTCCAGTTAGGCGTAATTCTCCACCTTTGTTATCATAAGTTTCAACCGTATCATCTGTGTATAAAATATAATAATCTACACCATTCACCGTGTACGCCTGTACAAATGCAATCATTTCATTTTCATCATTAAAAATAGGATAACCTTCACTTGCATCAATCAACTTTGATTTAATCGTATTTCGGTCAAAATACACATACTCATACACTTGCCCATATTTGAGCATTTTGTCTAAAATCTTATAATTCAACCGATCATATTTACCTCGTTTGTTTACTTTTTGATATTCGTTTACGATTCGTTCGTGTCCCGTAATTGTAATAGGATTCTGAAGCAAAAACGACGTTTGAAAATTTAACAGCATTAGTGCATGATTCAGGACAATCTTTCTCGGTTCGTATTCTTTCCCGCCGAACCTCTCATTCGGTTTCATCAATATGCGATGTTTTCCGTCAAGATATTCTTTTAAATTCATTACATTCATTACTCTTTGTTGTGCTTGTACTGATTGTACTTCCTCAACAAACCAATCACCGCGCCCATCGTGATATTCTTTGATATATTGTTGAAGATTCATATATATATCGACCCCTTTCAATATAAAAATAAAAAGTCATCACTCATGTGACGACTAGATTTCAACATAATATTTTCCCTGTTTCATTGCTTGTACTGCCATCGCAACGGCAATCACAAGGTCATCATGATTTTTTACGCCTTTTTTCGCATTAGTACGCCCTTTCGCATCTTCTTGATAGATTTTCATCTCCTCAAGCGTTCTAACACATTCAATATTAATCATACCCAACTCAAACATTTCTTTCATGTCGTTGATAATGATCGGTTTTGTTGTATTCGTCGTTTGAAAACCTAACTGCATTTTACGTTTTCCTTTTTGGTCAAATACTTTTTGTTTGAGAAGATTTAAATAACCGTAATCTTTTCTTAATCTCTCCAGCAACGGCAAACCGTACGAGTTACGTTCCACACAAATAAAAGCATAATTATAAAACTTTCCTAAAGCATCAACAATCTCTGCAAACTTGTATACTGCAATATCATTCGCATAAAAACTTGCTACTTGTTGCCCTTCTTCATCAAAAATAGACATAGTCGAATAGTCGCCACCCTGTCCGCTTGCCACGTCCACACCTACATAGTATTTTGTTTTCGGTTTTGGAAGATGATAAATGAATAGATTTTTGTTTACATATTGTTTAAGTACGTCCGGCAATTCATCATATACATCTTTCGTTTCTATCGGCGGAATAGCATATTGTATTTTTTCAATCACTTTCGCAATATCAAATACACTTTTCGTACTCTCTTGGAATGCTTCATCTGGTGTCGTCGGAAATTCACGTCTAAACTTCTCTAAACTATTCGTTTCAACATAATATCGTCGAAACATGAGTTGTCGATATGTAGCCCCGTATTTGTCACGTAAAATCTTTTCATCATGCTCAAGATCATCATATGTCATTCGTCTACCGTTGTTCTTCGCTTTCCACCATGCTTCCGCCTCGTCAAATGTATGTTTAAACTGTTTCGTATATGCTTCAGCAAGCCAACTGAAGAAAAATGCCTTCCACACACTCTCTCTATCTCTGTACGCCTTCATAAACATTTCTTGGAACGTGTTAAAACCGAACGCTGTCGATTCGATCCATATCATTGACGATTCATTCTTTGCGAGCGCTGGAATACATGTTGCGATGATTTCCTCTTGCACATCGTTTGGATATTTTGCCATTTCAGAAAGGTGTATGAATTGGAACGTGTTTCCCGAAATTGCATCTTCACCCTGCGCCGTTGCGATGATGATACGACTTCCATTTTCCAAGTATAATTCATCACGATTGTTTAATAACGCTTTGGGAAATAAATTATATTTCCCATGAGGAAGATTTTTATACATTTTCTTGAGTTTTACGAAAAGAGATTTCGATACAGACGCATGATGAGTCATAATAATATAGTTTGTATCGGGTTTTGTGCATGCACTATACAACATATAAGCAAGAGATAGTGTCGTGAAGCCGATTTGTCGCCCTTTGAGAATGATGTTGTATTTTCCCATCTCATTAATATATTTTTCTTGTTCGGGATTCAATACGAATGGTACTGTATCACCATTGTTGTCGATGATTTTTATGAAATTTTTTGCAAACAGTTTAAAATCATTTTGAATAATCTGCAATTTTTCCTCTTTCGTCAATTTTTTAGCCATCATTTCACCTCCTGTAAACAAAAAAGCAATGTATCAATTCTGATACCCTGCTTAAAACAGACATATTGTCTGATTTAAATTTCTAACTCATCATCTTCATCAATTTCTTGCACCGACTCATCTTTCTTCACTTTCGGTTTCCGATTCATTTCACGTTGAAGTTTCTGTACTTCTGAATGAAGTTGGAGAAAAAGTTTCACCGCCTTTTCATCACCCTGCTTTGCTTTTTCCGTCACAATGTCATACACTGTTTCAAGGTCACGTTGCATTTTTCCTTTCATGTATTCGAGATAGAGCGAAAAATACTCATCCGTCTGCTCCCAATTCTCAAACACCGTCATCGTTTTTCGTTCTGCCCATCGCAAAAATTCTTCATCAGTCATACGCAAAATATGTTCATTTTTCGGTGTTTTGATTTGAAATTTTCGTTGGAAGTATGCTCGTTTCCGCCAGTCCACGCTTTCAAGTGCTTTATGAATGCCGATGTTACGCATATTATTTTTCCTCCTTTGTTTGAATATATCTTTCTAGCCGTTTCAATTCGTTTTTTACATCTCTAGTTATCATTTGTTGTTCTAAAAGATTTAACTTTATATTTGATACTTGAAGAAATAATAGATCTAAACGATTCATATGAGTTCCCCCTTTATTTGATTAATAAAAAAAATGGACTAGTGTTTTGCTAGCCCATTAACTTAATTCATCTAGCCAACTCCAGTCATCTTCGTCATCTTTCTGTTTTAGTTTTGCAAAACTAAAACTCTCGAGTACCTTCTTTCGATTTTCATCGCGTGCTTTTCTTTGCCACTCTGTTTCTTCTTCTCGATCATCTATTTGAGGCGGAAAAAATTCGTCAAACACTTGATTTTTGATTTCTATTCCTTTTTCATATGTCATCATCGCACCAGTTTTCACATGTTCGACATACATTTCCCATCCTCTGCATATCATATCTGAACGATTTTCATGTACATGTTTTCCATTTTCGTTTACAACTGGTTGGAACGATGACATTTTCATTTCATCATCGAGATATTCGTTTGTTGAATAGAAAATACTCTCTACATCATTCACATCAATTCGATCTATATTTTTCTCATCAACCTCAACAATATCACTATTTTTCATTCGTACAGCATTTTTCATATGTTTCATATTTTCTTTTTCTGCTTTCTGCTTTTCATCTTTCACACGGTGCTCAGCCGATTTTTTCAACTGTTCAACGATATATTTTCCTTTTTCGCTTTTTTCTAATGCTCGAATACGTTTTTCTGCCGCCTTTTTCAACTTCTCATCATTCGTCGTCATATATACATAGAAGTCATATTCATCGAGTGTAGAACCATGTTCATACCAATTATGTTGACGTGTTTCAGTTTGACATTGATTTTCTTTGACTTTTGTGTTATTATTTTCTTGGACAGTTTGAACGATTTCTTTTTGTGATGTTGTCACTTGTTTGGCAACATCTTTTTCTTTGACAGGAATATAGTACACATTTTTTTCTTGTTTTTTCTGTCCATTCCGCGCTTCTTCATCTGTATATTTTCCTTCGCGTTTACAAATAATTCCTTTGTCAATTACCATTCTCAATTTTGCAACCGTCTGCGGTCTGGAAAGTTCAAGTAGTGTTTCCCATTGTGAAATTGAATATTCAACCATTTTTTCTTTTGTTCTTGCCACACAAACGTAAATGTAATAATCATATACATCAGAAAACGAACGAAATTTCTCATATGTAATCGGTTCATAGCCACCATCAATATTTTGAAATTGAATGATAAGAATTTCATTATTACTTGAAACGTCATTAAATTGAATGATATGTTTGCATTTAAGTGAATCGAGAATCTCTTTGATCTTTTTAATGTTTTGTGATTTTTTTGAATTAAATGGGATTAGTTGTGTCAATAAATCAATATTTGTATATACTTTGTTTTCGTATGTTTGAAGTGTATACAGATAACTATACAAATACAATTCATTTGCGTTAATTTTTTGTTCATGGTTGAATTGAGTGAATACATTATAGATTTTAATATACATATTAGATTCCTCCTTATATTAATTAGATTAACTTTAAAACTTACTCACTTACCCTATCTGTTAGTAAGTAAGTTTATCTGTTTATTATAGTATATCTGTTATACAGTTAACTTTTGGTCAATTTTAGATCCAAAATTTAACTACCACTAGTTAAAAAATGGTCACGAAAATGACCAAAATTTAACTACCCTAGTTAAAAAATGGTCACAATTCGACCCAAAAATTAACTAGTTAAATTTCGGTCTTTATTGTACCCCTTTTTTTAACCACTCGTCAATAGCGGTTTGTAGTAGATCAGATTTTTCAAAAAGATAGAAAATGAAGTTGTTTTTAACGCTTCGTGCTTTTGTAATGTATTCAATATTCTTTTCATACCTCAAAAAATCGGCAAGCCGTTGGTCATAGCAAAAGAAATATTCCTTTTTCATATCTGATTACCTCCGTTAATAATATGTATAAGATACAAAATCTCTTTTTGTGTATGCGAGAGAAATAATCCGTTCTCTTTCGGGCATCTGTTTCGATACATCATGATTTGCTCTTTTGCACTGTTTAATCAGTTTAAATTGTTGTTCCGGCAACCCTATTTCAAAATCAAAAAACGGCTGAATTGCACCGAATCGAATTTCCGATTGCAAACAGCCGTTTTCGTCTATGTATATTTTTTTATGTAGTCCATATTGCTGAATAATCTCATAAAAATATTTTGCATCTCTTTGTTTAAGAACGTCAATCAATTCAGTATATCCGAGCGTTTCTAACCAGTTGGTATGAATCGGTCTAAAAGTTTCAGAATAAAACCCCTTGAACGCAGTATCTATTGCAAGCAAAATTTCTTTACCTTCTGTCGTTTTTGGCAACGGAATATCGTATAAACTCATAATTAACATCAACGTTGACATTGAATATTTTTTTGTATAGTTTTCACATGAAACATTATATACAAGATTCAAATTCGCACAAAGTTCATTATATATATCATTTTTCGTTCGTTTACTTAAATGATTATCAAAACATCGTACTTTTTTCAAAAACGCCATATCAACGCCAATCGTTTTATTTTCTGTTTTTTCGTGACGATAGAAGTTTTGAAAATCATAAAAATAGTTTATATCCCATTTGTTGTTAGTAATAACTTTTAATAAGTTACATCCAATACTACTATCGACATCATCACCGAGAATTAGGTCATATTTTATGTTTGTTTCGTCAATCCATTTTGGGAATAGTTCTCTAATTTCTTTTTTCATCTTTCACAAGTGAAAGAAAGAGAAACACTCCCACTCCTATATCCAATTTATTACTTATTTTTTCTAAATATATATTGAATTTTTTAAAACATCATAACCATCTAATACTCTTTATTCAGTATTAGATTTTCTCCTTTTATTCCAAAGAAAATTTTATATTTTTCGGAATAAAAGGAGTGGTCATGACGTGTTTCGTACGTCTTTCTTCACTTTTTCACCTCCAGTTTCTTTTTAATAAAATATGTGTTTTATTTTTCTATTTTTTATCAATATACTCTCTATACATTTTCTCTTTTTCTCGATTCATGCCGCATTCTCCGCGTTCATATCTCGAAAGTAACGACTGAGAGCATTGGAGATATTCTGCTAGTTCTTTTTGCGAAATGTGTTTTTTCCTGCGCTTCAAAAGATACTCATCACGCAATTTGATATTCATTTCATTTCACCTCCTGTCAAAAATATGAGTAAATTTTTTATAAAAAAAGAGGATACAAGCAAAATGCAAGTATCCCCTTTTTGACTATGTACTTAATTAAGCAACCGTTACGACGGCAACGGCTTTTGGAGAAGCGATCTTCAATGTTGCTTCTGCGATGACATGTCCTTTGACGCTGTCACCTGTTTTTGCGAGTGGCTCGAAAATCGGCTCACGCAAGAATACAGCACGTACATATGCATCATTGAACACAACCATTTTGTCGGCTGGAACATGTTTACTTAAAATCATATTCAACGTTCCGTAATTAGTTTGAATTGAATCGACTACAAGCCCAAAATCGTTAGTGACATGTTGATATGAATAACGATCTTTGTAAATACTATCAATCTGTTCCTTGATTTCAGCATTGACAAGTGCATAGTAGTTCCCTTCAGCAAGGTCTTGTAGCCATAATTTCTTCATCACTTCTTTTACGGTATCTTCTGTAACTGTATCGGTCACGTTGACAGCGTTAGCAGGATCTGCAAATGAAATGAGTCCACCCATTTGACGCTTTCCAGTGCTTGAGCCATCATCTTTCACGCCAGTGATGAATTTTTTCTCAATGTTAATTTTGAGTTCAAGCAAACGGTCAGAAACTTCATTTGCAAATTGTGCTGTTTGCATCGCTTGAGCCGTACCTGAAACGCTCACACCTTTCTTGAAAATTTCTAGTACATTGTTCAATTCTCTGCGTCCACTTTCTGTGAATACAGTTGTTTCGCTACCTTCAACTGCTGAAATATCTTCATCATGAGAAAGAGTTTTTTCACGCCATGTATAGATAGTAGAAGTCGCTTTTTCAAAACCTTTTGCAAGAAGAAGTGAAGTGAATGGTGTTGCTTGCACTCCGATCACCGCGATTTCTTTAGACAAATTCACAAGTTCAGCATTCGTAAAGTTTGCAGATTTAAACATATTATCATCCTCCTATTATTATTATTATTGGAATAATTTAGAAATTTTAGTGGCAATCATACCTGCCACGTCTTTCTTTTTTTCATATACGCTATATTCATCAGTTTTGACATGATCGGCAGGTACATAACCACTTTCGATACGAATTTCGTTAACGATATTTTGAAGTTTCTTCACTACATCAGCCAATTCATTTTCATTAGATACTTTGACAATATCTGCAAATTTATCTAGTCCATTTTCTTTCAATGTCAATTGCACTTGCTTTTGAAATAGTTCTTGCTCTTTTTCAGCAATTTTTTGCGCTTTTTCTGCTTCATTCGCAAGTGTTTGTTCCATTTTTGAAATTTTTTCGACTAGTTCGAGATATGTTTTCATATCTACTTGTTGCTCTTGTTGCTCTTGTTGTTGTGTTTGCTCTTGTTCTTGTTGCTCTTGAGTTTGTTCTTGTACTACTTTTTCACTCATACTTCATACCTCCATTTTCATTAAATATATTTGATTTTTACCTGTCCTCGTGTGAGGATAGGTTTCCCATCATATAACCCTCGAAACTCGAAAATAATTTCTTGTTTGTCATCGGGGAGTATATAATCAAAATAAAAAATCCCCACATTCTCTTTTTGGGAATCATCTAAAATAAATTCTTCAATCAATTGTTTTTGGGTGTCATATATTCGCAACTTCACATCAGCAGGATCAATATTTTGCCCATCGAAACTGCGAAAATGACATCTCAACCGTACAGTATCGCCTGCAAGTGCCATCATGTCACCTCCGTAAAAGAAGGATTTTCAATACTGTGAGCATATGAACGATGTTCAGCGACATGTGTCGTGGATATATTTTCATATACTGTCGCATGAGCATATATATGTATATTTTCTTTTTTTTGTGTTGTCTGCGCTGTCGCATATGACGACATATGACGTACATATGACGCGATATTTCTATTCTCATGTTTTGAAAGCGTTTGATTTTCGCTTATACGGGCTTCTGAAGTGACAGGAAATATAAAACTATTCACCTCGACAAATTCGCGTCTATGACGCTGTATTTGCGTCTGGATAGGATATATATATGACGTGACATGTCGGCTCTCTTTTTTCACTTGTTCGCTTCTATTTGTATCTGAAATTATTTTTTTAACGACTGAAATGACTTCAATATACATATTAATCACCGCCTATTGTTGCGGCACTTGGATTTTAACTTTCAATGTCAACTCATCTGCACTATTTTCAAATGTGAACGGTGAGAATGTTTCTTCTGTCATGATACGATTTTGCGTGTCAAGTACTCTCACTTTTGATACTGTACCCATCACATCTGCACCAGTTACAGTTACAGTTATTTCCATGTTTGGATTCGATTCAACGGCGACTTGTTCAGTGATAGGTTCTCCAAAATCGTTATATCCGACTACTTTTTCTTCTGTGCTTTTTGTATGCGTCCAACTTGCTTTTGTGCCGCCGATGTTTGTTGAGAAAACTTGAATATTGTCAGATGTGAGCAATACAACTTTCTTCCAATTTCCTACGATATGCTCACGAATAGAAATATATCCGCTTGACGTAATTTCAGCCATTCATTGACACCTCCATTTTTTCGATTTTTTTCTCAATTCGTTCGATTGCTTGGACGATACGCTCTTGTGCTTCATTCTGTTTTTCGATTTGTGCGAGAAGTTTTTCTTCTCGTTGTTTTGCCTCTTTTCGTGTATCCGCGAGCAACCAAACGAATAATAAAGCGAATACACCATTTGTTGCGAATTGCTCTAATGGAATAGATGAAATATCCAATGTCAACGCCCCCTTTCCAAAAAGTAATAAATATGAGAAAAAAAGAGATAAAAAAAAAGAGTAGGCAAAAGCCCACTCCAAGAAAATGGAGGCGAAAAAGTGAATTAGTAAAACTTTGCATTGATACATGAAAGAATCTCGTATTGTTGAGGAAGGGAGATATACCCTTCATTCATTGTCGATTAAATCGGCAATCAATGAAAAATATACATACCTTTCATAATATAGGTTTTAAAACGAAAAATTTTCGGGATTTTTGCCCAAATTATATTTTTATTTTATACTCCTCATAATATAGGTTTTTAAATGAAAAATTTTTAGGATTTTTGCCCAAATTATATTTTTAATACACACCTTTCATAATATTGCTTTTTAAACAGAAAATTTTTAGGGTTTTTCCTTAAATTATATTTTTAGTACATATCTTTCATATTATTGCTTTTTTTAGGAAAATTTTTTAGGATTTTTCGCCGAAATTTTATACTCCTCATAATATAGCTTTTAAAATGAAAAATTTTTACGATTTTTCCTGTAATTATCACCTCATAATTATATATTCTGTGAAAAATCCTTAATTTCTCCCATTTTTTCGACACAATATTATCTACAATTTTTACATACCTTTCATAATATAGGTTTTTAAATGAAAATTTTTTAGGATTTTTCCTTAAATTATATTTTTATTGCATACCTTCCTATAATATTGCTTTTTAAACGAAAATTTTTCGCGATTTTTTTCGAAACACCACTTAAATTTACCATTTATTTACATATTTGTTCACAAATTTGTCACAATTTACGAAAAAACTTTTCGACAAATTTCGCAAAAGTGTAGAAAAAGTATTGAGAAATAAGCGTTTTCTTTGTCAAGTGTTTTTTTATGCCACTTCCCACATCATTTCACGCCACGCTTCTTGCGCTTCACGATCGAGTAGAGCCGACACAATCGCATAGAAATAGCCGAAAATGTTTATGATTTTACGTCCACGTTTCAAATTCCGAATCATTTGTTTGAGTGCCGAAATGCCGAGTTGTGTCTTTTCTTCTAGCGTCATATACGTATAGTAGTATGTTTGAATTTGAATAACCTTCCATAATTCCTCTATAATTGTAAAATCATTCCAAAAACAACGTACAAAGTCGCGAAATTGGACTGGTACTCTTGAAGAAGTATATGAAGCGTCGAGAGTATCTTCTGTTTCAACGTTCTCTGTACGTTTATTTATATTATTGTTAGTTTCAAAAGAAGAATGATAGTTTTCTGCTCCGTCAATTTTCGCATTTTCTGCTACGTCATTTGTAGATGAAATAGAAGTGTATCGCTGAAATACATAGACATTGTGTGCTTGTTTACCGTTTTCTTTTTTTGTATTGTAGACAATCAAAAGACCGAATTTTTTGGCTTTTCGCAACATACGCTCGAAAGTAGAACGTGAAATTTCATGACCTGCTTCATGACATGCGGAAACAAGCGTTTGAATTTTTGCGTTACAAACGCCGGCAATTTTGGCACTGAAACGAATTATACGCTTTAAAGCGATAAGTTCACTCTTTGTAAATTTTGATTTAAGGTCAATCATCCATTGCTCGATCTGATTATTGAAGTCACGAATATCCCGAAACTGTGATAAATGTTTAAATTGCTCAATGCTTCCTGCTTTCATTTTTTCATTCCTCCTATCAAACGTATGTTCGATAGGATAGATATAACTAAATAAACCTACTTGATTTTTATTTTAAAAAATTGTAGGATTTAATTAGTCGTATGTTTAGTTATATCTATCCTATGGGAGTGATGTTTGCGTCATCACTCCCACTTTTTTCATTTTGCAAAATTCAATGCTTCAAATGCTTGTTGGTACTGTTCTAGAAGATCATCTACATTAGCCCCGTTTGCTTTTTCACGCTTCATCTGCTGAATTTGTGCGTATAGCACCGCTTTCAATGTCGCTAGTTCGGTTTCAGTCACTTGAATTGTTTTCATTTTTACCCCTCCCGCTTAAATGTCTAGATTGTTTAAAGGATTATATTTATCATTTTGTTCTCTTAAATCGTTCCCCCACATAGCAACGTAACGCATTGTGACGTTGATATTTTGGTGTCGCATGAGTTTCTGAATGGCAAATGCCGACATTCCCGACATGGCTAACCGATGACAAAATGTGTGTCTGAATGTATGTGCTGATAGACGTACATCCTTGAAATTCATGATCTTTGCTAAGCGTTTGAAAATATTTTGTACTGCGTTCGGGGTAAGTTTCTTATTGTATCTGTTTGTAAAAACATACTCACTCAAATTTTCAGCACCGAAATATTGTTCACAATACAATTTGTAAGATGCTAACTCTTTAGAGAATTTTTCGGTCATCGGAATAGTTTCACGTTTCCGACTTTTGCCGAAAACGGTCATAGTATGATTGACAAAATCAACATCTGCCCATTTCAGCGAACAGAGTTCGCTCAATCGTAAACCCGTGCCTAATAACGTTACGATGATCGAATAATCACGATAAGCATAGAACGCCTTTTCTCTTTGTTTGATTCGTCTGTAATAATTTAACATTTGCTTAATGTGATAATCGGAAAAAACGTCAATTTTCACATCTTCTTTAGCACGCTGAAATTTTTCGGCTGGATTCTTGTTTATCACTTCAATTTCGATCATATAATTGAAAAATGCTTTAATTCGTTGAAGTTTTGTGTTTGTAGTAGTAGATACATTTCCTATTTCTTTACAGTAGAGTAAATATTTTTTGATTATACTTGAAGTCACATCTTGAACATTCACTATTCCATTTTCAATACAAAAATCTAAAAAATGCTTTAAGATGTTTTGATACGTTTCAATCGTTTTAGGAGTTACATTTTTAAATTTTCTGTCATCTAAAAAATCTTGAATTGCAAATTTAAGCAACAAAAAAAACCACCTCACATTTCTGTGAAGTGGTTTACCCGTATTGTAGCAAGTTTCGCTACGACCACAACATTTTTCAATGTTGTGAATATTGAGCGAACCATTGATACAACTATTCTGATGATTCCGACTGGGCTCGAACCAGCGACCTCTACCCTGTCAAGGTAGCGCTCTCCCAGCTGAGCTACGGAATCGTATTCATATGCTCTATCGAACACATTTCTAATTATATAGACGCAAATACGATTTGTCAAATACTTTTTTTAAAAAAATTTTCTTCCCACTTTTTTAACTTAGAAAGCAACTTGTTGTTCGGAGAGAAAAGAGGAATGGAATTTCGATTAACAGCGTTTAAAGCTAACCAAAGAACGTTGGTTTGGCTCGAGCTTGTATCATTATCACGAATATACAATCTGCCAGACAATCGCCTATTGTCCTATGTTTCTTTTTTATGCTATGATGAAAAGAAACACTTGAAACGGAGGGGATGTTGATGAGATACGTCACATTAGCAGACGTGTTTGCCCATCCGGTGGCACAGAAATATTTAAAGCGGTCTGGGATCGCCCATGCGATCGCCACGGCTTATCATGCGTATCGTCTCGCCTTGCAATATGGCGTCAATGTCGATCTTGCGACAAAAGCTGCCTTATTGCATGATATCGGCCATTATGAGTGGTATGCAAACGGAACTTGGGACTACGAGCAATATAAGCAAAACGATATCCACGCCATTAAAGGCGCCGAGCGAGCACACAAGCTATTAATCCGTTTAGGCGAGCATCCGAAAAACGCCAAAGAAATTGCCCTCGCCATTCTTTTGCATACAGACTCTTATCTCCCAGAAGGAGAATTTAAGCGAAAACCGCTGCAAACAATTATCAAGCTCGCAGACGAAGCCGACGAAGAACCAGGCGGCAAACACCATTACCGGAAAATCGACGAAACACTTGCTTGGAAAAAAATAAAACAGCTCGACGAACTCGTCGACCGAAAAATGCATCACGAACGGCTCGATGACATTATATAGGCTAGGCGGACGCATCCCCTAGCCTATGAAACTGCTTCTGACGCCTTCACATAGGCGAGCGCCTCCGAAAAATCTGCCATTAAATCTTCCGCTGCTTCTAACCCGACACTTAACCGCAACAAGCCGTCCGTAATCCCCCGCTTTTCTCTTTCTTCTTTTGGCATTGCCGCATGCGACATTTTCGCTGGATACGACAAAATCGATTCGACCGCTCCTAAACTGACCGCAAAGACCGGAATTTTCACATGCTTTACAAGCGTGCGAACCGCTTCCTCATCCGCTAAGCGAAACGACAATACCGCACCAAATCCAGACGCTTGGTACCGATGGATGGAATGACCTGCATGGTGTGAAAGCCCTGGATAGTACACTTCTTCTACTTTTGGATGCTTTGCGAAAAATTGCGCTATCTCTAGCGCTGTTTGCGACGATTGCTTTAAGCGCACGTGCAACGTCTTTAACCCTCGCAACACAAGCCACGCATCTTGCACACCTAATACCGCCCCGAACGCATTTTGCAGCTTATACAACCGCTTCGCAAGCTCCTCGTCTTTGACAACAGCAAGCCCTGCCAACACATCACTATGCCCAGCTAAAAATTTCGTCGCACTATGCAGCACGACATCGACACCCAAATCAAGCGGGCGCTGCAACGCCGGCGTCATAAACGTATTATCTAAAAACGTCAAACAGCCGTTTGCTTTTGCAAGCTTGACAATGCCACGAATATCCGTAATTTTCAATAACGGGTTCGATGGCGTTTCGATGTAAATGACTTTCGTATTCGGGCGAATATGGGAAGCAACTTCATGCAAATCCGTCATATCAACAAACGTATACTCAATGCCAAAGCGGCTTAACACTTCCGTAATCATGCGGTACGTACCACCATATACGTCCTCTGTCACTAACACATGATCCCCTTTAGACAACAGCAAAAACGCGGTAGAAATCGCCGCCATTCCGGAAGAAAAAGCAAAGCCGCGCACTCCCCCTTCCAATTCCGCAATCGTTGCTTCTAGCGCCTCGCGCGTCGGATTTCCAGAACGGCTATAGTCATATTTTCCAAACGTATCAAAATCGGCTTGATGAAACGTCGAAGCATGTTGAATCGGAACGCTCACGGCACCGGTATACTCATCAATTTTCCAGCGGTTATGCAACAACTTCGTTTGAAACGAAAACGATTCGCCCATTTCGCTACGCCTCCCTCATTTTTTTCAAAGCTTGCGACAAATCCGCGATTAAATCTTCGGCGTGTTCAATGCCGACTGAAAAGCGCAACAGCCGATTACAAACGCCGTTAGCTACGCGAATTTCTTCTGGAATGTCCGCATGTGTCTGCGTCGCCGGATACGTAATAAAACTTTCCACGCCTCCTAAACTTTCCGCAAACGTGATGAGCTGTAAATTTTGTAAAAAGCGATTCACCCATCGTTCGTCGCGCACACGAAACGATAACATGCCGCCTCGTCCTGGATACAATACGTCCGTCACGTCTTCATGCGCTGCTAAAAATTCACTAATTGCTTTTGCATTTTCTTCATGCTTTCGCATCCGTAACGCGAGCGTCTTCATCCCGCGAATAAGCAGCCACGAGTCAAACGGCGACAGCACCGCTCCGATGGCGTTATGATATTCGGCAAGCCGCTGACAAAGCGCTTCACCTTTCGCGACAACAAGCCCTGCCAATACGTCGTTATGGCCGCCTAAATATTTCGTCGCACTATGAATGACAATGTCTGCCCCTTCTTCAATCGGACGCTGGATGACCGGCGTATAAAACGTATTGTCAACAATGAGCAACAAGCCGTGCCGCTTCGCTACCTTCGCTACTTCGCTAATGTCTGTTTCTTGCATGAGCGGATTTGTCGGCGTTTCTAAAAAAATCGCTTTCGTTTTTTCCGTAATAGCACTCTCCACTAAAGATATGTCGCGAAAATCGACGTAATGAAATACCAAGCCATATTTCCGCCACCCTTTTTCAAACAGGCGATACGTCCCACCGTAAAGATCAGCGGATACTAAAAACTCATCGCCGCTTTCAAACAGCGCCATCACCGTCTGAATCGCTGCCATTCCTGAGCTGAAAGCATAGCCTTGATCGCCGCCCTCTAGCTTTGCGATTGCTTCTTCAACAATTTTGCGTGTCGGATTGCCTGTGCGAATGTAATCAAACCCTGTAGACTGCCCAATTCCTTCATGACGGTATGCCGTTGAAAAATAGACCGGCGGATTAACCGTTCCTGTCGCCGTTTCGCTTCGATTGCCAATTTGCGCAAGCAATGTCTCTAAATTTTTCATCATTTCCTCTTCCTTTCCAAAAAATAAAAGCCTTCTAAGAAGAAGGCTTTTTGCTCGAAACAAACACGCTTCTTCTTATCTTCCGAATTGAACCCAATTCGCTGGATTTAGCACCTGGCCGATACCGGCTGGTTGCTGAAGCTTCACAGGGCCAGTCCCTCCGCTTCTCTTGATAAGAACAAATAACAATATAGAATTTTCTGATTTTCTATCAATTTACACGATTTTTTTGGAATTTGCAAGCAATTTTTTATTCTTACCTCTAAGCTAGTGCAAGGTGCTCTGGGCATGCTACAATAATAGACGAATTTCACATCTGGAGGGCAGACGATGATTATTCAAAAAGGAACCGTGACGGAGCAAACGATTTATAGCCATGAATTAGGAGAAGACGTGTCGTTATTGATTTATTTGCCAAGTACATTTTCGCCACTATATAAATATTCCGTATTGATTGCGCAAGACGGGAAAGATTACTTTATGTTTGGCAAAATAGGCCGTGTCGTAGAACAGCTCATGGAAGAACGGGCGATTGACCGCACGATTGTCGTTGGCATTCCGTATGCGAATGTTGATGACCGGTATGAAAAATACCATCCAAACGGAAAAAAGCATGCCGCTTACGTCAAATTTTTGGCGAATGAACTCGCGCCATTCATCGATCGAGAATTTCCGACATACCAAATGGGGATGGGACGCGCCTTCATCGGCGATTCGCTCGGTGGGACTGTATCGCTCATCACAGCGCTTACATATCCGCATACGTTTGGCAAAATCGCGATGCAATCGCCATACATCAATGACACGATATTAGAAAAAATCGAGCAGTTTACCGAACCGCATTTACTTAAACTGTACCATTCTATCGGCATCGAAGAAACCGCTGTCAAAACAACGGACGGTCGCGTTCGCGATTTTGTCACTCCAAACCGACACGCGCGTGATCGTTTTCTACAAAAAGGATTTGACTATACGTATGAAGAATTTGCCGGCGACCATACGTGGACATATTGGCAACCAAATCTCCCGAAGGCGCTCGCTTCGATTCTTGCGCTCTAACGAAAGATAACGCTGTCATCCTTTTCAAAATTTTGTTATAATTAAATAATACCGAATAAGGAGGGGTTCCGATGACGAAGTATGGTATTGCTATTTTTCCATCGAAACGAGTACAAGATTTCGCCAATTCGTACCGCAAACGTTACGACAGCCATTACGCGCTCATCCCGCCGCATATTACACTAAAAAGCGCGTTTGAAGCAGATGAACAACAAATCGACCAAATCGTCCAAGAGCTGCAGCGAATCGCAGCAGAAACGGATGTTATCCCGTTAACGATTACGAAATTTAGCTCGTTTTACCCAGCAAATACAGTCATTTATTTAAAAGTCGAGCCGAACGAAACGTTGACGGCTTTACATCAAAAATTATATAGCGGCATCTTCACCGACCAACCAGAATTCGCTTTTGTTCCACATATTACCATCGGACGCGATTTATCCGACGGTGAATATTTTGACGTCTATGGACAACTAAAAATGCAGACCGTCCACTTTTCCGAAACAGCTGACCGCTTCCATTTGCTTTATCAACTCGAAGATGGCGCTTGGACCGTGTACGAAACATTTCGGCTTGGAAAGGAAAAATCGTAATGAACGTTATGTTTGGAAAAAAAGGGGAGGCGCTTTATGAAGATGCGCTTTATGTGCGCCACCTCGTATTCGTAAACGAGCAGCGCGTTCCTCTTGAAGAAGAAATCGACCAGTTCGAAGACGAAGCGCTTCATTTTGTGCTTTATGACGAAACGAAGCCAATCGGTGCAGGCAGGTTTCGCTTGTTAGATGAAACAACGGCGAAAATCGAGCGAATTTGTGTCTTGCCTACCGCAAGAAAAACAGGAGCCGGTCGCCTTTTAATGGAGCACATTGAACAAGTAGCAAAACAACATGGTGCGACAAAAGCAAAGCTAAATGCGCAAACCCATGCCGAGCCGTTTTACAAAAAGCTCGGCTATGAAACAATTTCCGATATTTTTTTGGATGCAGGCATTCCACACGTCACGATGGTAAAAACGCTTTAGGACCGTGCATACGGTCCTTATCTTTTGCCTGCTTCTCGCTTTTTTTCTTTCGTTGCGCTCTTTTCGCAACAAACAGCGACAACCGGAAAACAGCTCGCTACTCGTTTCATTTTCCCCTCCTTTTCGTCACATTTGCTTCCGCATGAACAAATTCTTTTTTCTTATTGTATGTTTTGTTATGATGGAGATTGATTGAAACGGAAAAAGGAGTTTTGCAATGGAACGGGCATTATACAAAGGAAAACTGATTGACCTTTCCGTGCTTGCGCGCGAAAAATATGAAGCTGTCTACGAATCAGCGCTACGTGGGAAAATTGTTTGTGTGCACTGCAAAGAGCCAGTCAACCTATATTTAGGCATCCAACAACCGCCGCACTTTTATCACGACGAACGGGTCAACTGCTCCGCTTCTCGTTCCAACAAGCAGTCATGGAAGATGCCTATCGCCTATGAGCCGCTTGTTTCGTTTCGGCAACATAGCCGAAGAGCACATGCAGAAACAAATGATTTTCTTTCTCGGTCAGGCGTTTCTCTTGACGCTGCACAATTGCAGGCCGTAACGACGACAGAAGGACCGCTGCTTGTACTTGCTGGCGCCGGAAGTGGCAAAACGCGCGTCTTAACGGCACGAACGGCGTATATGATTGCCGAAAAAGGCATTTCGCCATCAGCCATTATGCTCGTCACCTTTACAACAAAAGCAGCACAAGAAATGAAAGCTCGCCTCCTCTCTTATCCGTGGATGCAGCCGTCGGTAGTCTCACCGCTTGTATCCGGTACGTTCCATAGCATCTTTTATCGCATGGTTTCTCATACAGACCGCGAGCGCTGGCATACAAGCCGCCTGTTAAAATGGGATTGGCAAAAAGAACAAATGATTAAAGAGGCAGGGCGCGAAATCGGATTAGATGAGCGGCAGTTTGCCTACGACCAAGCGCTCCAGCGAATTTCGTACTGGAAAAATACACGCACAAACGTCGATGACCTCCACCCAGCGGAACAATGGGAAGCGCAAACCGTCTATTTATACAAACGGTATGAAGAAATGAAACAAGCCCGTCAGCTGTTTGATTTTGATGATATGCTCATCGGCTGTTATGATATGCTTTTAGAGCGCCCGACACTGCTTGCGCGCTATCAAGAACGATTTCGCTATTTTTTAATCGATGAATTTCAAGATATTAACCAAGTGCAATATGACATTATTAATCTCTTATGTGCACACACGCGCAATCTTTGCGTCGTCGGGGATGACGACCAATCGATT
Organism: Anoxybacteroides voinovskiense; assembly: GCF_014196205.1. Taxonomy (GTDB): domain Bacteria; phylum Bacillota; class Bacilli; order Bacillales; family Anoxybacillaceae; genus Anoxybacteroides; species Anoxybacteroides voinovskiense. The sequence goes on along the minus strand of NZ_JACIDE010000026.1, from coordinate 24,279 downwards.
TATTCGTTTCGCGGCTCCGACCCGTCGTTTATTCTTGAATTTGACAAACACTATCCAGAAGCAAAAATCATTACATTGACGGAAAACTACCGTTCATCCCATAGCATCGTTTCGCTTGCAAACGCAGTCATCACTCGCAACCGCTCGCGGCGGAAAAAGCAAATGAACGCCCAGTTTTCGTCCGACGAGCTTCCGCTTTTCTTCTTTCCATACGACGAAGAAGAGGAAGCAACAATGGTCGTTGAAGATATAAAAGAACGACTCAAAAACGGTGCAAATCCGGCTGATTTTGCGATTTTATACCGCACGAATGCCGCCTCGCGAGCAATTTTTGAGCGGCTTGTCCAGTCGAACCTTCCGTTTGTGCTCGCAAGCGACAGCGAATCGTTTTACGAGCGCCGCTTCGTCCGCTATTTACTTGCGTATTTGCGCTTAAGCGTAAATCCAAACGACGAAAAGGCAATGAACGATTTACTTGTGTCGCTATTTTTAAAACAAACGATTTTACAAGAACTAAGGGCACTTAGCATTCTCGAAGATTGTTCGCTTGTTAAGGCGCTCACCAAGCTAACCAATATTCAGCCGTTTCAGCGCAAAAAATTAAAGGCAATCGTGCCGCTTTTTAAACAGCTGGCGAAATTAAAACCGTTAGAGGCAATCGAATTAGTGGAAACAGAAATGGGCTTTTCCGAATTTCTGAAAAAACGCGGCAACGACGGAAACGCCATCGAACGAGGCGCCGATGACATTCGTGACGTTAAAGTAGCCGCGAAAAAATTTAAAACCGTGCCCGCCTTTCTTCGCCACGTCGATGACATGACGGAAACAGCAAAACACGTAAACGAGCACGACCACGCGATTCAACTTTCGACCATTCATCGCGCCAAAGGATTAGAATACAAATACGTCTATGTTTTAGGAGCGGTCGAAGGAAGCATCCCACATGACTATGCGCTCGAAGCGTACCGAAATGGAGATATATTGCCATTAGAAGAAGAGCGTCGCTTATTATACGTCGCCATTACAAGGGCGCAACATGGCGTTTTTCTTTCTATTCCATCACAGCGCCGGTTAAAAGTTGCGTCCCCGTCTCGCTTTCTAAAAGAATTTATCGTAAAGATGAGCGAGGGAGTTCGGAAATAACTCCCCTCGCTTATTTTTTATTAATCATATTGGCAATTGTATTGAAATCGAGCTGTTTGCCGTTTTGAATGATCGTTTGAACAATTTTGTCCTCAAGTTCTTTCGGCACTTTACGGTTAGCAATTTGCGCAACGCGCTTAATGACGCCGCGAACCGTTTGCTCGTCTTTGAAATTGGCGTGCTGCAGCGAATTGGCGAGCTCTAAAATGTCTTTCATATTGACGCCTGTTTTCTTTTCCACGTTCTTAAAAAATTGGTTATCCATCATGTCAACCTCCCTTGTTTTACTAACGTATGAAAAAAATAGCCCTCTGTGCATGGAAGCAAGAAAAAATACGAGCTGTTTTCGACGAAACAGCCCGTACCATTTCTTCTTTAACCGACGAACGCAGCACCGACAATAATTAACAAAATAAACAATACGACGATTAATACGAATGTAGAGCCGTAGTAACCGCCATATCCATACCCACCATATCCGTATCCGCAATATCCAAACATTGCTTTGCACCTCCTTACGCGTTGGTAATGTTATCGTATGCGAAAGCAAAGCGAACGGTATGGGCGGCTCTTAAGAAAAATAGCGGAAAAGTTGTGTGAGCTGCTTCTCTTTTTTTCGAAACCAGCCATCAATGTTCGTCAAGTCACCATTCACTTCTTTTAAAAATTGGCTGTTCACTTTTTCAATTTCTTTCATTTTCTTATCAAATTCCGTCCCCCATTTTTCGATTCGCTTTAAAAATTGGTCATGCCCTTCTTGCTTTGACTTTGCGACTGCTTCTAACGATTTTTCGAATTGTTTGCTCATCTTTTCACCGCCTTTCTACTATGGTGTATGCCGAAAGCAGACAACGTGCCAAGGCGGATGAAATATGATACAGTAAAAACGTATACAGTAAACAAGGAGGAAGTAGAAATTGAAGGAATTACAAACGGCAGAACAGTTTCATGAAACGATCTCGGGAGACAAACCGGTGATCGTGAAATTTTATACGACATGGTGCCCGGATTGTGTACGAATGGACATGTTTATTGACGACATCGTCCGTGAATATTCGCAATACGATTGGTTTCAAATCAATCGCGACAATGTGCCGGACATTGCGGAAACGTATCAAGTGATGGGCATTCCGAGCCTACTTGTCTTTCAAAACGGACAAAAAATCGCACACCTTCATAGCGCCAATGCCAAAACGCCAGAAGAAGTGCGAACGTTTTTACAGTCGATTTATTAGTACCACGAAAAAACAGCCGATGGTTGCATCGGCTGTTAATAGTCAATGTCTTCAAAATCTTTCGGTTGATGGGTGAGATGGTCGTCTTTGTTGATCCACTCAATCGTTATTTCTTCGTCCGTCGTGTAAGTAGGCTTCTCCCCGTCATTTTTCTTCAATGATAGCTTCATTTCCTCATCGGTTGTTTTTACTCGTCGATTTTCCACCCAGCGTTCCTCCTTTAATTTTTCAATAGTGGGGTGATTTTTTGTAATAAGTCGTTCAACTTTTTCGCATTTTTTTCATACATTTGTTTTGCTTCTTCCGATTGCGTTTCTAACGCAAACAACTCGAAATCAGCTTGCACTTTTTTCATCGCTGCCAACAAAAGCTGTTTGTCTTGCGGCTGTTGCACGTTTAGTTTGTCGTCGTATAAATCAACCGTAAGCTGTCCATAGCTATCCACTTGCGCTAAAAAGACGTTTTCAATCGCAATCCCCTGCTTATCAAGCTCCGTTTTCAGCCAGCCGCGATTTAAGCCCATCGTCGCGAGTGGCTCGTCTAAAATTTTTCCGTCCATAACAACCGTTTGCGGCTCTTTTTCGGATGGAGGATTTGGGAAGACATCCCCGACCGCTAACGGCTGTTTTTCTCGTTTTAATAACACATTCAAATCGCCGTTTGGCTCTAATACCGCAAACTCAACATCAGCGACACGAAAAACATCTTTTTTCCTTAGCTGCTCCATTAGCTCATCGATCGTATATTTTTCCCGCTTTAAATTTTCCTCTAGCACTTTTCCGTTTTTAATAAATACAGTAGAATTGCCCTCGACGAAATCGCGAAATTTTTTATTATGCAACGAAATATACGAAATAAGAACAGGGAATAACGACCAAATTAAAATACTTGTGATTCCTTCTTGCAAGTTAATATCCAAATCGGTCGACATCGTTCCGGCAATATCGCCAACGGTAATGCCGACAATATATTCAAAAAACGACAACTTCGATAGTTGCTTTTTTCCTAAAATCCTTGTAATGACAAACAGCCCGATTAAAATCGAAACGGATCGAATCGCTGCTTCTAACCAGATCGGCATCGCGTATACACCTTACTTTCCATGATATTGCGGTTCTTCTCGTTCCAGTTGGCTGACGCGCTCTTTTACATCGGCAATCACTTCTTCCGTCAGCAGCATCGCTTCATGAAACGCTCGCTGCGCCTTTTCATCCGTTGACGTAAGGGCAAATTGTTGGAAGCTTGCATGCATGCTTTTTAAACTCGCTAAACTTTGTTTCACTTGCGAAGCAACGGTCATTGCTTTCCCTCCTATCCTTTCGGTCGAAATAACAACGCGCCAATAAATCCGAACACAATCGCAGCGGAAATACCAGCACTCGTTACTTCAAACATTCCTGTTAACACACCAATAATCCCGTGTTTATCCGCTTCTTGCAGCGCTCCGTGAACGAGCGAATTGCCGAAGCTTGTAATCGGAATCGTCGCGCCCGCACCAGCGAAATCAATCAGCGGCTCATATAAACCAAATCCGTCCAAAATCGCACCTACCACAACTAAAATGGAAAGCGTATGCGCTGGTGTCAACTTGAACACATCGATCATTATTTGCCCAATGACGCAAATAAGCCCACCAACAACAAACGCCCAAAAAAACAGCCCGATCATCTCTCTTCACCTCCGAACTCAATCGCCACAGCGTGTGCAATGCACGGAATCGTTTCGTTTTGCTGAAACGTCAGCGGTGACAATAAAGCTCCTGTTGCCACGACGAGCATTCGCTTCCATTCGCCTCGTTTCATCCGGTTCAATAAATGTCCGTACACAACCGTTGCGGAACAACCAGCGCCGCTCGCTCCTGATAATACTGGTTGGTCTTCTCGATAAATAAGCAGCCCGCAATCTTGGTAGCGCTCGTCTTCGATTGGCAATCCATGTTCCCGCAACAAATCAAACGACACTTGGCGTCCGATTTTTCCTAAATCGCCCGTTACAATTAAATCGTAATAAGAAATATCCACTTGCATGTCGCGCAAATGGGCTTCAATCGTATCAACCGCAGCAGGTGCCATTGCTCCTCCCATATTAAACGGATCGCTTAGCCCCATATCGACGACGCGCCCGATCGTTGCCGCCACAACACGCGGTCCTTTTCCTTCGCTGCTGACAAGCGCCGCTCCTGCACCAGTGACAGTCCATTGTGCTGTCGGTGGCTTCTGTCCCCCATATTCCGTCGGGTAACGAAACTGCTTTTCCACCGCTGTATTATGGCTTGCCGCCCCCGTTAAAATGTAGTTTGCCCCACCGTGATTCACGATAAACGCGCTAAGCGCTAACCCTTCCATCGATGTTGAACAAGCGCCAAATACCCCAAGATACGGTGCTCCGATCGTTCGCGCTGCAAAATTTGATGGCGTCATCTGGTTAATTAAGTCGCCAGCAATCATAAATTGAACGTCCTCTTTCGCAATTCCCCCCTTTTCGATCGCTTTAAAAAATGCCTCTTCAAGCAACACTTTATGTGCCTTTTCGTACGATTCTTCCCCAAGCCAAAGATCTTCATGCAACAAATCAAAATCATCGGCAATACGGCCATTCGCTTCAAACGGTCCGCCGACCGTCGCTGTCGCTACGATTACCGGTCGGTTTTCAAACACCCACGTTCGATGCCCTTTTCTCATCCGAGTCCCCCCCATTTCACGGCAATCGTTTTCACTAATGCGACAATAAAGGCAGCAAACGTTCCGAACAAAATCACCGAGCCAGCAAGTTTAAACATATTCGCGCCAACCCCTAAAACAAACCCTTCCGTCCGATGTTCAATCGCTGCGGAAATAACCGCATTACCAAACCCTGTAACCGGCACCGCTGTCCCTGCCCCAGCAAATTGTGCGATTCGGTCATACACGCCAATACCTGTAAAAATCATCGATAAAAAGACCATCGTCGCCACCGTTGGATTTCCCGCTGTCTGTTCCGTAAAATCAAAAAAATACATATAAAAATACGAAATCGCTTGTCCAATCACACAAATGATTCCACCAACGAAAAAAGCACGAAAACAGTTTTTTACCACTGGACGTTTCGTTTCCCGTTCTTTTTCAAATAAATGGTATTCTTGTTGGACAGGGGTTACATTTTTTCGCTTCTCATTTGCCATATTGTCACCTCTTTACGTGCGCTCTTCACTTAGCCGCTTCAATTCATCAATTTCCCGATTCATTTGCCGTTCGCTCAACCGGTCTTTTTCGATTTTTCCGCGCAATTCATCCGTCTTCCAAAATAGTTTTAAATCGCCCGAAGTCGTCACCTCGTGGTCTGGAAATAAACGTTCGAGTTGCTGCTGAATATCTTTCGCGATTTGCTTCATGCGAAACCGCGCCATTTGTTTCACTTGATAAGCGAGCAACAGCTTCTTATCTGTACTGACTGCAACAGCATCGCGAATATCGTCACGCTGCTTTATTTGCGCGACCGCTTGTTCCGCGACAGACTGACGTATTTCAGCTGTTTTCGCCGTTCCGTCCGTGCTTAGCTGAATCATATTTTTCCCTTGCAATGATTGTTTTTTCACCCCAGGTTCACGCGCACAACCGACCATTAAACATCCGATTAGTATGATTCCAATCCATCGTTTCATTGCTATCAACCCATTCTTATGTAGTTTCTGTAAAGGCGGAAAGGTTGGTCATAAACCAACCTTGAGCTTATTGTTTATATTGTGGTTCTTCGTTTTCAATTTCTTGCACGCGGGAGTTAATTAAATCAACGATTGCTTGCGTTTGTTGCGCTGCTTGTTGATAGATTTGCTTTGCTGCTTTGTTTTCTGTCTGCAAAGCGAACGTTTCAAAACTTGCTTGTGCTGATTTTAATCCCGCTAACGTTTGTTTTACTTGTGCTGCAACGGTCATTGTCAAAACCTCCTAATAAAGTGGATTACAATCGTTAGCATGAATCGTTTGCCTCCAAAATATGAATTCCATTTTTAACTAAAAAAAAACTGCCTCTTATTCGAGGCAGCGATTTATTCTTTCTTCTCCACTTTATCTAAATAGCCGCGACCGAGCGACGGATTATTTAAAATGCCCGCCATGACTAAAATGCTTAAAAACGCATCGTACAGCCGTTCATACTTTCCTAAGTCAATATCGACACCAAACGTTTGCAACGCAAGCAAACCAAACGAACCGATCGCTAACCAAAGGCCGTAATTTTTAAATCGCTCCATGCTCTCACCTCACTTAAATCCAAGAAAACGGACGTCGCTCTCCGTCATTATCGTCGGCTACGTTTTCTTGTATTTCCTCGACGTCTTCGTCACGATCGCGCCGTGGAGAAAACCATGGGTCGTGCAAGCGTCTTTTCGGGATAATCACGACCTCGTCCGCATGCACGATTAATTTATCGACATGAATGACACGCGCTTTTTTATGTTCTGACATGTTCACTTCCTCCTTCATCTATAGAAAGGTTTGCACCATTAGACTATGCACTTGTCACGAATATGGTATAGGCATTTTCCATAAAAAAAGGATTATCCTTTCCGATAATCCTCACGATTCGTTACTTTTTCTTAATTGGCTTCCCACACCCACAGCCGCCTTTTTTCCCTTTCTCCATAGACGATGAATATAAAGGATACGCCTTCGTCCCGCTAATCACAATCGGCTTTTTCCCGCTCATTTTTTCCCCTCCATGTGTAAAGTTATCGTTATTGTATGAAGGAAAAAAGCGATTGGTAACGGTCAAGTTCCCATTTTGCTGCATGGGATGGCTAATCCTCTTCTCCGCTAAACGAAAACGGGCTTGAAAGCGATGATGGTTCCCTTTTTTCATGCTTGGCGATTGCGTTTTGCTGTCTCAGCGTATGCAAAAACCAGCTTTCGCTTTCTTCTGCACTTCTGTTCGATCGAGATTGCCCCAACTGCTGCTCCAACTCTGCTTTTTCTCGCTTTACCTTTTCTAATTGTTCATAACGCTGTTCGCTTAATAAAGCAAGCTCCTTCAACACAACGTTTTCCGCTATCACAGCTTCGACTTGTTTCGTTAGCTCTTTTATTTTTGCCTCCGCCTTTTCGAGCGCTTCTTTTAATCGCTCATTCTCTAAGACAATATCTCCTTCCTCGTATGCTTTCGCCTTGTAGCGTGCTAGCTCAGATTGTAAATAAATAATCCGTTGTTTTAAAAGAACAATATCGTCTGCCTGCTTCGCTTTCACACACAGTCCCCCTTTCCATCGTTCTACTTACAACAAATTCACCTGCCCAGCTGTTTAGACCAAAAAAATGAAATTTCCGCTTTTGTCACGGCACATTTACCTAACTTTTTCATACTATACAGTAGTCCTAACACCCACATATTTCTGTGGGAAAAATTTTAAACAGGAGGAAAAAGTTATGGGTCACTCTCATCATAAAGAAAAAGTATGTATTAAGACTCGTAAAGTGTACGACTGGGTTACACGCCAAGTCGATGTGCCGCTCAGAAGCTTTTCGAACAATGAACTAGAAACAATCTTCCCAAGCGACAAATGTCCGCGAAACCACGAAAGCATTTGTGACTTCTTCACATCGAACGGAATGAACCCACACGATTTTACAATCCGCTGCTTCTTATCTGATGAAGACGGCAATCGAATTGATCCAGTCGTCGACAACGATGCGCTCATTTGCCAAGAAATTATCCAACCAAACGGTCGCCAACCAGTTACCGTTACACTTCCGTCAGGCGATGAAGTCACGTTGCAAAAAGTAAAAGTGCTTGTCAAAGGGCATGTCGTCGTGCAAATTTTAAACGCTAACGGGCAAGTCGTTTGCGAATCAAATGCTATTCCATTCGCTACCGCACAAACATTTATTTTATGCGCACCAGAAGGAACAACGCTCGACTGCCACATCTCCTTCTTCGAATGCGACGCGAGCCTTATTTGCACAAACAACTTCTCGCAACTAGACGTTTCGATTACCCTTTGCTTAGAAGTGCAAATGGAAGCAGAAGTAAAAATCGAAGTCGAAGCTCGCTTCTGCAAACCGCGCGAAGAAATTTTAGAAGCAACGCTTTGCCCAACAGACAAATTCCCACCGCAATGCCCTGAAGTATTCCCGAGCCGCTAAACTTTACGAGTTAGGCTGTTGCCACATTCAACAGCCTTTTTTGTTTTTTCTCATCGGATGAATGATAAGCACATATATATAGCTGTAAAGGAGGGGTGCAGATGGGAAAAAAACCCCCAAACGAGCATATTCAGCTGCAGCAAAAATTAATTTATTACCGCGCGGAAATCGCTAAATACGAGCAACAAATAAAGACGTTAGAGACAGAATTGCAAAAAGAAAAACTGCGCAACGAGTTGTTACTTGATAAACTGTATGAGACACAGTCTATGCATGTAGAAACGTACGAAAAACAAATCGCCCAGCTTGAACAGCAGCTACTATCGTATGAAGTTGCTTTAGAAGAAGCAGAGCGGCAAATTCAGCAATTAAAAAAATGGAAAGTGCCCGAAGAGAAAAAGCAAACGGTAATGAACGTGCAAGCATTTTTTGCCTATTCCGTTGTTCTTCCTGAAACTTCTGAAGAAGAAACGCTCGTTATTAGCGATTTTTTCGTGCAAAACATCGGAACAGAACCGCTGCAAAACATCATCGTCTGCCTTCACATCCGCCCAAATACAGCAGCCGAGTTAAGCGGAAAAATCGCTACATATTCAACGAAAGAAGTGGACGATGCCGAGTGGATTTTTGCGTATGAAAATTGGCGCGAACGAATTAAAAACGATGGGGAATACTGGATTAAGCCATTTCAGCAAAAACCACTGCTCCCAAACGAGCAACTCCGGCTTACTAATCTGCAAATTCGGATAAAAAACGCCCCTTCGACCGTTATTGACGGGTTTGTTTATGGAAATGAGCTTCCTAACGGCGTCGCTTCGCTAAACCGCATCGTTCTTAACAAATAACCTCTCCTCATCGATATGAGGAGAGATTTTTGTTATGAAAGCTTTTGGACAATTGTTTCGAAAAACGAAGCGCATCCAGCTATCGCTAACACAATAATCAACGGTTCAAATACGTCCGGCCATATCGTATAGCCGACGTACAATCCCCCCGCACACCATATTCCTGTGCACCAATAGCAACTTAGCAACTCCCCAATCCACTTTCTCCCCCCTTCTCCCTTTACAACAAGAAACGTTTCTGTCGTTCCGTCCGGCATCGTTTCCTCCACTATTTCATGAAACGGCTTACGAAGAAACGATGTAATCGTATCGTACACAATCAATCTCGTTAAACGGAAACTTGCTAGTGAAAACACGAAAAAGAAAAACGGATTCCCCATGTCTTCTCCTCCACCGCTTTTTTCCCCATTATATGTCAGCAACAACGACTAGTTTCCCGTTTTCTACACCACGTTAGGCGTCTGTCTAAGCCATTTTCCCAACGTTTCATATGATACAGTAGGTGTTGCACGATGAAAGGAGTGACTGTCATGTATAGCGTATTTGTGCATACGAAACCGCTGAAGAAAACATTAACCGCAGCAGACGAAGCGATTATTGCCCAGCTACAAACGCTGCAGCCTGGGACAGAAATCAACGTCCATACAAAAAAACAGACGTATTATAACGCTATTTTCCAATCGTTTCATCCTAAAAAATGGTTGGTTACTTTAGTAACCGACTCGTTTTATCCAGATGGAGAAAAACGGATTACCGTTCCCGTCGGAACAATTACCTCGCTTGATACACCATCTTCCGCTCAATCAGATGAAGAAGAGGAATAACGGAAGAACCAGGTATACGCCTGGTTTTTTCCGTCTAATGAAAGGAGTGTTTCCATGAAAATCACTATTATCGGAGCAGGATACGTCGGACTGACGACCGCAGCCGTTTTAGCAGAACTTGGCCACACGGTTTGCTGCGTCGATCGAGATGCGCATAAAATCAAGCAACTAACTAGTGGGCATGTGCCCATTTATGAACCAGGATTGCATGAACTAATCGAAAAAAATCAATCATCGCTTTTCTTTACGACGTCCTTGGCAGAAGGGGCGACATTTCCTGTTATTATCATTTGTGTCGGAACGCCGTCCTTGCCGGATGGGAGCACCGATTTACGCTTCCTTCAATCGGCTCTCGACCAATTAGCCCCACACATTCATTCGCATAAAACGATTATTATAAAAAGCACCGTGCCGCCGGGGACAAACGAATGGGTCTATGAAACGCTTATCGAAAAAGGAGTTCCTCCACATTTATTCCATATTGTTTCTAATCCAGAATTTTTGCGGGAAGGCTCAGCCATTTCCGATATGTTGAACGCTGACAAAATTGTCGTCGGTCTTCGCAATGACGACGACCAATCGCTCGAAGTAATGAAAACGATGTATACAGGCATTTCGGCACCGTATATCGTCACAAGCCTTACAGGAGCGGAAATGATTAAATATGCATCGAATGCATTTTTAGCGATGAAAATTTCTTTTATTAACGAAATCGCCCGCATTTGCGATGCGTTCTCCGTTAACGTCAACGATGTCGCGAAAGGAATCGGTTGTGACCCGCGCATCGGTCCGCATTTTTTACAAGCAGGGCTCGGCTACGGAGGGTCGTGTTTTCCGAAAGACGTTCGCTCCCTTGAGCAAACAGCCCGGAGGAAAAACATTGAACCGCTCCTATTGCAAGCCACTCAGCGTGTCAACGAATCACAAATCGACGTATATCTCCGCAAGCTACATGAAACCGTCCATGATTTGCCGCGACAAACGATTGCTGTGCTTGGCATCGCCTTTAAACCAAATACCGACGATACACGTGAATCGCCAGCGGAACGATTTATCCGTAAACTTAGCGAGGTTGGCTGCGCCATCCGTGCCTATGATCCAAAAGCAACATTAAGTAGCGACATGCCAAACGTCGTGCAAACATCCACTATTATGGAAGCGTTACACGAAGCGGATGTACTCGTCATCGCGACCGATTGGCCGGAGTTTCAGCAATTAGACTGGGAAAAAGTGAAACAACGAATGAACGGGATCGTCGTGCTAGATGCGCGCAATTGTTTGAACCGCACAAAACTTGAGGAAGTGGGATTACATTATATAGGAGTTGGTGTCGGGTGAAAATTATCGTTACTGGAGCAGCAGGCTTTATCGGTTCACATTTATGTGAAAAATTGCTCGAAGACGAACAACATACCGTCGTTGGCATTGATGGGTGGGTTGGTCCGACACCTGCCCACCTAAAAGCATTCAACCTTCAATCATTACTTGCCCATCCTCGCTTTACGTTTATTTCAGAAAATTTACTAACCGCACCGTTACATGAACTGCTAAAAGATGCCGATGTCGTCTACCATTTAGCAGGAATGCCAGGCGTGCGCACAAGTTGGGGAAGCGAGTTCGCCGCGTACGCACTTCATAACATTTCCGTCACCCAACAATTGTTAGAAGCGTGCAAACATACACAGATTCAGCAATTTATTTACGCCTCCACTTCTTCCGTGTATGGCGAAAAAGACGGAAAATTATCTGAAACGATGGAGCCAGCTCCCCTCTCGCCATACGGCATTACGAAACTAACAGGGGAACATTTATGTCGCGTATATTATACGACGTTCGGCATCCCAACAGTCGTTCTTCGCTATTTTACCGTATATGGTCCGCGGCAGCGGACGGATATGTCGTTTCATCGCTTTATTAAACAGCTATTAAACAATGAACCGCTCACGATTTTTGGCGATGGCACGCAATCCCGCGACTTCACATATATTTCCGATTGCGTCGATGGCACCGCTTCAGTATTAGGCAATGAAGCAACGATCGGCCAAACGATGAACATCGGCGGCAAAGAAAGAGCTTCCGTCAATGACGTCATCGCATTGCTAGAAGAGTTGACGGGAAAAAAAGCGATTCGAAAATATGTAGCGTCTGCGATCGGAGAACCGAAACACACATGGGCCGATCTTTCCCGCGCCGAGCACTATTTACAATACTGTCCAAAAGTGACATTAAAAGAAGGACTACTAAGGGAAATCGAATATATTCGCAACCTTTATCGGGAGGAATACGAGTGAATATTGCGTATATTTGCACAGAAAAGTTGCCTTCCCCCGCCGTGAAAGGCGGAGCGATCCAGCTAATGATTGACGGGATCGCTCCTTTTATTGCAAAAGCACATCATTTAACGATTTTTTCGATTACCGATCCATCATTGCCGATGAACGAGGTGACGAACGGAATTGAATATATACGCTTTCCGAAAGAAACGTACGAACAAGACGTTGCCAATGCGTTAACGAAGCGGACGTTTGATGTCATCCATGTGTTTAACCGCCCCGCTCGCGTCAGCCAATATAAAGAAGCAGCGCCGCAAAGCGCCATTGTATTAAGCTTGCACAACGATATGTTTTCCCCGTTGAAGATAACAAAAGAAAAAGCTGAACAAGCGCTGAAAGATAGCACAATGCTTACTACTGTCAGTAACTATATTAAACAAACGGTACGAAAACGGTACGACGTGCCAGAAGAAAAAATACGCGTCATTTATTCAGGAGTCGATGAAAAAATATTCGTTCCGGTTTGGACAGAAGAAGGACAGCAAAAAAGAAACGAAATACGGAAAATACTCGGAATAAAAGACGAAAAAGTCATTTTATTTATCGGGAGGTTAAGTAAAACGAAAGGGCCACACGTCCTCCTTCGCGCGATGCGTACTGTTCTTTCCCGCTATCGAAACGCGGTGCTTGTTATCGCTGGCGGTCGCTGGTTTAGCGAAAATAGTTGGGACGATTATGTTCGCGAACTGCATCGTCTCGCTATGCCATTTGGAAATCGAGTTCTTTTTACGAACTACGTCCCTGCCCAGCAAATCCCACATCTATTGCTTAGCGCTGACGTCTTCGTTTGCAGCTCGCAATGGCATGAACCGCTCGCGCGCGTTCATTATGAAGCGATGGCTGCCGGCATTCCAATGATTACGACCAACCGCGGCGGCAATGCTGAAATCATTCAACATAAAAAAACTGGATTCGTCATCGATGACTATGCCAATCCTGCTGCCTTTGCCGAGGCGATTCATTACATGCTCGTTCATGAGAGCGAAGCGCAAGCGATGGCTCGCCGCGCGCGCACAGAAGTAGAAGAAAAATTTTTCTTTTCCCACGTCGCTGAACGACTCATGGCTGTCTACGAAGAAGCGGCAAAAAAAAGATGCCTTTATTAGGCGTCTTTTTTAGCTGATGATAAATCCGCTTCCCGTCTTTCTATCACTCGAACCGCCCTTCTTTTTCTTTTTCGAATCGGAAGTGTCTGTATAAGAAGAAGATAAAATAAACGGTTGCCGCTTCTGTTTTGTTGTTTTTTCTTCGTTTGGTTGCGTCGATTCCTTGTCTTTTTCTTTGGCCGCTTTTTTTGCTTTTTTCTCTTCTTTCTTTTCCTTTTTCTTTTCTTTCTTCGCTTGTTTCTCGTCTACTTGTTTTTCCTCTTGCTCTGTTATCGCTTCTGTTTGTGTAGCCTCCGTTAGTTCAACGGCAGCGATCGTCATTTCCGTGTCTGTTAGTTCGTCTGCCTGTTCCCACACTTCTAATAGCTCGGAAGCAACCCGCTCCCACGTATACAGCGAAAGCGCTAATTCCCTTCCTTTTTCCCCCATTTTCTTCATCTTCGCCTTATCCGATAATAGCTGAGAAATCGCAGCAACAAAACCGTTCGGGTCTTCTGGATTTTCCACAACTAATCCGTTCTCGTTCGCAAAAATTACTTCTGGATTGCCTCCCCTTGCCGTCGTAACAATCGGAAGCCCTGCTGCCATTGCTTCGTAATGTACGCGGGCTAACGGCTCTTGCCATTGTGACGTGCATACGAATAGATCAGCCGCTGCAAACCAATTTTGAATTTCATCAGGTGCTACAAACCCCGTTGTCACGACAGGAATCGAAAGGGTTCCTGCTAGGGCGCGGACGTAGGCAACGTAATCATTGACTTTATTTTCGCTAAACCATTTACTGCCGATGATGACTAGCGCTAACTCTTTATGTTTTTTCGCAAGCGCTGGCAACGCTTCTAGCAGTTTATCGACTCCTTTATTGCGCGAAAGCCTGCCAGCAAATAAAATAACCGTTTTATTCTCTAGCCCGTGCGCTTTGCGAAGTTCGTTGCGAATTTTTTGCATCTTTTGGTGCGTCCCAGGCAAAAACCGTTCGGCATCTACCCCAGAGTAAATCGTACGAAGTTTAGGGGCTGCTTGCGGATATAGTTCGCGAATGACATTTCCGACATAGTTGCTTATCGTAACAATGCCTGATACAGTAGCGATGACCGCATTTGCTTCTTCCGGTTCAATTTTTTCTGCATCGAACATATCGTTATGCATGCTTATTATTAGTTTAGCATGGGGAGCCACTTGGCGAATTGGCAACACAAGGCGTGGACGATTAAAAATATGGATGAAATCAAATGGATGGGATTCAATGTAACGGACGACATTATCCCGATAAATTTCAAATACTTTTCTAGGGATGCGCACGTAATGAATGCCATCGACCGTTTCTTCGTCTGGCAACGCCGGGTCGTTCACTCCTAATACCGTTATGTCGTGAAATGGCCGCAAATGGGGAAGAATGCTAGCAATATATGTTTGAATCGCCCCGCCCAATATCGGAGGAACCGGGAGTTTTTCTGTACAAACCATTAAAATTTTCACCGCTATCCCCTCCCTTTCCAGTCATTTTGAATGTCTTCTAATACCGGCCATTTCGACTGATCGGTGTCAACAATCGTTTGAATGAGCAGCTTCGTTTCTTCTCCAAGAAATGCTTCCGGCTCATAGACGATTTCTTTTATATTTTTGTAAAATTCGTTCGGCATCGCTAAATCAATGAGCAAAATTTCATATAGCTCTTTCGTAAGGGGATTCGCTTCATCATATGCCTGAATCATTTCTCGCACCCATGTAGCGTCCCAGCGGTATAAGTCAGCCATCGTTCCACTAATGAGCTTACGTAAGTCACGAATCGGCAAATCAAATGCAACCCCATCTAAATCAATAATCCACATCCCATCTTTCCCCATCTGTCCGTTTGACCATCCGTAGTCTTGGTGCACAAGTCCCCAATATGCATTGCCGAGTTTACTTAATTCGTCGTAGCTTGATTGATGTAGCCGTTCAAGCCCTCGTTTTGCTTGTTCGGCAAATTCATCGACGACTTCCAATAAAGAAGGGCTTGCTGGCAGTTCGCGATACGCATTAGCAATATTGCGAAACCATGCCATTTTCGTCATCATTTTTTGGTAGCTTTTTGGCCACTTTCGCACCCTAGAAGCAACTTCCGCCTGCTTTGGTGGCGTGTAGCCTTTGCTTAAGCGATGAAATTCGCCAAGTGCGTAACAAAGCTGTTTTGCTCCTTCTAAATCTTTCGTGACCGGCGTCAATGGCTCAATCCATTCGGCAACGAACCATAATTTCCCCCCTGCTTCTACATAGTTCTCTCCCGCTTTTGTTTTAATAATTGGCGGCACTCTTGCTTCTTTCTCTTCGACTAAATACGCTTGCGCTCCTAAGCTAAATAAGCTCCTTGTTGGCCGGCGATGCAATAGTTTTAAGCTTTTCGGTCCTTCGTTTGTTTCCATTTTCCAAATAGCTCCGCCTTTGTCTGGCTTCGTAGTAACCACTTGCCGATTTTTTACCGATAAATTGTAGTGTGTTAACACGTCCTCGGCAATTTCTTCAATATAATCAGGTACAAAAAAATCATCGGTCGTTTCATCGACAATCCATGGTTCGATGGTCGTTCGTTCCACACAATCCCCTCCTTATGAAATAGCACGTGCGTTTTCCATTTGCTGAAATTAGGCGTGTTGGTTAACCATTCAGTTGCTACCGTTCGATTCCTAGCGTTTCTGCCGTATGATTTTGTGTTTTTTCGTAAAACAATGGATAATCAACACTCGTGTGCTGAAATACTACTAATAACATATGATTGGTTTTTTATGATGCATAGACGCCTATCCTAAGAAAGGCATTTTTTCTATTACTCTCGCCTTGAATAATATGTATAAAAAAACTCTGCCAGCTTAACCACTGGCAGAAGCAACGAGTAGGGACTGGTTAATTCCCTTTTAGTCCAATCAGTGAGACCGATTCTACTTGTTTAAACGGAATCGTAATTTTCTCCCCTTTTTCGATTTGAAATTGGATATGTCCGTTTCGGTATTCGGCGATAAAGCCTTCATACACTCCTTTTTTCGTAACAACTTTGCATTTTGTAGCGAGCTGCTGCGGAAGTTTCACTAAAAATTGCACCTGTTCTTCTAGCGTCATTTCTTGAAATTGTTTCATCCCTCTTGTGCGGCTTGCTGTTTTTTTCGTTTGAAATAGCTGTTGCATATATGACGTTTTCGGCTCTAATTTCGGCTGGACAATATAAAGAAGCGGTTCGTTCGGAACGCTTTGTTTCATCTTTACTCCTCCTTGCGGTAGTCTATACCATAATGTATGCGTTGACTGGGCAAAAGCGACTCGTTTACGTCATTTGGCAAAAAAATCACCTAACGGACTTGCCGTTAGGTGATTTTTATTAAAAGGTAAGAAAGTATAAAATTTTACGATTAGGTAGAGCGCTATCTAGCTCCAAGCGCCATCGGCTCGAGGCGTTCCCTCCTCGGTGGGGCTTGTGCGATCTTCGCCGATAGGCGGGCACTTTGCGCTTTTCTTAACGTGCTAAAATGTGGTACCCAGAATCGACGTGAATAATTTCGCCAGTGATGCCGCGTGATAAGTCACTGAACAAGAACAACGCTGCATCCCCGACCTCTTCTTGTGTCGTTGTCCGACGAAGTGGGGCGCGCTCTTCAATTTCTTTTAATATAGAATTAAAGTCGCTAACCCCTTTCGCAGATAACGTCCGGATTGGTCCAGCAGAAATTGCGTTGACACGAATACCATATTTCCCTAGATCGTTCGCTAAATATTTCACGCTCGCATCTAAAGATGCTTTTGCAACTCCCATGACGTTATAGTTTTGTACGACCCGCTCGCCGCCAAGGTATGTTAACGTGACGATGCTTCCACCTTCTGTCATTAACTCTTTCGCCGCCCGCGCTACCGCCGTTAGCGAATACGAGCTAATATTGTGTGCTAATAAAAAGCCATCACGGCTGACGTTCATGTACTCGCCGCTTAAATCATCTTTGTTGGCAAACGCGATGCAGTGTGCAATCCCGTGAATGACGCCAACTCTTTCTTTGATTTCCGCAAAACAACGAACGATTTCTTCATCGCTCGTCACATCGCACGGCAAAACGAGCGCCGTATCATCTTCAAGCGTTTCCACTAATTTTCGTACTTCATCTGCAAATCGCTCTCCCGCATATGTAAAAATAAGCCGTGCCCCAGCCGCATGAAGCGAGCGAGCAATCCCCCATGCAATGCTTCGTTTATTTGCTACTCCCATGACGACATACGTTCGTCCTTTTAATGATAATGTCATTCGCCTTCCTCCTATATCGTCCGCATTTATTATTTGTTATTAGTACCAAGTATTAATTTTATTATAACAAAAAAATGCAAATGGCAAAATAACATTTCTCGACTGCCGCCAAAATTTTTCCGCTTGATTTTCGCCGTTTCCTTTGCAAAAATGATGGAATTGGCTAATATGGATATGACGAGTTTTTTATAATGGAGTGAATTGAACAATGGAACAAGATAAATTGCCGCAACAAAAGCTAGACTACCATTTGCTATTTCTATTATTTTTAATCGCGATCGTCAGCGCGATTGCGATTCATAGCGCTCAACCGTCTTTACCGGAAAAATTGCAACACATTAACTTTGCGGCTAAGCAACTACAATGGTATGTTATTGGCGCCTTCGTTATCGCCATTACCATGTTAGTGGATTACGACCGGCTTTTCCACGTGGCGTGGTATTTATACGGCTTTGGCATGGTGCTACTGCTC
This sequence comes from Anoxybacteroides voinovskiense, assembly GCF_014196205.1. Classification (GTDB taxonomy): domain Bacteria; phylum Bacillota; class Bacilli; order Bacillales; family Anoxybacillaceae; genus Anoxybacteroides; species Anoxybacteroides voinovskiense. The sequence continues at coordinate 5,944 of NZ_JACIDE010000026.1, read as the reverse complement.
GGGCTTGAGCTAAACGTTCCTGGAACGGTGACGATTAAAGGGGCAACGAGCTGGTATTCCATCCCAGGAGCGGGAAATTTCCAGCCATCCGAATTAATGAAAATTTTTATGATTATTGTCATTAGCCGAATGATCGTCAACCATCGGGAAACATATCCGGAGCCGACGGTTGAAGACGATTTTAAACTATTAGGGAAAATTGCACTTGCGCTAGCTCCACCGCTATTTCTCTTAATTCGTCAGCCGGACATGGGAATGTCGATGGTGTATATGGCGATTGCCGCTTCGCTCGTACTTGTATCGGGCATTCGTTGGCGCATTATTTTAGGAATTTTATTCAGTGGAGTATTTGCGGTTTCTGTGCTCGTATTTGTTTTCTTTCAATTCCCTGACTTTTTTCATAAATATATTTTGAAAGAGTATCAACTTGACCGATTTTACGGTTGGCTAGCGCCGTACGAATATTCGAACGAGCAAGGGTTTCAGCTTATTCGCTCCCTTTTAGCGATCGGATCAGGAGAGATGTATGGCAAAGGATATAAAAACTTAGATGTCTATTTGCCAGAAGCGCATACCGACTTTATTTTTGGCATTATCGCCGAACAGTTTGGGTTTGTTGGTGCTAGCATCGTCGTTTCACTCTTTTTCTTGCTTGTCTACCGAATGATTCATATTGCGCTCGAAAGCCACGACGTATATGGCAGCTACTTATGCGCCGGCGTTATCGGCATGATTACGTTTCAAGTGTTCCAAAACGTTGGAATGACGATCGGGTTACTTCCAATAACTGGTTTACCACTTCCGTTTGTCAGCTACGGAGGAAGTTCATTGGCGACGTATATGTTGGCGATTGGTCTCGTCTTAAACGTCCGTTCCCGCACGAAAAAATTTATGTTTTCTTCAGACGAATAAACCGCGTGTTATGGTGACATCGTAAAAAGTAGAAGCAGGTGAGAAAATGAACATCGACATCATCGGTGATATTCACGGCTGTTATGCCGAGTTTGTCGCATTAACGAAAACGCTAGGCTACAAATGGGAAAGCGGCATTCCGATTCACCCAAAAGGTCGGAAACTCGGATTTGTCGGCGACTTAACCGACCGCGGCCCACAGTCGTTGCAAACGATCGAGACCGTTTATTCGCTTGTCGAAAACGAGTTAGCTTACTACGTACCAGGAAATCATTGTAATAAGTTGTACCGTTTTTTTCTTGGGCGCAACGTGCAAATTACGCACGGGCTTGAAACAACCGTCGCGGAATATAAAGCACTATCACTAACAGAGCAGGAGACCATCAAAAAGAAATTTATGACGCTTTATGAGCAGGCACCATTATATGCCCGCCTAGACGACGGAAAGGTCATTATCGCTCATGCCGGCATTCGTCAAGAGTATATCGGCAGGCGTGACAAAAAAGTGCAGACGTTCGTCTTGTACGGAGATATTACTGGGGAAACGAATCCGGACGGTACGCCAGTCCGTCGCGACTGGGCGAAACATTACCATGGGGTGGCATGGATCGTATACGGTCATACCCCTGTCCAAGCGCCGCGGTTTGTGAACCGAACCGTTAATATCGATACAGGTTGTGTCTTCGGTGGCGCGCTAACTGCGCTTCGCTATCCGGAAATGGAGACGGTTTCAATCCCTTCCTCGATGCCATACGTACCAGAAAAATTTCGATCGTTTGCTGAAAAACGGGCTCACGAATGACGTGGCCCGTTTATTAATAATTGCATATCTTCAGGAAGCGAGCTTTCGAAGCGATATGTTTGGTGATGGAACGGATGGTAAAAGGTGAGCACTTTACTATGGAGCGCTTGTCGAGCAATTAGCGCGCGGCTTCCTCCATACAAATCGTCCCCAAGTAATGGGTGACCTAAATGCGCAAGATGGACGCGAATTTGATGCGTTCGCCCAGTTTCTAATTCCAGCGCGACATGCGTATACGCCTCGAAGCGAGCTACTACGCGAAAATGCGTCACCGCCCGTTGTCCATCTGCGCGAACTTCCCGTTCCATAATGCTATCCTCTTTTCTCCCGATTGGCGCGTCGATTGTTCCATTTTCTTCATGAATGATGCCGTGACAAATCGCTTCGTACTGCCGTTTCACGTGTCCGCGCTTTTGCCATTCGGTCAATAAATGATGCACATGACGATGTTTCGCAACAAGCACAAGACCTGACGTGTCGCGGTCAAGCCGTGTGACAATATGAACAGTGGATGGTAGTTGCTGGGCATCAAAATGATGTAACAATGCGTTAGCTAACGTCCCATTTCGATGTTCACGCGACGGAATCGTCGCCATATGAGGAGGTTTATTCACCACTAATACGTACTCATCTTCATATATGATTTCTAACGGGAGCGGCTCTGGCTTCATATCTTCGCTTCGTTCTTCCGGCGGAAAAAACACAGTCAACGTCTCGCCACGCCGCAAAAGATGGCGGACGGTAACTTCTTTCCCATCTACTTCTAGCGCCCCACCACGAAACTTAATATCGGTCAATGCCGTCCGAGAAATTTGTTGCTCTTTTAAAAAATCACGAACGAGCTTTCCGCCTTCTTTTTCCCCTATCGTCCATTGCAATGTAAACCGCTTCAACATGTCTGCCATCCTTCTTTATTAGTCCGCAATAAACGAATCGCGCACTCGTTTCCAAAACGGGAACGGGCGGAAGCGGGCGAAGCGGATTTTTTCGTCTGCGACGCGAAATTGAATCGATTTCACGTCTTTATGAAGCAGCGATAAATGGTCAACAGAAACGTGAAAATCGACTTGATTTACCGGCTTTAACATGCACGTATGGTGCGCCGGAAGAATGAGCGGGGAACCAATCGTCCGGAACACGCGATTATTGATGGACGCCATCTCCGCTACTTGAATCGCCTCTAGCGACGGATGTAAAATCGCTCCTCCCAATGCTTTATTATAAGCGGTGCTCCCGGAAGGAGTGGATACACAAAGACCATCGCCACGAAACGTTTCAAACAATTCCCCTTTAATTTCTACGTCCATCACTAATGTGCCGCTCACACTCTTAACCGTACATTCGTTCAGCGCTAGATAGCGCGCTTCTTTTCCGCCGCTTACGTAACGAATAATCACTTCAAGCAACGGGTATTCGACGATTTGATATGGGGTTTTGGCAATCGCAATGACTAACTTTTCAATTTCTTCTGGCACCCAATCGGCGTAAAATCCTAAGTGCCCAGTATGCACCCCGACAAACGCCGTCTTGTCCAACCGGCGGCAATAGCGGTGGAACGCATACAATAGCGTTCCATCTCCGCCAACAGAAATGACAATGTCCGGTCCGTCTTCATCGTAAATAAGTCCAAAATCGATTAAGTAGTTTTTTATTTTTTGCATGAGTGAATTGGACGTGGCGTCCCCTTTGGAAGTAACGGCAAATTTTAATGGTTGTTGTTTCTCCCTCATCGTTCGTCCCCTTTTGCTTCTTGTTTTCGTGAAAAAACTGCTTGCGCCTCTTGAATTTCGAAACGGATTTTCGACATTTCTTCATCTAACAAATACGCTGCCTCCGCTGCTCGTTGCAGACGAGCTTTAATATCTTCTGGAAAGCGGCCGCTATATTTATAATTTAAAGAATGTTCAATTGTTGCCCAAAAATTCATCGCTAGCGTACGAATTTGAATTTCCGCTAAAATGTTTTTCTCTCCATCAATCGTTTGCACCGGATAACGAATGACGACATGGTACGAGCGATAGCCGCTCTCTTTTTTTTGCGTAATATAATCCCGCTCTTCCACGATTTCGAAGTCTTTGCGCCGGCGCAATAGTTCGACAACCGTTTTTATATCATCAACAAATTGGCACATCATACGAATGCCGGCGATATCTTGCATTTTTTCTTCTAGCTGATCAAGCGGAATATTTTTCTTTTGCGCTTTATCAAGAATGCTTGCAATTGGCTTGACTCTTCCCGTCACAAATTCAATTGGGGAATGAAGACCTTGCATTTCAAATTGAGTCCGCATCCCCTTTAATTTTACTTTTAACTCTTCCACTGCTTGTTTATACGGAGCTAAAAATAAATCCCAATGCTTCACCATATTTCCACCACCACCGATTATGTAAGAAACGTCTCTTTTACCGCTTTCTCCATTTCTTCACCGTAGTTCGCATTTCCTGCAATATTTTCAATTAAATACGCAAGCTCTTCGGAAAATCCAATGAGTTCAAGCTGGTTCGTTCCATCTTGTAGCCAGACCGTCAACGGCTCTGTAAGCACTTCTTTTATTTCTTTCCAGCACGGTTGTGGAATGGACACGTACACAAATTCATCGTCCTTCTCTATGATATAAACAAACGCTTGTTCATCCGAATTGACAAGCATGTAGCATTTCGGGACAGCTCCTTCTATCGAAAATGATGGCGTATCACTCACTAACCAAAGCTCATTGCCTCGTTTTTCTGCTCTAGTAATTCGTATCGTTTTTCGCATCGCATAATCTCCTTCCCATCAAACAATCCAGCTTCTATTTTACCATACTCAACCTATGCATAATAAACCATTGCTATTCCAACGGAAACATTTCATAATAAATGTAAGGAAGGGGTTAGAGTGATGAGGCAAGAAGTAGAGATTGAATTTAAAAATATGTTGACGAAAGATGAGTTTTTACGTATGAAGCAAGCGTTTCACATCGATGACGACGCTTTTTCGTATCAAGAAAACCATTATTTTGACACACCAACGTTTTCGCTCAAAGAAAAAGGAGCGGCGCTGCGCATTCGCATGAAACAACACACCTACACGTTAACATTAAAACAAACAATAGAGGAAGGGCTACTAGAAACACATGAGCCATTGACGACAGAAGAAGCGGAAATGCTATTGAAAGGAGCAAGCGCTTTTCCAAGCGAAATGGCAGCACTATTGCAGTCGCTTGGTGTCGTTTCTAATACCATTCGCTATTTTGGCACATTAGCTACTTATCGCGCCGAATTGCCGTATGAAGGCGGTCTGCTTGTGCTTGACCACAGCCTTTATTTGCAAACGGAAGACTATGAAATCGAATACGAGGCGACTGATCGTGTGCGCGGAAAAGCGATATTTGAGCAGTTACTTACTACAATGAATATTCCTATTCGTCCAACGAAAAACAAAATAAAGCGATTTTATGCGAAAAAATATGAAGCGGAGGAACAACGGTGAACATTCAACAAGTAAAAATGTGGATGGAACTTCAGGCGCTGCGGTCTTTTTCTAATCAGCCGTCACCGCCAAGCCAATTGTTCGAGGAGGGAACGTCTTTCCAAGAGCTGTTAACAAAATTTTCACTCCCTTCCATAGACAAACAAGAACAACCGAGCATTTCGCCAATGCCGTTTGAAGCAACCTATAGCTCAAACGAACTAAAAGTAGCGCCGCTAGCCACAAAATCGCTCGATGACATCATTGAAAAAACAGCGGAAAAATATAATATCGATCCACAGCTTATTAAAGCCGTTATTCGCCATGAGTCGAATTTCCGTACAAATGCCGTGAGCCGTGTAGGTGCTGCGGGCTTAATGCAACTCATGCCAAGTACGGCGAAAATGCTTGGTGTCACGAATGTATTTGACCCAGCGCAAAATATTGAAGGCGGAACGAAATATTTACGCCAGTTGCTCGATCGATACGATGGCGATCTTGAACTTGCGCTCGCTGCCTACAACGCCGGACCAGGAAATGTCGACCGTTACGGAGGAATTCCACCGTTTCGCGAAACAAAAGCGTATGTCGAGAAAATATTAAACACCTATTATTCCTAACACCTCCCATGACAAGGGAGGTGTTGTATTTTCGCAGCTAACCAGTCGCCTCCGCTTTTCTTATTAATTCGTATGAGTAAAATGTTTGTGGGAGGAAGCTAAATCCTCTTCCATATGTTTCAAGGGGAGGATTCCTTGAACAGAAGGGGGATGAGCAAAA
>NZ_JACIDE010000025.1 GCF_014196205.1 Anoxybacteroides voinovskiense | reverse complement strand
ACACACCCGTTCCCATCCCGAACACGGAAGTTAAGCTCTCCAGCGCCGATGGTAGTTGGGGCTAGCGCCCCTGCAAGAGTAGGACGTTGCTAGGCGGAATATAAATGATTATGGCGGCACATCGGTGAATTTGCTGCGAGTTGCCTCGACGCATCCAGCTTCTTTGAATTAGCTAGCAGAGGAAGAGGCAGTAGATTGTTTTGAAATATATTTTTAAAAGAGCATTCCGCAATAGCTCAGCGGTAGAGCAACCGGCTGTTAACCGGTAGGTCGTAGGTTCGAATCCTACTTGCGGAGCCATTTTGGAGAGCTGTCCGAGTGGTCGAAGGAGCACGATTGGAAATCGTGTAGGCGTTAACAGCGCCTCAAGGGTTCGAATCCCTTGCTCTCCGCCACTATTAATAATATGGCCCGTTGGTCAAGTGGTTAAGACACCGCCCTTTCACGGCGGTAACACGGGTTCGAATCCCGTACGGGTCATTTTTCTGGAGGATTAGCTCAGCTGGGAGAGCACTTGCCTTACAAGCAAGGGGTCGGCGGTTCGATCCCGTCATCCTCCACCATAACTCGTATCATCGCGGGTGGAGCACGATCGAATAAGCTTCCGTGAAAAATCTACAGCGTACCGCTCGAGCCACAGCTTGAATAGGCATGCTGAGAGCGGGACGGCCAAAAGAGCATGGAGCATAGAAACCAATTATTTTCTTATTTATCATCGCGGGGTGGAGCACGCCCGAATAAGCTTCTGTGAAAAAGCTACAGCGCACCACTCGAACTGCTACTTGAGCAAGCTTTCTGAGAGTGGGGCGGCTAGAAGCATAGAGCATAGCAAAAATCTTATTTATCTTTTATCATCGCGGGGTGGAGCAACGAGCAACACATCTGTGAATTCGCTGCGAGTTGCCTCGACGCATCCAGCTTCTTTGAATTAGCTGGCAGAGGAAGAGGCAGCCCAAGAGACATAGAGCATAGCAAAAATCTTATTTATTTTTTATCATCGCGGGGTGGAGCAGCCCGGTAGCTCGTCGGGCTCATAACCCGAAGGTCGCAGGTTCAAATCCTGCCCCCGCAACCAAAAATGGTCCCGTAGTGTAGTGGTTAACATGCCTGCCTGTCACGCAGGAGATCGCGGGTTCGAGTCCCGTCGGGACCGCCACTATATATTATGGCTCGGTAGCCACGAGCGATACATCGTCGAATAAGCTACGAGTTGCCTCGACGCATCGAACTTCCTTGAAACGGCTAGTAGAGGAAGAGGCACAGTCGGGAAGCGACAAAAACAAGTGCCATGCAGAAACCAAATAAACAGTGAATATTATATTATGGCTCGGTAGCTCAGTCGGTAGAGCAAAGGACTGAAAATCCTTGTGTCGGCGGTTCGATTCCGTCCCGAGCCACCATTTTCATAAAGAGTATTTTGAATTTTAGTATGCCGGCTTAGCTCAATTGGTAGAGACGAGCGACGCATCAGTGAATCTGCTACGAGTTGCCTCGACGCATCTAGCTTCCTCGAATTAGCTGGTAGAGGAAGAGGCACATAAAGCATGTAATTGGTACGGAGAGTTTAACATAGTATGCCGGCTTAGCTCAATTGGTAGAGACGAGCGACGCATCAGTGAATCTGCTACGAGTTGCCTCGACGCATCCAGCTTCCTCGAATTAGCTGGTAGAGGAAGAGGCACATAAAGCATATAATTGGTACGAGGAGTCTAACTTAGTATGCCGGCTTAGCTCAATTGGTAGAGACGAGCGACGCATCAGTGAATCTGCTACGAGTTGCCTCGACGCATCTAGCTTCCTCGAATTAGCTGGTAGAGGAAGAGGCACATAAAGCATGTAATTGGTACGGAGAGTTTAACATAGTATGCCGGCTTAGCTCAATTGGTAGAGCAACTGACTTGTAATCAGTAGGTTGCGGGTTCAAGTCCTGCAGCCGGCACCAGAAATGTGGCGGCTATGGCGAAGTGGTTAACGCACCAGATTGTGGCTCTGGCATTCGTGGGTTCGATTCCCACTAGTCGCCCCATCCAAAATTGCGCGGGTGTAGTTTAGTGGTAAAACCTCAGCCACGAGCGATGCATCAATGAGTCTGCTACGAGTTGCCTCGACGCATCCAGCATCCTCGAATTAGCTAGCAGAGGAAGAGGCATGGACAATGCGTCGCAGAAATAAAAATAATAGTAGTATGCAATATGCGGGTGTAGTTTAGTGGTAAAACCTCAGCCTTCCAAGCTGATGTCGTGGGTTCGATTCCCATCACCCGCTTTCCATGGGCCTATAGCTCAGCTGGTTAGAGCGCACGCCTGATAAGCGTGAGGTCGGTGGTTCAAGTCCACTTAGGCCCACTTTCCTAAACATTTCGCAATAGCTCAGCCACGAGCGAAGCATCAGTGAGTTTGCTACGAGTTGCCTCGACGCATCCAGCTTCTTCGAGTAAGCTAGTAGAGGAAGAGGCAGTAGGTTGTTTTTGGATATATTTTTAGGAGAGTATATTCCGCAATAGCTCAGCGGTAGAGCAACCGGCTGTTAACCGGTAGGTCGTAGGTTCGAATCCTACTTGCGGAGCCATGAGGAGAAGTACCCAAGTGGCTGAAGGGGACGGTTTGCTAAACCGTTAGGTCGCGTCTTTGCGGCGCGCGGGTTCAAATCCCGCCTTCTCCGCCAGTTTCTTATGTGCGGCCCGTTGGTCAAGTGGTTAAGACACCGCCCTTTCACGGCGGTAACACGGGTTCGAATCCCGTACGGGTCATCATTAATCACTATGCATGCAGCATAGTGATTTTTTATTTAATTGTAATGGACAAAGGGACTTCTGCTTTATATAGAAAGCGAAGTCCCTTCGTTTTTCTTATGAAGAAATTGTTCTCCATATTCCCCATGGTTGTGAAACGACGCATGTTCTACTTGAATTGTCGCGTGCTTAATCCCGTATTTTTTTTCCAACATCTCATTAATCGCTAGAATCACACAAAATGGCTGAACTTTCTCATTAATAAATACGTGGGCGGTAAGCGAGTAGTGATCGGAAGAAATGGACCATATGTGCGTGTCGTGGACGTCTTCTACCCCTTCTATACTGCGAATATCGGCACGAACAAGTTCTAGGTCGAACTGGGAGGGAACAGAGTCCATGAGAATCAAATATGACTCGCGTGTAATTTTTGCTCCGCCTGTAAAAATAATTGCCCCAATTACCATACTAATAAGCGGGTCGACTACATAAAAATCGGTAAAGTAGATAATAACCGCAGAAATAATTACCCCGATGGAACTGAGAAGATCACCAATAAAGTGCCAAAGTGCACTTTTCACGTTTAAATTTTCTTCTTCTTTTGTGCTGCGGCTTAAAACAATCGTTAATACGATATTGACGATTAATCCGATCGAAGCAATCGTTAACATTAGGGAAAAATCGATCGGTTCTGGATGGATGAATCGCCGAATGCCTTCTACAAAAATGCCAAATGCGATGATGACGAGTGCTAACCCGTTCAAAAACGAAGCAATAATTTCAAACCGTAAATAGCCAAAAGTAAATGTTTTGTTTGGCGGTCGTGACGCTAAATAAAGTGCCACCATACTTAAGCCAAGTGCTAGCACGTCCGAAGCCATATGCGCCGAATCAGACAGCAAAGCGAGCGAATTGGAAAAAATCCCACCAATGACTTCGACCAATGTGAAAAATACTGTTAGTATAAGCGTAGTCCAAAGCGCTTTTTTCGACTTGCTTTGTTGTTTCATGTGTGGAAGATGGTGATAGTCGTACATCATACACCCCTCATTTTATATTTATTACAATAAAATAATTATAATTATTAAAATATAATAATTATTTTAATAATAATTATTATAATTAAGTATTTAATTTAATTATATGCAACTAACTGAAAAAATGCAAATGATAATTTGGGAAATATGTAGGCAAAACTGATGTTGAAAGTTGTCAAAAAATATAAACATTTTGTTCAAGGAATTTATCGGAACGTGTGGAATATATAGAATAACTGTAAAACTTATAAAGGAAAGGACGCGATGATGTTTGCTCGCTACAACCTTAACAGATTTTGAAATTCATTTGTTTCATGAGGGAAGTCTATATAAAAGCTACAAGTTGTTTGGTGCACATATTATAAACGAAAATGGGATAACAGGGACAAGGTTTTGTGTATGGGCTCCTCATGCACGTGAAGTTCGGCTTGTAGGGAGTTTTAATCATTGGAATGGGAACAATTATTCGCTTGTGAAGGTAAGTGAACAAGGGGTATGGACGATTTTTGTTCCAGAAAATTTAGAAGGACATTTATACAAATATGAAATTGTTACGAAAAACGGTGATGTGTTATTAAAAGCAGATCCGTATGCCTTTTATTCTGAGCTCCGTCCGCAAACTGCTTCTATTGTCTACTCACTGGAAGGATACGAATGGAATGATAAAGCGTGGCAACGGAAAAAACTAAGAAAGCCTATTTATCACCAGCCGATGTTTATTTATGAACTTCATTTCGGGACTTGGAAAAAAAAGAGCGATGGAAGTTTTTATACGTATCAAGAATTAGCTGATGAATTGATTCCTTATATTGTAGAACACGGGTTTACGCATATAGAGCTGCTTCCGCTTGTTGAGCATCCGCTCGATCGGTCGTGGGGCTACCAAGGAACTGGCTACTATTCAGTGACAAGTCGTTACGGCACTCCGCGTGATTTTATGGCATTCGTCGATCGCTGTCATCAAGCGGGAATTGGCGTTATTTTAGACTGGGTTCCTGGCCATTTTTGCAAAGATGCTCACGGCCTTTACTTATTTGACGGGGAACCAACATATGAGTATGTCAATTTTCAAGATCGTGAAAATTTTGTATGGGGTACAGCGAATTTTGATTTAGGAAGACGAGAAGTACGTAGCTTTCTTATTTCGAATGCGCTATTTTGGATGGAGTATTTTCATATTGATGGGTTTCGGGTAGATGCAGTTGCCAACATGCTGTACTGGCCAAATAGCGATGTACGTCACCCCAATCCATATGCTGTCGAGTTTTTGCAAAAGTTAAACGAAGTTGTTTTTGCTTATGACCCTTCTGTCTTGATGATTGCCGAGGATTCGACAGACTGGCCGCGCGTTACTTCTCCGACGTACGAAGGAGGATTAGGTTTTAATTATAAGTGGAATATGGGCTGGATGAACGATATATTAACGTACATGGAAGCTACGCCGGAGCAAAGGAAATCGCTGCATCATAAAGTGACATTTTCGCTTCTATATGCTTATTCAGAAAACTTTATTTTGCCATTCTCCCACGATGAAGTAGTGCATGGAAAAAAATCGTTGTTGAACAAAATGCCGGGATCTTATGAACAAAAATTTGCGCAACTGCGCTTGCTTTACGGGTATTTAGTAACACATCCAGGGAAAAAATTATTGTTTATGGGTGGGGAGTTCGGCCAGTTTGATGAATGGAAAGATTTAGAGCAGTTAGATTGGATGCTGTTTGATTTTGAGATGCATCGAAAAATGGATGAGTATGTGAAAGAGTTAATGAAGTTTTATAAACGGTATAAGGCGCTTTATGAATTGGATCATTCGCCGGAAGGATTTGAATGGATTGACGTCCATAATGCAGAGCAAAGCATTTTTTCATTCATCCGAAAAGGAACGAAAGAGAATGACTTATTAATCGTCGTATGCAATTTTACGCCGGTCGTTTATCATGATTATAAAATTGGGGTGCCATTGCAGACAACTTATAAAGAAGCGTTTAATAGCGATGCCGTTGCATTTGGTGGGTCGGGACATATAAATAAAAAGGCGCTGGCGGCGAAAGAAGAGCCGTTTCACGGAAAGCCTTATCATGTGCAAATGACAATTCCACCGTTTGGAATTTCTGTATTGCGCCCAATGCGAAAACGAGAGGAGCGAACTGACGATGGGAAAGAAAAAGTGCATCGCCATGTTATTGGCCGGCGGTCAAGGTAGCCGCTTAAACTCTTTAACGAAACAACTTGCCAAGCCTGCTGTTCCGTTTGGAGGAAAATACCGCATTATTGATTTTACGTTAAGTAATTGTACAAATTCAGGTATTGATACTGTTGGGGTATTGACACAGTATCAGCCGCTTTTATTGCATTCATATATTGGGATTGGAAGCGCATGGGATTTGGATCGAAGAGATGGTGGCGTCACAGTATTGCCACCTTACTCTGAATCGTCCGGAGTGAAGTGGTACGAAGGAACGGCACATGCGATTTATCAAAACATCAATTATATCGAGCAATACGACCCTGACTATGTGCTCATCCTTTCCGGAGATCATATTTATAAAATGAACTATGCGAAAATGTTGGATTATCATATCGAAAAAGGGGCGGATGTGACGATTTCGGTCATTGAAGTGCCTTGGTCGGAAGCGAGCCGCTTTGGCATTATGAATACGAACGAACAGATGGAAATTATTGAATTTGAAGAAAAACCAGTACATCCAAAAAATAATTTAGCATCGATGGGGATTTATATTTTTAGCTGGCCGTTGTTAAGAGAATATTTACAAATAGACAATAACAACCCGCATTCTAGCCACGATTTTGGCAAAGATGTGATTCCGTTGTTATTACATGAAGGAAAGCGGCTTGTTGCCTATCCGTTTAAAGGGTATTGGAAAGATGTCGGAACGGTAAAAAGCCTGTGGGAAGCGAACATGGATTTATTAAATCCAGAATGTGAGTTAAATTTGTTTGACCATATGTGGCGCATTTATTCGGTTAATCCAAATCAGCCGCCGCAGTATATCGCTGCCTACGCGTCTGTCGTAAGTTCGTTAGTGAACGAAGGATGCGTCATCGAAGGAGAGGTGGAGCATTCCGTTGTGTTTCAAGGTGTACATATTCAAAAAGGAGCGGTAGTAAAAGATTGTGTTGTTATGCCGGATGCAACGATTGGCGAAAATGTATATATGGAAAAAGCGATTGTCCCGTCAGCGTTAGAAATTCCAGCAGGTACGGTCATTCGCCCGTCGATGCCTGAAGAAATTGTCTTGGTTACAAAAGAATGGTTGGAACAACAGAGGTCGGAAACGATCGAGAAAGGATGAGCAATAGTGAAAATGATGTTAGGTGTGATTGATGCTACGACATATATGGAGCCGCTCCAGAACCTTGCTGCTCATCGTTCGGTGGCGGCTGTTCCGTTTGCAGGAAGGTATCGTTTGATTGATTTTGTGTTATCGAATATGGTTAATTCTGGAATAGAAAGTGTCGCGATTTTTCCGAAGTATCAATACCGGTCACTGATGGATCATTTAGGCTCAGGGAAAAATTGGGATTTGAATCGAAAGAGAGACGGGCTTTTTTTCTTCCCATCGCCAGATTTGCCGCTTCCATCGTCACAAATTGGAGCGTTTCAGCATTTCGAACAACATATTGATTATTTCTTGCGTAGCAAACAAAAGTATGCGCTTATTTGCAATAGCTATACCGTTTGCAATATCGATTATCGGCTCGTGTTAGAGCAGCATATTGCGAGTCAATGCGATATTACAGAAGTACGCTACCAAGGTCGTTCCCTTGAAATGTTTGTTTTAGAAACGTCATTGTTGCTTGATTTAATTGCTAATCGAGTGCAAACAGGTTATAACAGCATTGGTGATGTTGTTCATAACCCATTTCACTCCTTGAATGTTTGTCACTATGAGCACGACGGCTATGTCGCAGTGATTGATTCTGTCGAGAGCTATTTTCACCATAGTTTGCAGTTGCTTCAACCAGATGTATGGAAACAATTATTTATCCAGTCACGTCCGATTTATACGAAAGTGAAAGATGAGCCGCCAACACAATATACGGCAGATGCCGTTGTCAAAAATTCGATGATTGCCAACGGTTGTGTCATTGAAGGACATGTAGAAAACTGCATCGTGTTTCGTGGTGTGAAAATCGGGAAAGGAGCAGTCGTGAAAAATAGTGTCATTATGCAAAAAACGCAAATTGGTGAACGATGTGAATTGGAGCATGTCATCATCGATAAAGATGCAAAAGTCGAGAATGATGTGAAAATAACAGGAGCAGAACATCGCCCGTTTATTATTCGAAAAGGTACTGTACAAGGAGTGTTGATGAGCCAGTGAAAGTATTGTTTGTTGTATCAGAATGTGTGCCATTTGTGAAATCAGGAGGGCTAGCAGACGTCGCAGGGGCGTTGCCAAAAGAACTAAAACGGCTCGGAACCGATATTCGTGTCATGTTGCCGAAGTACGGTACGATTCCTGAAATGTATCGTGCGAAAATGAAAAAAATAGCAACACTCATTGTCCGTGTGGGGTGGAGACGGCAATATTGTGGCGTCGAAATGCTCGAGCACCAAGGGATTACGTATTATTTTATCGACAACGAATATTATTTTAAACGTGACGGTTTATACGGGCATTACGATGATGGGGAACGGTTTTCGTATTTTTGCCGTGCTGCGCTAGACGCTTTGCCTGCCATTTCGTTCCAACCGGACATTATTCATTGCCATGATTGGCATACAGGGATGATTCCGTTTTTGTTGCGGGAGGAGTATAAAAAAAATTCGTTTTACCAACAGATGCGTTCCGTGTTTACCATTCATAATCTCCAGTTCCAAGGCATTTTTCCGCGAGAAATTTTAGGAGACTTACTTAATTTAAGCGACCGCTATTTTACGATGGAACATGTGGAGTTTTACGGGAATGTTAGTTTTATGAAAGCAGCGCTTGTTGCGAGTGATATAATAACCACCGTTAGCCCGACGTATAAAGAAGAGATTCAAACAGAGTATTATGGAGAAAAATTGGATGGACTATTACGGGCACGTCAACACGATTTAGTGGGAATTTTAAATGGGATTGACGATGAAATATACAATCCAAAAAAAGATCGATACATTGCGGTTCCTTATGATCAGACGACGATTGCGCGGAAAGAAATTAATAAGAAGGCACTGCGGCAACGATTTGGATTGCCAAACGAAGAAGACGTTCCGATCATTGCAATGGTCACTCGCTTAACAAAGCAAAAAGGGTTAGAGTTAGTAAAATGCGTTTTTCACGAAATTATCGCGGAAAACGTGCAGTTTGTTGTTTTAGGGACTGGCGATTGGGAATTCGAACATTTTTTTAATGAAATGGCGATTACGTATCCGGATAAAGTGAAAGTGTACATCGGTTTTCATGAAGAATTGGCACATCAAATTTATGCCGGTGCGGATTTGTTTTTAATGCCATCGCTATTTGAACCGTGCGGGCTTGGACAGCTGATTGCTTTAAGGTATGGTGTGATACCGATCGTGCGCGAAACCGGCGGGCTTAATGATACGGTGCAGCCGTTTAATGAATTCACGGGAGAAGGAAATGGCTTTAGCTTTCAAAACTTTAATGCGCACGACATGCTCTATACGATTCGGCGCGCCATCGGGTTTTATTATCAAAAAGAGGTATGGGAAAAGTTAGTGGTAGCAGCAATGAGCCGAGACTATAGCTGGGCGCAATCGGCGTTTAAGTACAATCGGCTTTACGACGAATTAATGGCTGGGAGTGGGAGTCGTGTTCTCTAACAAAGAAGAGTTTAAAGCGGTGTTTTTAAAAAAATTAGAGATGATGCATGGGAAGCGGTTTGAAGAATCAACTATACGGGATCAATATCAGACGTTAGGGAATATGGTTCGCGAGTATATAAGTCAAAACTGGATTCAAACGAATGAGCGCTGTCGAGCGAACAACCATAAAAAAGTGTATTATTTATCGATTGAGTTTTTACTCGGGCGCCTTCTTGGGAGTAACTTGTTAAATCTTGGTATTCACGAGGTGGTAGAAGAAGGACTGCACGATTTAGGGATTCATTTGCAGGATATTGAAGAAAGTGAAGCAGACGCAGGATTAGGGAACGGCGGCCTTGGCCGCCTCGCTGCTTGTTTTTTAGATTCGCTAGCGTCGCTTAATTTGCCAGGGCATGGGTATGGCATTCGCTATAAACACGGGTTGTTTGACCAAAAAATTGTCGATGGATTTCAAGTAGAACTCCCAGAGCAATGGTTGAGGCATGGGAATGTATGGGAAGTACGGAAAGAAGATTTAGCGGTGGAAGTGAATTTTTGGGGAAAGGTGGACGTTTCTTCGGAAGGGGGGCGGCTAACGTTTCGTCATGTCGACAGCGAAAAAGTGATGGCCGTTCCGTACGATATGCCTGTCATTGGGTACGGAGCGAAAACAGTGAATACGCTTCGGCTTTGGAACGCAGAGCCGGCGAAAACGTTCCCGACGAACAAAAATGTGATGCAATATAAGCGAGAAACAGAGGCAATTTCGGAATTTTTATATCCTGATGATGCACACGATGAAGGGAAAATATTGCGGCTTAAGCAGCAATATTTTCTTGTGGCGGCTAGCATCGGCAGCATCGTCCGCGCTCATCGCCGCCAACATGGTCATTTGTATCAGCTACACGAACATGTGGCGATCCATGTAAACGATACGCATCCAGTATTAGCCATTCCTGAACTGATGCGCGTACTATTAGACGAAGAAGGTATGAGCTGGGAAGATGCTTGGCACATTACGACGAGTACGATTTCGTATACAAACCATACAACATTATCGGAAGCATTGGAAAAATGGCCGATTCGCATTTTTCAGCCGCTTCTGCCGCGTATTTACATGATTGTTGAAGAAATTAATGAGCGGTTTTGTCGGGAGCTATGGAACCGATACCCTGGACAATGGAAACGAATCGAAGAGATGGCGATTATTGCGCACGGGTTAGTGAAGATGGCGCACTTAGCCATTGTTGGAAGCTATAGCGTTAATGGTGTGGCAAAGCTTCATTCAGAAATTTTGAAACATCGGGAAATGAAGCTGTTTTATGAAGTATTTCCGCAAAAGTTTAACAATAAAACGAACGGCATTACCCACCGCCGCTGGCTCTTAAAAGCAAATCCAGAGTTGTCCTCATTAGTGACGCAGGCCATTGGCGATGGTTGGATTAAAGAGCCAGAAACGTTGCTTAATTTAAAGCCGTATGCGTTTGATACGTCTTTTCGTGAAGAACTAGGAAAAGTCAAACAAAAACGAAAATCGTTGCTTGCAAAGCGGATATATGAACAAACGGGCATCGTTGTTGATGAATCATCTATTTTTGACGTGCAAGTAAAACGGCTTCATGCTTATAAGCGTCAATTGCTTAATGTGCTGCACATTATGTATTTGTATAACCGGTTAAAAGAAGATGCGAGCTTTTCCATTTATCCACGTACGTTTATTTTTGGAGCAAAAGCTTCCCCTGGATATTACTATGCGAAACGAATTATTAAGCTCATTAATTCGTTGGCGGATAAAGTTAATCGAGATCCGCAAACGAACGAACAACTGAAAGTAATTTTTTTAGAGAACTATCGCGTATCGTTAGCGGAAGAAATTTTCCCAGCGGCGGATGTGAGCGAGCAAATTTCGACTGCTAGCAAGGAAGCGTCAGGGACTGGGAATATGAAATTTATGATGAACGGGGCGATTACGCTCGGTACGTTAGATGGTGCCAATATCGAAATTTTAGAGGCAGTCGGGAAAGAAAATATTTTTATTTTCGGCTTAACGGCACAGGAAGTGTTAGATTATTACCAAAATGGTGGGTACCGTGCGCACGAGTACTACCATCACGACCGACGAATTAAGCAAGTAGTTGACCAACTTGTCAACGGTTTTTTCCGTGATGCACACGACCATTTTGAACCAATTTACGATTCCTTATTAATGCAAAATGATGAATATTTTGTGTTGCGTGACTTTGCGGCTTACGCAGAGGCGCAAGAGCGAGTAGAAGCTGCCTATAGAAACCGTGACTGTTGGCTGCAAATGAGTGCCATTAACATCGCTCATTCCGGTTATTTTTCCAGCGACCGGACAATTCAAGAGTATGCAAGTGATATTTGGAAAATAAAACCGCTTATATAATGAAAAGCGGAGGGAGTAGCCTCCCTCCGCGAGCAATTAATCATCCCCATTCAGCAAATCGCCAATCGCTCCGAAAATGCTCCCTTCGCCAACAGACCGTCCGCCAGCATTAGGAGCGGATGCAATAATTCGATCGGCGAGGCGGCTGAAAGGCAATGACTGTACCCAAACGGTTCCAGGTCCGGTGAGGGTAGCAAAAAACAATCCTTCGCCGCCGAAAAAGGCGGTTTTAATTTTCCCGACAAACTCGATATCGTAATTTACTTCTTTTGTCATGGCGACGAGACAGCCGGTATCAATGCGCAATTTTTCTCCTGGTTGCAGCTGCCGTTTGTAAATCGTCCCTCCTGCATGTAAAAAGGCAAGGCCGTCCCCTTCTAATTTTTCCATAATAAACCCTTCACCGCCGAAAAACCCAGTGCCGAGTTTTCGTTGAAAATCGATGCCGACAGACACTCCCTTCGCAGCACAAAGAAACGCATCTTTTTGGCAAATGATTTTGCCACCAAGTTCGCTCAAATCGACAGGGATAATTTTTCCTGGATATGGGGCAGCGAACGATACGCGCCGCTTGCTCGTTCCACGATTAGTAAACACGGTCATAAACAAGCTTTCTCCAGTTAGTAGCCGTTTTCCAGCACCGACTAATTTGTTAAAAAGACCTTTGTTGGCACTAGATCCGTCCCCGAAAATCGTTTCCATTTCAATCCCGTCTTCCATCATCATCATGCCGCCTGCCTCGGCGATGACGCTTTCGTGCGGGTCTAGTTCAATTTCTACAAACTGCATGTCATCACCATATAATTGGTAATCAATGTCATGTGCGTTCATTGTTTCACCTCAAAAATTAGTTTTATCGTATGTATTCTGTATTACGATCAGTCTTTCCTTTTTGTTTCAAAAAAAGACCATCTTTACCGATGGTCTTGGCTATGAGCTTTCGCTTCTGTATACGGTTCTTTTTCATAGGCGGGAAAATCTCCGATGTTTGACATTATTTGTTCATCGTCTAATAGTTCTTCTAATTGTTCATGTTTCTTTGTTGGATAAACAGGGAGCGGCTGTCCGTATAAATCAACCGCAGCAAAATTTTCAAACGCCTCAACATACCCAATCGGCTCATCGGCTTCTGCGTATGTTTCATTGTAATGATCGACGTGTTCCCATACATCTGACGGGGTGTCTGATGTTCCGTAACGAGCGACTTCTTGCCATGTGTCTTCTGCATCGTACATGACGGCATCTCGCCCATCAAAGTCGAATTTTCCGAACGGAGGCAATAACACTCCTTCTTCGAGCGGTCGCTTTTGGGAAACGACTTGATCGCGGCTATGTTCTTTGCAAAACGTAGTCGTCGGCAGCGCTTTGAGTCGTTCGTACGGGATTGGTTGCCCGCATCGTTCACATTGCCCGTATGTGCCATTTTTAATCGCTTGCAGGGCTCGATGAATATTTGCTAGTTCTCGTTCGGCATGGTCATAAAGGGCGATATCTTTTTCCCGCTCATACAGCTCCGTCCCTTCGTCCGCTGGATGGTTGTCGTAGCTTGCTAATTCCCCAGTGGAGTCGTGGGCCTGGCTTCGTTCTAAGCCAAAATGGTCATTATTTTTTAGCCGCTCTTCCAATTCTTGCTTTGCTTGCAGCAACTGTTGTTGAAAAAAAGCTAGTTCGTCTTTGGATAACATGCAACGTCCTCCTTTCTCTTTACGATGTAGTATGGACGAAAACAGAAAAAAAACACGGTCGATAAAACCGTGTTTACAGCCAATGGCTAATGAAAAGGCCGATTGCTAATAAAAATCCGAACTGTGTATTCGTTTGTGCTGTTGCTTTCATCGCAGGCATCATATCGAACGGTTTTGTTTTGCCGACGAATCCTTTCGTTGCAGCGATTGCTTTCGGAACGCTTAAGAAAACAAGCAACGTCCATGGGGAAACGACATGAAAAGCAACTAACCCAACGATCCATGTGAACGAAACGATAAACATGCCTGCTAAAATACGAATGGCATTTGTTCGACCAACTAAAATTGCCATTGTTTTTCTTCCGTGTTTCCGGTCGCCGTCAAGGTCGCGAATATTGTTCGCTAACAAAATAGCGCCGACTAAAATAGCGATAGGAACCGATACGGCAATCGGCACCATTGTCACGCTGCCCGTTTGAATAAAGAAAGAAATTAAAATAATGACGACCCCCATGAAAAAACCAGCAGCAAGCTCACCAAACGGAGTATAGGCAATTGGAAGTGGGCCACCGGTATAAAAGTAGCCTGCCGCCATGCACACGACACCGATTGCAGCGAGCCACCAACTGCTATTGATGCAAATATAGATGCCGATGAACATTGCAGCAATAAAGCAAGAAACAGCAAGCGATAACACGGTTTTTGGGGCAATGCCGTCACGAACGATGGCGCCGCCGATGCCGACCGATTCTGCTGAATCAAGTCCCCGTTTATAATCATAATATTCGTTAAACATATTCGTTGCCGCTTGGATAAGCAAAGAAGCGACAAGCATTGCTACAAATAAAGAAAGGCGAATGTCGGTTTCATGAAAAGCTAATGCAGTGCCGATCGAAACAGGAACGAACGCAGCCGTTAATGTGTGCGGTCGCGTTAGCCGCCACCATACGCGCCAATCCCGCTCCGACTGAAATGATTGTTGTGTCGGTAATGGTGATTGCATACATCATACCCCTTATGGATAAAAGAATTGTTCAAAAAACGTTCAAAATAAGTGTAGGTAAACGGAAAGAAGGTGTCAACCCTTTTGGCATAGATAAATTATTTCCTATTATATATAATGGAATAGGTGATTGGTTTTTGCTATAAAAAGTTTAGTACGATAAGAAAGCGGGATTACAGTGACGACTTTATTTCAACATAAAACGAAAGAACAATGGGATGCAATGATAAAAACTGCGCGCACGCCGTTCGTTAGCTGGAGCGAATCGATTCCGTCGGTCGACCCTCTCCACTTTTTTTACTTAGGAGAACAGAGTGGTTTTAAAAGCCGATTTTATTGGTCCGACCGTAGCAATGAAGCGACATACGTCGGAATTGGCTGCACGTACACAATCGTTGTCAACGGAAATGAAGAACGATTTGCGACCGTTGAAGCAGAGTGGAAGCGTTTTATCGAACGAACGACAATTCATTCTAACCAAACAAGCGCGTGTCCCATTCTTTTCGGCGGGTTTTCGTTTGATCCATTGAAACGAAAAAGCGAACAGTGGCAGCATTTTTCCGATGCAACGTTTGTTGTTCCGACTATACTATTAACGGTGAAAAATGGTGAGGCAACGGTAACGATTACCTTGCCTTCGCAGTCCGAAAAAGGTGAAATAGCGCGTATTCAGCAGCTACTCACTCATTTGGATGCCCATTTTTCCCCTTCTCCTCTTCCGCCACTCGTTCGTTGTGAAGAACGTGGAAAGGAAGAATGGGTAAAAGCGGTCGAACAAGTGATTGACCGCATTCGGGTAGGGGAATTTGCAAAAGTCGTGCTAGCGCGAGAAGAACGGTTTGCATTTGCCGACAGGCTAGATGTTGTAGCAGTATTGGAACGATTGCGCGAGCAGCAGCCGATGAGTTATTTATTTGCCTTTGAACAAGATGGCCGCTGTTTTATTGGAGCTTCTCCAGAACAGCTTGTCAAAAAAGAGGGGACGGTTTGCTATTCTACCTGTTTAGCCGGATCAATTCGCCGTGGCAAAACGATGCGGGAAGACGAAGAACTTGGAAATTGGTTATTGCAAGACGAAAAAAACTTAAAAGAACACCAGTTTGTTGTCGAAATGATAAAAGAAGCGATGGAGGAAATTTGTGATACTATCGATATTTCTCCGCGTCCGCAGTTATTGAAAATGCGAGATATTCAGCACCTCTATACGCCAGTCATTGGAGAAAGCCGGCGCAACGTTTCGCTCGTTTCACTTGTCGAACGGCTTCATCCGACTCCAGCATTAGGGGGGACGCCGCGTGAGAAGGCACTAGAAACGATTCGGGTGCTTGAGCCGCTTGATCGTGGCTGGTATGCTGCGCCGATAGGATGGATGGATGGATTGGGAAATGGGGAGTTTGCTGTTGCGATTCGTTCGGGCTTATTGCAAGGAAACGAAGCCATTTTATTTGCCGGCTGCGGCGTAGTTGGCGATTCTGACCCAGCAAGCGAATATGAGGAAACGAAAGTGAAATTAAAACCAATGTTATCCGCCTTAGGAGTGAACGAAGATGAACGATGAGTTAACGTTATATGTCGCGGCGTTTGTCGATGAATTAGTGAAAGCGGGAGTGCGGCATGCGGTCATTAGCCCAGGGTCACGTTCGACTCCGCTTGCGATTGGAATGGCAGAACATCGAGAAATGAACATTCATTTGCATATTGATGAACGTTCGGCTGCTTTTTTTGCGCTCGGGATGGCGAAAGCAGAGCGAAAGCCAGTCGCTCTGCTTTGCACGTCAGGAACAGCTGTTGCCAACTATTTTCCAGCAATAGTAGAAGCTTACTATTCGCGCGTTCCGCTCATTGTGTTAACGGCTGACCGTCCACATGAGCTTCGCGATGTCGGGGCGCCACAGGCAATTGATCAATTTCATATTTTTGGGAAATATGCGAAATGGTTTGTAGAAATGGCGCTCCCAGAAAGTTCCGATGAAATGTTGCGTTATGCGCGCGTCATGGCTGCTCGTGCCGCAGCAGTAGCAACGCTTGCGCCGCAAGGACCTGTTCACTTGAATTTTCCGCTTCGCGAGCCGCTTGTCCCTGTTATTACCGAGCAAACGTGGGAGCAAGTCAAAGCGGAAGCTCCTTCCTGTATAGAAGTAACGATTGGGCAAAAGACGCTAGCAGACGAACAGTTTCGGCAACTGTATGAGCAGCTTTCTCATATAGAAAAAGGTTGGATTGTTTGCGGCGATTTAGACAAGCCTGGATTTGCTGAAGCGGTAACCGGGCTTGCTGAAACGTTTGGTTATCCGATTTTAGCCGACCCACTTTCTCAATTGCGCAGCGGAATACATGCGAAAGATTGGATTATCGAGTGTTATGATGCGATTTTGAAAGATGAAACAATCGCTCAGCACCTATTGCCAGAAGTGGTGATTCGATTTGGGGCGATGCCTGTATCGAAGCCGCTTTCGTTAACACTCAAGCGCGATCCGTCGATTATGCAAATTGTCGTTGATGGGGGAGATGGATGGCGTGAGCCGACCTATATGGCATCACGAATGGTATATTGTGAAGAAATGGAGTTTTGCAAACGGCTTGTGCAATACGGGAGCGAACGAGGAGTGAGTGAATGGGCAAAGCTATGGCGTGATGTAAACGAACTGGCAAGAAAGGTGCTTCTTCGTGCGAAGCACGAGGATTCGTTATTTGAAGGAAAAGTATTTATTGAATTAGCCGAACTATTGCCAGAGCAGTCGCTATTATTTGTTGGAAACAGCATGCCAATTCGTGATGCCGATACGTTTTTTATGGTAAACGACAAACAAATTCGTGTCCTCGCGAATCGTGGAGCTAACGGTATTGATGGGGTCGTTTCCAGCGCATTAGGCGCAAGTGCAGTGGCTGAACCGCTCGTCTTAGTAATTGGTGATCTTTCCTTTTACCATGATTTGAACGGGCTACTTGCGGCTAAGTTGCACCAGTTAAATGCGACAATTATTGTGATGAATAATAATGGTGGCGGTATCTTTTCGTTTTTGCCGCAAGCAAATTATCGCACCCATTTTGAAACATTGTTCGGGACGCCGACAAATTTGCGTTTTGAACATGTCGTTCGCATGTACGATGGACAATACTACGAAGCAACGACATGGAATGAGTTTCGCGAGTATGTTCAACAATCTGTTCATAACAAAGGATTACATGTCATCGAATTATGCACATCGAGAGAAGAAAATGTCGGGAAACATCGCTTTTTGTGGAATATTGTTTCCCAGGAAATCGCCCAGTTTCTTGCGAAAAGAGGGAAATGATGAACGTGTTGCTTCGCGGTGTGTCATATTATGTAGAAGTGGTGGGCGAAGGTGAGCCGCTTTTACTGTTGCATGGGTTTACTGGAAGTGTGAAAACATGGTATCCGTTTGTTTCAGAATGGAAAGAGCGAAAATTGGTGATGGTAGACATTATAGGGCATGGAAAAACAGATTGCCCCGACGATATCGAACGATATACGATCGAAAGCGTCGCTATCGACCTTTATGAACTACTAAAACAATTAGGAATAGCGAAAGTGCACGTCCTTGGCTATTCGATGGGCGGACGGTTGGCGCTAACGTTTGCGATTCGGTATCCTCAGTGCGTAAAGACGCTTATATTGGAAAGCAGTTCACCAGGATTAAAAACAGAAGAAGAACGAACTGCACGCAGACAGAGCGATGAAGCATTGGCAACAATGATTGAGCAACATGGGGTTGCTGCTTTTGTGGAAAAATGGGAACAACTTCCCCTTTTTGCGACACAAAAACAGCTTCCGCTCGAACAACAAGAAAACATTCGTCGCGAACGGCTAAGCCAATCTGCCAAAGGGCTAGCAAACAGTTTGCGCGGCATGGGAACAGGAAACCAGCCGTCTTGGTGGGAGCACTTAAAGAGTCTTTCTATTCCGACATTGCTCCTTTGTGGTGAATGGGATGAAAAATTTTGTCAGCTTGCAGCAGAAATGCAGGAACGGATGTCAAATGCGCAACTCGTGAAAATTTCTTGCGCGGGGCATGCAATTCATGTGGAACAGCCGAAGATTTTTGCTAAAATAGTAAATGAGTTTATTGAAAAAGGAGGAAAAGAGAATGGCGATTGAATGGGTTGCCGAGCGTCAGTACGAAGATATTTTGTACGAAACGTATAACGGAATTGCCAAAATTACAATCAACCGTCCGGAAGTACATAATGCGTTTCGTCCGAAAACGGTTCAAGAATTAATCGATGCTTTTTCATATGCGCGTGACGATTCCAACATCGGGGTTATCATTTTAACAGGTGCGGGCGGTAAAGCGTTCTGTTCTGGCGGAGACCAAAAGGTGCGCGGCCATGGCGGATATGTCGGAGACGATGAAATTCCACGCCTAAACGTATTAGATTTGCAGCGATTAATTCGTGTCATTCCAAAGCCGGTTATTGCGATGGTGGCAGGGTATGCGATTGGCGGTGGGCATGTGTTGCACGTCGTGTGCGACTTAACGATCGCAGCAGACAACGCGATTTTTGGCCAAACAGGCCCGAAAGTCGGCAGCTTTGATGGCGGTTATGGCGCTGGCTATTTAGCGCGCATCGTCGGTCATAAAAAAGCGCGGGAAATTTGGTATTTATGCCGCCAATACAACGCGCAAGAAGCGTTAGAAATGGGGCTTGTGAACAAAGTCGTGCCGTTAGAGCAACTAGAAGAAGAAACGGTCAAATGGGCAGAAGAAATTTTAGAAAAAAGCCCAACGGCGATTCGCTTCTTAAAGGCAGCGTTCAATGCCGACTCTGACGGCCTTGCTGGCATTCAGCAGCTCGCAGGTGATGCAACGTTGCTGTTCTACACAACAGAAGAGGCAAAGGAAGGCCGCGATGCATTTAAAGAAAAACGCAAACCGGACTTCAAACAATTCCCACGTTTTCCGTAAACGAATCGAGCAGCTTGATGAATATCAAGCTGTTTCTTTGTATTGGAGGGATGAGGATGGATAAAACGCCAAATTGGCTTATGCAGCGCGCTTTTTTAACGCCCAATCGCATCGCTACTTCAGATGGAGTGGTTCAAAAAACGTTTGCGGAACTTCATGAGGAAGTGGTAAAAAAAGCAGAAAAATTGACCTCTCTCGGCGTGCGAAAAGGCGAGATCGTTGCATTGCTGATGCGCAATCGCATCGAAATGGTCGAATGGATTCATGCGCTTCATTATCTTGGAGCGGTCGTGTTGTTGCAAAACGTGCGCTTGACCGTCCGTGAATTGGATTGGCAGCTGCAAGATAGCCAAGCGAGATGGTGGATTGTTGATGATGAGTGGGCACAATATGGTGAAGCTACTTCCGTTCCGACGGTGACAGCGAATGAATTAACGAAATTGCCACAAAAAGAAACATCGCTACAACAAGAGTATGCGCTCGATGATATAGCGACCATTATGTATACGTCTGGAACGACAGGGAAACCGAAAGGAGTATTGCAAACATACGGCAACCATTGGTGGAGCGCTATTGGTTCTGTACTCAATTTAGGGCTTAGAGAAGATGACTGTTGGCTAGCGGCGGTGCCGTTTTTTCACGTTAGCGGGTTATCGATTTTAATGCGAAGCGTCATTTACGGAATGAGCGTTTATTTGTTGAACACGTTTAACGCGAAACACGCAAACGACATCATTATGAGTGGAAACGTAACAATGATGTCCGTTGTTAGTGCGATGTTGCAGCAAATGGTCGACGAGTTAGGCGACCGAGTGTATCCGAACACGTTTCGCTGCATGTTGCTCGGAGGCGGACCAGCTCCAAAACCGCTCCTAGAGGCGTGCCGTGCGAAACGTATTCCAGTGTACCAAACGTATGGAATGACGGAAACGGCTTCGCAAATGGTGACATTGGCACCTGAATATAGTTTATCGAAGCTTGGCTCCGCTGGGAAGCCATTGTTTCCTGCACAGCTTCGGATTGAATTGGAGGGAAGAGAAGCACGTGCGTATGAAGCGGGCGAAATTGTTGTGAAAGGTCCGAACGTCACAAAAGGATATTTGCACCGACCAGAAGCGACAAAACGAGCGATTCGTGACGGCTGGTTGTATACAGGTGACATTGGCTATGTGGATGACGAAGGGTTTTTGTATGTGCTAGACCGCCGCTCTGATTTAATTATTTCTGGCGGGGAAAATATTTATCCTGCGGAAATTGAGGCAGTGCTCCTTGCCCATGAAGCGGTAGAAGAGGCAGGAGTGACGGGAATAGAAGATAGCCGTTGGGGACAAGTGCCGTGCGCGTTTGTCAAAATAAAAGAAGGGAGTCATGTGACAGAAGAGCAGTTGCTTGCCTTTTGCAAACAACAGCTTGCTAACTATAAGCTGCCGAAACGAATTTATATCGTCGATCACCTCCCGCGAACCGCTTCGCAAAAATTAGTACGCCGTGAACTTGTTCGCCTTTTGCCAAAAATATAGGGGTGTCTAAGTCGATTGTCGACGGACACCCTTTTTCAATCTAGCTTTAAGCGCTATTGCCAAAGCCTTCTCGGTGGGGCTTTGGCGATCTTCGCCGATAGGTGGGCGTGATAAAGCTAATTTTCTTTTTCTATTCCATTAATTCTAACTCTAACGCTCGATTAGCAACGAGTTGCTCAATGTCTTTTGGCAGTTCGTCAAGCGTTCCAAATTCGTATTGCCATAAATTCGTGAAAGAATCGACATACATAGGAAACGTTTGCTGATTAGCTCGTTTTACTTCTTGTTGGAAGGAACGAATCAAACTTTCTTTTTTATTCACCGGAACGCCCCTCTTTTCGTGGATAATGTAAGTAGAAAGATGTCCAAAAAGGACATCTTTTTTCAAAAGGTAAGAAAGTATAAAATTTTACGATTAGGTGGAGCGCTGTCTAGCTTCAAGCGCCATCGGCTCGAGTCGCCTCGCCCCACGCTGCGGCGGCGAGCCTCCTCGGTGGGGCTTGTGCGATCTTCGCCGATAGGCGTGCGCTTTGCGCTTTTCTTAAATCATTACATTTGGTGGTTTGGGGTAAACGTTTTACAGTCGGTTTCTGCTGCGCTCGAAGCCATTGTGCCAGCGTTGCTGACGACGTAAATTGCTTCTGCGTTGCAGCGGTTACCGCTTGCCCAGTAACTACAGTTTTTTACTTCGCAAAGCACGTCTTTTGCCATGTCGTTTCCCTCCATTTTCGTAAAAGTGACTACACAGTTAGTTTGTTCACTGTGAAAAAAGTTATAACGGAAAAAAGCAGAAAATTAGATGAGAAGATTTATCATTAAATATTGACATAGAGAATCATTCTCAATTAGAATAAAGATAAAGATAAACTTTATGGAGGGAAACGAGATGTCATCGTTATTAGTCGTAGGTGCGGACCATTTAGGAAATATTACTGATAAATTAGTGAGCTCTGGGTTTAAGGAAATTATTCATCTCGACGGACGAAAAGTGAATATGGTGAAGCGCGGCATCCCAGAACATATCGACCTTGTGCTCGTCATGACCGATTATGTAAACCATAATTTAGCGAAAGTGATTAAGCAAAAAGCGAAAAGCCAAGAAAAGCCGATTTATTTTGTGAAACGTTCGTGGAGTTCGATTCATCCAGTGTTGCAAAAAATGGGAACGAAACAAGCGAACTAACCGATGGAGGGATACATACGATGAGTGCCATCAGCTTGTCTATGGACCAAAACTGGAAGCAAGCGGTGGAAGGGGTAGTAAAGCAAATTATTTTTCATTACTATCAAGCCTCTCCGTCTGTACGGTCTGCTTCGTTTATTTTGCGGCTAACTGACCGCTATTGGAAAACACTTGATGAACGTTTGTTTGATTCTCCGGTGCATTATTATACGGTATTAGTAAAAACGATTGACCATCTTCTTCAGTTTTTGCAACCTAGTGTTGACTGCTTTTTGTTGTTTGAACGAATAGAGTACGGGGCAAAGTGGATGAAAAAAAGGATAGAAATTGATATGGCGTATAACGACAAAGGAAAATGCGTGATTCGCAAGTTTTTATTGGAGGCAGATGAAGCGGGTTGCTCCCGTTATTTTGCTTGTGTCGTTGCGGCTTGCCGTGATTTAGGAATTGCTCTGAGCAAAGTCGAATTTTATTCGTTGCTTACTGGGGAACGAAAAGATGTCTATGTAGACGTTTCGCATCGTTTCCGTTAAAATGAATGATAATGAAAATCATTGTTTTTAGGGGGATTGCTATATGAAGAAAAATGGCTCAAAAGGCGTAGCAGCAGCGCTTGCCTCTTCGCTTCTGCTCGCTTCAGCCTGTACGCCAATACAAGAAACGAATGAAAAAAAGAAAAATGAACAAGAAATTGCGGTGCCGGTGATCGACTATTCGTTTGATACAGCAGGAAATATGTTTGCTTATTCCGAATTTGAGCTGTCAGGAGAGCCGTTAGCGGAAGGGCTTGGGCTTAATTTGGACGTATTAGATGCGCGAAAAATAAACAAACCGACAAAATTTGATTACACAGCTGGTATTGAGTCCTATGAGTATTCAGAAGAAGCAATGTATGAAGTGACGGAAAAATCAGGGGTAGGTTTGCATTTAATTCATGGTCCGGTGACGGGGCAATGGGCGGAAAAAGAAAAGAAAGCAGCAGATGAAGCATTAGCCGCTCGTTTTTATGCGCTGGCGGATAGTGTCGGGTATCCGCATGAAGAAATTTTCCGTAATATGTTCCCGACGTTGATTGAATATGCCGGCGGAGATCCGCACTATGCACAAAAAGTCGATACGAGCGTATATGCGGAAAATAAGGACAAAACATATGTCCCAGTATATCAAGTCGATTTTCAGTCGTTGCGTTGGAATCGCGATAACATGCAAAAACTGCTGACACCGTCGGCGTATGGAGCTGTCTTTTTAAAACAAGCGCTCTGGGCCGGTGATTTTTTAGGCGGTTTCCATACGGTTGATAAAGATGAAGAACTAGAGGCGAAAACGTCACACGATGACCAAGATAAAAACATTGCGCTCGGTGTCAGCTCGGCAGACGGGATGCAAGGCATGATTCTAACAGAAGAAATATGGAATAAATTGAACTTTGTGCGCGATTATTTGTTTTATGATGCAAAGCGGCAGGCATTAGCGAAAGGCGTAGGAAATAAGTATGATCCAAGTAAAGGGCTTGTATATTTGCCGCATGCCATTGAAGTAGTTGAAGATGGAAATAAGCTGGCGCCAAAGGCGAAGCAGTTAATCGTGAAAGATGCAAGAAGCTTATTGCAAGATCAATGGCTAATGCTTTGGCCAGCATCTGAGTTTTACGGGATAACCGATCAACGACCTGCCAATTCTAATCAAAACCAAGCGTTTTTAGCCGTATTTGATGGTGCACCATTCCCGAGTGCCCCGAAAGAAAATGTAGATGCCAATCCAGCAAACGATGTTGTCGCGACCGATCCATATTCCGTCAATCGCGACGTGTTACTGCAAGTGTTTAAAAACATCGATGCGATGCATTTTAATCGAGAAGCAGGGGCTTTTGTGGAAGAGTATAACAATGGGCAAGGAAAACGCGTCGATACGTTCCAAGCAGGGTATACGATGGAGGCGCTCCGTATATTTGAGCGAGCGATCGACGGTCTCCCAGTCGGCTATGCGAGTGGAGAGCAGGCGAAAGGGCTTGGCACTAAAGAAGGAAAGCGGGCATTAGAACTGTTGACATCACAAGCGGAGTTCATCCTTACGAAATTGATGCGGAAAGACGGGCTTGTTGCCAACGGGTTTATCATTGGGGAAGGACCAGAACAAACAGCTCCAACGTTGCTTGCACAGCTCGGAGCGATTCGCGGATTGACCGCTGCGTTTTTAGCGACAAAAGAAGAAAAATATCGCGAAGCGGCTCGCCATATTTACGAAGCGATGGATAAGCATTTTTGGGACCGCACGTTGCGTGTGTATAAAACGGGGGAAGATGGGATGAAGTATACACCGTTTGTTGCGGGTGCATTGTCCGGTGTGTTCCGCGTAGCGCTAAATAACTTAAATAACACTGATTCCGATCAGCCAATAAAAGCGTTAGAGAGAGAAACGATTATTTCCCGTTATGTTGATTTTTATGACCGTATCATTGATGGACCAAGCGTCAATGAAGGGATGCAGGCGAGTGAATTTTGGGATACAGGGGATGTGTATATGGAAGGCAATGATTCCGGCAATACCGACGGCGACCATGTCCCACAAATTCAAGCGGGACACGGCAAGTACGGAATTGCACCTGTTTTGTTATCAGTAGAAGTGAAGAAAAAGTAAGCGGCATCCATTGAGGATTGCCGCATTTTTTTGTAAAATGACAATGGTTTTCATTTTCTTTAATAAAAATGGGGGAATACGGATGAGAAAGTGGATTGGCTTGTTTTTGTTGTTCGTGCTCATCGGGTGCCAAGCGAATCCGGTGTTTGAAACCGAAAAACGAATCGTTCGGCAGGATGCGGTCCATAGCGACAATATTACCATTAATCGAAAAGGGGATACGCTATATACAGCAAACATCGATGTAAATACTGTCACCATCATCGATGCGAAAACGAGAAAGAAAAAAGCAGAGATTCCTGTCGGAAAAGAGCCGCGGCAGTTAACGTTAAGCCCAGATGAGCAGTTTTTGTACGTGTCGTGTATGCACGCTGACCGCGTGGATATTATTTCTTTAAAAGAGAAAAAAGTAGTCGATCATATAAAAACGGGCATTGAACCGTTTGGCTTAGTCACAAGTCAGGACGGAAAAACGCTATATGTAGCGAATTACCGTTCGGGTACGGTATCGGTCGTTGACTTAGAGAAAAGAAAGGTGAGAAAAGAAATACGTGTAGGCGATCGACCGCGTACGGTTGCCATTACAGCAGATGGGAAAAAATTATATGTCCCACATTATTTAGATGCGAAAATTAGTGTCATTGACACAGGAAAAAATCGTGTTATCAAAGAGATTACCCTTGCCCCTTCACCTGACCAAGTGGATCGAAAAAAAAGCCAAGGCGTTCCGAATACGCTCGAGCAGTTTGTCATTGCGCCGGATGGGAAAAAAGCGTATATTCCACATTTGTTGACGAACATTGATACTCCCATTCAGTTTGAAGAAACAGTGTTTCCAGCTATTTCGGTCATTGATTTAGAAAAAGATGAGGAACTGCTTGGGGAGCGGAAAGAACTGTTTGCAGCGATTAATGTGAAAGATGTGAAAAACGAAACGATCATTGTGTCGAATCCGTATGATGTTACGTTTCAGCCCGATGGAAGCAAAATGTATGCTGTGATGTCTGGCAGTGAAGATTTAGTTGTGTTTGATTTAGCGCGTGGCGGCAATGCGACGCAAATTTTGCGGCGCATTGAAGGCAATAATCCACGTGGGGTTGTTATCTCGCCGGACGGAAAAACGTTGTTTGTTCACAATGCGATGAGCCATGATTTAGCTGTGATTCAAACGGGAGGAAAAAGTCCATATGCAAGGGCTAAGGAAGTAAAAGGAACGATTCCGCTTATTGCCAACGATTCGCTCTCGCCGCTTGTTCGGGAAGGGAAAACGATTTTTTACAGTGCCAACAGCGACGAATTTGCAGCAGCAATTACAGGGAACAATTGGATGAGTTGCGCTTCGTGCCATAGCGATGGGGAAATTAATGGATTGACATTGCTCACGCCAAAAGGGCCGCGCAACGTTCCGAGCAATGTACTGACGACGAAAACAGGCTTGTTTATGTGGGACGGTTCACGCGATGAGTTTAGCGACTATATTCATACGGTGCAAAATGAAATGGGCGGCATGACAACGGTTGATCCAAGCAAACCGCTGCCAAAAGACGTCCAGCATATGTATGATGCGTTGTTTGCGTATTTAGATGCGCCCGATTCTTTCCCAGTTCCGAAAAGTCCGTACCGGAATAAAGATGGTAGTTTAACAGCAAAAGCGGAAGAAGGAGAAGCGCTGTTTAACGGAAAAGGCAATTGCTTGAGTTGTCATGGCGGGGAATATTTTACTGACAGTGTGAAAGCGGTGGATACACACGGAAAACTGACGACTGCGAATACGTCGTATTTGCACGATGTCGGAACGAATAATCGAAAAGATAAAGTCTCTAACGGAGATGCGCGAGCGCATTTTACGAATCCGCGCACACCGAAGCAATGGGATACGCCAACATTACGTGGGATATGGGCGACAGCACCTTATCTACATGACGGAAGTGCAAAAACAATTGAGGAAGCGATTGAACGCCACAAAACAAAAGAAATACCATCACTTACGCAAGGCGAAATCGCGGCGATTGCCGAATATGTTCGGTCGCTAGAGTGAAAGGAGCTGACCCAAAAGGTCGCCTTTCTCCAAGGAAGATACAATAAATAGTTTCACAAAAATGTTTCATACGTATATATGGTTATAACAAAGGGTGCCCCGTTACTTTTGGGACACCCTCTTTTACTTATTGCAATGCTTTTTTCAGCACTTCTATATTTTCTTTCATAATAGTAAAATAGTCTTTCCTTTTTTGGATATCGTCTTCTGTCAGAGTTTCTAAGTTATGGAGACGAAGTGGCTCGGCTCCGATTTCGTTTTTTACAATATCTGCGACTTTTGGTGTAACGTTTTGCTCGAAAATGACATAGTGAATATGATGCTTTTTAGCAGTATCGATGATTTGTGCTAATTCTTTTTGCGACGGCTCGTTGCTTGGAGAAAGACCAGCAATGCTTATTTCATGGATGCCGTATCGTTTTTCCCAATAGCCGTAAGCAGCATGAGAAACGAGAATTTCTTTTTTCGGTGCGGTGTTTACGACTGCTTGAAACTGTTGATCGAGCTGTTGTAGCTGCTGCTTTAAGGAAGCGAAGTTTTTTTCAAACGTGTCTTTCGCTTCTGGTTTCAGTTCAATGAGTGCATTTTTAATGTTTTCTGCGATCTGAATAGAAAGAATCGGATCGAGCCAGACGTGTGGGTCTTTGTCGCCATGGTCGTGATGTTCTTCACTAGTTTCGTGTTCGCTAGTTGAGTCTAATAACGGAATGCCTTTTGTGCCTTCGATAAACGTTACATGTTCGTTTTGTAGCGTTTGCATCGTTTTATTTATAAATTCTTCCATCCCTGCCCCGACATAAATAAACGCATCGGCATTCGCTAGTTCTTTCATCGTTTGTGTCGTCGGTTCAAACGTATGTGCTTCCACTCCAGGAGGATAAATACTTTCGACTGCAACGTATTCACCGCCAATTTTTTTCGCAAAATCAGCGAGCGGATAGACGGTTGTATAAATCGTTAAACCGTTTTTCGGTTTCGTAGCTTCTTGTTTATTACAGCCAACCAATGCAAGCATGGTGGCAAAAAAGACCAATAAAAGCCATCTTTTTTCCATCGTTCTTCTCCTTTCTATGTAGTGTCATCGTAACTGCGAAATAAATCGAAATGATTACGATTTAACAATATTAATCATACAGGAAAAAAGGGAAAAATACAACTATTCTTAAAGGGAAATGACCATTTATATTTTCAGAAAAAATGGATGGGCATGCATACGGCGTGCCCATCTGCTTATTTCTTTATTTTGTCTGGAACGGGGTCGAAGCCGCCAGGATGAAACGGGTGGCATTTGACAATGCGTTTTATCGTCAGCCATCCGCCTTTTATCGCACCGAACCGCCGAATCGCTTCTAACCCATAATGTGAACATGTTGGATAAAATCGGCATGTCGGCGGTTTTAATGGGGAAATAGCAAGTTGGTAAAAGCGAATAAGCGCCATCAATAGTTGTTTCACATATATCGCCCCTATTGAACGAAAGTATAATTATCAGGCGTATTGATTAACCATTAAAAACCAGTTGACCTCGCTCTATTCCTAGCTTTTCTGCCGTAGTCGGCAAGCGGTTCGCTTGCCGACTGGGCATGCTGTACGCATGCCCTCCTCGAACAATGAACGCTTTGCGGGCAAATGACATTTGCCCGCCGGCGTTCTTGTTCGAGGGAAGAGGCAGAAAAGCTTATGTTCAGTCAAATGATTCTTTGTTTTTTAGTAAAATAATGGATAATCAACAGCCATGTATAATTATAATGTATCATAACATGGACAAGTTCTCACGTTTGTTGCTTTATCACAACAAAACAGATGAAAAACATCGGATAAATGTGTATGATAAGTAATGAAAAAAAAATAGGGGTGATACGATGCCTTCAGTAGAAAGCTTTGAACTCGATCATTGCGCCGTAAAAGCGCCGTATGTGAGACATTGCGGTGTTCATAAAGTCGGTAGTGATGGCGTGGTGAATAAATTTGATATTCGTTTTTGCCAGCCGAACAAAGAGGCGATGGAGCCAGCAGCGATTCATACGCTAGAACATTTATTGGCGTTTACTATCCGTAAACATGCGGAGAAGTATGCTCATTTTGATATTATTGATATTTCGCCGATGGGGTGCCAAACAGGGTATTATTTAGTCGTAAGCGGCTCACCAACGGTTGAAGAAATTATTGATTTGTTAGAAGAAACGATGAACGATGCATTAAATGCAACCGAAATTCCAGCGGCAACTGAGCAGCAATGCGGACAGGCGAAACTGCATGATT
Source organism: Anoxybacteroides voinovskiense (assembly GCF_014196205.1). Classification (GTDB taxonomy): domain Bacteria; phylum Bacillota; class Bacilli; order Bacillales; family Anoxybacillaceae; genus Anoxybacteroides; species Anoxybacteroides voinovskiense. The sequence goes on along the minus strand of NZ_JACIDE010000025.1, from coordinate 15,709 downwards.
TAGAAGGAGCCAAAAAGCTCATGCGTTTTTGGCTTGCGCAAGATAAAGAAGAGCTAAAGAAAGTGTTTGGATAAACAAGAAAAGCGGAGGCGACTGGTTAGCTCTCGAAGCCAAACGTTCTTCCGACGAGAAGCGCTTTTTGCTTCGACGGAGGAAGGTTGTTTGGCATAAGAGAGCTAGGAGCCGTAGCTAGACAAGAAAAGCGGAGGCGACTGTGTTGACAGTCGCCTCATTCTTTTTTCAGTTGCTCTTCTTTTGACAAATGCGGGTTATTGTCCACTGGGTCGATCGTATGCTTATATTGGTATGCTTTGGATGTCGTCGCAACAGCGAGCACGAGCACCACCGCAATAATGACAAGCGAAATCACCAAAATCGTAAACATAACTCCCCAACTTTCTTTTTAATTTCATTGTAGCATATCTTTAAAAAGACAGCATGTTTTGTCAAAATGTCCATACCCCTTTTTTCCTATTTGCATAAAATGATGGCAAGGAAAACGGGAGGAGGGGGAATGTGAACAAATATACATTTTTTCTTGGGGCTTCGTTGATCGGTTCGTTCCTTTCCACGATGTTCGGGAGCATGGATTTATTAGTCATTATTTTAATTTGCTTCGTTGTTATTGATTATATCACAGGGATTATTGCGAGTGCTTTCGAAGGGAAATTATCGAGCGAAGCAGGTTTTCGCGGCATCGTTCGCAAACTGCTCATTTTTGTTTTAGTAGGAGTGTCTCATCTTCTTGATCTTGCTATCGGTTGGGAAAATCACTTTATTCGCGATGCGACGGTGTTTTTCTATATGATGAATGAGGCAATTTCGATTGTTGAAAATGTTGGGAGGGCGGGGCTGCCTGTTCCAGATTTTTTGAAAAAGGCGATTGAATTGCTGAAAGACCAATCGAAATAAGCATAATTTTTTCACTTTCATCCACACTACAACTAAACGAAAAGGAGGGATAGTGTGGCGGAGAAAAAGAAAACATATTACGTTTCGATGGCCCATGGTGAAATTTCGCAAGTAAAAACAGCGTCGCCATGGGATTTTCAAATTGAAGCGACCGATGAAGAAATTATTCAACTGCGAGAGTACTTTGATCAAAATTATTCGACCGATATTCAAAACTTTTTTCGCGCGCACGTGCCGTATATTCAATACCATTATGATCGTGAAAATGATGCGTACGATGAAACGTTGAAAAAAATTTATCAGCTTATTTATCAACTCGGTAACGAAGAGGCAAAACAACATATTCGCTCGATGGGAGTTATAAGCGAATAATGAGCCACCAGAGCAGGTGGCTTTTCGTTTATTATTTTTCTTGACAGAAGACCGTAGTTCGTTATAATAAAAATAAATTGAACCGAGAGACTGAAAGCTAAATCATAGCGATGGACGGCTTTAGCGTTCTTGGGGCGGAAACGCTACAAGAACGAAAGGGCTTTGTCGGCTGTTTTATGATTTAAGCTAAAGATAGATCGGTATGTTTCACTTCGGAAGAATGGTGAGGCATGCCGTTTTTGTTTCAAAGGGGGATTATGTGTGAAGTCTAAAGGAGAGATGGAAGATCAAATTAGTCGAGCGTTGACACAATGGGAGAAGGAGTATTTAGGAAGGGGACCGCTATCGGTTAAAACCGATATTGTTCGCAATATGATTATTGTTCAATTGCGAGGAATTTTGACGCCGGCGGAACAAAAATTAGCGGAAACAAAAGAAGGGATGCTATCCATTAAGCGAGTCCGTTCGGAATTAATTGAATCAGGCAGTGACCAGCTAAAAGAAATGATTTGGAGCATGACGGGAAAAAACGTTACTAGCATTCATACGGATATTAGTACTCATACTGGGGAACGAATCATCGTCTTTTTGTTATCGGAAAATTTAGAGGAAGAATTTCAAAAATGAACATTGGTCGATCTTTTAAAGGCCGAGTGTCGGTCGGTAAAAGATAAACCGGAAACGTTTTTCGATTGTTTCAACAGTCGAAGAGTGTTTCCGGTTTTTTTATGGAAAACTATATGGAAAAGGAGAGGATTTAGATGACGGATATTATTATTCATAACCTTTCATCCCCAGCCATTTTATTTTTCTTACTTGGACTAATCGCGGCACTTGTGAAGTCAGATTTGAAATTTCCAAAAGGATTAAGTGAAACGTTAAGCATTTATTTATTAATTGCCATTGGATTAAAAGGGGGAATTGAATTATCACAACATTCGTTTGCTGAATTTGTTCGTCCATTAGTAGGAACATTATTTCTTGGCATATTTATCCCTATTGTTACCTTTGTTATTTGCCGTCGTATAGGAATTGATCGGAAAAATGCTACTGCCATTGCCGCAACATATGGCTCGGTAAGCATTGTTACATTTGGTGCAGCGATTTCATTTCTTGATCTGACCCATACGTCTTATGAACCTTACATGAACGCTTTCGTTGTATTATTGGAAAGCCCAGCTATTATTGTGTCGTTGCTTCTTTTGCAGCTTTTAGAAAAAGAGACATATACGCTTAATCGAATGAACCATTATTTTTCTGCATATGCAGCATACGCCCCAGTTTTAAAAGAAAGCTTATTTGGGAAAAGCGTTCTTCTCATGCTAGGTAGTTTATTGATCGGATTGCTTGGGGGGAAAAATGCTCTTTCTGTTGTAAAGCCATTATTTGTTGATTTATATCCAAGTGTGCTCATTCTTTTCTTGTTAGGAATGGGATTAACGGCAGGGAGTCAACTTGCCGCCATTCGAAAATATGGCATAAAGTTAGTCATGTTAGGCATTGGATTTCCGCTGTTGTACGGGTTGATTGGCGTGTCTGTCGGAACCTATGCACATCTTTCTTTAGGTGGAACAGTTCTTATGGGGGTGTTAGCAGCGAGCGCTTCTTATATTGCAGCACCTGCCGCAATGCGTGCGTCCGTTCCAGAAGCGAATCCATCGATTTATTTAGGGATGTCGCTAGGATTGACGTTCCCGTTCAATCTAACCGTTGGCTTGCCTTTATATTACCAGTTAGCGCAATGGTTACATTCGTGAAGACGCCTTTCTTTGAAAGGCGTTTTTGTTTTCGGTGAGAAGGAAAGTGCTATAATGAAAGAAGAACATTACAGTGATAGGGTTGGTAAATATGTTTGTTTTTGAGGACTATTATGGCAATCAAGTGCGATTGTCCTTTGCCGATCATCCATTTGCGAAAGCACCAGACCATGTATGGATCGTGTGCCGTTTTCAAGAAAAGTGGCTGTTGACTGACCATCGGGAGCGCGGGCTTGAGTTTCCTGGTGGGAAGATAGAAGCAAGGGAAAGTCCGACACAGGCAGCTGTTCGCGAGGTGTTGGAGGAAACGGGTGGAGTGGTGGATGAGCTTACATATATCGGACAGTACAAAGTCGGCGAAGCGTTAGTGAAAAATATTTATTTTGCCAACATAAAAGCACTGAAGCCGCGTCAAAACTATTTGGAAACAAACGGGCCTGTCTTATTGACGGAACTGCCAACAAACGTACGAGAAGACAGCCGATTCAGTTTTATTATGAAAGACGAAGTGCTTGTTTACACGCTTGCCGAAATAAAAAGACGTTCGTTATGTTCGAACGCCTTTAGCGGTTTTTCATGAGTTTTTTTTCGAACCATGCCACCGCTTGGTACATTACGGTGGCTAAGCAAGCAATGATGAGGAGGCTCAATAACACTAGGGTAAAATGGAACACTTGGAATCCGTAAATAATCATATAGCCAAGCCCTTGTTTTGACACGAGAAATTCGCCAACCATGACCCCGACCCACGATAGCCCGACGTTGACTTTTAATGTCGAAATAATGGTCGGAAACGACGCCGGTAGTACAGCTTCTTTGAAACATTGCCACCGGTTTGCGCCAAACGTTTTTAATACTTTCAAGTAATTAGGATCGACTTCGCGAAATGAGGTGTAGACGACAATCGTCGTAATGATGACGGAGATGAGTGTCCCCATGGCGATAATCGAAGAAAAATTCGGTCCTAATGCGACAATAAGAATCGGTCCGAGCGCTACTTTTGGCATAGCGTTTAAAACGACTAAATATGGGTCGGTGATTTTCGATAGGCGTGGAAACCACCAAAGAAGTGCGGCAAAGCATGTGCCAAGCAAAGTACCGAACAAAAATCCAAGCACCGTTTCAAATAGCGTAACGCTTGTATGGAGAAAAAGCGAACCGTCTTTCACTTTTTGCACCAATAATGTAGCGATGGCGGATGGAGAACTAAATAAGAGCGGATCGATCCATTGGTTTCGGCTCGCCGTTTCCCAAAGCGTGAAAAATGCGATGCAAATGAGAAGCTGATACGATCGGACTAGCCGTTTTTCTTTCCGAAGCGATGCGACATATTGGGCATGAAGGGCTTGAAGGCGGTTATTGATTAGGTTCAAGGGAATCAAGCTCCTTCCAAAGAAACTGAAACAAATCGGAAAATGCGGGATGCTGCCGCGCATGAAATGGTGATAGCTGCCGCAATTCGCTCGGAACGAGAAAGGTGCGAACGAGCCGTCCAGGTTTTGCTGAGAACAAGAAAATACGATCGCTCATCGCGATTGCTTCGCCGATATCGTGTGTGACGAGCAAGGCGGTTTTTCCAAAGTCTTTTAACGTTTGCCAAACGAGTTCTTCTAGCTTTAGTTTTGTTTGGTAATCTAGTGCCGAAAATGGTTCATCAAGGAGCAAGATTTTCGGGTTTGTTGCCATTGTTCGCACTAACGCTGCCCGTTGGCGCATCCCACCCGATAACTGGTTCGGATAATGCTGCTCTGTTCCTTTTAGACCGATTCGATTCAGTAGCTCGAGTGCTTGTTGCCGTGTTTCTTGTGTGTCGATGCCCATAATAGTTAGTCCAAGTAAAATGTTTTCTTCAATCGTTTTCCACGGGAATAAATAATCTTGTTGCAGCATGTAGCCGACAGATGGATGCATTGACTGAATTTTTTCCCCTTCCAATGTAACCGTCCCTTCGGTTGGCCGTAGGAGGGAAGCGATAATCGAAAGCAACGTCGTTTTTCCGCAGCCGCTTGGGCCGAGAAAGGAGACAAATTCTCCTTTCTCAATGGAAAGCGACACATTGTCTAATGCGGGGATTGCTGTTTTTTCCGTAAAGTACGTATGGCTGACGCGATGGACGACTAAGAAGCTCATCATGTTCACCTGCCACGATTATTTTGCCATTGCTTTTTTCGCAAAAGAGGTATTCACAAGGATGTCATGATCAATGTGTTTCGGCAGTTCTCCAGCTTCTTTCATAATGTTTTGCAAGTTCTCCCATTCTTTTTCATCTAAAATTGGGTTTGTTGCATAAGAACTTTGTTGCTTGTAGCGGTCAATGACCGTTTCGATTAGTTTGACGTCCGTGTCTTTAAAATACGGATGAATGACTTTGGCGATTTCTGCTGCGCTATGTGCATCGACCCATTGCTGCGCTTTGTAGAGGGCACGGGTGAATTTTTCGATTGTCTCTTGATTGTTTTTCATAAAGCTTTGTTTTGCCATAAATGTTGTATATGGGACGTGACCGGACTCTGTTCCAAACGAAGCGACGATATATCCTTTTCCTTGTTGTTCAAAAACGCTCGCGGTTGGCTCGAATAATTGAACGAAGTCGCCAGTACCGCTCGCAAAAGCATTGGCAAGATTGGCAAAATCGATGTTTTGAATGAGGTTTAAGTCTTTGTGCGGGTCAATTCCGTGTTTCTTTAAGACAAATTCACCAACCATTTGTGGCATGCCGCCTTTCCGTTGCCCGAGGAACGTGCTTCCTTTTAACATTTCCCACGAGAAGTGATCGATTTTTTTCCGCGACACGAGAAACGTTCCGTCCGTTTGGGTGAGTTGCCCAACGCTAACTTTTAAACAGGTTCGGTTTACTTCAATGTGTAATCGAGCGTTAGCTTTTTCCCTTTCCCTTTCTCCCGATACATTACAATTCTTTCGAAAATGCTAAAGAGAAGTTCTTTTTTCGTGAAATCGTCTGCTTGTTCGAATTGCTGTTTAAAATCGGTCATCTTGCTTATTCGATTATATTTCTCCTCAATGGACTCTTTCTCCTCTAATTCACATTCGCTTAATGTTTCGTAAATTTCTTTTTCTTTCTCGTTTAATTCATTAATTTTTGCGAATAGCTCCTCTTTCGGAATGGGATTGTTATCGTCCATGTATAAATCATACCATTTTTCTTTTTGTCGTTTTATCTTTTCCAGCTCTTTTGTTAGGGCAGAAACGTCGATTGTCTTCGGTTCATCGAACTGGTGAGAGAACTTGGACATAAAATATTCTTTCGATGTGATGAGCAATTGAACTTCCGCGAGCAATGACTCTAAAATATTCTTCTCGTGTGTAATTCGGTTACACTTTAAACATCGATAATACGTTTTTTGTTCACGTTTATCAAAAGAGCCTTGCATTTTATGTTCATTGCAATTGCCACAATATAAGAGACCAGTAAAAAGAAATTTCCCAACTCTTGACCGATCTACTTCTCTTTTTTCCCTTTCTTTCTGCACTTTTTTGAATAACGGCTCACTAATAATCGCTGGATGATTGTTCGGAACGACTTTATTCCCCCATCGATATGTGCCGATGTAAATATCATTTGTTAAAATATCGCGGATAGAAATATGATTCCACTCTTTGGCGATGCGCGGCTTGATTCCTAATTCATTTAGTCGATCGGCGATGCTCCGATATCCATACCCATCGCAATACAATCGATATATCATTTGAACCGTCTTCGCTTCCTCTTCGACAACCGTGCAATTAAAATCTTTATCGAATTTGTAACCATATGGGGAATGTCCGCCAGGCTTTTTCCCCTCATCAATCATTTGTTCGATACCAAATTTCACGCGCTCGGCAAGGTTTTCGCGCTCCCATTGCGCAAGCGCAGCCACAAGCGTAATAAATAGCCTTCCCATTGCCGTGGAAGTGTCATATACCTCGGTTGCTGAACGAAACGCCACGTTGTATTTTTCAAACGTCTGGAGCAACAAATATAAGTCCAACACCGACCGTGTTAAGCGGTCTAACCGATAAACTAATATGATGTCGATGTTCCCTTTCTTGATATCTTTAAGCAATTGCCGCATTTGCGGTCGCTCTAAGTCTTTGGCAGACCATCCTTCTTCGATATACTCCTGCACAATCTCCCAGCCTTGGCTTGCACAAAATGCCCGCAGTCGTTCCCGTTGCGCTGGGATGGAAAACCCCTCTTTCGCTTGTTCGTCTGTACTGACTCGAACGTAAATGGCGACTTTCATTTTGGTTGAGCCTCCTTGGAAAAACAAATTACAGAACTATGCTAACAAAAATAGAGCGCCCGTATTGAGCGCTTTATAAGAGGAGAATGATTAATGAACCACTTCGTTTACACTTTCGGTTGGGAATGTAAACGGCCAAGGCATATTTTTAAGTTCATTTTTTCTTTTCGAGAAATCTAAAATAGTTACGCCTGTTAGCGCATCTGTTTCCATGTCATACCGAATGTATACCCCATCTTCAAAATCTTCTGCGTAGGAAGGGCGCGGTTCCCCAAATGAAATATATAAAACGTCGCATTCTTCATCGTAGTGAATTTTCACTTGTTCTTTCATAAATGACCGTTCCCTCCTTTTCCGCGTTAATTTTCTTTTGGAATAGTCCCGTGACTACATATCCATATTCCGTTGAAGTATGGTCAACCACTGTTTTTATATTTAAAAGTGGGTAGGTAGCCATATCGCTTTTCCCAACATACAACCAGCGATTAGGGTTCTGTTTGCTTTGGATGATGAGATGAGGATTTTCAACCGTTTCTTTCATGGCATGCTCGTTCCCCTTCATCTCTGGGTGATGATCCAATATATGCTCTTCGAAACGAGCCTTCTCCAAAAACACTCGTTTACCGTATGGATCCTTAGTATCAAATATATAAATACTCGCTGTTGAAGATGAATGCTTTTCCTGCATTAATTTTTTGCATCCCCTTCTCTAAGATTAATTATCCCTCTTTCTTGGAGTTCTTGCAATTGTTCTGGAGAAGGTGGATTAGGGATAGAACCAAATGTCTCTTCATAAATACGAACATGATCCAATAAAAGATGTGCAAAAACTTTGGCATGTTGTGGACTCATAAAGATTCTGACGGTGTCCTCTTTGGTGTTATCAGGGTTTAAAATAGAAAACTCCATGACCATATCGTATAATTGCAGAGCCATTTGTACATTATTTGCATAGTAAGTTTTCTTTTCCATCATTATTCCCCCTGTTAGTATTACTTATTATAGGTTTTTCTATAAAAAAAGGTGATTTCCTTCAAAAATTTTAACTTAAAAGTGAAAAAGAGCAACCATTTGCGTTGCTCTTTTAAATTTCTGACGTCAAAAATTTAAAACCACTTTCTTCAATTTCCCTATGATGCGCACATTTTTCATGTCGCTCTTTTGCACAACAATTGGCTGATACTTCGGGTTTTCACTTTGCAAAATAATCGTGCCGTTTGTTTTGTACACTCGTTTCAAAACGATTTCGTCGTCGATAAGGACAGCGGCAATCTCTCCACTTTCCACATCCTCTTGCCTGCGGATGAGTAACAGGTCGCCGTCCATAATGCGAGCGTTTATCATGCTGTCACCTTTGGCACGCACGAAAAAGTATTCGCCGCCGTTCAACCAACTTGTCGGCACTTCTTCATACCCCTCAATCTCTTGGTATGCCAACACGCCATTTCCGCAGCTGACCGCCCCGACCACCGGGAGTTTGGTGAAAACAATCGATTTTACTTCATTTTCTTTCTTGGAAGGGAAAAAATCGTCAATACTAACTTTAAATATTTCTGACAATTTAAAAAGAACGTCTTGATTAGCTTTTCTTTCTCCGATTTCATATCTACTTACTGTTTGTTTAGTCGTGCCTAATAAGTCAGCCAATTCTTCTTGACTCATACCGCGTTTTAAACGAAATTCTTTTATTTTCTCTCCTACATATCTTTGTAAACTCAAATCAACACCTCCTTTCTAATAATCTAATAGAATATTAGCACAAAAGTAACCGTTTCGGAACAAAAATATAAAAAAAATAACAAAAAACTCTTTACAAGTAACCGTTTTGGTGATAGGATAACAATCAGAAGGAGGTGATAGGATGCAGGAAAAACTGATTATCCTTCGTAAAAAGCGAGGAGTGACCCAAAAACAACTCGCTGAATATCTAGGAATCACCGAAAAAACATATGGTTTGAAAGAACGCGGTGAATTTCAATTCACTTTAGAAGAAATGTTTAAACTACGAGATTTTTTCGGTAAAAGAATAGAAGATATTTTTTTACCCCGTAGTAACCAAAATGGTGACAAAACCGCATAAAGGAGGAACGCGATGAATCAGTTAGTTTTCATCGAAAGCAACCGTGTTGTAACAGACAGCTTAACGGTAGCGGAAGTGTTTGAGAAAGATCATCGAAACGTTGTACGTGATATTGAAGTACAGATCGAAAAATTGAATGAAGCTGGCGAAAGAGAATGGGGGGTGCTCAACTTTGAGCAGACCCACTACCAACACCCACAAAACAAGCAGTGGTACAAAAAATACCTTCTCACCGAAGAAGCGTTCACGTTGGTAGCCATGTCGTACACGACGCCAGAGGCAATGAAAATGAAGGTGCGGTTCATTGAGGAGTTTAAGCGCATGCGTGCGGAGCTGGAGAAGCAGAAACAGCCGTTCAAGTTGCCGACGACGTACAAAGAGGCGCTGTTGCAGTTAGTTGAGCAAGTGGAGCGAAACGAGCAATTGCAACTGCAAAACGCACAGAAAGACCAAATCATCAAAGAATTACAGCCGAAAGCGACTTATTACGATTTAATCCTGCAAAACAAATCGCTCATTTCGATTAGTAAAATTGCGAAAGACTACGGCATGAGCGCGATGAAAATGAACCAACTGTTGCATCAGCTCGGCATTCAATACAAACAAGGTGATTGCTGGTTGCTTTACTCCAAGTACCAAGACAAAGGGTACACGCAAAGTAAAACGCACACGATTGATTCAGAAACGAGCAAAATGCACACGTATTGGACGCAAAAAGGACGCTTATTCATCTATGAAATGTTGAAAAACAAACTCGGCATCCTTCCTCTTATCGAGAGGGACGAGCAAACCGCGTGAAAGGGGGTGAGGACAATGACAATGGAACAGCTTGAGCAAGCACTTTGTTCAATCAAGCATGCTAAACAAGAATTACAAATTGCGTTGGGGAGAGACCGTTACGAAAAAGTCGTAGAGGAAATCAAAGAAGTGTTATTGCGTAACGATCTCAATGAATATCAAGCGTATGAGTTGTTTAATCATCTAAGCGATATTTATCGATTGGAACGTATACATGTTTGAAATCGACTTGGAACAAGTCGTGAGACCCGTCGCTGTGACGACTTCTAAGCTCTTTGTTTAATTCGTTTACTGTACCTAACGAATGTTTAAGCATTTCTGTAAATTTTTCATTAAAACTAGCAATACAAAAAGGACAACGGATAGGCAAGTTCTTTTCCCAGTTGTTCCAGTAAACAGGAAAAGAATTTTCACAATTGTAGCATTTTACTTCGGCAAAAGTTATCAACTTATTCACCTCCTTTCCAGTGTCAACATTCGACAAAGGGAAGGAAAATCCTGCAATAACAAACCGCATAAAGGGGGTGAGGGGAATGGAAGTAAAAGTAAAACTATCTTGCTCAAACGTGGAAGAAGCAAAACGGATTGTCGAGCAACTACTCGAAATTGAAAAAGAGCACAGCGCACGCTGCACTCTTGTCGTGGAAATTGAAATCAGTTAACTCGGAATAACGATAAGTATTCAATATCGGACGATTCGAGCCATACGATATGGTTTTTACCGACAAACGACAGTATCCCTTTAGATGGAAGTGTAAAGTTTTCAAAGTCAGTGTTTTTAGACACAGAGCTGTCAGATTGACTTACGCGATTGATTGATACTAAATCAGCAACAGCAACAACTTTTCCAGATTTTAAAACAATTTCTGCATTCCAGCTCATTTGGACACCTCCTTTCCAGTGTCAACATTCGACAAAGGGAAGGAGAATCCTGCAAAAGGAGGTGAGGGAAATGGACATCGAGCAACGTCTAGCTGAATTAGAAGCACGTATCGCTAAATTGGAAAAAGAAGCCGCCGATAAGGCGACAGCTCCGAAGTCAGTGTCTATTCAACCACATGTACGTATTGATCCTTCGGCTGATCTCCAAAAGATATGCCGAGAATTGCATCACCGTATAAAAGAAAGTAACCGAGCTTGTACGGAGTACTAGGACTAGCATAAGGCTTGACTGTTACATTTTTAAGCAATACGAAACTAGAATCGTTTGTTAATCTCGCAACACCTTTTTCTATGTAGGATGAAAGCAGCGAGTCACGAGTCTTAAAAATGAGTGTATGAAGAAAATAAGTCGGATCAAATGCATCGTTTTCTTCTGATGGAATATATAGACTTCCTGATACTATTCCAAAGTGTGTAAAGAACCAAATTTCAGTATTCAGATCCATACTTATTTCTTCAGTCTTTCCGTTTCTTATATTTTCGATAACATTTGCAAAAGTTTTAGCTGTTAACGCTTTTAAATCTATACGTTCTTTTAAGAGGGTAGGAATTTCGTTATCTGATTTTTTATCCATCGTGTTATCACCTCCTTCCGTCGCTTTAATTCGACGAAAGGAAGGAGAATCCTGCAAGAGGGGTGGGAGTTAATGAGCGTTAGCGCTCCATTGCGAAAGAAGCTTATCAATCAGTTTGTTGAACATTTAGGATGGACCGTTGATGAAGCAGAAAACTTCATCGAACGGTCTGATCGAAGTGAATTAGCTTTTGTGATTGCGGCAATGCAACTCATATCGGTGAGGTGAGGGGAGATGGAAAAAAATTATTGCACAGATGAGAAGAATGTGCAAGCGTTAGTGGCTCTGGTTGAAAGAGACGAGAAGATGAAACACGCATTTCATTGTATCAGCTGGCACTTGTACCACTTTTGGGAAGATTCAAAAGTGGAGCAGTTGGCAGACCTCGGGATGGTCTGCGCAACGTGCAAATACGTTAACGCATGCAATTGGAATCATCTTAGTCGATTTTGGCTTCTCGAAGAGCTAACAACAGACATTCGATATAGTGCGCTCATCAGACCAAATCGTAAGAGATCTCAGGAAGATTGTTGTAAATAGGGCATTGTTGCCGATCTTCATAAGAACAACCATGTAGTGAGCCATAATCGCAATTAAACCCATTTTTCTTGTATCCGATTCGATGACTATTTATTGTTGGTACACGCGCATAGTAAACCGCGATGTCATATTCGCAATCTTGTTCTGGGCACGAACCATAAACAATCCGAATCATTGAAACCACCTCCTTTCATTGTCACCATTCGACAAGGAGGAGGAAAATCCTGCAAAAGGAGGTGAGAGGGAATGAAAGACATGATTAAACTACCGAACGAAACGCTCACAAAAGCAAAAGAACTTTTGCAATTCGCCTACGAAAAAGGATGGGACGAAGAAGACCTTTACGTTATCGCAAAGATCATCCTCGCCCATTACGAATAATGAGAGAGGGGGATATACATGAACAACCAAAGAGAACAAGCGTTCAACGACTTGGTGACGTACATTTGCAAACAGTGTCAGGAACACGGTTTTACATTAAGGGAACTCGAAAAAATACCGTCACTTGTCAGAAAGTTTTATTACGATAATGCGATTCCTTATAGAGATAAGAGGGACTAGCCCCTCTTATCCGGTGTGGCACTCAAAACTACAATACCAACAGCCATCGAAGTTCGTTTTTCCGGTTTCTCGTTTTGCTCGCTCGATTGCAGATTTACAGTCGTTTTCGTACCCGATCATTATGCGGTTGTCATAGTTAGGCAAATAAGAACAATCTTCGCTGTGAACTTCGTGGTTTCCTTTATTATCAACATGTTTGTTGTAGTAATAAAACTTTGCCATTTTTTATCACCTCCCTTCTCCGCCACTATTCGACACGAAGGGAGGAAATTCCTACAAACTGACAGGAGGGAAATAAAATGTCGGAAATTCAGAATGTTGTACACGATGATTCGTCGCATACATCTCCTAAAAAGGAGATGGTGAACGTGAAAAAACGAAAAAGAACGATGAAGCCGCCAGAAGTAGTCGTTCGGTGCGTAGGTGAACGGAAAGAACCGTCAAAAGAAGCGCTAGATAACTTTATCGAAATTTATATTCGGATGGTCAAGGAAAATGAAAAGCGCAGAAAGCAGAAAGAGCAAGAAATGAAGGGGGATAACAATGAAAATTAAACGTATCTCGTTCGATGAGCTTCCGGTGTTTGTACGTAACCATGTAAATGCGCTCTATAAACAACCGCAAATCATTCAATCGTCCATTTTGGAATTTGACGCTGTACCACCACTATACGTTGTGAGTGTGTTGGATTTGGATCGCAACATTATTACGGAAGTAACATTCGATGACGATAAAGGGTTACTGCACGAAAACGTTGTGACGTTAGGAACGGTGCTTGAAGCAATCAAGAAGTATCCTGAACGGTTCGGGCTTCGACTCCGAGAGGAGATGAAGCAATGAACGTATTAGAAAAAGACCGTCACTTGGCGGAGAAGCTGGTCAACTTCGGGGCGTTATGCTTACTCCAAGCGCGCCTGGAATTAATACACGATCACTTTGACGAAGCAGAGAAATGGGCGGAGGAATTCCTTCGCTGCAAGCGAGATTTGGACGAGCTTATTAGGCGGAAAGAACGGCACGATGAGTTGGTGAAAATCGTGGAAACGCTGCGTGAGAAAGGGATTGATATTGCAGTTGTAGCAAGAAAGGGGAATGAGTGATGAGTGTACGTTTCTTCACTACTCGTTTAATGAAAGTTTCAGAGATTCGGAGAGTTTGTGAGGTGATGCGGAACAATCCGTTCCACATCATGGTGTTTGAGTACCGAATGAAACAAAGGTTGCGTGAGCTACAACAAGAAAAACGGCCAGCGCGGCAACGCTAGCCCCCACACACCACCATTGTACTACACGCATACCCGACAGGTCTAGTGCCTGTCGTCATGGCTAGGAACTATCGGGTTCTCCCCCGCCCGTCACGTTTGTTCCTGGTCATGACGATGCGCACTGGCGCATTGACTACACGCAAAGGAGGTGAAGGGAATGACAAAAGAGCAAATCGCGTCTTTAGTTGAGCAACTCCAAGGTCTTAAAAAATACGAGTGGGAAAGAATTGCGCAACAAGTCAATCTATATTTCGCGTTAAAAGCCGCCAAGCTGGAGCTTGACGACTCTGAAGAATTGAAAAGAAACCTTGAAGTTGAGTTTAACCTTCGACGTTATTCGGATGTCATTGCCAAAACTGAGTGACGTTATTCGCTAACAACTTGGATAAAAATAGGGCTGATTCGATAGTCTTTCCCTTTGTAGTGAATATTCACATAGTCCAATTGATACATGGTATGTTCATCTTTTTTATTGGGACTCCAAATCTCAGCGTTTTCTTCCCACCAAACGGAAGGTTTGACCATACGTGGTCCCATTAAGCATGTATCATCGGATGAGAGATCGACCCATTCACCAAGAAGATTGGCGTATATCTTCTTCAAGGCTACTCACCCCCTTTCATTGTCACCATTCGACAAAAGAAAGGGGAATCCTGCAAAAGGAGGTGAGGAAATATGAAAGCATCCATTCAATTCAAGAATGCTGAAGAATTCCAGCATTTGCTTGAGAGAGCCGAAACTCTTGTAGAGCAACTACAGGAAACCCTTCAGCGGATCAATGAGTTTGAACCGAAATGTGAAGTGTATACAGAACGTTTGAAACCCAGCGATGCGGTAATAAAGCTTCCAGAGCCATTAAGCAAAGAGCGTATTCAAGAACTAGCAAAACCATTCATTTCACGACATGAATAAAATCGCGAGGGTCGAATGGCTCGTTTGGATCAAGGTTTGTTAATAAAACCGTAATGAACGCGCTTAGTCTAATGGATTCAGCGACACTAACGGAAACTAGCGCAGATATCAATTCATCATCTTTGAGTCCGAGTTGAATAAGGGTATCGTAATGGTTTCGAATACGATTGCTTATCTTAGGTTCAATAATCTCTTTGATTAAAGATTCATCAAGAATTTTGAATATTTCTTCGATTTTCTGAAACTTTTCTTTCATGCTTTCACCTCCCTTCTCCGCCACTATTAGACACGAAGGGAGGGAATTCCTACAAAAAAGGAGGTGAAAAGACGTGCAAGACTTAGAGCATCCAGCAATCACGAGAATGTTGCGGACAGGCTACCCATATCAGATTGAATCAGAACATTGGGGAGTAGATGCGTGCGGAGATGAAATTTTGTATGGCGATACAATCTACGAGTTTCCAGACGGGGAAGTCGTTCTTGAAGAAAACATTTGGCAGTATCTTATTGAAAATCTTGGTGTAGTACGAAAAATTGCGGAATGAAAAACGCCTCACTTGACGGAGTGAGACGTTTCAGAAAAAGGTGATTCCTTACTTCGAGCAGTTACTTACATAGTACAGGAGTCGCCGCGAAAAATCAAATGGAGGGATGAAAATGATTGAGTCAAGAGTTTGTGGGAGATTTTTTTTGATATTTCGATTCTCTGGATATATTTGGTTTAAATAACCCAGTGTTTGTAAGCGTTTTCT
>NZ_JACIDE010000024.1 GCF_014196205.1 Anoxybacteroides voinovskiense | reverse complement strand
CGGTTCGTGTACTTTCCTTTTTCTGCTTTTAAATATCCTTTTTCCCGCCATTCTTCTAACACCGTTTTCGGATCGCTGAAACTGCCTTCCTCTAATAACTGCTTAAACTTATGAGGGAAAATAGCCACTTCGACCTGATTACTTTGGGCATGTTTCGGGTAGGAAATTTTCCCCCAACACTCGTGTCCTTCAAATGGCTTCTTATCCATACGGAAACATTTCAAATGTTGCAAAATGCGATGAACGATGTATTCATATGCTTGTTCGCCAATTCCACGTTCCTTTGCTGCTTGTTCTTCCACCTCATACAACACTTGCATCATCCCATCAATGTTTAGTGGAAGATCAAACGCTTCCTTCACCATTTCCGCAGTTGCGAGAAGAATCCCAAACTTTTGCGACACCCGCGAAATGAAATCGCTTTTCGGCAAGGTGTTCTCACAATGTACCTTCCACTTCTCGCACCGTTCCATGACCTGTTCCAATCCTAGCTGAAGCAAATATTGCACAAAATGAATCCCTGCATGTCCGTAATGTTCATTCAGTCCTTTTTTCAACGCGTCGGCATTTTCCGCAGAGCTTGTCCATGTGATGTTTCCGAACTCAAACGCCCGCATGCGCAAGCCATCGTTTTTATTTGTTTTTTGAAACAACGAATGTTCAGCGGTTGAGATCAGTGTCGTCGCCCACGTGTGTTGTTCACGAAATCCCCCTTCTTTGTTTAACCGCTCCTTTTCACGGTTTTCCGCGAACATATAGATTAAAGGGGAAAAATCTTTTATGGTACTCATCGACGCTTCATCAAGAGCGATCGGTACGCCATAATTGCCACGAAGCAAAGCAACAATGGCGTTATGTGTAGCATTCCAGCTTTTAATCAATCCATTGCCCTGTCGGCTCGGTTTACCGAAAGGGGAGACCGCTACTTGAGCAGCGGTCGTCTTGCCTTTCGAACTGTTTCCATACACATGAACTAACAAGGTATCTACATCATTGCCCGATTGTGTAGAAAGTAACCCGACCACAGGGGCAGAAAAACCAAAGGCTAATGCTAATTCCAAATGCGTGTTCCCGATGACTTCTGAATGAATGATGTCTAACCACCCCTGCAGCGTTCCACGTGGTTCAATGCAGTACGCTCCTTCGTAATTTGATTGAAAAGCCGCCAAGCCTATGATATGATGATGTTTGAAGCACAAACGGTGATCTATCTGTGTCCACCCCATACCGCAATGGGCATATTCGTATGGGGCTTTTTTTTCTTGAATGCGTAGGAATTCTATAACCTTTTTTACATTATTATGAAATACATCTATTCCTTTTCCATTTAATTTAACGAAATCGTTTGGGTTTAACTGACTTCTTGCAATCTCTATTTCGTGGTATTGACCGTGATAATAGTATTTGATACTTAATGTAATGTCTTTGGTTTCGATATTTTGGCGAATTTTTTGTATCTCCGTATAATTAGCTATGCGAATCCATTGTTTCTCACCATGCTTATTCTCAATTTTTTGATATAAACCATTTGTCGATAACACCCAATCTTTTTCCCTACCGTAATAATTTATGTTCGATGTGCTTTGTTTTTTCGCTTGTTTTTGTACTTGGTTATTGCCATTTGGTACTTGGTTGTTCATGGTTACCATCCTTTCGGTTGATATATAGGAGAACTATCATATTCCATTTGTTGATGTACAAACCAACGTGCTAATTTCGTTGGTAACGATTTTTTGCCTATTCTATCTAAAAATCCCCACATAGTTTCCAGGGAAGTCGTAACTTGAACTACCCATTCAGTCTCTGGAATAGGAAAAGTTTCAAAGCACGCATGTTGCACACGATGCCAAGCAGAACTTACTTCCTGTAACGTTAATGACGGGTTCAATGGTTCCACACCATGTAATTGAATGACCAGCATATCTTCCTCAAAAGACACTTTCGTTAACGCATACGGAGTTTTTCTCTCGATCCTTTTACACAATCTATTAATTTCTTCCAAATTATCAGTTTGAATGGTATCTTTCCACACATTAATTTTCACGTCATGACAAAGATGTAATTGTGATGAATCAAAATTCGTCGGTGTATTGGCACCCCATGCCAACTTCATGCGTATTCTTCCATTGTGGTTGAGACTTGCCGATGTAGTTGTATGGATATTACCTGTAAAATTCATACGTATTCCTCCATTCATTTCTATCATTTTTTATATATGCTAGATTATTTCATCGAAATAATCGCAACCTTTTTGCCGTTGTGTGTCTGGTATGATACATCTGAAAAGGTAATGGTTGTACGATTACTAAAATCCAATTCGCAGCACTCTATTAATAGCTCCACTAAATGAGCTGAATAAATGACCCGTTTGGAACCACTTGCTTTCAACACATAATTCGTAAATTCTTCCCCGATGTATTCAGCAATCGCTATTGCATGATCTGAATAAGCCACTTGTACCGTTTCTGGATTACCTAGGTTTTCAATCACATGCCGAGCAATAACGAAACGTTTCCCATTTCTCGGTGTAAACACAATGGACAACGCACCAGCACCTGTTTTAGGGGCTCGTTGTTCATGTAAAGCATTGGCAGGTTTGAAGCCCTCAAGCCCAACCATTCCAGCCACATCTTCATTTTCGTCTTGTTGACACGCTATTTCTTGATCGCTTCCCTCATCATCTGTTTGCATCTCGTACTCATGGTCGTCTTCCTCCATGTCATGCATTTGTTCCAACTCGATCACCTCCTTCTCGTTTTTTTCTGTTTTCATTTGTTCATTAACCTTCATCATTCACACCTCCATTTTGTTTTGGAAAATATCATCATCTTCTCGGTTTTCATAGTACCTTAGATTTGTTTTCCGCCTATTAATCTTCCACTTTTATCCTTATTTCTACCAAGCAAAATCGCCCTCCTTTCAACCATTATATTAAATGACGAAAAAAGGTATTGTCAATAGCATCAATAACGTGTATAATATACATTCTAAATTGATAATATTCCTTTTAAATCAATTCATATTCTTTTTGTATGAAATTGAAAAAAGGCTTCTCGCGAGGGGGTGCTCGTACTATCGGTCAAACGATAATGATAGAAATAGAATAATCCAAGACCTATATACGCGCCCCATTAAAAAAAATTTTTTTGAAAGGAGTGAATTTCCATGCCTAGAAGCAACGAAACAAAGAAGAAAAGACAAAATGCTATTGTAGAAATAATTAAATCCGAAAACATGGTGAGTCAAAAAGACATTATCCAAGCACTAAAAGAGAGAGGGTTTGACAAAGTTACACAGAGCATAATTAGTAAAGACTTTAAGGAACTAAATATTATAAAAAGTGATCAGGGTGTTTATGTATTTGGTAAACAACATATCACGAAAGTGAATCAAACATTGCTTCCTTTTGTTTTAAAACACCATGTTACAGATTATGGTAAGATACCAGCACACCCTATTTTTATTAAGACATCCGAAAATGCTGAGGCAATGATCGGAAAATTGCTGTCAAATAAGTACCCAGAAGATATTATCGGATTCGTGACAAACTCAAATTTTCTTGTCATCTATCCATCAAGTGTCGACAGTCGTAAAAAACTATTGAAAGAAATAGACAAATTGAAAAAAACGAAGAAACGCAAAACAACCGCAACCGAGTGACTCTCCCTTCGAAGTCACTCGGCGCATCTGGACGAATCGTCCTTTTCCTATTGGTACTTCTTCATCAAATACTCTTTCACGCTGTCGTTGATCAATTTAGTAATCGATTCGATCTGGTTGTGTGTTCTCAGCATTTGGATGATTTGATAAATGTTTTTTTCTAAGTATGTCGTCACTCGCACGTGTGTTTCCGCAAAAGTGGCTTTCTTTGTTGCTTCTTTCAACATCAGCGGCTTCCCATTCAAGACGAATGCTTGATCGTTCGTTGTGCTGAATTTGCTGCTTGCTTGCGTGAAAGATTCATGCTCGGTTGCTTCTTCTCCTTCGTCCCATTCCACCTCTTCTTCGTCATATTCCAACTCATATTCCTCATCGTCCCCGAATTCAAGCGTGTTCCAATCGTCCTCCCTCGTTCGCTTCAAATGATGATGGCTTCGTTTTCCTCTCGTTCCGTCATAACCAATGTCATGTTCCATACGTGTATGCTCCTTTCCCTGCTAAAATGAAATGGTCATGCGCGACGTTTGCGTACAGGTGCACAAAAACGTCCATGTCGCCGTTTTCGTGTACGTAGACGTAAACGTAAACACATTAATGTTATGTTAGGTGTCTTTATCAACAAAAAAAGAAAAAACAAAACGGCAACCAAGCCATCCATTCATCGTCCTTTCGCTCTTTCCTGCAGTTGAACATGCAAAAAAGCAACACCTCCTCCTTCTTTGCCTAGTTGTTTCTCTTGTGGGCAAAAAAACGATGGCTTGATGCATCTTTTGATTCGTCTTTCTCTTGAATCCACAAACGACAAATGTCCATGACTCCCATCGTTCTTTCCCCTCCTGCTTCCCATTTTCGGTCGACCGAAAAAACATGCGATGCGAATGTTTCTGTCCATGCACAAAATGAGGCACATTTTGGATTTTCCAGTCGACCAAAAAATGAAAACAATAAATTAAGACATCGCGAAAGGAATGATTAAATTGAGACCAACCAACCCACGCAAGCGAGCGTTCGACTTGGAACAATATGAGAAAAAGCAAAAGAAACAAATCGAACACTTGTTGGAAAAACAAAAAGAGTTTTTGTCCGAATGGAAAGCGTTAAAGAAAGCATTCGAAACGGAAAGTGATGCATTCGAAAAGAAGCGAATCGCTTACAAAATGCAGTCGCTCGAGCGGCGCATAGAGATGGCAAAGGAGGAATTGAAGAAAAAAGGGTATAAAGACAACAGAGGGCGACCAAAAAAAGAAGCAGGAACGACGTATAAAGAACAACGTGTCAAATTTACAGCACATTTGTTGCCAGAAACGATCGCTTACTTAAAAGCGCTCAAGGAAAAAGGGGTCATTCCTGATATTTCTTCCTTTCTGGACGAATTAGTCCGTCATCATAAAAACGAAACCGAATAATCGGCAAAATAAGCGGCAAAAAAAAATGAGGTCAAATGCTTCTTTCTGCTTTGACCTCATCCCACATTTCCAAGAACGTATCATTCTTTATTCGCTAATATTAATCAATAACAACTCGGAAATAAGACGATGACATGGTCTTGTTGATCCATCACCCACACCGTCTGTTCGATGGGAAGGGCTTTTTCCAGCGGCACAAACACCGGCGTTTCTCGCTCTGGCTGTTCTTGCCGTTGAACGAGCCATTGTTCGTTATTTTCCACGTAAAACTCGAATATTTGTAAATAATCCGTCATTTGCTCATTCCTTTCATCCACATACCGAAGGATGAACTGTAGATGTTCTTCACTTAATGTGTCCGCGACCGCACGTGTCATATAACGAGGCTTGTATCGTTCAAACATAAAAATCCCCTCTTCCTTCGTTCCAATCGGCTTGTTCCAACAGCCATTGTTCCGTCGATTCATCATGTATGCCAACGAGCGTATAAAATAGCTGAAACTCATGCCCCCATCGTTTCGCGATGCGGTAAAATGCCATGTCTCCATGATGATGTCTTTCGACATATTCCAACGTAAATGGGTCATCTACCTGCGCCATGACGTCATCCTCTTTTTCTAGTAAAATGAGCGCTTGGTCGTATGGCAAGAAGAAAGCAAGCAGCGATGTTTCTTTTCCACTTGCTTCGTAAAGATCGATGAAATCCTGCTCGATCGCTTGAATGAGCGGCTGTGGTGCCCGCCTGTATGCTTTTAATGCCTCGATGTCATTGACACATTGAATGACTTTCATCGTTCCATTTCCCCTTCCTACAATAGCTGAACAGCATCCATCTTTTCCTGTCTTGTCGTTTGAATGTAAAACCTTGCGGTCATGTTCACTGTACTATGCCCTGCTAATTTACTGACCGTTGTTAAATCGACTCCTTTTTTCAACAAGCGCGTGCAAAACGTATGGCGAAACAAATGCGGATGCAAGTGAAATCCGAGTTCCTTTGAAACGTTCGCTAGCCACTCCCTGACCGCATCGCGATGCATCTTTGGCGCTCGCTGGCTCACAAGCAAATAGTCGCTGTCGACAAAACGTGAGTTCGCTCGTTCGCCTTGTTCGTATTGTTTCATGACGTGAAGCACATCTTGCCGCAACGTGATCTCGCGCACTTTCCCGCCTTTGCCGCGAACGGTGAGCGTACGGGCTAAAGCATCAATGTCGGCTCGTTTAATGTTCACCAACTCCGACACGCGCACGCCTGTATAAAGCAATAAGTAAGCAATCAGTTTATTCCGTTGGCTTACTTTTGTCTGATCCTCGACATAAAACAACAGCTTTTCGACTTGTTGTTCCGACAATGCCGTCACGACATGTTCACTTCCAGCGGCAATCGAGATGCGATCGCGTTTCAGTTGAATGAAACTGTCGCTTACGATTCCCTTCTTTTGCAGGAAGTCATTGTACACTTTTAAGCTGTTGATTTTTTTGTTGATCGTCGCCACCGCATAGCCGTTGTCGATTAAATGTTGCTTATAACGAACGAAAGAAAAACGAGAAAGCGGCTGACGTGAATCAACCACCTTCTCGACCATATACGCCTGAAACTTTGCCACATCCCCGACATACGACTCCATCGTTTTCGGCGATTTCCCTTCTTCAATGAGCCACTGCTTAAATGCATGGAGTAAATCTTGCACAAAATCCCCCCTAAAACAGAAAAAACGATGGACACCTCATTCATCCATAGTGTCATCGTTTGATGATGTCAATGATGGTTTTCCCCGTACATAAAGGGCACGATTGCTTGCATAGGCAAGAACACGGAAATACTTTCATCGGTCATTCCTCCTTTTTATTGTCCTTCGTTCATCCATTGTTTCATCGCTTCGGTGGCAACCGTCACCACAATGGTCGCAACAACTTTTTCCCACATGTCTTTTTCACCTCCTTTCCCTCCCGACTCCCGACAGTTATATCATAATGTCATGAGTTGTTTGGCGCGAAAATGCTGGAGATGTCTTGGCACACATCGAACGTACCAGCGATCGTTGGAACATGTTTTGTTTTGTCGGGAGTTTGGCAACAGAAATGTCGGGAGTTCATTTTATTCCCGATGGACTCGCTCTAAATAGCGGATGTAGTTTTGCAGGATGTGGCGATCTTGATAATCTGGAATTCGGCGCAAAGCGGATTCAATCTCCCTTTCGTTCATGTCAATCTCTTCGTCCACCACCTCCTCCAACAACATGTGAACAAGTTCTTCTTCGCTAAGCATCTCCCCATAGCTATCTGACCCATACCTGTATTCTCGGTAGTACGGCTCTCCGTTAATGAGGATGCGATGGTACTTTGCCATTTTCTCTTCCCCTTTCCTTTCACCGTCATATTGCCAGTTTCACACATATATCGTATAACCGATTCGCTTTCCGTCTTTGATCCACACTTCGTACAACCTCTCTCTCGTTTCTTCCGCAACGACCACACCAGCAATCCACTCAATCCCTTCTGCATCCACATACATGAACGCCTCTAATAAGAGCGGATTTGGCAATTTCGCCACATGTTCGGCAGGAATGAGTAAGTCATCGATCTCCTCATGGTCAAACGCATACGATTCGTACCCGGCTTCCTCCATTTTCACTTCCACGCCAAACTCACGTTTCATTTTCTCTATAAACCATTCGAGCATGATTCTTCCCCCTCACACGTACCCTTTTTCTTTCAACGACACAAACCGTTCCCCACCAACAACGACATGATCCAACAACTCAATCCCGACAATTCTCCCTGCCTCGACGAGCCTTCTTGTCACCTCAATGTCTTCTCTTGACGGTGTCGGGTCGGTCGATGGATGATTGTGCGCGACTAACACCGACGCCGCATTTGCCAAAATCGCCGACTTGAACACCTCGCGTGGATGAACGATGCTTGCATTCAAACTCCCGACATGGCAAACGTGAATGGCTGTCGGCTGATTTTTCGTGTCAAGGCAGACAACGACAAACTTCTCGCGGTCAGCTTCCACAAGAAACGGCTTCAGCAGCCTGTACGCATCTTCCGGAGACTTGATTTGGCGCTCCTTGTACAGCACGCTAGACTCACGAACGAGCTTCAGGCTTACAATATTGACGCGCTTCGCTGGCTGCTTGGCAGGCACCTCCCTTTCTAGCAACTCTAGCTGCTGGTGGTTGATGGTTTGATACTTGCTCATCCCTTTCCCTCCTAAAACAAAAATAGCCCCAATTCCCCGAAAGGAATTGAGGCTTTATGACTGTAGGTTCAAAATCATAATATATATTTGAAATCAAGCTCGATACAGATTTGGGCAAAAAGAAAAGCCCCGCAGAGCTTTCTCTCCGCAGAGCTTTTCTATATGATTTAAACTTTAGTTGTGCAATTAAGGTAATACGAATTCAACATTAGCAGATGCAGTATTGCCAGCTACATCTTCAACTTTATTAGCAGTTACAACAAGTTTATTATCTTTCGCAACACTTAAAGAAGAACCTTTAAGTGTAATTACAAAAGTTGTTGCATAACCGTTGTTGTCAGCATCTGTTGCTGCGATAGTAGAAGCATCTAGGTTTGGGGTATTTGATGCTGTACCTTGTGCAATAGAAATATTTTGAGGTACACCATTAGTACCCACAAGGTTAGATACTTTTACTTTTTCACTGAATTTGATTGTAATTGTATCATTAGCTGCGTAAGTTCCAGCTGTAGCTTGATTTACAGAAACTGCACCAGTCGCAGCAGCTGTTGGAAGTACGCCATCAGCAACTGTGAATGTTACAAAGTCAGTTTGAGAACCTGCTTGAGCAATCAAACGGAATTTAGCATTGTTCTTAGTGAATGTTGTATTATTACTTGCATCTGCAATAGCAATTGCACCGTTTGAAGCAATTGTTACAGTATCATCACTAATATTGTTTACACCATCAACATTTGCAAGTGTTAATGTTTCAGCCGCAGCTGTGTATCCACCGAATTGGTCTTTAGCCCAAACGAATACTTTTTTGCCGCCAGCAGTAGCATAATCTGCAGCTTTATCAAGTGTAAGCTCAGTTACGTCAACTGCATCTTTAGCACTTGCATCGTTCCAAGCTTTATCCTTGAATGCAACTGACTGAGCTACTGCATCATCTTTAGATACTGTAATGTCTTGAGAAACTACTTTTACAGCATCATCAGCATTGATTGTAAAGCTGATTTTACCTTTTAAGTCAGCTGTGCTGTTACCGTTTTGGAAATCAGCAGGAACGAATAAAGTTTTAGTGTACACATAATATTTACCATTGTATTGGAAGTAGTCAAGTGCGCCTGTAGTTGCTGTTCCATCAGCCTTTTTAGGTTGAGTTAAGCTTACGCTTACAACAGCGGATGCAGGCACTTGAGCAACATTACCAGAAGCGTCTGTTGCGTTGATAACAACTTCTTCAGCATATCCAGAAGCAACAGCAGCTGCTTTTTCAGCATCTGTATCGATTGCACCAGTAATAGTCACACCACCAGCTAATGCAGTGTTAAGTTGACCTTTATAAACTGGCGCGATAGTTGGAATGCTGTAAGTTACTTTCGTAGAATCGTTAGCAAGTACATTAATTGTATATGCTTTTTCTGCAATTGCTACACCATTTTTCTTTAATGTAGCCTTAACTGTTGCAGAACCAGCTTTAACAGCAGTAATGCTAACATTAGCAGAGTCTAAAGCATCTCCAGTTTCTGCACCGTTAATTGCAACAACGCTTGAATCGCTTGTAGAATACTCAACAGTATAACCAGATGTTGCACCTACAACAGTACCATATTGGTCTTTCACATCAAAGCTTAATGTTTGTGTACCGCCAACAACCATGTTAGTAGCTACAGTAGTATTTGCTTTGGTATCAATAGCTGTTGGAACAGCAGCATCGCTTGCGCTTAATGTTAATGTAGCTTTTTGACCTGTACCGTTAACTGTTACAGTAATTAATGCACTGCTTCCTTTAGTTGCCCCAGCAACAGGAACAATTTTTAACTTACCATAGTTGCTTCCGGCAGTTGTTTCAATAGAAATGTTGCTAGAATCAACCACAGTCTTGTTATCAGAAGTAAATGTATAATCAGAAGCTTTTAAGTCTTTTGCGTCGATTTTTGTTCCGTATTTATCAAATACAGATAAATCAACATAGATTGGGTTAGTAGAACCAGCAGCAAATGAAGCTGTTGATTTACCTAATGTTACAGAGTATGGTGCACCTGCATCTTCTTTAACCTCGATAGTTGTTTTAGATACCGCACCTGTAGCTGGTGTGAACGCTGTTAATGTAACCGTACCAGCTTTACCGAACTTAGCAATCTTAATTTTTCCGTTAGCGTCAATTGAAATGTCGCTTGGATTTAAGATGCTAGAGTCAGAAGATAAGAATTGTACTGCACCGTTAGATACATCAGAAGCAGTTAATGTGTAATTTTCATCTAATGTATTCTTAGCAGTATATGTTAACTCAACATCTTTTGTACCAGATGGAGTAAACATCGTTTTTCCAGTTGGTAATACTGCTTGACCTAAAGTTACAGAACCAACTGTAGCAGGGTTTACAACCGTTAATGTCTTAGTTGCTGTTACGCCATTGTACATAACAGTTACAACAACTTCGTCTTTAAGGTCTGCCCCACTAGCATTTAATTGGAATTTACCTGCTACAGGAGAAAGAGAAACACCTTTTGTTTTGTCGTAAGCCGTAATCAATAATTTGCTATCAGTTGCTGAAATTGTTGCTTTTTCACCATATTGGTTGATAAAGTCAACAGCAATCGGAGCTGTAGCTGATTTTTGAAGCTGAGTAGTGTTGATTACGATTTGTTTAATTTCTTCAGCTTGTACTGTTACAGTGTTAGTAGCATTCTGAAGACCGTCTACACCTGAAACAGTTACAGTGTAATCAGCAGGCGTGAAGTTACCAGCTGTTTTTTCAAGTACAGCTTCAGTTTTAGCTTCGTTCCAAGTTACTTTTACATCCTCAGTAACTGTACCGCGTTTAACTTCG
Organism: Anoxybacteroides voinovskiense; assembly: GCF_014196205.1. Taxonomy (GTDB): domain Bacteria; phylum Bacillota; class Bacilli; order Bacillales; family Anoxybacillaceae; genus Anoxybacteroides; species Anoxybacteroides voinovskiense. The sequence continues at coordinate 34,076 of NZ_JACIDE010000024.1, read as the reverse complement.
AATTTAGCTTTTGTAGTGTCAATTGCTTTGCTGAATGTTACTTTAATTTTATTAACGTTAATCGCACTTACACTCTCAACTTTCGGCGTTACTTTCGCCTCGTAAGCAGCTTGTACAGTTGCTTGTTTTGTAGTTAGTTCTGTTTTGAACGCAGTTGCTTTCGCTAATGCGTCTTGCGCTGCTTTTAATGCTGCGTCTGCTGCAGCTAGGTCGCCTTTGTTTGTTGCTTCTTCAGCAGCTTTCAACTTCACAGAAACAGTGATGTCATACATTAAGCTGTCGCGAAGTTGTTGTGCAGCTGCTTTAAATTGAGAGCGAAGCAAGTCGCGAGTTGTTTGGCCATATACGCGGTCTAAAATGACTGTACGTTTTTTCAACTCGTAAGAAATTTTGTTGTAAAGATCTTCTGCTTTTGCAAGATCTTTCGCATCAACCGCAGCTTGCAAGTCTTTGCGCATTGCATCCAATTTCACTGCATAGTTGTATGCGTCAAGGTAAGTGACAACGCGTTTTGCTACGTACTCGTTGTATGTAGCATCTAAGTCCGCAAGCAATGCGTCTTTATTTGCGCCGCCTGCTTTTTTCACTAATGCTACTGCATCAGCGTATGCTTTTTTCGCTTTGTTGTACTCTGCATAAACTTTGTTAATGTCCGCAAATTGACCAGTGCTTGTTACTTGGCTGTAAGCGTAGTAAGCGTTTTTAAATTGCGCTTTTGCTTGGCTTACAACAGAAGCAACGTTAGTAGCCGCTTCAGAAGCGTTCGGATTTGCAGCGACGAACGCACTTGCAGCAACTGCACTTGCTGTTGCTAGTTTAATAGCTTTCTTTTTGTCCATAGAGTAGTACGTCTCCCTTCTTTATCTAAACTTTAGAGCAATGAGTACTAAACAAAGATTAGTAAAATCATTGCCTAAAAGGTTTAACGGGGTCAAAACATTCCTATTAACCTATCACTAGGCAATAGAAGTAAATGGTGCGTCTGTTGCTATATCTTGATGTTTGTTCCCCATCGCTCCACGTTTACTATAATAATACATTTTTCTCGTAATTTCTAGTCTTAAATCCAAATTTTTTCGTCAATTCTCTTATCGAAACGGTTACAAATTCATTACAAAACGATGACAAAACGATGCACACCTTACATCTATATGCCTCCGTTTGCACATCGAGAACTTTTTTTGCAAAAAAAATATCCTCGCTTTTTTCTCACTAAAAGAAAAGGCCCGCCAACGCGAACCTCGTGTCTTTTAATCTAGCTTTTTCACTTGCACAGAAAACGGATCGCTCAGCACGACTCCAGTCACATCATACCGGTCGTCGATAAATAAATCCGGCAAACGAAACTGCCCAGCAAACTGCTCTGGATCGTTTTGAATCGTAAATTGAAACTGCATGTAATAATCGTCGTTGTTCATCAGCTGTTTCGCTACTTCTTCGATTTCCGTCTGCGGCACGTTGTATTGCTGCAAGTACGACACTGAGTTTAAAATTTGTCCATACCGGTCATCGAAATACGCCCGTAATGTCACAACGTTCCCATCGACCGTTCCTTCGAGAGGCAATGGATCTTTTTCGTCATAAAAATACCAGCCTGTCAGCTCGTTCCCGTCTTGCTTTTCAATGACAAACGACACCTTCTCTTGCCCGCTTACGAGCGTATACTCCCCTTTTAACGCTTGCTTGACTAACGTTGTAAATTGCTGCGACGAAAGCGCCACGTACTGGACGTTCGCATTTTTTTGCACGTACAAGCCGTTGCCGACGCCGTAAAAGAACGCACCTTTTACCGTTTTCGTGCTATAGACGCGGTATTGCTGCCCCTTTTTCAATGCGCGAACTGCTTGCATGTTATTTTGCTTCCACTGGTAAAGCGTTGTGTTTTTCACGACAACAACCTTCCCAATCGTCCCTTTTTTTAACTCCAAATTGCCCCACAGCACTTTCGCTTCGGCGGTGTGGCTATAACCAAACACACTAAGCGCAACAGCGAACGCCATGATAAAACTTGCCATCCATTTTTTCATTAGTTTGACCCCCAAAAATAAAATCATACATTTATTGTAAGCGGACAAACGAAAACAGGAAATAGTTTTTTCATTAATATTTTCCTTTTTTTACTTCACACCCCTCCGCCACGACTTCAGCACGCCCGATGGAGACGTATGTCACATTCGCTTGTTTTGCTTCGTCTAGCGAATAGCAGTTGCGGCCGTCGAAAATAATAGGGGTACGCATTTTTTCGCGAAAGACAGAAAGCGGTGTTTGTTTAATGACGTCCCATTCGGTGACGATGAACGCCGCATCCGCCCCGCGAATCGCTTCCGTCACGGATGAAGCGTACCGAATAGTAGAAGGCAAGTGATTTTTGGCGTTATCGGTCGCAATCGGGTCATAGGCGACGACATGCGCTCCTTCCGCCAAGAGTCGGTTTGCGATGACAAGCGACGCCGCCTCGCGCACATCGTCCGTGTTCGGCTTAAACGCTAGCCCAAGCAATGCGACGTTTTTGCCGCGCAACGACATGTGCTGCTTCGCTTTTTCTACTAATAATGCTTGCTGGCGGTTATTGACTTGAATGACCGCTTCAAGCAGTTCAAATTTGTGCTGTACGTTGCCTGCGATTTGCACGAGCGCTTTCGTATCTTTCGGAAAACAAGAACCGCCATAGCCGATGCCCGCCTGCAAAAAGTGCGAACCGATTCGTTTGTCCAGCCCGATTCCGTAAGCGACATCGTCAATCGTCGCCCCTACTTTTTCGCAAATGTTGGCAATTTCATTAATAAAACTGATTTTCGTCGCTAAAAAGGCATTGGAAGCGTATTTAATCATTTCCGCGCTCGCTAAATCCGTTCGAACGATCGGAATGCCAAGCGGTTCATATAGACGAGAAAGCAATTCTGCCGCCTCTTTGTCCGCTTCGCTTGCGCCGATGACAATGCGGTCGCCGTAAAACCAGTCATGAACCGCTGACCCTTCTCGCAAAAATTCCGGATTGGAAATGACGCTTGTCCGCAAAAACGGCGGCTTCCACCGTTCCATCAGCGCGCGAATGCGCTCGTTTGTTCCTACTGGCACCGTGCTTTTCGTCACAAGCACGATATCTTTTGTCATAGTTCTCGCAATCGAAAAAACAGCGGCTTCCATATACGTTAAATCTGCGGAGCCATCTTCTTTTTCCGGCGTACCGACGGCAAGAAAGACGATATCCGCTTCTCCGTAAGCTTCTTTTTCGTCCGCGGTAAACGACAATCGCCCAGCGTTCATGTTCTTTTGGATTAATGGTTCAAGCCCTTGCTCGTAAATAGGGGATCGCCCTTGCTGCAATGCCACTATTTTTTCTTTTTGCACATCAAAACAAACGACCGTCTGTCCCATTTCCGCCAAGCATGTACCTGTCACAAGCCCGACGTATCCCGTTCCTGCTACGGCAATTTTCATCACGTTTCTCCTCTCCGTTCATTTCCTAACTCTATCTTACACGATTGCCCCCTTTTTTGGCAGTTGGAAAACATTTTCATTTCTCTAAAGAATCATTTGTAGAAGGGAGTCGCATGCTAGAGAAAAAGGAGCGTGCGGCATGTGCGGAAAAAAAGACAGTGGATTGGCGTTTTTATTCTTGTGTTGATCGTTAGTATCGGCAGTTTCTATCTGTATCGTCAGTCTCTTTACCGTGAGCTTACAAAAACCGCCCAACAAATTCATGAACCGGTCAAGCGCCCAGCGCCGATGAAGCGACTAGCGCCAGTGGAGTTAAAGCGCTTGCCGCCGATTTCGTTTTTGTTCATCGGCGTCGATGAGCGAAAAGGCGACCGCGGGCGTGCCGATTCGCTGATGGTCGTGACCGTCAATCCGAATCAGCCGTCGGTGAAAATGGTGAGCATTCCGCGCGATACGCGCACCATGATTGTCGGCAAAGGAAAACTCGATAAAATCAACCATTCGTATGCGTTTGGCGGCGTTGGGATGACAGTAGCGACCGTCGAACAGTTTCTTGATATTCCGATTGACTATTACGTGAAAGTCAATATGAACGGGTTTCGCGACATTGTCGATGCGGTTGGCGGCATTACGGTCGATAATCCGTTTGCGTTTACGTACGACAAGACGACGTTTCCGAAAGGGCGCATTACGTTAAACGGGGCAAAAGCGCTAAAATATGCGCGCATGCGGTATAACGACCCGCGCGGTGGATTTGGAAGGGAAGATCGGCAAAAGCAAATCGTGGAAGCGGTCATGCAAAAAGGGGCGACAGCGGTGATGGCTTACGATGACGTACTTCGCGCCATCGCACGGCACGTGAAAACGAATTTGACGCTCGAACAAATGAAAGCGATTTATACGCATTATAAACAAGCGCACACAAACGTCGAAAAGCTGCACCTAGCAGGAACAAGCACGAAAATAAACGGCGTCTTTTACGTCATCATTCGAGAAAAAGAGCGGCAGTTGGTGTCGAATCAGCTAAAAGCGCATTTGCAAATCACCCCACTATCGCCTAGAAAAACGAAGGCGCTCCCCCAATAGAGCGCCTGCTTGCACTACCAATACCGCTTCGCCCCGACGTAACGGGCGCTCCAGTACGGGCTGTTGAACGCACTAATCGTCACGCCGGTCGAGCTGCCGCTATGGAGAAATTGGTTGTTGCCGATATAAATGCCGGCATGGGACACCGTATCGCCTTCCGTTTGGAAAAAGACAACGTCCCCAACCGTTGGTGCATCGACACTTACGCCAGCGGTCCACATCGCTACAACCGTACGCGGCAGTGTAATCCCTTGTTTTTGGAATAAATAGACGATTAATCCGCTGCAGTCAAAGCCGTCTGGCGTTTGCCCGCCCCATACGTACGGCTTTCCTAATAGCGGTGCGGCGTCGGCAACAAGCTCCATCGGGTCGAACGTTTTTGGCGCTTGCAAAAGGCGCGTGTAGGTGTCATCGTCCACGATGCCCGTCGCTGGCAATTGGACGCTCGCTTGAAATTTTTTCACCGCCTCAGCCGTCGCTTGTCCAAAATAGCCAGTCACTTCTGGATACGTAAAATGCCCGAGCGCTTTCAGTTTCGTTTGCACCGCTTTTACTTGCTCGCCGCTTGCACCAATCGTTAACAAGATGGCAGGCTTCGTCTTTTTCGCCAGCGCTTCCTCGAGCTTCGCAATCGTTAGACGGTCGGCAATGCCTGTCGGCGCAAGCCCTACGTCTTTTTGAAACTTTTTCACCGCCTCGGCGGTAGCTTGTCCAAAATAACCGGTCACTTGCGAATAGGTAAAATAGCCGAGCGCTTTGAGACGCTCTTGCAGCGTCTTCACCGCTTCGCCAGACGCCCCAACCTTCCATTCCGTTGCGACTGTATCCGGTTTCGTTTTAGCAGAAGGGTTCGTGCTTGTTTTTTGGTTCGCAGCCGCCGCTTTTAATGCCGCGTACGTTTTCGCATCAACGACGCCCGTCACCGGCAAGCGGACAGACGCTTGAAATTTTTTCACCGCCGTCTCCGTCATCGTCCCGAAATAGCCGGTGGCAGTTGAGTATGTAAAAAAGCCTTTTGCTTTTAATAACGTTTGCACTTCTTTAATTTGCGGATGGCTCATGCCAAGTTTCCATTCCGCCGCTTGGCTAGGGGTTGGTGCCAACCAAAGCGCCGACACAACAACCGATGCGAAGATGAGTTGTTTCGTTTTCCTCTCCATCGCTTTCCCTCCTCTCATTTAGTATAACGAAACTTTCTTTTTCAATGAACACGACTTTTGTTATAATTTTGTATAAGTATTCGGCAAAGTGACGAGAATGATAGAAAAGAAATGACCAAAGGAGGAAGAACGTTGCTGCAAACGAGCTTATCCAAAGCCGTTTTAGATCAAGCTGCTCGGCAAATCCAGCAAGAACTTTCCTTCCCGTTATATGAAACTGCGATGAAAAGAGGCTTAAAATTGTATCGGGAAGGGTTTGTGTATAACGCTGAATTAATTGAACAAGATGTCGTGCAAGCAAACGTGCTCGACCGAAGTGTGTACAAGCCGGTGCTTGACCTTTTTCAGCTGTCGCAAAGCAAGTGCCAATGCTCGAGCACTTATTTTTGTCCACACTTGTTCGCACTCTTTTTTTATTTATACGCCAACGTCGGACAAGTCGGCGACCTTGTCCGCCAATGGAATACAAAACGGCAAGAAGCAGCGCCAAAACGAACAACTATCGTCCAGGAGCAAGCTGTACCTGCTGCTTCCATCGATGCCTGGGAGAAACAATTTGAACAGTCGTTCCATTACTTTTTACAACGGCATCGGCCGTCGGATTATTGGTTCGCCCATTATTTGTGCTACCGTTTTTTTCCGTCGCTTATCGAGAAAGTGCCTTATCAAGACGGAGAAAAATGGCTATATCACTTACACGCGGCGCTGTTTACGTTTGAACGCCTCATCGAATATAGCGAACCGTTTCAGCGTTCTACGTATCAACGGACATTTTGGGATTCTGCGATCGCGGATTTTGTGAACGTCATCCAGCAAAAATGTGCACTTTTAGAGAGAAAGCCGGTTACGAATGAGTCGCTTCTTGACGAATGCCGCCAATACGTGCAAAAAATGGTTTGTTCTGCAAATCTTTATTTAGAGTGGTGCATTCGCGTCTACGGACTCGTCTGGCGCACGCTCTTTGGCGAACAATGGCTGGCGCAAGAAACGAACGAATTGCGCGCCCATGAACCGCTCGCCGATGCCCAGCGGCTTGCGCTTATTCAACTTGCGCTTTTGCATGAAAAAGATTGCGACATTCCGCCGTTAGTAGAAAACGTGCGTGCCCCGCTAATCTCGCACGTACTTTTTTGGCTAAACGAACTCGCTAACCGCAAGCATTGGACGCGCATGGCGCTATGGTGGGAAGTCATCGTCACGAGAGAGCTATTGTTAGAGGCACCGCTCGGTTTTCGCGGCGATGTCGCTCACAAGCTGTTGGCAGTTGCTAGCCGATACACGAATGAAACGAACGACAGCACATGGTATGAGCGCCTGCTGCAAGCGCTCTTGCCATACAGCGCCTCCGCTTATAGCTTTTATTTGCTAGAAAACGAGCAATATAAACAATGGGTCGAGCTGCATATAATCGCCGGCATTGACATCGAAACGATTCATCGTCCATTTTTATCGATGATTGAAAAACGCGATCGTTCGCTTCTCTTGCCGCTGTACCATCGTGCTGTCGATGAACGGATCCGAGCCAAAAACCGCGCAAGCTATAAAGAAGCGGTTCGCTATTTAAAAAAGATTCGCGCCGCTTACCGCGCCCTCGGCCGATACGGCACATGGCGCGACTACCGCGACCGGCTATGTGAGGAAACGAAACGGCTTCGCGCGTTTCAAGAAGAATTACAGAAAGGAAAGTTGCTTCATGATTAGTACGTATACGCTTATGTGCCGGTGGCTTGACCGAGAGCAAGCGTTCTTTGTTTATGGCGATGCCCCGCTTTACGAATGGAAAACGGGGGCGTTTCTTTGGCATGAAGAAAGCTTTTACGGGACGTTTCTAGTGGAACGAACGATCGACAATCATATAGGGGTCGTGCTCTCGCCATGGGAAGCGGTCACGTTTTTCGCATCGTCTGGCAATTCGTTCATGGGCATCGAATGGGACGAATCCGCTTCCCTCTTTCAGCAATGGGCAAACACGATTCTTTCCGACATTCGCGAACGCCGCATCATGCCAGACTTCTCCGCTTGGAAAAACGGGGCGTTTGGCTGGAAGCAAAAAGACGAAACGGACGAAGACCCGTTCCTTAAAAAATGGCGGTCGCTCGCCATTCAAGACTGGATCTCCCGCGACAGCGAACTAAACGAAACGTGGGAAGCGATTACGCGCACGTATCCGCTGGTGGCAACCGACATTCCGTATTGGCTCACTTACGAAGATGATTGGCTATATGACATTGGTTGGATAAAAGAAGCGCCGCCGTTCACGGTCGCCCTTCATTTAGTCGAACCGGAAGAAGGGGATCGGTGGACGCTAGAAACGGTACTGATTGCCAATGATGAAAACGAAACGTACGTTTGGCAACAAGACGATATCCCTGAACCATGGCAAGCGTATGAACAAGCGGTGTTGCGCGCCCAGCAGCGCTCGATGGCAGTCGTTCCGTGGCTGCGCGGCGAAGAAGACATGCTGTTACAGGAATTGACCGACGAACAAGCGTGGCGCTTTTTATCGGAAGCAAGCGAGCAATTGATGGAAGCAGGCGTGCGCATTTTGTTGCCGTCTTGGTGGGAAACGGTCAAACAAGCGAGAATGACGTTAAAAGCGCGGGTCAAATCGACACCAAAAACAGGAGCTTCGCTGCTCGGGCTTGAGGCGCTTGTGAATTTTGATTGGAAAATCGCTACGAATGGCGTTGAGCTAAGCGAAGAAGAGTTTGCGGCGCTTGTCGAGCAAAAACGCCGCTTACTGCGCGTTCGCGGACAATGGATTCAGCTTGACCCGGCGTTCATTCAACGGATGCAAACATTAATGAAAAAAGCAAAAGAAGAAGGGCTGCCGATTCGCGACGTCTTGCAGCAAGCCTTTTTACAAAACGAACCGATCGAAGGCGATGACGAAGAAATGTGGAACGATGTTACCATCGAATTAAACCGTAGCTTTGAAACGCTTGTGCGCCAGTTGACGAACATCGACCACATTCCGTCCGTGCCAATTCCTGCCTCGTTCCACGGGCAGCTGCGCCCGTACCAGCAGCGCGGCGTCGATTGGCTCTTGTTTTTGCGCCGCTTCCGCCTCGGCGCCTGTCTTGCGGACGATATGGGACTTGGCAAAACGGTGCAAATGCTTGCATATTTCACATACGTTCGCGACCATGAACAACCAACTAAACCAGCCCTTTTGATTTGCCCGACAAGCGTCCTTGGCAACTGGCAAAAAGAATGCGCCCGCTTTGCGCCGTCTTTGCGGCTTTATATCCATCACGGGCAAACTCGCGCCAAAGGGGAGGCGTTTTTACAAGCAGCGAAAGAAGCCGACCTTGTGCTCACCTCCTATAGCCTAGCCCATTTAGATGCCGAGGAGCTAACGATGGTCGAATGGGATGTCATTTGCTTAGACGAAGCGCAAAACATTAAAAACGCCCATACGAAACAAGCGCGGGCCATCCGCAAGCTAAAAGGCGGGCATAAAATTGCTCTCTCCGGTACGCCGATGGAAAACCGATTGAGCGAACTTTGGAGCATTTTCCATTTTCTCAATCCAGGCTATTTAGGAAGCATGACGCAATTTCAGCGCCGGTTTGCCACACCGATTGAAAAAGAGCGCGACGCGAAAAAAGTCGCTGTTTTGCAAAAACTGATTCGCCCGTTTTTATTGCGGCGGACAAAAACGGATGAAGCAATCGCCCTTGATTTGCCAGACAAGCTCGAGCAAAAAGAATATTGTCCGCTCACCGCCGAACAGGCCTCGCTCTATGAAGAGCTTGTTCAAAAGACGCTCGAGCGCATCGAACAAGCCGACCCGTTCGAGCGACGCGGCTTGATTTTGCAAATGTTGAACCGCTTAAAACAGCTCTGCAACCATCCGGCGCTTTATTTGAAAGAGCAAACGCCAGACAACGTGCTCGAACGGTCGTATAAGCTCGAAAAGTTACTTGAACTCGTCCGGCAAATTCGCGAAGCAGGCGAAAGCTGTTTAATTTTTACGCAATACATCCACATGGGCGAAATGATGCAACAGCTATTGACCGAACAACTTGGTGAGCCTGTTTCGTTCTTAAACGGAAGCGTCCCGAAAGCAGAGCGCGACCGAATGATCGAGCAATTTCAAACCGGAGCGTTCCGCATCTTTATTTTATCGCTCAAAGCAGGCGGTACAGGGCTTAATTTAACCGCTGCCAATCACGTCATCCACTTTGACCGCTGGTGGAATCCGGCGGTGGAAAATCAAGCGACCGACCGCGCCTACCGCATTGGACAAAGTAAGTTTGTGCACGTGCATAAACTAATTACCGTCGGGACGCTCGAAGAAAAAATCGATGAAATGATTGAGCGCAAACAATCGCTCAATGAAGAAATCATCCAAAGCGAAGCGTGGATTACCGAGCTGTCGAACGAAGAATTGCGCGAGTTGCTTGCCCTGCCAGCACTCGCCCATAAAGGAGCGTAACAACGATGGCAAAACAAACGAAGCGAACGAAAAAGCAAAAAGAAACGGAAAATAAAACGCTTTGGGAAAAATTATGCGAACAAATGGCAAAAAAGCTAGCTGCAAAACAACATTTACGACAATAGGGGTATCGTTGATATCCCTTTTATTTTTTGCGCACAGGTGATGTAAAAAGATAGGACACTCGTTCATTCTTGCAAATGGAAAGCGACTGGAGGATGTCATAGATGAGCTGACGTTCAATCATGAGAAGCGCATTCGTGCGAAGAGGGACGTACTGTTGTTGACGGTCGCTCCATTCGTGGGAAGTGATCGTAACCGTACGTTTTTCTAAGTCGAGCTTTAACACGAACATATATCGCTGGTTGACCGATTTAAACAAAAAATAAAGCTGGGCGTTCGCATGGCAGGCAATTTGGCGAAATCGCACATCCCCTTCCATCACCACAACGGTTTCTTCTTTTCGCCGCAAAAAGTGAAGCGAATCAGTAAAATTCGCGCGCGTAATCGTGGCGAGCCGAAGCGAAATCGGGTGTTTCATTTCTTTAATAAAGATGTGATATGTACAGCGACGGCCTCTTCCTTTTTGTTGGCGAATGACTAAATCGGCAAGATAAATATTCACTTTCATCCTCTCCCATTCGTAAATATTTATCATTTTTTTACATTTTAACAATTTAACGGTGGATAAAAAAGTTGTCGAATCGCGCTTTTCGTTCTTGTTTTTGACAAATAATCGTTTGTTCTGAAATCGAACGTAGATGGTTGGCTTCATCTTATATGTTTAATGTACGGTGGAATTCGTAAAGTTGTGGTGAACAAAATGACAAAACTAGCCGACCATCTGAAATATTTGCGGAAACAACAAAACTGGACGCAAGAAGACGTGGCGCAGCGATTAAATATGTCGCGCTCACAAATTAGCAAATGGGAAACAGGCGAGACGCTTCCAGATTTGCAATCGTTGGAAAAATTGAGCGACTTATACGATGTGAGCATCGATTTTTTAATCGGCAGACGACCATCGAAACAACAACTGCTGCGCGAAGTAAACCGCCTGTATGCCACAGACAAAGTCGACGAAACGATGCTTGATATTATCGACTACTTAAAGCAACATCCCGACATGGAACAAGCGCTCCACTCGCTTGCTCAGCTTCCTGCCAAAAAACGAAAACATATTGAATCCGCTGTCATCGCTGTTATGAAAGAATTCATGCGCTTGGTGGAATAGAAAAGCGATGGGACGAACTCCCCCAGAGAGGTGCTCGCCACCTCGAGGGGGGAAGGTGATTTGACCCCCCGAGCAGCTAGGAGCCAGAGCTAGACAATCAAGAAAAGCGAAGAACGGTCCTGGAGCAGCCAAGGAAACATCCGACGGAAGCGCACGCTTTCGACGAGACGTGCGTGCACGTCGACGGCGAAAGCAGAAGCGGAGGAGGATGTTAGTTCGTAGCTAGACATCACCGAAAAGCGATGGCGATTGTGCGCGGGCGTTTGGCCCGCGCGATAAAAAACACCAGCCGCTAGGGGCTGGCAATCGTGGGGACGATGGAGGATACGACTCTCTCTTGGGGAATAGTTGGGGAAAGAATAAGAAAAGTGCAAAGTACTGCCTATCGGTGAAGATCGCACAAAGCCCCACCGAGGAGGAAGCGCCTTGAACCGATGGCGCTTGGAGCTAGACAGCTCCCTACGAAAGAAAGGACTTACTCTTGCGCAACCCACGCCGTCGTTTTTCCACCCATAAATCGAACCGACTCCGCGACGACTTCGGTCACATGTACCCGCTTCCCATCTTGATTTTCGTAGCTTCTTGTCTGAATGCGGCCCGTTACACCGATAATCGACCCTTTTCGGCAATAGTGCGCGGTATTTTCCGCCACTTTCCGCCAAAGCGTGCAATGGACAAAATCGGTATCGACGACCCCCTCCGCATTGCGGAAGTTGCGGCTCACGGCAAGCGTCACGTTCACAACGGCTGCGCCATCGGCCGTATAGCGAAGTTCTGGGTCTTTCGTTAAACGCCCGACAAGCACGACTTGATTAATCATTCCATTCCCCCTTTCGTTTTCTTTCTCGTTTTTATCATAAACGATGGAAAAAAATCCGTAAAATCTCTATTTTTCAATTTTCTGATTGATTTTCGTTCTTTTTGTACGCAAAAACCGACAAAAAGAAGCAAAATTCGCGAGAAAATTCAATTTTCGCACGAATCACCACTTTTTTTCGCAAAGTTTGTCTATCCCCCGCTTTTCTTTTTCCAACATCGATATGGTATAATGAGGAGTAAGACAACGTTGACGAGGTGGTACAATGAAAACGTTCAAGCTTGTCGGGCTCCAAGTCGTCCGCGATGAAATAGAAGAAGACATACCGCTGATCGATGGGCTCATTATTAATAAAGAAGACGATAAAAACCGCTGGCTTATTGAAACATATATCGATAAACAATACGAACCACTATTCGCCAAACTGCAAAATGAACATGCGGAATTTCGCCTGCAAGTCGTCATTTCCAATATTAACAACGATCCTGCCAACGTCATCGCTTCCGTTCGTTCGATTACCCCAATGAACGACCGAGCAAGCGTATTAATGGACGGGCACATCGTCCGCAACAAAACGGATTGGGCGGAAACGGTGTTAGCCGGACTTGTTGAACAAGGGTTGCAAGGCGAAGCGCTATTAAAAGAATTTAAACACCAGCTCCACGAACGGCGCGGGATGAAAGAATCAATGGTGAACGGACGTTAAATACGCCACGAGCACATACCGCTGCTTGGCATCGCCGATAAACTGAAACGGATAACAAGTCGTCACCGTCAACGTCGGGCGCGGCTTATCGACAAGAACGGTGCGGTCGTTTTCCGAGACGATCCGCACCTTTTTTACCACATATCGAAACCGACCAGCTGCTGTTTCGACAACAAGTTCATCCCCTACCTCGACTTTCCCAAGCTTGCGAAACACTGTATCGCGATGGCCAGAAAGTACAACATTCCCCGTTTCTCCTGGCATAGCGCTATTTGGCTCATGTCCGACCCCTTTTTTTAATTCTTTTTCCGTTGTTCCTTCATATATCGGCAAAACAAGCGAAAGTTTTGGGATTGTGAGCGTGCCAAGCACTGTTCCTGACGCTGTTACCGTCGACGAGACAGTAGCATGAACCCCTTGCCAATACGAATACCCGTTCCAACTCATCAACCAAATCCCAGCCGCGCTAAACAAACAAGCGAAAGTCCGTTTCATCGCACCACCTTCTTTTTCCGAAAAAGAAATAATCCGATGAATAACAAGACCACTCCCCATACCATATTCGCAACGTACGGCGAGGCGGTATTTGCCATTTTTTGCCCATATAGAGTTCCTTTCATGTCATACGCTAGCTGCCCTGCCGTAAGTAGCTCTTTTTCCGTTTCAATCATCGCATCGACGACATTCGTGCGCTTTGGCAGCTGCAAGTCCATAATCCGCATCCCTTCTTCGTCCGACAACGCAATCCATACGTCTTCGTCACGCGCGTTTCGTTCCAGCAGTTCACGAGCAGACACCGGTTTCATCTGTCCGGTCGCCACGATGTACATATCCGCTTTTAGCTGAAGCGTACGCAACAGCTGTTGCCATACGTCGGCAAGCACTTCTAGGTCGTTCTTCCCGTCTGTTAACCGCGTTGCTTGCGCTTGCAACTCGCGTTTGCCGTTCGCCGGAAGCGCCCGCACATGGTCAAACAGCCGCTTCGCCTCGTCTTCTGTAAATTCCAACGACGAAAGCGCATCATGCACGCGCTGCATGTGTTCATACGTGCGCAAATAAAAGCGGACGGCCGTATCTAAATCGTTCATCCATGTATAATCTTGTATTGTTTCACCAAACTGACCAAGCAGCGCCTCCAATTGTTCTTCCGTCAACTGATAGCGCTGCAATAACCGCTCCACGCCAGCTTCTGTCACCGGCGGACCGAGCCATCGCTTCAGCTCTTCTTTCGTCGCAAAATCGGCAAGCGTCCGATGATACTGCAGCAAATAGCGCTGCAAATCCATTTCCGTCCAGCCAACCTCGCGAACATACGGCTCTATGTCCGCCATGCGAACCGCTGCTCTCACGTGGTACGAATGACAGAAAACAAGTAACAAACTAACGGAAACTATCCACTTTCTCATCAGCATCCCTCCATTGTCCTTTAGACAATGGTAGTATTTTCATTTTTCTTCCTCATTATGTAAGGAATGTGTAAAGCGCCTTTCTATCAGCGAAGATCGCATAGGTTCGAGGAGGAAACACCTTATGGCGCTTGAAGCTAGACAGAGCCTTGTTCCTGTATAGAAAGCCACTCCCTTTTTAAGAGAGTGGCTGTTTCGAAAAATAGGCGTCATATAGCGCTTTTACTGCTTGGTCGACGACTTCTTCTTTCACCCCAAACATCATGCTTACTTCGGACGAGCCTTGGTTAATCATTTCGATGTTAATGTTTGCTTTCGCAAAGGCGGCCGTTGCTTTCGCAGCAACCCCCACAGCGCGTTCCATCCCTTCGCCGACGACCATAATGAGCGCAAGCCCGTATTCAATTTGAATATCGTCCACTTGCAATTCCGTCTGAATGCGGTCGACGATGCGCCGCTCTTTTTCCCCTTCGAGCTGGTTTGCCCGCAAAATGACGGACATGTTGTCAATCCCGGACGGGGTATGTTCGTACGAAATCCCTTCATCTTCTAAAATGTGCAATAGCTTGCGGCCAAAGCCGATTTCGCGGTTCATTAAATATTTGCTGACGTTAATGCTGCAAAAGCCCGTGTCGCTCGCAATCCCCGCTACCGGCTGGTCGCGATGGTCGCGCTGGGCGACAATCCATGTCCCAGGTGCTTCTGGGTTGTTCGTATTTTTCACACAAACAGGAATGCGCGCTTTATACACCGGTTCAAGCGCTTCATCATGAAACACAGAAAAGCCAGAATACGACAGCTCCCGCATTTCCCGATATGTAATTTCTTTTAATTGGCGTGGGTTGTCTACAATGGACGGATTGACGCAATAAATCGAATCGACATCCGTAAAGTTTTCGTACACGTCCGCCCCGACGCCAGCAGCGACAATCGAACCCGTAATATCCGAGCCGCCGCGCGGAAACGTCACAATATGCCCGTTGAGCGAATAGCCGAAAAAGCCTGGAATGACAAGCACGCCGGAACGATGTTTTAGCTCGCGCAGCTTTTCGTATGACTCTGGCAACATTTGCGCGTTGCCTGGTTCGTCCGTCACGAGAATGCCCGCTTCCTTCGGGCTGACATAATGCGCATCAAGCCCGATATGGCGCAAATAAAGCGCCATTAATTTCGCATTATTGTCTTCCCCGCTCGCCTTTAACGCATCCATTAACCGAGATTGGTCATGGCGATACGTTTCGATTTTTTTCCGCAAGTCTGTTGCCATCTGCTCGATGAAATCAGCGGCAGACAATTCCAATCCATCCGCGATATCGACATACCTTCCCACCACTGTTTCGATGAACGGTTCGACTGGCTCTCCATGGATGGCAGCTTCCCCGAGCTGGATTAATAGATCGGTTACTTTCGTATCCGTTTTGTACCGCTTCCCTGGCGCAGATACGACGATGATACGCCGTTCCACATCTGACTGAACAATGTACGCCACTTTGCGGAACTGTTCCGCACTAGCGACCGAACTCCCCCCAAATTTTGCTACTTTCATTGACAAAACCCTTTCCGTAAAATTCTTTTTATATTTTCTTATCATACCACACTTTTTGGAAAGGGGAAGAAGTAATTTCTGATAATTCACTCATTTTTTTGCCGCAAATGAGCAATCCCTTCTTTGCAGACGCCGTACGAAAGCCACGAACAATTGGCGCATAAATAATCTAAGTCGTCCGGACGCACCTTTTTTGCCGTTAGACGAAGTAGTTCTGATTTTAAATATACAGCGTTTTCTTCTAAGCCAAGATGAGTAAGCACTTTTTTGTCCATCGATACGACGTGGTCGTTGGAAGTAGTGTCGGCTTGGCATGTTGATTCGCCGTGGTGCGGACAAGAAAAACATGCCTCATCAAGCGCGACGACGACTTGAATGAGCGTCTCTTTTTCTTCCTCGCGAATATCGCGGACAATTTCTTTCATTTTTTCCACAAACGATGGGCTATATCCCATGCCGCGAAACCCGTGCACACATAATAAATGATGCCCTCGCAACCGCAACGGTTTCACTCTCATTTCTCCTCTCCTTGTCTCTTAACCTAATTATATGACAAAACACTGCCCACATGATGGGACAGTGTTTAAAAAAGCCGCCAAAGCGGGAATTTTTGCTCAATGACTTTATAAATGCCGCAGCGCATTTCAAGCGTATAATAAAGGAGCGTCGTTTTCGCCCGTCGCGCTTCAAGCGTATCTCGGTGTGCGTCAATGATGAGGGAAGTGCCGTTGGCGAGAATGACTTTTGCTTTTTTCTGTCGGTACGGCTCGATGTGGTGGATGTGGCGTATGGCAAGCCAAAAACATTTGTCGCTGTCTGGGGAGCATGTTGGCATGATGTAGAGTCGTAAAGCGTTGCTGACGCAAATGGGAACCATTTGTTTTAAGCCTAAAATCAGTTTGGCAGCTTCTAGCCTTCCTTCGTAAGCGCAACCGTAGTAAATGCAGCTATGTTCGACGATGCGTAAAGGGGAGGCTGCAACGGTGTACGTGGCATTCGTTTCATGAACGGATCGTGCACAATTCTCCCCGCTCATTGTACGTCGGCTCAAGCGCCTGCGTAGTTTCTTTAATTTCATACTGCACGTCCATTCCCCCTCGTCCATTTTTTTACACCCATTTTAGCACATATGTTCGGTTTTTGAAAGGGGCCTTTGCCCCCCTTTCTCTTTTATTATACAAAAATTTCAAATTTAGTCATTATTTTTTCTATTTCGACATATCTTTTCTTTTCTCGTCATTGACTTCTTGTCAATGAAAATGGCATGCTAAAGGTAGCTAGACTACAAGTAAGGGGAATGACGAATGAGTATAACGAAAGAAGAAATGGGACAAGTGTTATCGGTGTTGCTTCAGCAACTTGTCAGCGATTGGACGAAAGAAAAAATCCATTCCGATGTGCTTGAAGTGATTATGAAAATGCGCATCGATACCGCGAACGAAGACGACTATATGCACGTGTTAGTAACGAACGTCGCGTTTGCGACCGAATCGACGTATGCGTTGCAGCAAATTTTTCAAACGGTGCTAGAAAGCCGGACTTTCCCACCTGCCGCTGCGGTGGAGAAGATGTTGAAGGAAGCGCAAGCGCGCATTCACGACGAACTTCCGAACATCGTCGGCCGCTATGAGGCACATTTTGCGCAAATTGCCGATCAAAAAGCGCGCAAACAGCAGCTCGAGCGCTCGTATTGCGCGGTGTTAGTCGCCAATCGCATTAAAACGGACTTCATTTTAAGCTTTATTCATGAGGAAAATCAAGCGATGATGAAAGGCTTTTTTGACGCCGAACGAGAAGATGTCCTTGAAGCGTTCCACCGCTTAAGCGGTGCGTATGCAAGCTTGCTGTTAGACGGGCTTGAGTTAGACTATTAAGCTGGCAACCGCCAGCTTTTTTTCGTGAAAGTGTCATATCCAAAAAAGCGGACGAGTAGATTAGATAATGGCGATGAACCTTTTGACAACCTTATCAAGAAAATGATACGATATTGCTTGGGGAGAAATTTTCACTATATTTTGTATACGCTTCCTTTGAAAGCGTATACACATAGAAAAGCGAAGAACGGTCCTTGGCGTAGCCAAGGAAACATCCGACGGAAGCGGAAGCTTTCGACGAGACGTGCGTGCACGTCGACGGAGAAAGCAAACGCGGAGGAGGATGTTCGTTCGGAGCTAGACAAGAAGAAAAGCGAAGGCGACTGGTTAGCTGCGACGGGGCGAATGTTCTTCCCCCGGAGAGGTGCTCGCCACCTCGAGGGGGAAGGTTATTTGCCCCCCGAGCAGCTAGGAGCCGGAGCTAGACAAGAAGAAAAGCGAAGGCGACTGGTAGAGGGGGAATCCCCCTCCTACTAGTGCTATATAAAAACAAAGGGGGAATTTGGATGATTTATGCTCAACCTGGACAACCTGGTTCTCTCATCACGTTTAAAAAGCGGTACGAAAACTTTATCGGGGGAAACTGGGTGCCGCCAGTCGACGGCGAATATTTCGAAAACATTTCGCCAGTCACCGGGCTTCCATATTGCGAAGTGCCGCGCTCCAAAGCCGCAGACATTGAACTAGCGCTCGATGCCGCGCACGAAGCAAAAGAAGCATGGGGGCGCACATCGGTCGCCGAACGGGCGCGCATTTTGAACAAAATTGCCGACCGCATGGAAGAAAACCTCGAACTGCTTGCCGTCGTCGAAACATGGGAAAACGGCAAACCAATTCGCGAAACGCTTGCAGCTGACATCCCGCTTGCGATTGACCACTTCCGCTACTTCGCTGGCTGCATTCGCGCACAAGAAGGCTCGCTAGCCGAACTCGATTACGACACCGTCGCTTACCACTTCAAAGAACCGCTCGGCGTTGTTGGACAAATTATTCCGTGGAACTTCCCGATTTTAATGGCCGCATGGAAACTTGCACCGGCGTTGGCAGCTGGAAACTGCGTTGTCCTAAAACCGGCAGAACAAACACCAACATCGATCCTCGTACTTATCGAACTCATCGAAGACTTGTTGCCAAAAGGCGTCGTCAACGTCGTCAACGGCTTTGGCTTAGAAGCTGGAAAACCGCTCGCGTCAAACCCGCGCATCGCCAAAGTGGCGTTTACTGGCGAAACAACGACCGGACGGTTAATTATGCAATATGCATCACAAAACATCATCCCTGTCACACTCGAACTCGGCGGCAAATCGCCAAACATTTTCTTCCCTGACGTCGCAGAAAAAGACGACGAATTTTTCGATAAAGCGCTCGAAGGCTTCACGATGTTTGCCTTAAACCAAGGCGAAGTGTGTACATGCCCATCGCGCGCCCTTATCCATGAATCCATTTACGACGTCTTTATGGAACGGGCGCTTGAGCGCGTCAAACAAATTAAGCAAGGCAACCCGCTCGACACGGAAACGATGATCGGAGCGCAAGCATCGTCGGAACAGCTAGAGAAAATTTTGTCCTACATTGATATCGGCAAACAAGAAGGGGCAGAGCTTCTTATCGGCGGCGAACGCAACTTTTTAGAAGGCGAACTAAGCGGCGGCTATTACGTCCAACCGACCGTCTTTAAAGGGCATAATAAAATGCGCATTTTCCAAGAAGAAATTTTCGGGCCAGTTGTTTCGGTCACAACGTTTAAAGATGAAGACGAAGCGCTCGCTATCGCGAATGAAACGTTGTACGGCTTAGGGGCAGGCGTCTGGAGCCGCAACATCAATACCGCTTACCGCTTCGGCCGCGGCATTCAAGCTGGGCGCGTCTGGACAAACTGCTACCACGCGTATCCGGCGCATGCAGCGTTCGGCGGCTATAAAATGTCCGGCATCGGCCGCGAAACGCATAAAATGATGCTCGAGCATTACCAACAAACGAAAAACTTGCTCGTCAGCTATTCGCCGAAAAAACTAGGATTCTTCTAAAATTAACGAGGCAGCGCGCAACAGCACGCTGCCTTTTTAAAAAGGAGTGGAGAGGATGCAACCGAAAGTCATCGCCACCGATGCGGCGTTACAACTCATCGAAACATTAAAGGCGAAATACGGTCCGCTTATGTTTCATCAGTCGGGCGGCTGCTGCGACGGCAGTTCGCCGATGTGCTATCCACAAGGGGAGCTAATGATCGGCGATTCCGACGTTCTTCTCGGGGAGATTGGCGGCTGCCCGTTTTATATCTCCGCCGCCCAATACGAATATTGGAAGCATACGCAGCTCATCATCGACGTCGTCCCTGGCAGAGGCGGCATGTTTTCATTAGAAGGACCAGAAGGCGTGCGCTTTCTTACACGATCGAGGGTGTTTGATTAAAACAAAAGCAAATACGTTCCTTGCCGATTTCTCGGTCAGCAATGATAAACATTGAATACACGTTCTAGTTCGTATATAATAACGATTAGAAGAGCATAATATAAAAAAGATCGAGTGCAACAAACACTCGATCAATGCAACTACATGCCGCGAGAAGAGCGGCTGACCTCACTGAATTAGTGGTCACTAAACAGGAGTAACCGTCTTAATCCATTGGTCGTGGGAGAGCGGTTACTTCTTTTTTATATAGACGACCATCGTGATTACTAATGTCAACACTCCTATTAGCACTAGGCTGAATTGAGCAATTAAGCTTAATGCTTCGTATGTCGTCATTTCTCCACCTCCCTTCATCGGGAAGTGGTCAACCGCTCACCCCTGCTTATGTAGTTGCTAATATATTGTAACATTTTCTGCATACTCTCTACCATAAAAAAGAGAGCGCATCACACGCTCTCTTCCGTTTTTCACGCACTTTCTTTCATTCTCCGATTTTGTTCGGAGAGGGTGATTTTGCGCAAGACGAATGTTAATACCGCGCCGCAAGCGACAAAGACAAGCCCGAATAAAAAGACGGAATGAAGCGAATCAACAAGCGATTGTTTTAAAATCGGCACGAGCGCCTGTTTCATCTGCGCTGGCATGCTTGCCATCGCTTTCGGGCTTAATAATGCCGAATATAAGCTTTGCGGGTTGTCGTGAATCATATGCGAAAACTGGTTGACCATCGCTTTTGCCTGCGGTGGAAGCGATGTTAGTAGCGGCATGAGCCGATCTTCTAACAACGTGCTTGAGCGGTGGTTCATGACCGCCCCTAAAATCGTCATCCCGAACGTCCCGCCAATCGAACGGAAAAATTGGCTCGACGACGTTACTACACCCATTTCTGATTTCGGGAACGTTTCTTGCAAAACAAGCGTCAATAGCGGCATGACAAGCCCGACGCCAAGCCCGAGCACAATCATATATAGCGTTGCCGTCCAGCGCGTCGTATCTATATCCATCGTGCTAAGCAGCCCTAATCCAGACGCCATAATGACCATCCCCGCAATCAACTGCGGTTTGACGCCAATTTTATAGACGAGTCGTCCGCCGAGAATGCTACCGATAATCATCGTAATCATCATTGGGGTCATAATCGTCCCTGATTGCGTCGCGCTAACGCCAACGACCCCTTGCATGAAGAGCGGAACGAACATAATCGCGCCAAACATCCCAACGCTCATTAAAAAGCCGATGCCGTTTAACACTACAAACGTCCGATGTTTAAATAAATGAATTGGCAGTACTGGCTCTTCTGCTTTTCGTTCTACGAACGCAAACGTAGTGAACGAAATGGCGGATAAAACAAATAAGCCGATGATTTGCCATGACGTCCACGCATATTTATCGCCGCCAAACGTCAACGCCAGCAGTAAACTCACCACGCCGACAACCATCGTCACCATACCAGGAACGTCAAATTTCACCGGCCCTTTCGCCACGTGCTTATTCAAGCCCATCGCAATAAAAATCGTCGCAATAATGCCGACAGGAAGGTTAATGTAAAACACCCATTCCCAGCTCCAATGGTCGACAATCCAGCCGCCAATTTGCGGTCCTAAAATCGAGGCAAGCCCGTACAAACCGCCGAATACCCCTTGCCATTTTGCCCGTTCTTTTCCAGTAAACAAATCGCCGATAATAATCATCGCCATCGGCATCATAATCCCGCCGCCAATGCCTTGCATGCCGCGGTAAATAATAAGCTCGGTCATATTGTGCGCCATTCCGCAAAGGGCCGAACCGACCATGAAAATAATTAATCCCGAAACGTAAACGACTTTGCGCCCTAATAAATCGGCTAATTTCCCTGCAATCGGCACAATCGATGTTGACGTTAACATGTACGCGGTCGTCACCCACGTCATGACGCTTAGTCCGCCAAGCTCCCCGACAATGCGCGGCATCGCCGTTCCAACAATCGTTCCGTCGAGCGCGCCAAATAGCATGGCAATCATAAGCCCAGTAATTAATAAATGACGGTGTTTAATCGTTTCTGACATTATATCGCCCCTATCTTTCGTCATGTGTCATATACTCATGAACAAGTTTTGTTAACGACACCAACGCGTCCGCTAATGACGGAAGCTGCTGGTTGTCAATATATAAAAGAATGCCTTTGACAACATACTCCCGCGGGGTTGTTTCTTCTTGGGAAAACTCCGCTTCTAACGTATCCAACGCCGCATGTAATTGGTGGTGTGTTTTTTTATCGAGCGGGAGCGTGGAAAGTTGCTGCTTTAACTGCGCAATGCTTTCAAAAATTTTCGCCTTTCGCTCCCTGTGCTCTTGTTCAGCCATATCGGCAAAACAGCGCATCGCCGCTTCAGTTAACAGCGGCTCTTCTTCCCCTAAATGCGCGACAATCGCATCCATTTGTCGGACAATAAAGCGAGCAATCGCATCGGCACGGAACATTTCTTGGTTAACCATCATATAAAAAAGGTATTCGCGAAAAATTCCGTTGACGATTGCCGCAACATCAAACACATGTTTTTCTATTTTTTTTCCGTAAATGTCGATTAACCGTTGGCAATACCAGCGAAACATGCGCGCTCGTTGAGCATACAAATAGCGCTGAATATCGGCATTAATTTTCGGGAGTTGTTCGACCATCATCATTTGGAAAAAGTCTTTATGCTTTAAAATGCCTTCTAATTTCTTCGTCAATTCATCAATGAACGCATCACGCGGAGGCTGATGTTTTTGTTTTTCTTCTACCGGCGCCATCAGCTTTTCGAAATGATAGCGGACGATTTCAAGCATCAACTCTTCTTTTGACGAAAAATGATGATAAAATGCTCCCTTTGAAATGCCCCACGCTTCGACAATGTCTTGAATCGACGTGGTGTGGTATCCTTTTTCCGCAAAAAGCTTCATTGCCGTTTCGAGAAATTTTTCTTTTCGTCGCTTTGCCATCGTTCTCCCTCGCTTACTGTACAGGCGACTGCGCTTTTCCTTCGGTCGGCTGCGGCAGCGCCCAGTTCGGCCGTTTCACTAGCTCTGCATGCACGCCATGTTTTTGCAGCTGCTCGACAAGTTGTTTCGGTGATTTTCTTTTTTTCCTCATCCCACGCACCTCGATTCCGGTCATGACCGATTAGTCATTTTTATTATAACCACATGTTCATATTTTATCAACAAATAAATTGACCATTTGTTCAAATTAAAATATGACCAAATAGTCAAAAAAATAACCGTCCGCTCTTTCGCTGAGCGAACGGTCACCGTTTCTTATTTTTCTAATGCTTGTTTTGCCAAGGCAAGCGCGCCGCAAATCCCTGCATTATCACCTAGCCCTGGACGGACGATGTAATCATCGATATGGTGTAAAATGGCGTCATGCTGGACATAGCCGTTTAAAAAGTCCAAGACGTTTTGGCGGACAAGCGGAAGTAGCGATGGCTGATGGGCGACCCCACCGCCGACAATCACTTTTTCCGGCGATAAAATTAAAATGTATTGAGCGATGGCTTGTCCTAAATAAAACGCTTCTAGTTCCCATACGTCCGTGCGGTCGGAAAGCTCGATACCCTTTTTCCCCCACCGTTTTTCAATCGCAGGACCGGAAGCCATCCCTTCTAGGCAATCCCGATGAAACGGGCAACTGCCGGCAAATTCGTCGTCTGGGTGGCGGCGAATCAAAATATGCCCCATTTCTGGATGCAGTAGTCCGTGTACGAGCCGTCCTTCGACAATCGCCCCAACGCCGATGCCTGTCCCGACCGTAATGTAAATGCAGCTTTGTTTCCCTTTTGCTGCTCCCCATAACTGTTCGCCAAGGGCGGCGGCATTTACGTCCGTGTCAAAACCGATTGGAACGCGAAAATGTTCGTTAATGGCACCAACGAAGTTCACATTTGACCAGTGCGGCTTTGGTGTGCTTGTAATATAGCCGTACGTCGGGCTTTCGCGATGTAAATCGACCGGTCCGAACGTGCCAATGCCGATTGCTTCGACATCATACCGTTTGAAAAAATCAATCACGTGCTCGAACGTTTCTTCCGGCGTCGTCGTTGGAAACGTCACGCGCTCATGGACGTTTCCGTCGCCATCGCCGACGGCGCAAACAAATTTCGTCCCTCCTGCTTCAATTGCTCCTAAATACATGCTTTCGCCTCGCTTTCTTTCCAAATGTTCCTCTTCCATTGTACCACAAATATTGCAACCATCGATGCAACAGTATGGTAAAAACTAGTGACGGCATGTATAATAAACGTATCATTCTTTATTAGTTTGGGGGCTTAAACATTGCGGAGAGAGGAATTGTTACAAACGGTTGTCGATGTTATTCAACGGTCAGACGCATATGAACAATTGCCAGACATATATAAACAGCAATTAGATGCTATTATTAATCGCGACTATTTACTGCAAGCAATCGCCAAACGGAACAAGCCAATGCCAAAGCAAGGCGAAAAAACGACCGTGCTTTATCAGTTCAAAATCGCTTTAAAAGGCATCCGTCCACCCGTGTGGCGGCGCATCGTCGTCCCTAGCCATATTACGTTCGATCAGCTGCATGACATCATCCAAATTGCGATGGGTTGGGAAAATAACCATTTATATGAGTTTGAAATTAACGATATCGTCATCGACATTCCGGATGAAGAGTACGGCTTCTCATTCGTCGGCTGGCGGGAAAAATACGATGCTCGCACGGTAGAGCTGTCGAGGTTTATAAAAAAGGAAGGCGAAAAGTTTACCTATACGTATGATTTTGGCGACAATTGGGTGCATCTTGTTACGCTCGAGAAAATTGAAACGACGGCCGATCCGTTCCGCCACCCGGTTTGTTTGAAAGGCAAGCGTGCCTGTCCGCCAGAAGACGTCGGCGGCATTTACGGCTACATGGAAGTGACCGACTTAATCGAAGGAAACGGAACAAAAGAAGAAATGGAAGAGTTTATGGAATGGTACGGCGGCGCATACGACCCAGAGCATTTCGACATCGACGAAGTCAACAAGCAGCTCCAAACGATTGTGTTTTTCTAAAAAGACAGCGAAGGATGAAGCCGCATGAACTTTTTTGCCGTGTTTATTGATCTTGAAAATTTAGAAAAAACCGCAAAACAAGAAGCGGGGGCGGCCATTGATTACAAACAGCTGGCCGCCTTTGTCCATGAACTCGCCCGCCCACACGGAAAAGTGACGAACATCTATGCGTATGCCGATTTTGATAAAGGCGAGATGGGCAAACAGACAAAATTAATGAACTTAGGCATTCAGCCAAAACATGTCGTCACGAAAACACCGTTTCAATATTTAAAAGGTTCGACCGATATTGAACTGTCGCTAGACATTTTAGATACCATGTACCAATATGCTCATATCAACCATTTTTTGATTATCTCAGGAGATGGGGATTTGCGCCACGTCATCCGACGTCTAAAAATTAATGGAAAAACCATCCATGTTGTTGGATTTGCTGGCCATACGAACAAATTAATTGTTGAGATGGCGGACTATTTTTATCCGCTGGAGTTCCATCATCCGATTCTTCGGAAAATCACTATGAGTGAGCGGGAAGAAAAAACGAAGCGATTGTTTCTTAACCCATGGGCAAAAATCGTCGTTGAAACGCTAGACCATTTAGAACGAACGACAAAAAAAAGAATTTATCGGACTCAATTTGTTTCGCAAACGACTTGTCGAAAAATATCCGGCGGCAGAAATTAGTGATGCGTTGACAGATGTGCTCGACTGCGGTTGCATCGATACATACTCCGTCCCTAATCCGGAAGCGCCCGATTATCCGACAACCGCCTGTCGACTGCAACGGGAACACCGCTTTGTACAAGCCGTCTTAAAAGGAGAAGATAGATGAACGTTACGACGATTCACCATATCGCCATTATTTGTTCCGATTATGAGCAGTCCAAGCATTTTTACACAAACGTCCTCGGCTTTCGCGTGTTGCACGAACAGTATCGTGCAGAGCGCAAATCATATAAATTAGATTTACGCGCAGGCGATGTACAAATAGAGCTATTTTCGTTTGAACACCCGCCGAAGCGACCGAGTGAGCCGGAAGCATGCGGACTGCGGCATGTTGCCTTTGCGGTCGCCAACATCGACGAGGTAGTTGCCCATTTACAAACACACGGCGTTGCGGTGGAGCCGATTCGCATCGACCCGATTACCGGAAAACGGTTTACGTTTTTCCGCGACCCAGACGACTTGCCACTTGAATTATACGAAACAAGGAGTGAATACTGATGATTAAATTCGCGACAATCGGCACGAATTGGATTACGCAAGAGTTTATTCGCGCCGCAAGCAATGTTCCGGAGCTTGTGCTATCTGCAGTCTATTCACGGACGGAAGAAACCGCAAAAGACTTTGCCGAAAAAACAGGGGCGCCAGCCATTTTTACAAGTTTAGAAGAACTGGCGGCTAGTAAAGAGGTAGATGCCGTGTATATCGCGAGCCCAAATGCGCTGCATGCCGAACAGGCGATTTTTCTTTTACAACACGGCAAGCACGTCTTATGCGAAAAACCGTTTGCCTCGAACACAAAAGAAGGGCGCGCCATGGTCGAAGCCGCACGGCAAAACGGGGTCGTATTGATGGAGGCGCTCAAAACGACGCTTCTGCCAAACTTTCAAGCGATTCGCGAGCACTTGCCGAAAATCGGCAACATCCGCCGCTATTTCGCAAGCTATTGCCAATATTCGTCGCGCTATGATGCGTACAAAGAAGGGATTGTATTAAACGCCTTTAATCCGGCGTTTTCCAACGGCGCTTTAATGGATCTCGGCATTTATTGCCTATATCCGCTCGTCGTCTTATTTGGCAAGCCGCAGTCGCTCAAAGCAAATAGCGTCATGCTTTCTTCTGGCGTCGATGGTGAAGGAAGCATCGTCCTAGATTACGGAGAGATGGATGCGGTCGTCATGTACTCAAAAATTGCCAATTCGTACGTCCCAGCAGAAATTCAAGGGGAAGAAGGAAGCATCCTGATCGATGCGATTCATACGCCGACGAAAGTCGAAATTCGCTACCGCGACGGCCGGACAGAAGACATTACCGTCCCGCAAGAGCAGCATCCAATGTATTATGAAGCAAAAGAATGGGCAGACGTCATTCAAAGCGGGAAAAAAGAATCTACTATCAATTCGCACGCCCATTCGCTCATCGTCGCCGAAATTATGGAAGAAGCGCGCAAACAAACCGGCATCGTCTTTCCGGCGGATAAATAAAAGAGGGGATTCGTTTTCGCCCCCCTCTTTTTTGTTAAGCGGAATATTCGTTTCGCTTGAAGCGTTGAACGCGCCGCACACTAAAGACAATACATAGCGCGATAAGCGCCCCGCACGCATCGATTGCCACGTCCGTCACCGCAGCCGTCCGCCCCGGCTCAAACGACTGATGCCATTCATCCGTTGCCGCATAAACGGCCGCAAAAACCCACGCACCAATATACGCCCATCGCCGTGGAAGGAGGGCTTGAAACACAAGAACGGCTAAAATGCCAAACGCGGATAAATGCGCCGATTTCCTAACGAGAAAATTAAGCGGAGAAGCACCGCCATCCCCTTGCGACCCAAATGGCCAATACGCCAATAGATGGCGCAAAAGTCGTTCCGTATTCGCTCCGGTAAAGACCGAAAACTCACTAAAGCAATAAATCACTATACACCATCCAAGCACAAGAACCCATCGCATGCGTTGACTCATATCGAACTCCTAAAATTAAAATAATTATAAAATGATATTGATTTTAAAAATAAATCGTATATAATGATTTTAACATATTCATTGCAAAAGGAGGTACCTTAATGGCACCAGTTATTTGCCCACAATGCGAACAGCCCGCCCGCCGCTTAAAACATTCCCTTCTATGCGGCTGCGGCTTCAAAATCGTCCGCGCGGTAAAAGAGAGCGCAAAAAAATAATACTTACGGTCGAAAAAAACAAATGGGCGGCAATATTTATTATACCGGCCAAGCAGGCGCGGAAACGATGAGCTGCAGATTCCCTTTTATCGTAAACGGCGCAAACGAATACGGAAGGAGAAAATGGTCGCCTTTTTTTAACCGATACGTTTCAGCCGCTGTCGAAAGCTCGCCTTCTCCAGCAAGAACGCTCGCTAATAAAAAGCTTGTCGTGTGTTCTACTGCCCATTCGTTTGTAATATCCCACTTTTGCACGAGAAAATATTCGTTGTCAATAAATGTCGTAATTTCTGCCCCGTCTGTTTTTGTTACTTGGCGCTCGCATTGGACGTCTACATGCGGGACGGTAATGACATCAAGCGCTTTCGCAAGATGCAGTTCGCGTTTTTTGCCATGTTCATCGGTGCGATCGTAGTCATAGATGCGATACGTCGTATCCGAGCTTTGCTGCGTTTCCAAAACAAGCGTCCCCTCGCAAAGGGCATGCACCGTTCCGCTTGGTACGTAAAAGAAATCCCCTGGGCGAATCGGCACTTTGCGAAGCAAATCGCTCCATCGCCCTTCTTCCATCATTTCCCGCAACTCTTCTTTTGTTTTCGCCTGATGCCCATAGACAAGTTCAGCGCCTTCTTTACAGTCAATAATGTACCAACATTCCGTTTTCCCTAATTCGCCGTTTTCGTATGTACGCGCATAATTATCGTCCGGGTGCACTTGCACTGATAAGTCCGCGTTCGCATCTAAAATTTTCGTCAATAGCGGAAAGCGGTCAGACGGAAAATGGCCGAATAACTCGGGATGTTCCCCCCATAGTTCACTTAACGTCTTCCCTTGAAACGGGCCGTTTTTGACCATCGTCGGCCCGTTCGGATGCGCCGAAATCGCCCAACATTCCCCCGTCCGCTCTGACGGAATGCGGTAACCAAACTGCTCCGCAAGACGGATCCCTCCCCAAATCCGTTCTTGAAACACCGGAGTAAGAAAAAGCGGTGTGTGGTTCATGAATAGTCTCCTTTCAAATAACGGAACTTTTTTCTTATTTTACTAGAAAAATGGCGGAAAAGGCTAGAAAAAAGAACCAGCCGTGTTGCTGGTTCCTTTCGTTGCTTATTTTAAGTTCCCTGGGACAGATTTGGATAGTCTGCCTGTGTTAGAAGCAGCGACTGGAGATACTGCCGGACGTAAAATTTTCATTGGTTCACCTCCTTCTGCGCGATCGTGCGCAATACTTGCTTAATTTTTCGCTTTTCGTACGGACATGGACGTTCTTTCTTTCGAAGGCGGTATTGCGGACAATGGTTGCCTTGGCAAGCTGGGCGGAAGAAACATGCTTGGCACGTTTCATCTTGCTCTTCGCCTGACGTCACCCATAGCGCTAGCTTGTCGTAATCAAGTGCCATCGTGCCGTCCGCTTGCAGCCAGCCGACATGGTTATACTCTTCGTTTAAAAAACACGTACATTTATACACTCGGCCGTTCGCCCCAATGACAAACGAATGAGGCTTTGCTGCATAGCACACTGCCCCAGACGGCATAAGCATCGATTCAATCACCGCGCTCATCGCTAGCCCTTGCTTGATCCCTTGCTCGGTAAACTCCCAAATTTTCCGCTCCGCTGTGCGATGGTCGCAAATTGGCAAAAGATCGTCGTTTTTCCCGCCCCATTTTCCGACCGGGCGGCAAAACAGCTGAAAGCGAGCATCACCGGCAAAATAATGCGAGAGTTCTGTTAAAAATGGCGGAATTTGCGCCAGATTATCTTCATCAAAATTGACGCGAATATAGATCTCAAACGGCTCGGCAAGCGTCTGAATAGCTCGCAAGTTGTGCAAAATCGTTTCATATGTCGGACCACCCGTCGCCAATATGCGGCGCGTATCGTGCACCTCTTTCGTTCCGTCAAGCGTCACCATTACCCGGTTGACGCCGTATGCTAATAACGTCCGCATCGTCTCTTTTGATAAATAATAGCCGTTTGTCGATATTTCCGCTTGATACGTCACCCCGTACGCAACTGCCCATTCAATGATTTCCCCGCTTATGTCTTTGATGACATCAAGCGCTAATAACGGCTCGCCGCCAAACCAGCTGACCGTCAAATGTTCCAGCTTCGGCATTTTTTTATGCAAAAACTGCTTCACCCCATCGACTATTTCTCGGCTCATCTTGCCGTGTGCAAAATCTTGATAGCAGTATGTACAGCGAAAATTGCACGCTTCTGTCGGCAAAATAATGACATGCATCGTATCCGTTCGATGCAGCGTTTGATGCAAAAACTGCGCACGCCTTTTTTCATCCGTCTGTTCCGGAACGAGAAACCCGCAATCGACAAGCGTCTGCTCGACTTCTCCTAATTCCCCACGAACTCCTTTTCTTAACGCTGCTAACACCGCTTGTTTTTCCTCTAGCGCCACCGTCCCGATCGCGCCAGTATAGCTATTGTAAACGACTAGTTCCCCTTCTTCCGTTTCTGCGATTGCATTAAATCGCGATGGAACCCAATTCATGTTGCTTACTCTCCTTTTTTCTCATCATACGCAAAACACCCATTGTCCTTCTGTTACATCGGTCACAACCTTCATTGTAAAAAATGCATTCGCTTTCCTTGCTTAAAGTTCGTGACGATTAGGTGGCGTTTTTTCGAAAAAAATTTGACATGCAAAAAGCTTCGCGCATATTGCACGAAGCTTTTGTCATTTGAACCATATGATTGCTACAACCGCCAATGCCAAACTGCAAGAAAAATAGACATAGCTCCTCGTTTTGTTTTGTTCTCGCATCCGAATGCTGTTCATCATCGTAATAAGCGACAATAAAAGCATCAGACTTGCCGTCGAATGATGACCAATAAATCCACGAACCATGCCAATAACCAACAAAAGCGCAATCGCAATCATTAACACTTTCTCCACATACTCTCCCCCTATATTTTTAAAAAACGGTGCATTTTTCATTATATTATTTTAACATTCTTGCATAAATAAAAAAATATCGCTATTTTTTAATTATATTATAAGAGATAAACGGGAATCATTATGAAAGGGGGAGGGAATGTATATGTATGAACTGCTTTCTAAATTATATTATAAAGCACCGGAGCGCTACTTTGCTGAATGGGAAAAACGTGTAAACAGCTACGGGACGGTTCATTTGCCGCTTTCGATTAAACCTTATAAAAGCAATGACGAATTTTCATGCTTTTACGTCAACCATCAACAACTAGACGTATTGCACGAACAACTGACGAAACAGAGCAAGCAAATTCAAACGATTGTGCACCGCCTTCCACCGATTGCGATCCAACAATATATTCAAACAAAACTCATTGACGAACTATTAAGCACAAACGAAATCGAAGGCATTCGCAGCACAAGACGAGAGATGGAAACGGTCATTGAAATTATCGTACGAAAAGAAACAGCCAAAAAACGAAACGTCCGTCACCTTAGTTTAATGAACGCTTATTTTCACTTGCTGTCGGGCGATGTCCCCGCACTCGAGACGGTAAAAGACATTCGAACCATTTACGATCGCCTCGTTCGCGAGGAAATAAAGCCGGGAGACGCGCTCGATGGCGAATTGTTCCGTAAACAGGCTGTTGATGTCGTCACCGCTACCGGGAAAATCATTCATCGGGGCGTGTACCCAGAGAAAGCCATTCAAACAAAGCTCCAACAGCTTATTCGCTTCCTCCGTGAACACCCGTCCCCGATGTTATACAAAATTGCTATCTCGCATTATTATTTCGGCTACATCCATCCTTTTTATGATGGAAACGGACGAACCGCCCGCTATATAAGCAGTATGTATTTAATGCAAGAATTAGATTTTTTAACGGCGCTCACACTCTCGTACGCAACAAATCAACGAAAACAGTTGTATTATGATGCTTTTTCCGAAGCCAATCACCCGCACAATCGAGGAGAGCTTACCTTTTTTTGCGAAGTGTTTTTTCACATTATCGACCGAGCACAACATGAAGTACTAGAAGACTTAGCAGAAAAAGAGAAAAAAATGACGAAATTATATGCGTTAATGGAAAAACTGAAGATGGAAGACGAAACGAAAAAAAACATCGTATTCTTCTTAGGACAAAGCGATATTTTCGGCATCGCCGGAAAAGGGCTGACGAAAAAAGAACTTCTCTCCTTGACCGGGAAAACGGAATATCTTGTGCGAAAAGCGTTAGATGAACTTCATCAGGCCGGCTGGATTTCGTTCCGTAAGCGAAAACCGATGGAAATTACCCTTAGCGAAACGCTCGCGAGCCAATATTAGAAAAATCTATGCAGGATGGAGGGTTATCCGCTTGCCTCCATCCTCTTTCCTATCCACCAGCGCAACGTGTCCGCCGAAATGGAAGGCAGCCCCGGCTGCGGCCGAGCAAAGACATATCCTTGACCGAGCGGTACGCCAAGTGCGGTGACGACCTCTAATTCCGCCAATGTTTCGATTCCTTCGGCGACTAATTGGCAGCCAATTTTTCCCGCAAATACTGCCATCGTTTCGAGCAAAATCGCTTTTATGTCATCACGGTCAACTCCGCGAATAATCGAACGGTCGATTTTAATATAATCTGGGCGCAATTCAGCGATCGCTTGCAGCGATGAATAGCCCGCCCCCGCATCATCAATCGCGATTTTATACCCTTGGTAACGGTAATGGCTGAGCGCCTGTTTAAATGCGGTAAAGTCCGAAATCGACTGGCGCTCGGTAATTTCAAAGACGATTTGCTCTGGAGTTAACCCGTGTTTTTTCAATAACGCTAACGTCTGTCCAGGCGTGAACTGCGGATCATAAATAACATTTGCGTTCAAATTAATAAATAGCTTCCACGCGGGATTCGCCCGCGCAAACCCTTCTACCGCCCGCTTCCGTGCCAACGTTTCGAGCGCATACAGCCGCTGTTCTTTTTCCGCCACTGCCCATAATTGGTCTGGCATCGCCAACTGACTGGACGCTGGACCGCGCGCCAACGCTTCGTAGCCATAAATGCGCCCGTCGGAAAGCGATACAATCGGTTGATAATATGCCGTCAGCTTCCCTGCGGCTAAAATGGAATAAAACTCTTCTTGCTGCGTCAACTTGCCACGCTCCCCTCACTTTGTTGCACTATTGTACCATAGCAACATTATACAAACGTAAACAAAAGGTAAAAGAAAAGTAAAGGTGGCAAGTGTACAACGCCTTGCTTCTTTTAGATAACGTCGTTTTCCCTATTCATATTCAACGGTTAGATTTTTAAACCGAATTATCAATCCCGCTCGAAGCATGAAATCACTACCTAAAATCCCATCGAACCCATACCATTCCCTAATCATTCCTAATTGTAAAGAAAACGATGCTAATTCCTTCCCGTCAATCGTGAGGTGATTCACATTTTGCTCATAACAAAGCTCACTATACCCGCCTACCCCATACATCCTCTTTGTTTTTCCGTTAATAATATCCAATTCTATACCAATTTGTGAAAGTGCATCTGTATCAAAAATAGTCGTTGCACAGCCGGTATCCAATAATACATTTGTGAAAAAAACAGATTTTCCACCATGCTTCATTTCTACAGAAACAATAGGCAGACCATTTTCCATTCTTATCTGCATACGCTCCCCCGAATACCTGTAAAATATTGCTCTTCCACTTCCATCTGTTCTTTGCTCGTATGAAAAATGTACAATTCTCTTTCTGGGAATGCTCGATGAATTTCTTTATATTTTTCCCACGCAGAAGACACGCTCTCATATTGTCCAATTAATGACACATCTTCAATCATCCGTTTCTTATCTTTCGAATAAGCTGCCATCGCCTCTACTAACACAAACTGATTCGGATATCGTTCCCTCAGTTCCGCCCATTTCATTCGCTCGTCTCCTTTCCTTTTTCTTTTCATTATATCACCTACCCCCCATCTTCCCAATTCGTATGAGTAAAATGTTTGTGGGAGGAAGCTAAATCCTCTTCCATATGTTTCAAGGGGAGGATTCCTTGAACAGAAGGGGGATGAGCAAAAAAG
>NZ_JACIDE010000023.1 GCF_014196205.1 Anoxybacteroides voinovskiense | reverse complement strand
CTTTCGACGAAGACGTGCTTGCACGTCGATGGAGAAAGCGGACGCGGAGGAGGATGTTAGTTCGGAGCTAGACAATACGAAAAGCGTAGGCGACTGTTCAGCCACTGCAACTCCTTTTCTTCTGCCCCTGTTATCTAGTTTTGAAGGAACAATCCTTCATTCGTCTAGTGACGATAGCGGAGAGGACACACCCGTTCCCATCCCGAACACGGAAGTTAAGCTCTCCAGCGCCGATGGTAGTTGGGGCTAGCGCCCCTGCAAGAGTAGGACGTTGCTAGGCAGAAAAGACTGACTAAACAAATGTTTAGTCAGTCTTTTCTTTTTGTTTCATTGATACAAACAAACTGAAAATACATATCTTGTAAGTATAGAAACTTATAAATGGGGGAAAAATAGCAAATGGGAGGTGGAAGGTGGCGATGACAAATCAATCGATTGGGGAAACATGCATCGTTTGCGAACAACCGAAAGAACAAGGAATTCATATTTATACAAAATTTCTTTGCATAGACTGCGAGAAAGAAATAGTTCGGACAGATACGGTCGATCCGAAATATCGCTTTTACTTACAACAGTTGAAAAAAATTATGAATCGGGAAATATATTCATAGAACAGGTCCTATTAATAGGACCTGTTTTATTATATATTAAGTGGTGAACGCAAATCTTAAAGGGATGGTTTAAATGAACAAACAAAAAAACACACCGCTATATAATGCTTTAACACAACATGCTTCAGTTAACCCAGTTTCGTTTCATGTGCCTGGCCATAAATACGGAACTGTTTTTCCGATGCAGGCTAGAGAAGATTACAGGAAGTTGTTGCGGCTTGATGTGACGGAATTGAGCGGGCTCGACGATTTGCACCATCCGGAGTCTATTATTGCTGAGGCGCAACAATTGGCTGCTGAGCTTTATGGTGTGGAGGAAACGTTTTTTTTAGTGAACGGTTCAACAGTAGGAAATTTAGCGATGATTTTTGCAACGTGTGAAGAACATAAAAAGGTCATTGTTCAACGGAATTGCCATAAGTCGGTGATTCATGCACTTCAGTTAGTTGGTGCGGCACCTGTTTTTCTTTCTCCTGAATTTGACGAAACGGTTCGGGTTGCATCGTACGTTTCTTTTGCTACAGTAAAAAAAGCAATAGAGGAGCATCCTGATGCAGCAGCAGTAATTTTGACAAATCCGAACTACTACGGTATGTCGGTTCATTTAGAAGAAATAATAAAAATTGCTCACAGCCGCGACATTCCAGTACTTGTAGATGAGGCGCATGGAGCACATTTTGTTGCTGGTCCGCCATTTCCAACATCAGCGATTGTCTATGGTGCAGATATTGTCGTTCAATCGGCGCATAAGACGTTACCAGCGATGACGATGGGTTCTTATTTACATGTGAATAGTTCGCTTGTAGATAAAGAGAAATTGCGCTATTTTTTGCAAGTGTTTCAGTCGAGCAGCCCGTCTTATCCAATTATGGCTTCGCTTGATTTAGCAAGAAGTTATGTAGCTAATGTGGCTTTAGAGGACATCCAACATATTCAAGCGCAAATTGAGCAGTTGAAAGAAAAGATAAATGAAAGCGAAGGGGTAACAGTCGTCCACTCGAACGATCCATTAGTAACGACGGATTTATTAAAAATTACTATTCAAACGAGAAGCGAATGTTCAGGGTATGAGTTGCAACAGCGACTTGAACAACAAGGGATTTTTCCTGAACTAGCTGATCCGTTTAATGTTCTTCTTGTGTACCCATTGGCGCCGGTGAAAGATTTGCCAGCAATTATTGAAAAGATGAAGCGGGCGTTTAAAGGAATGCATGATGATGCACGGACAATGGCGTTTGTCCCTTATTCATTTATGGACGCTTCTCCATCGATTTCTTATCGCGTGTTAGCGAAATTACCGAAAAAGGTTGTTCTGCTTGAAAAAGCAGAAGGACTAGTCGCTGCGGAAACGATTATCCCATACCCACCAGGAATACCATTGTTATGTATGGGAGAAGTGATTCGCAAAGAGCATATCGAGCAAATCATGGCATTAAAGCAATATGGTGCCCGATTCCAAGGAGGAACTTATTTATCTTCTTATCAAATAGAAGTGGTGGAACAATAACGCAACAAGAAAGGAGACAAGTAATGACAAGTTATTTTTTTTCGTTTGAAGGGCCAGACGGGGCAGGAAAAACAACGATTATATCGATGGTGGAGTCGTTTTTGCGGGACAAAGGATGGGACGTAGTCGCGACACGTGAGCCGGGTGGCATTGAGATTGCCGAAAAAATTCGCGACATTATTTTAAATCCTGCTCATAAGGTGATGGACGGTCGTACAGAAGCGTTGCTTTATGCTGCGGCACGTCGGCAACATCTTGTCGAAAAAGTGATTCCGGCGTTAAAAGACGGGAAAATTGTGTTATGTGATCGCTTTATTGATAGTTCGCTTGCGTATCAAGGGTTTGCGCGAGGGTTAGGAATAGATGAGGTACTAAGCATTAATCAATTTGCCATCGAAGGCTATTTTCCAACATTAACGCTTTATTTTGATATTGATCCAAAAATAGGACTAGAGAGAATTTATGGAAACGAAAAACGAGAAATCAATCGTTTAGATTTGGAAAGTTTGTCATTTCATGAAAACGTCCGGAAAGGGTATTTGCAACTAGTCGAACGATTTCCAGAGAGGATTGTTTTGCTTGATGCGTCAAAATCGGTTGCTGATGTGTTTGCTGACGCGATTTCTATTTTAATGGGGAACTTGGAAAAAAACATGCCGTGAACTGCAAATGATGAAATGATAAAGACGTGTTAGAATAAAGGAGAATATAGACGATTAATAAGCGAGTGATAAATGTGGCAGTCATTTGGGAACAACTTCAGCAATACCAGCCAGTTGCCATGAAAATGTTAGCCAATAGCATTGAAAAAGGAAGGGTTGCCCATGCGTATTTATTGGAAGGGCAACGAGGAACTGGAAAACGTGAAGCGAGCCTTTTATTTGCCAAAAGTTTGTTTTGTTTCAATCGAGATGGCTATCAACCTTGTGGTGAATGCAGCAACTGTCGACGAATCGGGTCGCGAAACCATCCAGATGTCCACTGGATTGAGCCGGACGGGCAATCGATTAAAAAAGGGCAAATTGAGGCGTTGCAAGCAGAATTTGCGAAAACGGGTGTAGAATCGAGGAAAAAATTATACGTCATTGTCCATGCAGATAAAATGACAACGAATGCGGCGAACAGTTTATTAAAATTTTTGGAAGAACCTCATACAGGAACAACTGCTATTTTGTTGACGGAACAACTTCATCGTTTGTTACCAACCATTATTTCGCGCTGCCAAGTCGTATCATTTCAGCCGTTACCGCCGCTTTTGCTTGCTAATCGATTAAAAGAAGAGCATATTCCGCCTCATCTGGCAATGCTTACGGCACATGTGACGAATAATTACGAAGAAGCGCTCGAATGGAGTCGAAACGATTGGTTTGCAGAGTCGCGAAAAATAGTGTTACAATTATATGAAGCGTTAAACCAAAACGAGGTTCAAGCGCTTCTCTTTCTCCAAGAAAAATGGATGCCTCATTTTCAGGAGAAGCAGCAGGTAGACATGGGACTGGATTTATTATTGTACTTATATAGAGATATTTTGCATTTGCAGCTTGGCCAACGAGAACATGTCGTTTATTGTGACCGATTAGATGATTTGCGGCAGTGGGCGTTGGCATGCTCGCAAAAGCGAACCATCAATAATATGACGACTATTTTGCAGGCAAAAGCGCGTTTAAATACAAATATGAACGTACATCTTTTAATGGAACAGCTTATCCTCAACTTAAAGGGGGGAACGACGTTTGTATAATGTAGTAGGTGTTCGTTTTAAAAAAGCGGGCAAAATTTATTATTTTGATCCTGGCGAATTAACGATTCAAACCGGGGAATTTGTCATCGTGGAAACCGTCCGCGGCATTGAGTTTGGTAAGGTTGTTATTAGCAATAAACAAGTAGACGAAAACGACATCGTGTTGCCGCTAAAAAAAGTTATCCGTATTGCGGATGCAAAAGATAGAATGGTTGTGGAGGATAATAAAAAAGCAGCGCAAGAAGCATACGAAATTTGTTTAAAAAAGGTTGAGGAACACGGGCTGGAAATGAAACTCGTCGATGTGGAATATACGTTTGACCGCAATAAAGTCATTTTTTATTTTACTGCTGACGGGCGTGTCGATTTTCGCGAGCTAGTGAAAGATTTGGCAGCCATTTTTCGGACGCGGATTGAGTTGCGCCAAATCGGTGTGCGCGATGAGGCGAAAATGCTAGGCGGTATCGGACCGTGCGGACGTATGTTGTGCTGCTCGACGTTCCTTGGTGATTTTGACCCTGTCTCGATTAAAATGGCGAAAGACCAAAACTTATCGTTAAATCCGACGAAAATATCGGGGCTTTGTGGTCGGTTAATGTGTTGTTTAAAATATGAAAATGATGAGTATGAAACGGCAAAAGAACAACTTCCGGATTTAGGGGAATATATTGAAACTCCACATGGTGTCGGAAGGGTAGTCGGCTTGAATATTTTAGAAAGAGTGTTGCAGGTGGAGTTGTCCGAGCATGAGCGAGTAGTAGAGTACACGATTGATGAGTTAATAAAAGAGGGAGTTTTGTCGATTCAAGCCACGGATTAATTGGGGTGGATTTATAGTGAATAAGAAGGAGATTTTTCAATCCATAACAAATATGGAAGAACAAATTAGCCAATTTTATCGTCAGCTTGTAGAATTGAAAGAACATTTTGCACAGTTGCTGGAAGAAAATCACCATTTACAAGTGGAAAATACGCATTTGCGGCAGCGGCTACAAGAACTTGCAGGAGAAACAGTGCCTTCTAGGAAAAAAGAGAAGAACGAACGAAAGCTGATTGATATCGGAGAAGGATATGATAACTTAGCGCGACTTTACCAAGAAGGGTTTCATATTTGCAACGTTCATTACGGAAGCGTTCGTAAAGAAGATTGTTTATTTTGCTTATCGTTTTTAAATAAAAAATAGTAAAGCCTTTCCAATGAAGGAGAGGCTCTTTTCTTGAAAGATAGGAAAGTATAAAATTTTACGATTAGGTGGAGCGCTGTCTAGCTCCAAGCGCCATCGGCTCGAGTCGCTCCGCCCCACGCTGCGGCGGCGAAGCCTCCTCGGTGGGGCTTGTGCGATCTTCGCCGATAGGCGGGCGCTTTGCGCTTTTCTTAAGTGAACGAAAGAGGTTGGAGTAGATGATCAAACTTTACGAGGATGAACGACTTGATTATCTTCTAAACGAAAATATGCGCATTATTCAAAGCCCGTCTGTTTTTGCTTTTTCGTTAGATGCGGTGCTATTAGCGAAATTTGCGTATATGCCGATTCAAAAAGGGAATATTATCGATTTATGCACGGGAAACGGCGTGATTCCTTTGTTGTTGAGCAAGCGAACGAAAGGCAAAATTATTGGTGTCGAAATTCAAGACCGCCTGTATGACATGGCGAAACGAAGCGTACAGTATAACGGATTAGACAAACAAATTGAACTTATTCACGGCGATATTAAAGAGATGCCGAAGCAATTAGGTTATAGCAAATACGATGTTGTAACGTGCAACCCGCCATATTTCCCGACCGTGAGCGAGGAGGAAATAAATAAAAACCGACATTTAGCCATTGCGCGTCACGAAATTTACTGTACGTTAGAAGACGTCGTTCGCGTAAGCAGCCAGTTGTTAAAGCAAGGCGGAAAAGCCGCGTTTGTTCATCGGCCGGGTCGGTTGTTAGATATTGTTACGCTCATGCGGCAATATCGCCTCGAACCGAAACGGTTGAGGTTTGTCTATCCGAAGCTTGGAAAAGAGGCGAACACGATTTTAATTGAAGGGATAAAAGACGGAAGCCCTGATTTAAAAATTTTGCCGCCTTTAATTGTGTATCGCGATGATGATGAGTATACAGATGAAGTAAAACAACTGTTGTATGGTACTTCCAAATAAAGGAGAAAGATGAGGATGTGGCAGCAAAAAAGTTTTGCAGAAGAAAGCGTTGGTATGCTTTATATCGTTCCGACGCCGATCGGCAATCTTGAAGATATTACATTACGGGCGTTACGGGTGTTAAAGGAAGTAGATTGGATTGCGGCAGAAGATACGCGGCAAACGAAGAAATTATTGAACCACTTTGAAATCACGACTCCTGTCATTAGCTATCATGAGCATAACAAATACGCAAGTGGTGCAAAAATTGTCGAGTGGCTTCAAGAAGGAAAAAGTATAGCGCTTGTTAGCGATGCAGGGATGCCGGCAATTTCCGATCCCGGATATGAACTTGTCGCAGCGGCCATTGAGGCAAAATGTAAAGTAGTTCCGCTTCCTGGTGCGAATGCAGCGGTGACGGCGCTCGTTGCTTCTGGTCTTGCGACAGAGCATTTTTATTTTTTTGGGTTTCTTGATCGTACAAAAAAGGAAAAGAAAAAGCAGCTTGATGCGTTAAAACGAGTTCGCGATACGCTTATTTTTTATGAAGCGCCGCATCGGCTCGAAGATACGTTGCTCGTGATGCAGGAAGTACTAGGAGAGCGAAAGATAGCATTATGCCGCGAATTAACAAAGCGGTTTGAAGAGTTTATTCGTGGGACGGTGAGCGAAGTAATTGAGTGGGCAAAACAAGAAGAAGTACGCGGGGAATTTTGCATTGTCGTTGACGGCGCGAAAGAGTGCGAAGAAGCGCAAGATGAATGGTGGCAACCTTTGTCGATTGTCGAGCATGTTGATTATTACGTGCAAGAGAAACATATGAACACAAAAGAAGCAATTAAACAAGTAGCGGTTGACCGCAACATACCAAAGCGGGAAATTTACCAAGCGTATCACCAATAAAAAAGGATGTTCTAGGAAGAACATCCTTTTTTACATTATTTCGATGCTTCTAGGCACTCT
Organism: Anoxybacteroides voinovskiense; assembly: GCF_014196205.1. Classification (GTDB taxonomy): domain Bacteria; phylum Bacillota; class Bacilli; order Bacillales; family Anoxybacillaceae; genus Anoxybacteroides; species Anoxybacteroides voinovskiense. The sequence goes on along the minus strand of NZ_JACIDE010000023.1, from coordinate 44,471 downwards.
TGGATTTCTTTCATAAGAATTTCTGCACCTTCGCGGCTTAAAATGATTTTGCCGCCAGCAAGTTTGAAGTTGTCATCCGATACTTCGCCAGTGACAACACATGTCATATTTGGTTTGTATTTTTTCAAAATGATGCGCTCATCGTCAACATAGATTTCCAATGCGTCTTTTTCCGCAATGTCTAATGTACGGCGCAATTCAATTGGAATCACCACACGACCTAACTCATCCACTTTGCGAACAATACCTGTAGATTTCATTGAACAATCTCCTCTCCATTTTAAGTAATGTTGTGTTTTTCTATATGTTGTTTTTTAGGCTTCATTCGTCAATATTCGACAAATTTCCTACAACCTAATCATATCAGCGTTTCCATTATACGTCAATCCTTTTATATGTAAAAATAAAAAAAAATGTATTTTATTATTTTTGAAAAATATTATACATCAGATAGTTATTATAAAATAAGTGTTTAACCTTTTTAAAATATATATTAAAAAAATAAAAAATCTTACTTTATTATTTGAAATAATGTGTTTTCGTTCCTAATTTGCAATCATTTTTTCCGATTGGAAGTTGCTAAACAAAAGACAAACGACCAGATTGTTCGACAAAATTCAACGTTCTTGTCGTACAAAATAGTGGGATAGAGGTATATTTTTTCGAGAGAAGAGAAATAGATGTTTTTAGCGAAAAAATCATATAAAATAGATGTCAGAAGCGGATCGCTCTCGTCCTTTGGGCGGGGGTTTTTCTATATTGAGGAGGGTGTACAGATGGAGAAAAAAACGTTTTATATTACTACGCCGATTTATTATCCGAGCGGGAAGCTACATATTGGTCATGCGTATACGACAGTAGCAGGGGATGCGATGGCCAGATATAAGCGTCTTCGCGGCTATGATGTGATGTATTTAACAGGAACGGATGAACACGGACAAAAAATTCAGCGCAAAGCAGAGGAAAAAGGGGTAACGCCGCAAGCATATGTGGACGAAATTGTCGCTGGGATTCAAGAACTATGGAAAAAGCTTGATATTTCCTACGATGATTTTATTCGAACAACAGAAGACCGGCATAAAGAAGTGGTCGAGAAAATTTTTGCCCGTCTTGTGGAACAAGGGGATATTTATTTAGATAAATACGAGGGATGGTATTGCACACCTTGTGAATCGTTTTATACGGAGCGGCAGCTCGTTGATGGAAATTGCCCAGACTGTGGACGTCCGGTCGAAAAAGTGAAGGAAGAATCGTATTTCTTTAATATGAGCAAATATGTGGATCGTCTGTTGCAGTATTATGAAGAAAATCCAGAGTTTATTCAACCGGAATCGCGAAAAAATGAAATGATTAACAACTTTATTAAGCCAGGCTTAGAAGATTTAGCTGTATCGCGAACGACGTTTGATTGGGGAATTAAAGTGCCAGGAGATCCGAAACATGTCATTTACGTATGGATTGATGCGCTATCAAATTATATTACGGCATTAGGCTATGGTACAGACAACGATGAAAAGTTTTTGACTTATTGGCCGGCGGATGTGCATCTTGTCGGAAAAGAGATCGTTCGCTTCCATACGATTTATTGGCCGATTATGCTCATGGCGTTAGACTTACCGCTTCCGAAAAAAGTGTTCGCTCATGGATGGTTGTTGATGAAAGATGGGAAAATGTCGAAATCGAAAGGGAACGTCGTCGATCCAGTGACGCTTATTGACCGTTATGGATTAGATGCGCTCCGTTATTATTTGCTTCGTGAAGTTCCGTTTGGTTCGGATGGGGTATTTACGCCGGAAGGATTTGTCGAGCGGATTAATTACGACTTAGCGAACGATTTAGGGAACTTATTAAACCGGACGGTAGCGATGATCGAAAAATATTTCGCTGGCGCTATTCCGGTTTATGAGGGAGCGAAAACAATCTATGACAACGACCTTGTTCATGTGGCGCAAGAAACGGTGAAACAAGTAGAAGAAGCGATGGAGAAAATGGAATTTTCTATAGCGTTGTCAGCCATTTGGCAATTAATTGGTCGTGCCAATAAGTATATTGATGAAACACAGCCATGGGTGTTAGCGAAAGAAGAAGCGAATCGAGAGAAATTAGCGTCTGTGATGGCTCACTTAGCCGAAGTACTTCGTCAAATTGCGGTGTTGTTGCAGCCGTTTTTAACACGAACACCAGAAAAAATTTTCCAACAACTTGGCGTGACGCAAGCGGAATTAAAAACATGGGAAAGTTTATATACGTTCGGTCTTATCAAAGAAGGAACAAAAGTGGAAAAAGGAGAACCACTCTTCCCACGGTTAGAAATGGAAACAGAAGTCGCGTATATTAAAGCGCAAATGCAAGGCGATAAACCAGCCTCTGCACAACCGAAAGAAACCGTTTCGGAAATCGCGATTGACGATTTTTTGAAAGTAGATTTGCGAGTTGCGCAAGTAGTGCATGCAGAGCCGGTAAAAAATACGAATAAACTGTTGAAGTTGCAGCTCGATCTCGGATATGAGAAACGTCAAGTCATTTCAGGAATCGCGGAATTTTACAAACCAGAAGAACTGATTGGAAAGAAAGTGATTTGTGTCGCAAACTTAAAACCAGCGAAACTACGCGGCGAATTGTCGCAAGGGATGATTTTAGCAGGAGAAGAAAACGGGGTGCTTTCACTTGCTACAGTTGATGAACGTTTGCCAAATGGAACAAAAATAAAATAAAACATACCGCGAAGAGGTGGGCGCAAACGGCGCGTGACACCTCTTTGTTGTCGTTTTGTAACGGAAATGTTAAGCGACTGTGACATATGTAATCTTTTCCTATGATACACTTAACAACGAAAAAGGAGTAGGGAAAATGTTATTTGATACACATGCACATTTAAATGCGATGCAATATAGTGAGGATGTCGAAGAGGTAATCAAACGAGCAGAGCACGAAGGGGTATGCAATATCGTTGTCGTCGGCTTCGATCGCCCGACGATAGCACGCGCGATTGAACTGGCAGAGCAATATGATTTTATTTATGCGGCTGTTGGCTGGCATCCAGTGGACGCGGTTGACATGACCGATGAAGATTTATATATGCTCGAACAGCTAGCAGCGCACCCAAAAGTCGTTGCACTTGGTGAAATGGGCTTAGATTACTACTGGGATAAATCGCCGAAAGATGTACAAAAAGACGTATTTCGCAAGCAAATTGCGCTCGCGAAAAAAGTGAAGCTTCCCATTATTATACATAACCGTGAAGCAACAGCAGACATTTTAACGATTTTACAAGAAGAAAATGCGCAAGAAGTCGGCGGTATTATGCATTGTTTTACAGGAAGTGTTGAAGTGGCGAAACAATGCATCGCGATGAATTTTTATATTTCATTCGGTGGTCCTGTGACGTTTAAAAATGCGAAAAAACCGAAAGAAGTGGCGAAAGAAATTCCGTTGGAACATTTGTTAATTGAAACAGATTGCCCGTATTTAACCCCGCATCCGTTTCGTGGCAAACGGAATGAACCGAGTTACGTCAAATACGTTGCAGAGGCGATTGCGGAATTAAAAGGAATTTCGGTAGAAGAAGTAGCACGGCAAACAACGGAGAATGCGAAAAAATTGTTCGGCATTAATCGCTAACGAAACGTGTCGTTTTTTTGGGAGGCTTGTCTAACGATTGCGATAAGAAAAAAAGTTCTACAAATTTAGCATCGTGCATACGATAGAATGTCGACAAGTCTTCCTTTCCTTTCAATGCTATTTTTTGCATAATAGAGTATACGTAAGCGTAAAGGTGAGAGGGAGGAGAAAAAAGGAGGTTTTTCAACATGTTAAATAATGTAAGGAGTTTATTTTCTAGTTCGTTAAGGAAAAATTTAGCTGTTACAGCTAGTGGGATGATAGCGCTTTCAGCGACAACAGGGTTTACGGGGTATGAAGCGACAAAGGAGCATGTCACGATTATAAAAGATGGCGAGAGGCGAGAGATTCGCACACATGCCAACACGGTAGCAGAAGTACTAGAAGAACTAAATATTCATCCACGTCCGGAAGATTACATATACCCCGCGGTTAATGCAGCCGTTACCGATGATTTGCAAATCGTTTGGCAAGCGAGTAAGCGGGTGACGCTGACGGTAAATGAAGCAAAAAAAGAAGTATGGACGACTGCGAAAAACGTAAAAGAATTACTAGCCGCCCAACATATCGCTGTCGGACCGTATGATCGCGTGTTTCCATCGCTAGAGGCAGAAATAAAAAAGGGTATGACGATTTCTTTGGAAAAAGCATTTCCGATTCAATTGAATGTCGGCGGTAAACAACAGCAAGTATGGGCAACTTCGACTACTGTCGCTGACTTTTTAAAGCAGCAGAGCATCGTGTTAAACGAACTCGACCGTGTAGAGCCATCGCTACATGAAAAAATAAAAGCAAATATGGTCGTAAAAGTTATTAAAGTTCAAAAAGTCACCGATGTAGTGGAAGAAGCAGTAGATTTCGCAGTCGTCACTCGCAAAGACGACCGATTGCCGAAAGGAGAAAGACGGGTTATTCAATCCGGCGAAAAAGGGCTCGTATCAAAACAATATGAAGTCGTGCTTGAAAATGGAAAAGAAGTATCGCGGACATTAGTACAAACGAAAACGGTAAAACAGAGTAAAGACCGTGTGATAGCGGTCGGCACAAAGGAAAGAGCACTCACGTCGCGCGGGTCGTCGGAAGCGGTGCGAGAAATGTATGTCACGGCAACCGCCTATACGGCGTATTGCGGTGGTTGTTCGGGAAGAACGAGCACGGGCATTGATTTACGCGCTAACCCTCATCTAAAAGTAATCGCCGTCGACCCACGCATCATTCCGCTCGGTTCGAAAGTATATGTTGAAGGATACGGTTATGCGATTGCGGCGGACACAGGAGCAGGAATTGGGGGATATAAAATCGATGTGTTTTTCCCAGAAAAGTCTGCTGCGTTTCGTTGGGGAGCAAGACGCGTAAAAATTAGAATTATTGATTGAACGGAGGGATTTTTCACCCTCTGTTTTTTCGTTATAATGAAAGATGATTTTCTATTTCTTTAGACGAAAGAAACGCGAAAAAGTTTCACGTTTTAGCGGGAATGCTAAAAAGAAAAGGCGATGAAAGGGGTACGTACCATTACGTTGAAAATTAAAGAGATTATTGTGGTAGAAGGAAAAGACGATACAGTGGCTGTTCGGCGAGCAGTGGAAGCCGATACGATCGAAACGAACGGGTCAGCGATTAACGAAGAAACGATTGAGCGAATTAAGCTGGCGAAAGAAACGCGTGGCGTCATTATTTTGACAGATCCGGATTTCCCAGGAGAGAAAATCCGCAAAACGATTGCAGAACACGTTCCTGGCTGTAAACATGCGTTTTTGCCAAAACAATCAGCGCTTTCGAAAAAAGGGAAAGGCGTTGGGGTAGAGTATGCGACGGTAGAAGCCATTCGGCATGCCCTTGAACATGTATATGAAGAAGCGGTGGAATGGGAAGAAGAAATTACGTTGGACGATTTACTTGCGGCAGGGTTAGTCGGCGGTGCGTTAGCGAAAGCGCGGCGACAACGGCTAGGACAGCTGTTGAAAATCGGGTATACGAATGGGAAACAACTGTATAAGCGATTACAAATGTTCCGCATTTCCAAACATGCGTTTTACGATGCGTTGCAGCAAGTGCTTCGGGAGGAAAAAGAAAATGACTAAAGATATTGCCACACTAGGACGAACACGTGAGATTTTAGAGAAATACGGATTTTCGTTTAAAAAAAGTTTAGGGCAAAATTTTTTAATCGATACAAATATTTTGCGGCGCATTGTCGATTACGCAGAAATAGCCGACGAAACGGGTGTCATTGAGATTGGCCCTGGTATTGGGGCGCTTACTGAACAACTTGCTCGCCGCGCGAAAAAAGTGGTGGCATTTGAAATCGACCAGCGCTTGTTGCCGATTTTAGCGGACACGTTGTCACCGTATCCGAACGTGCGCATCATTCATCAAGATGTGCTCAAAGCGGACATTCGTCGCGTGATGGCAGAAGAGTTTTCTAGCGTTCATGATGTCATGGTTGTGGCGAACTTGCCGTATTATGTGACAACGCCAATTATTATGAAATTGTTAGAAGACCATTTGCCGATTCGTGGTATTGTTGTAATGCTGCAAAAAGAAGTAGCAGATCGCATTTCAGCGCAACCAGGCACGAAAGATTATGGTTCTTTGTCTATTGCCGTTCAATATTATACGACAGCAGAAACGGTCATGACCGTTCCACGAACCGTTTTTATCCCACAACCGAATGTTGATTCGGCGGTCATTCGGCTAACCAAACGAGAAAAACCAGTGGTTGACGTTATCGATGAGTCGTTTTTCTTTCAAGTCGTCCGAGCAAGTTTTAGCCAGCGGCGCAAAACGATTTTGAATAATTTAACGAGCCAATTACCAAATGGTAAGCAACAAAAAGAAGCAATCGAACGTGTGCTGACAGAGCTGCAAATTGATTCGCGTCGGCGAGGAGAAACGTTGACAATCGAGGAATTCGCTAAGCTGAGCAATCGGTTAGTGAAGGAATGGAAGGAAAAGGCCTAATTTTTAGGTCTTTTTCTTTTTCCTTCACTTCTTTTGTGTCGATGCATATTGTACTTAATAAATCGGATTGGGGGAACAAAAGATGGAGATAAAAATAGGGGATATTGTGGCAAGAAAGTCGTACGAATGTGATCTATTGTTTCGAGTTGTGGACATCAAAGAGAAAAACGGAGAGAAAGAAGCGATTCTTTATGGAGAGGATGTACGGTTAATGGCGGATGCTCCGTTTGACGATTTATTGATTGTTGATGAATTCGAACGACAACTTAGGGAGAAAAAAGAACAAGAGCTCATTGAGCAATCGTTTAAATTGTTTCGTCAAGATTACCATTTATTAAAACAAAAGACGGAATATCGAGCGACCGGTGGATATCAAACGGACAAAGATTTTTTTCACATTCCAGGGCGCGTTCTTCATCTAGATGGCGACCCTGTTTATTTGCAAAAATGTTTAAATTTATATGAACGAATCGGTGTCCCAGTACATGGAGTGTATTGTGAGGAAAAAGAGATGCCTGAGAAAATTGGTGTACTTTTAGAGCAAGTTCGACCCGATATTTTAGTTGTTACCGGCCATGATTCTTACTCGAAATCGAAAGGGAAAATAACAGATTTACGGGCATACCGTCATTCGAAATATTTTGTGCAAACCGTGAAAGAGGCACGAAAAAAAATTCCTCATCTTGACCAACTTGTCATTTTTGCAGGTGCATGTCAATCGCATTTTGAATCGCTCATTCGCGCAGGTGCTAATTTTGCGAGCTCGCCTGCTCGCGTTAATATTCATGCACTCGATCCAGTGTATATTGTGTCAAGAATTAGCTTTACCCCATTTATTGAAACAGTGAACGTGTGGGATGTGTTACGCAATACATTAACAGGGGAAAAAGGATTGGGGGGAGTGGAAACGAAAGGGGTGTTGCGTACAGGGATGCCGTTTCGTTTAATTCAAGAAGAGTAACGAGATCGCGACGACCAATAAGAGGCGGGCGATCTTTTCTGTTTTTTATACATAATTTTTGCCATCTAGGTATACACTATATGCGGAAATGAGAAAAATGTAGAAAAAAACACATTGACACAAGCGGAAGAGCATTGATATAATTTTTTATTTTTGATTTTTTTATTAATATTTGTTATAATAAAAATTAGTGAGGTGGAGAGCGAATGGCAAAAACTTTATCCGATATTAAAAAAGCGTTAGATTCGAATATCGGCAAACGCTTGACATTAAAAGCAAACGGCGGAAGAAGGAAGACGATTGAACGTTGTGGGATTTTGGCGGAAACGTATCCTTCCGTCTTTGTCATTGAGCTCGATCAAACAGAAAATGCGTTCGAGCGCGTATCTTACAGCTATGCAGACGTATTAACAGAAACAGTTCAACTAACGTTTTTCGACGATGATCATATGGCGATGGGGAGGCAGTAGACGCTTGTTTGCTGCTTTTTTTGTTGTGTTTTTTTAAAAACAGCGAATACTAAAAGTGTCGCGGGATTAGAAAGGAGCTGTTTTGTTTGGGACGACGTCGGGGAATCATGTCGGAACGGTTTAAAGAAGAGTTAGCGAAAGAGCTCGGGTTTTACGACGTGGTGCAAAAAGAAGGCTGGGGAGCCATCCGTGCGAAAGATGCAGGGAATATGGTGAAACTAGCGATACAACTGGCCGAACAGCATTTAGCCAACAAAACGAAGGAATAAAAATAATATCCGCGGCAGCCGAAGCGTCTCGCTTCGGTTTTTGTTTTCTATTATGAATGTTTCTTGATAATATTAATGATTGGTGCGGTTTTGTGGTAAAATGTTCGTATAAGTTTTGAAGTCGTTAAAGTAGGTGGACAAGTTGAGACTATTGGTAAAAGCTCCGGCAAAAATCAACTTATCGCTAGATGTGCTACATAAGCGGCCAGATGGATACCACGAAGTCAAAATGGTAATGACGACAATTGATTTGGCAGATCGGGTAGAGTTAGCACCGCTTGCTAGCGATACGATTCAAATTATATCACATAATCGGTTTGTGCCGGATGATCATCGCAATTTGGCGTACCAAGCTGCCAAATTGTTAAAAGAAACGTTTGGTGTTCGGAAAGGTGTAGCAATCTCGATTACAAAAACGATTCCCGTCGCTGCTGGACTAGCGGGTGGGAGTAGCGATGCCGCTGCGACGTTGCGTGGGTTAAATAAGCTTTGGCAATTAGGGCTGACGATTGATGAATTAGCGGAACTTGGAGCAAAAATCGGTTCGGATGTATCGTTTTGTGTGTACGGTGGAACAGCACTTGCGACAGGACGGGGGGAGAAAATTGAACATCTCCCTGCACCACCACCGTGCTGGGTTATTTTAGCGAAGCCAACCATTGGGGTTTCCACCGCCGAAGTGTATCGCAACTTAAACGTGCAACGAACTTTTCACCCTGATGTCGATGGAATGGTGCAAGCCATTAAAGACCGGGATTACGAGCGGATTTGTTCGCTTGTCGGCAACACGCTTGAAGATGTGACGCTAAAAATGCACCCAGAAGTTGCGCACATTAAAGAACAAATGAAACGGTTCGGCGCAGATGCCGTTTTAATGAGCGGGAGTGGACCGACTGTTTTCGGATTAGTGCAGTACGATTCACGGTTACAGCGTATTTATAACGGGCTCCGTGGATTTTGCGACCAAGTGTTTGCTGTTCGGTTATTAGGGGAGCGAAATTCATTTGATTAAACGCGTACATTAATGGTATATTTAGTTTAAAATATTCGGTTTTTCGGGAGGTCCATGTATGAAGTTAAGGCGCAGTAGCCGCTTAGTCGATATGACGCATTATCTCCTTGAGCATCCACACCAGTTAGTGCCACTGACGTTTTTTGCAGAGCGGTACCAATCGGCTAAATCATCGATTAGCGAAGATTTAGCGATTATTAAGCAAACGTTTGAGCAACAAGGTGTTGGAACGTTAAAAACGATTTCAGGGGCAGCAGGCGGTGTGCAATATATTCCTAAACTATCGATGGAAGAAGCAAAGGCAACGGTTACGTATTTATGCGAGCAGTTAGCCAATCCGGATCGGCTATTGCCGGGTGGGTATTTGTATATGACGGACATTCTTGGTGACCCGCGGATTATCAATAAAATTGGCAGGCTATATGCGTCGCTGTTTGCCGACCGGGCTATTGATGTGGTCATGACGATTGCTACGAAAGGAATTCCGTTAGCTTATGCTGTCGCTCACTTTTTAAACGTTCCTGTTGTCATCGTTCGCCATGACAATAAAGTGACAGAAGGTTCGATGGTAAGCATTAATTACGTTTCTGGTTCGTCTAAGCGCATCCAGACGATGGTATTGGCGAAACGAAGCTTGGCAGAGGGGACGAACGTGTTAATCGTCGATGATTTTATGAAAGCGGGCGGAACAATCAACGGGATGATTAGTTTATTAAACGAATTTAACGCTCGAGTAGCTGGCATCGGTGTGCTCGTTGAATCCGAAGAACCGAGTGAACGGCTCGTCGACGAATACATTTCCTTAGTGAAGCTCTCATCTGTTAATATAAAAGAGAAGCAAATAACCATTAACGAAGGAAACTACATGAACTTTATGTAATGAAAGGAGACTGTTATTTATGAAAAAAGTCGAAACAACAAAAGCACCGCAAGCAATTGGACCATATTCGCAAGGCATTATTGTCAATAATATGTTTTACAGCTCGGGGCAAATTGCGTTAACGCCAGAAGGAGAAATGGTACAAGGCGATGTGAAAGAGCAAACGCATCAAGTATTTAAAAATTTACAAGCCGTTTTAGAAGCAGCCGGTGCATCGCTTGATACCGTTGTGAAAACAACCGTGTTTTTAAAGAGTATGGACGATTTTGCTGCGATGAACGAAGTATACGGACAATATTTCAACGAACATAAACCAGCGCGCTCTTGCGTGGCCGTTGCAAAACTACCAAAAGACGCACTTGTGGAAATCGAAGTCGTTGCGTTAGTGAAATAATTTGATCTTTCGCTCACCTGTTTTCCCTTTCCTTTTTGACAGAAACCGGTCGTTTTAGGTATTTTTTAAAAAAAATTTATAAAAAAAGAAGGAAATACGGGAGAAATGTGGAATAACATTAACTAAGTTCTGATATAGGGAAAAGGTGGTGAGCATAATGGAAGTAACTGACGTAAGATTACGCCGCGTGAATACCGAAGGACGTATGAGAGCGATTGCGTCTATTACGTTGGATAATGAATTTGTTGTACATGATATCCGCGTAATTGACGGCAATAACGGCTTGTTTGTCGCTATGCCAAGCAAGCGTACTCCTGACGGGGAATTTCGTGACATCGCGCATCCGATCAATTCCACAACCCGCGGGAAAATTCAAGAGGCTGTATTGGCCGAGTATCACCGCTTAGGTGAGCTTGAAGCAGAACTTGAAGAAGCCGGTGCTTCTTAAATAGAAAAAGCCTGTCCGACATCGGACAGGCTTTTAATTTTTGACAAAAGCGAATGTTGCCTTGAAATACATAGCTAATTGAGATATATTCAATATGGATAAAAAGGTAATTGGAGGCCCTATTCATGAAACGATATGCGGTAATATTGGCAGCGGGACAGGGGACGCGCATGAAATCAAAGCTATATAAAGTGCTACACCCTGTTTGCGGCAAGCCAATGGTTCAGCATGTAGTCGATCAAGTGTTGCAGCTTGGTCTCGAAAAACTGATTACAGTTGTTGGATTTGGTGCCGAACAAGTAAAGGCGCAAATCGGCAGCAAAAGCGAGTTTGCGTTGCAAGAAGAACAGCTCGGGACAGCACACGCGGTAATGCAAGCAGCTCCGTATTTGCAAGACAAAGATGGTGTAACGTTAGTTGTTTGCGGTGACACTCCTCTTATTACAGCGGAAACGATGAAAGCGTTGTTAGAACATCACCTTGCGACGAATGCAAAAGCGACGATTTTAACAGCGATGGCGGAAAATCCAGCAGGATATGGTCGCATCGTTCGGAACGAAGAAGGACACGTTGAAAAAATTGTCGAACATAAGGACGCAACAGAATTAGAGCGAGCGATCAATGAGATTAATACGGGTACATATTGCTTCGACAACCGCTCGTTATTTGAAGCGCTTACAAATGTATCCAATAACAACGTGCAAGGTGAGTATTATTTGACCGATGTCATTGAGATTTTAAAAGCAAAAGGGGAAGTTGTTTCCGCGTATCAAGCTGTTTCGTTTGCCGAAACCATTGGCGTCAATGATCGCATTGCGCTTGCGCAAGCCGAAAAAATAATGCGCGACCGCATTAATCGCTACCATATGACAAACGGCGTGACGATTATTGCTCCAGAGCATACGTATATATCACCGGAAGCGAAAATTGGACGTGACACGATTATTTATCCAGGCACGATTATTGAAGGAGCAACGGTGATTGGTGAAGACTGCGTCATTGGTCCGCATTCAGAAATTAAAAACTGCGTCGTCGGAAACAATACAACGATTCGTCACTCTGTCGCCCACGATAGTGAAATTGGAAATCATGTAACGATCGGGCCGTTTGCTCATATTCGTCCGTCTTCGCAAATTGGTGACGACGTTCGGATTGGAAATTTTGTCGAGATTAAAAAATCGACGTTCGGAAAAGGAAGCAAAGCATCCCATTTAAGCTATATTGGCGATGCAGAAGTAGGGGAAAATGTAAATTTAGGCTGTGGCTCGATTACCGTGAATTATGATGGGAAAAATAAGTATTTGACAAAAATTGAAGACGGCGCATTTATTGGGTGCAATGCGAATTTAATTGCTCCTGTAACGGTTGGAAAAGGAGCATATGTAGCAGCTGGCTCTACGATTACCGATGACGTTCCAGGAAATGCATTATCGATTGCCCGCGCCCGTCAAGTGAATAAAGAAAATTATGTCGACCGTCTAAACGCGAAGAAAAAATCCTAATGGAGGTTTATCATGTCTCAATATGTTGATTCGAGCTTAAAGTTGTTTGCGTTGAATTCGAATAAGCAGTTGTCGGAAGAAATCGCCCAAATTATCGGTGTACAGCTTGGAAAATGTTCGGTATCTCGGTTTAGTGATGGGGAAATTCAAATTAACATCGAAGAGAGTATCCGCGGTGGAGATGTGTTCGTTATCCAATCGACGAGTGCACCTGTGAACGAGCATTTAATGGAACTTCTCATTATGATTGACGCATTGAAGCGTGCTTCTGCTAAGACGATTAACATTGTCATGCCGTATTACGGCTATGCACGCCAAGACCGTAAAGCGCGTTCGCGTGAACCGATTACGGCAAAATTAGTGGCAAACCTTTTAGAAACAGCGGGTGCTTCTCGCGTCATTACACTCGATTTACACGCGCCGCAAATTCAAGGGTTTTTTGACATTCCAATCGATCATTTAATGGGCGTGCCAATTTTAGCGGACTACTTTAAAAACAAAAACCTCCAAGACATTGTTATCGTATCGCCAGACCACGGCGGAGTAACACGGGCGCGCCGATTAGCAGACCGCCTCAAAGCGCCGATTGCGATCATCGATAAGCGCCGTCCAAAACCAAACGTGGCGGAAGTTATGAATATCGTTGGACAAGTAGAAGGAAAAACTGCTATTCTAATTGATGATATCATCGATACGGCGGGGACGATTACATTAGCAGCGAATGCGTTAGTCGAAAACGGGGCGGCTGATGTGTATGCATGTTGCACGCACCCAGTATTGTCTGGGCCAGCAATTGAACGAATTCAAAACTCGAAAATTAAAGAATTGGTTGTCACAAACTCTATTGCGCTTCCAGAAGAGAAGAAAATTGAAAAAATTGTCGAGCTATCGGTAGCTCCTTTAATTGCCGAAGCGATTATTCGCGTCTACGAAAAACAATCGATTAGTGCACTATTTGATTAATCCATGATGTTTAAATCTTCTTGTTTTAGGACAAAGTAATCCATAGATTCTAAAACAGGAGGGTGACTCATTCATGGCTGTATTAGAAGCAAAAAAACGAACAGACGAAAAACGCTCTTACATTCGTTCCCTTCGATTAGAAGGAAACATTCCAGGCGTATTGTACGGAAAAAATGTTCAAAGTCATGCAATTTTTGTGAATGCAGCAGACTTTATTAAAACGATTCGCGACGAAGGCCGCAATGCATTAATTACGTTAAATGTAGATGGTGAGAGTTTCACGGCTTTGCTTCGCGACATTCAAAAAGACCCGTTGCGCAGTGAAATCACGCATGTCGATTTCCAAGCGGTCGATATGTCAACAGAAGTAGAGATTGAGGTAAACGTGCATTTAATTGGAGATGCCGCTGGTGTGAAAGACGGTGGCGTATTGCAGCAATCGCTGCACCAGCTATCGATTCGCGCACTGCCAGCAAACATCCCGCCTTCCATTGACATTGATATTTCTCATTTACAAGTTGGCGATACGTTGACGGTTGGCGATATTCAAACAGGTGGAAAATACGAAATTAATCATGAGCCGACGGAAGCCATCGCCTCGATTTTGCCGCCGAAACAAGAAGAAGAAATTCATAGTGGCGAGCAACAAGAGGCTGGACGACCGGAGGCAGAAGAAGGTCGAGAAACAGCCCCAGTGTCATAATGGAAGATGAAATATATCGTTTTGCGAAAGTATTTCGTGCGTATATATGGTGATAAAAAAAGAGGTGTCCCGTTGCTTTTGGGACACCATCTTTGTACTATCATGTAAAGGTGCACATTTTTTGCATATGAATAAAGAGAGGAGAACAACTGTTGAAACTGTTTGTCGGTTTAGGAAACCCGGGAAAAGAATACGAAGAAACGAGGCATAATGTCGGATTTATGGTCATCGATGAATTGGCACGACGGTGGAACGTTTCTTATAACCAAGCAAAGTTTCACGGCATTTTTGCCTCTCATGTCATTTCTGGAGAAAAAGTTATTTTATGTAAACCGCTGACATATATGAACTTGTCAGGCGAGTGTGTTCGTCCGCTCATCGATTATTTTAAAATAGACATAGAGGATGTTGTTGTTATTTATGACGATTTAGACCTTCCTGTCGGGAAAATTCGGTTACGGACAAAAGGAAGCGCCGGAGGGCATAATGGCATTAAATCGCTCATTCACCATTTAGGGACAGAGCAGTTTAAACGAATTCGTGTCGGCATCGGTAGACCACAAAACGGACAAAAAATAACAGATTACGTTTTAGGGAGATTTCCGGTGGAAGAAGTGCCCGAAATAAAACAAGCCATTCACCGTGCGGCAGACGCCTGTGAAAAATTTGTCGGTGCATCGTTTGTGCAAGTGATGAATGAGTTTAATGCGTGAATAAAACTTTTCCTAATGGTGAAAAATAAATGTATGGAAAGACCCATTAGGAGGTTGCGGACATGGCACTGCATTATTATTGCCGACATTGCGGCGTCAAAATCGGAACGCTCGATAGCGTTTCGCTCGATAGCGAACAGCTAGGTTTTCATCATTTAACAGAAGAAGAACGGCTAGAGATGATTTCTTATTTATCAAACGGCGACATTCAAGTGAAAACGATTTGCGAAGATTGCCAAGAAGCGCTAGAACGGTATCCAGAATGGCATCAATACGAGAAATTTATTCAATAGAGAGCTTTGGGCAAACCAAAGCGTTTTTGCATTTACTGTTTATGAGAGGAGGGGAGTTAGGTGCGCGCACTGCATCATTATTTTGTAGAAAACGAAGATATTCAATTGATTTTGAAAGGCGTGGAAGCTGGATTAAAAGAACAGTTAGTGACCGGGTTGTCCGGTTCGGCGCGGTCGGTGTTTTTATCCTCCATTTACAACGAGATGAACCGGCCGCTACTTGTCGTCGCACATAACTTATTTCAAGCACAAAAAATATACGATGACCTTGTGCAGCTACTTGGAACGGAGGAAGTATTCCTTTATCCTGTCAATGAAATGATTGCCGCGGAAATGGCTATCGCCAGCCCAGAGTTAAAGGCGCAAAGGTTAGAAGTGATGAACTATTGGGCGAAACAAAAGAAAGGAATTGTTGTTACCCCGGTTGCCGGTATTCGCCGCTTATTGCCGCCAAAATCGTTATGGGCAGAAAACTTACTGACGATTACGGTAGGAAACGAACTAAATCTTGAAACATATAAACACCGCCTTGTGCAAATGGGGTATAAACGGACGGCAACAGTGTCAACCCCAGGGGAATTTAGCATTCGTGGCGGCATTATTGATGTGTACCCGTTGACGGCCGAACTTCCGTATCGAATTGAGTTGTTTGATACCGAGGTCGAATCGATTCGGACGTTTACTGTTGATGACCAACGTTCCCAAGCGGAAGTGAACGAAGTGTTGATCGGTCCAGCGGATGAAATGCTCGTATACGGGGAAATATTGCAACGTGGAATCGAACGCATTGAACAAGGGCTTTCTGAAAGCCTGCAAAAACTAAAAGACGAAAAAGCAAAACAACTGTTACTCGAACATTTGTCATTAGAACTAGAACAACTGAAACAAGGGCAAACGATTGAACAGCAATATAAGTATGCATCGCTTTTTTATGAATGGCCTGCTAGTTTGCTAGATTATATGCCAGAAAACGGCTTACTGTTATTGGATGAAGCAAGCCGGATTTATGAAACGTCGGAAAATTTAGATAAAGAGGAAGCGGAATGGTACACAAGTTTATTATCGGCTGGAAAAATCATTCATGACCTCCCGATTTCCCATTCGTTTTCCGACTTATTGCAAACGTGCAAACAGCCGCGTGTCTATTTATCGCTATTTTTGCGCCACGTTCCACATACGCATCCACAAAATATTGTGAGCGTTTCCTGCAAGCAGATGCAACATTTTCATGGTCAGATGGAACTGTTAAAGACGGAATTGGAACGGTGGAAAAAAGCGAAATATGCGGTTGCTTTTTTAGCGCCAACCACAGAACGGCTCAAAAAATTGCAAACGGTTTTAGAAGATTACGAAATAGACGTAGCGCCGTTGCCGGACGGAACACCGCTCATGCATGGGAAATGCCAGCTATTGCAAGGCGACTTAAATAGCGGCTTCGAACTGCCACTACAAAAGTTAGCGGTCATTACAGAAGAAGAATTGTTCAAAAAACGAGTCAAAAAGCCGATTCGACGGCAAAAGCTATCGAATGCTGAACGAATTAAAAGCTATTCCGAGCTGCAAGTCGGCGATTATGTCGTGCATGTCAATCACGGAATCGGTAAATATTTAGGGATTGAAACGTTAGAAATTAACGGGATTCACAAAGACTATATTCACATTCAATACCAAGGTGGCGATACGCTATACGTTCCGATTGACCAAATTGACCAAGTACAAAAATATGTCGGCTCAGAAGGAAAAGAACCGAAAATTTATAAACTTGGCGGAACGGAATGGAAAAAGGTAAAGAAAAAGGTTGAATCATCGGTTCAAGATATTGCCGAAGATTTAATTAAGCTTTATGCCGAGCGTGAGGCAAGCAAAGGATACGCGTTTTCGCCAGATACGGAAATGCAGCGGGAGTTTGAGGCGGCTTTCCCTTATCAAGAAACAGAAGACCAGCTTCGTTCCGTTGAAGAAATTAAACGCGACATGGAAAGTGAAAAACCGATGGATCGGCTGTTATGCGGCGACGTTGGCTACGGAAAAACAGAAGTAGCATTGCGGGCGGCGTTTAAAGCGATTATGGATGGAAAGCAAGTCGCATTTTTAGTGCCGACGACGATTTTGGCGCAACAACATTACGAAACTGTTCGGGAGCGTTTTCAAGGGTATCCGATTAATGTAGGACTATTGAACCGTTTCCGTACGAAAAAGCAGCAAACCGAAACGATCAAAGGTTTAAAAGAAGGCACGATTGATATGGTTATCGGCACGCATCGGCTTTTATCAAAAGATGTGGCGTTTAAAGACTTAGGGTTGCTTATTATTGACGAAGAACAGCGATTCGGCGTCAGCCATAAAGAAAAAATTAAGCAACTAAAAGCAAACATCGACGTGTTGACATTAACGGCAACACCGATTCCAAGGACGTTGCATATGTCAATGATTGGTGTGCGTGACTTATCCATCATTGAAACACCGCCGGAAAACCGTTTTCCGGTGCAAACATATGTGATGGAGTATACACCGGAGTTAGTTCGCGAAGCCATTGAACGCGAATTAGCACGGGACGGGCAAGTGTTTGTCCTCTACAACCGCATTGAGGATATTGATGTCAAAGCGGAAGAAATTGCTGCCCTCGTTCCAGATGCACGCGTCACATACGCCCACGGACGAATGACGGAAACCGAACTCGAAAATGTCATCCTCTCGTTTTTAGAAGGGCAATACGATGTGCTTGTGACGACGACGATTATCGAAACGGGTGTCGACATCCCGAACGTCAACACGTTAATCGTGTATGACGCGGACCGAATGGGATTGTCGCAGCTTTATCAGCTGCGTGGACGTGTCGGACGGTCAAATCGCGTAGCGTATGCGTACTTTACGTATCGAAAAGATAAAGTATTAAATGAAGTAGCCGAAAAGCGTCTACAAGCGATTAAAGAGTTTACAGAGCTTGGGTCTGGGTTTAAAATCGCAATGCGCGATTTATCGATTCGCGGAGCGGGCAATATATTAGGAGCGGAGCAACACGGCTTTATCGACTCCGTCGGCTTTGATTTATATTCGCAAATGTTAAAAGAAGCGATTGAAAGAAGAAGAGGAATTCCGCAAACCGAAAAGGTGTCGGAAGTCGAAATCGATATCGAAGTCGATGCATACATTCCGGATACGTATATTGATGACGAACTGCAAAAAATTAATATGTATAAGCGCTTTAAAGCAGTTAGCACACTAGATGAACTAGAAGAACTACGCGATGAAATGCTCGACCGGTTTGGCGAATATCCAGATGAAGTCGATTATTTGTTCCAAATTGCTGAAATGAAAGTATATGCGAAACAAAACGGCGTACAATCGATTAAGCAACATAAGCAGCAAATTGATATTTTATTTACCGAGCAGGCATCAAAAGAAGTGCAAATTCAGCGGTTATCAAAAATTGGCAACCGTTACGGCCGCGTGTTCGGATTTGGCATGGAAGGAGAAAAGTTTAAAATCGTCCTTCATGTGAAAGGCATGAAACCACAAGAATGGCTTGTCATTTTATACGAAACGTTAAAAGCGCTCGATGTTGAGAAAAATGAAAAATCCGTTACGGCATAAGTTTATCGTTTGAAAAAATGGTCGATAATGAATGGTGGGGAATTTTATCTAAGTTTGCAAAAATCACTTTCATCATGTATAGAAGTTGGTTTGTGAAGGATACTAATTTCAACAATGGTGGATTCTTCAACGAAGAATTCTTCAACGAAGAATTCATCGATGTATTTAATTTATGATGAAAGTGAGGCATCAATAGATGAAAGCAACAGGTATTGTTCGTCGAATTGATGATTTAGGAAGGGTTGTTATCCCGAAAGAAATTCGGAGAACGTTGCGTATCCGCGAAGGAGACCCACTAGAGATTTTTGTTGATCGTGACGGAGAAGTCATTTTAAAGAAATATTCACCAATTAGTGAATTAGGGGATTTTGCAAAAGAGTATGCGGAAGCGTTGTTTGACAGTTTAGGGCATGCAGTATTGATTTGTGACCGTGACACGTTTATTGCGGTGGCGGGAGTATCGAAAAAAGAATTTCTTAATAAAAGCGTGAGCTCCTTGCTTGAAAAAGTTATGGAGGAACGTCAGCCGGTGCTTCGTACCGAAGAAGGGGAAGCAGAAATGGTGGACGGTCATGCGGAACGGTGGAAATCGTACACGATTGCCCCAATTATTGCAAACGGTGATCCAATTGGAGCGGTCGTCATTTTGTCGAAAGACAAAACGATTGGAGAAGTGGAGCATAAAGCGGTTGAAACTGCTGCCAGCTTTTTAGCACGGCAAATGGAACAATAAAATGACGCAGCGTTTTCCAACAGCTAACACGTAAGACAGCTTCTATGCTGTCTTTTTCTTTTGCGGTATAATGGCAAAGGGCTATGATGAATAGGGAAGGTGAAGCTAGATGGAGCGGCCGCGGACGGTGAGACTTTGGCATGGAACGGTTGTGTTAGCTGTTGCTGCGTTGATAACAAAAATATTAAGTGCATTTTACCGCATTCCATACCAGAACATTGTCGGGGATGTGGGGTTTTATATTTATCAGCAAGTATATCCAATTTATGCGGTGATGATGGCGCTAGCGACGTCTGGTTACCCAGTCGTTATTTCCAAACTTATCGCGGAGCGAGTAGAGGAAAATGATGAACAAGGTGTTTTCGATGTGTTACGTACATCGTTTTTCGTGTTAAGCGCAATCGGTATGTTTTTCTTTTTTTTGCTTTATATCGGTGGAGGACAGCTGGCGAAATGGATGGGAGACGCGCGACTAACTTCGCTCATTCAAGTCGTCGCCTTTTCTTTTTTGCTCTTTCCGTTTTTGGCAGTATTGCGCGGCTATTTTCAAGGGAGAAATAATATGGTTCCGACCGCTATTTCGCAAGTAGTCGAGCAGTCTGTTCGCGTGGCAACCATTCTTGTTTTTTCGTACATCCTTATCCGAACGGGGCATACGTTGTACGAAGCTGGCGCAGGGGCCATTTTCGGTTCGGTCACGGGAGGATTTGCCGCTCTTTTTGTGTTAACAGCTTATTGGCTAAAAAGTGGTATGCGCCAACGAAAAAAAGGGGTTGGGAAACCGCTCGTACGTTATTTATTGCTGCAAGGATTAACGGTTTGTGTAGCGAATATGGTGTTGACGTTAACGCAACTAGTCGATGCGCTCACTTTACTATCTTTGCTTAAAGAGAGTGGTGTAAGCGAGCGAGTTGCTCAAGCATTAAAAGGGGTGTACGACCGTGGTCAACCGCTTATTCAGCTCGGAACGGTCGTGGCAACGTCCTTTTCGTTTACGCTCGTTCCGCTTATTGCTGGGGCGAAAAAGCGCGGAGAGCAGGCATTTATTTTAGAAAAAACGCGTCTGTCTGTTCGAGTGGGGATGGTCGTTGGAATGGGGGCTGCATTTGGTCTTGCTACATTAATTCGGCCGACGAATGTCATGCTTTTTGAAAACGATGCAGGGTCGTTGTCGCTTGCCGTGCTAGCCCTTTCGATTTTTTTTACGACGATGTCGCTTACGATGTCGGCTATTTTGCAAGGCATCGGTTATGAATGGGGAGCAGTGCTTAGCGTCGGGATTGCTGTTAGCTGCAAATGGCTAGGCAACGTTTTATTTGTTCCTTTTTTTGGTGTCAATGGGGCAGCGGTTGCTACACTCCTCGCGTATATGGCGATGTCGCTTTTTTTGTACCGAATGTTAGTACGAACTATAGGGGTACAGCCCGTTCGCAAAAAAGAAATTTATTGGACATTGCGTGCCGCATTAGTTATGGTGGTGGTACTCACACTGTATATATGGGTAACCGGACAATGGGGAGAAAACCGTTTTGGTGCAACATGGCAAGCATTGACTGGCGTGCTGCTTGGCGGCGTTGTTTATATTATAATGGTGTTTAAAGGAAAACTTTTCTCTCCGCAAGAAGTCGCTTTTTTTCCATTTGGAGAAAAATTGCGCATATTTCTTTCGAAAATGAGGGGTGAACGATGAATACCGTTTTTATTTTAGGATTAGGTGCGGGAGATTTTGACCAACTACCGCTTGGGGTGTACCGGAAATTAAAAGGAGCATCGCCGCTTTTTTTGCGGACAAAAGAACATCCAGTCGTGCAGGCGCTTGTAGAAGAAGGCGTGTCGTTTACATCGTTCGATGATGTGTACGAGCAGTTTGCTACGTTTGAACAAGTGTATGAAACAATCGTCGCGACCTTGTTAGAACACGTTCAAACAGGCGATGTGTTTTACGCTGTTCCAGGGCATCCGCTTGTAGCGGAAAAGACGGTTCAACTCTTATTAGAAGCGGAAAAACAAGGACGTTGCCAAGTGAAAATAGAAGGAGGGCAAAGCTTTCTTGATGCACTGTTTACAGCGCTACGCATCGACCCGGTCGAAGGATTTCAATTAGTCGATGCAACTTCTTTTCAGCGCGGCGATTGGCAGCCGACAACCCATCTAATTTTTTGTCAAGTGTATGACGCATTCATTGCGTCAGACGTGAAGCTTTCGCTTATGGAGCAACTGCCGGATGATTATCGTGTATATGTCGTGACGGCTGCGGGAAGCAGAGAAGAAAAAGTAGTAGAAATTCCGCTATATGAGTTAGACCGTGTGGCAACGCTCAACAATTTAACGAGCGTCTATGTGCCGCCAGTGAAAGACGAAGCGATGTTGTATCATCGGTTTGATACGTTGCGGCGCGTCATTGCTACATTGCGCGGGCCAAACGGCTGTCCGTGGGATCGAAAACAAACGCATGAATCGTTGAAAAAATATTTGCTAGAAGAAACATATGAGTTGTTTGAAGCGATCGACGAACAAGACGATGACAGCATTATCGAAGAGCTTGGCGATGTGTTATTGCAAGTGATGTTGCATGCGCAAATCGGTGAAGATGATGGTATTTTTTCCATCGACGACGTGATTAAAGCCATCACAGAAAAAATGATTCGCCGTCACCCGCATGTTTTTGGCGATGTTTCGGTACAAAATGCGGACGAAGTCGTACAAAATTGGCAGCGTTTGAAAGAAGAAGAGAAGAAAGATCGAAAGGCTTCTTTATTAGACGATGTTCCAAAAAGCTTGCCGAATTTATTAAAAGCGTATGAATTTCAAG
Organism: Anoxybacteroides voinovskiense; assembly: GCF_014196205.1. Taxonomy (GTDB): domain Bacteria; phylum Bacillota; class Bacilli; order Bacillales; family Anoxybacillaceae; genus Anoxybacteroides; species Anoxybacteroides voinovskiense. Next base: position 22,139 of record NZ_JACIDE010000023.1, on the reverse strand, counting down.
CGAAAGCCGCGAAAGTTGGCTTTGACTGGGACGATGTTCGCCCGATGTGGGAGAAAGTCGCGGAAGAAATGAATGAATTTCAGCGTGAACACTCTCCGCAAAAGCGGCTTGGAGAATTCGGCGATATTTTATTCGCCCTTGTCAACGTTGCTCGCTATTATAACATCAACCCAGAAGAAGCGTTACATCAAACGAACGCAAAGTTTTACCGCCGATTTTCGTATATTGAAGAACAAGTAAAAAGTCGCGGGCTTCGTATGGAAGAACTATCGCTTGAACAACTTGATTATTTTTGGGAAGAAGCAAAAAAGAAAGGACGATAAAGATGCGGTTGGATAAGTTTTTAAAAGTATCGCGCTTAATTAAACGTCGGACGTTAGCAAAAGAAGTGGCAGACCAAGGGCGAATTGCGATTAACGGCGTGACTGCTAAAGCAAGCTCTACCGTGAAAATTGGCGACGAAGTGACGATTCAATTTGGAGACAAACAAGTGACGGTGAAAATCATCGATTTAAAAGAAACAACGAAAAAAGAAGAAGCAGCTACTCTTTACGAGGTCATCAAAGAAGAGCGTCTGTCGATGGAAAATGGACAAGCATAGCTTGTTCTAAACTGTCTCGCGCATTCATACATATACAAACAGAAAGGATGAATGCGAGGGATGAAAAATGAACCAATATGAAGGAAAAGGATCTGTTCAGGAGCATGACGTCATCATGCGCGGGAGACGGACGTTAGATATTACTGGGGTAAAACAAGTTGAAAGTTTTGACAGCGAAGAATTTTTGTTAGAAACCGTCATGGGTTTTTTGTCGATTCGCGGCCAAAATTTACAAATGAAAAATTTAGACGTCGATAAAGGAATCGTATCGATTAAAGGGAAAATTTTTGACCTTATTTATTTAGATGAGCATCATCAGGAGAAAGCTAAAGGGTTCTTTAGCAAGTTGTTCAAATGAGCTTAACGACCCAGCTAGAAACGATGCTTGCGATGATCGGGATGGGCGGTTGGCTTGGCATTGCGCTTGATACGTACAACCGGTTTTTAAAACGCTCGAAGCGGAGCCGTTTCATCGTCTTTTTTCACGACCTTTTCTTTTGGATGTTGCAAGCGTTATTCATTTTTTACGTATTGTTACTTACGAATGACGGGGAGCTACGAGTATACATTTTTTTGGCGCTATTATGTGGATACGCGGCGTATCAAAGTTTATTTCGCCATATGTACTTAAAGCTGCTTGAAACGATGATTCGTTGCTGTATTGCACTATATCGTTTTTTCCTTCGGACATGCTACTATGTCATCGTGCAGCCGCTTCGGCTGCTTTTGCAGCTATTTTTATGGACGGCGCTACTTATTTGGCGAGTCGTTTTATTTTTCATAAGAATACTTTTTCGCTGCATCGTTTTTTTTCTATTGCCGTTCCGGGCGCTTGGAAAATGGCTTTGGTCGATGATTCCGTGGAAATGGCGAGAACCAGTAGAAAAATTTTTACGTGTATTGGCAGGATTTATACAAAAAGCGAAGAATAGGATGTTAAGATGGAGTATTAAATGGAGAAAGTAAGAGTGGAGGGTGGAGGAAAATGAGTGCTTTACAGCAAAAGAAAGTAACGAAGCTTCCGTCTTCGTACGTGTCAGCGCATGAACAGCAAGAAAAGAAAACAGCGAAAAGAAAGCGTGTCGCCATTATTCGCTTCACGTTTTTTGGCGTGCTGTTAAGCATAGTAGCGGCGCTCTTTTTATATGTTATCCACTCTCAGTCTGTTAACATGGAAGCGAAAGTGCGCGAGCAAAAGCGGCTTGAACAGCGGCTTGAATCGTTAGAAAAGAAACAAAAACGGCTCGAACAAGAAATTAAAAAGCTGCATGATGACGAATACATCGCCGAATTAGCACGAAAAAAATACTATTTGTCAAAAGAAGGAGAAATCATTTTTGCTGTCCCAGGCAAATAAGCGGTGAAGCGTGTTAGGCGTACGGCTTATTGACACTTGTTTTTTCTATTCGTTATAATAAAGAAAACGATTTTGATTTTTTAAGGAGGAGCACTTTTTTTATGTCGATTGAAGTAGGCAGCAAGTTACAAGGCAAAGTAACAGGCATTACGAAATTCGGAGCATTTGTGGAGCTGCCAGAAGGCGTAACAGGGTTAGTGCATATTAGTGAAGTAGCCGATAACTATGTGAAAGACATTAACGACCATTTGAAAATCGGCGATGTCGTCGAGGTGCGCGTAATCAATGTAGAGAAAGACGGGAAAATCGGGTTATCGATTAAAAAAGCAAAAGAGTCTCAGCCTTCACAGCGTCCGCGTACAAAAACAAATGATCGTGTTGCAAAGGAAAGTTTTGAACAAAAAATTAGCCGCTTTTTAAAAGAAAGTGAAGACCGATTGGCGTCGTTGAAGCGTCATACGGAATCGAAGCGGGGAGGTCGTGGCGCGCGACGCGGATAACTTGCTGCTGAACGATAAGAACATGAGGATAAAAGCATCCATTGGTTGGATGCTTTTTATATGAAAAAGTGTTGACAAAAAATCAAACAAATATTATTATATTAATTGTCTGTATGGCGGCGTAGCTCAGCTGGCTAGAGCGTACGGTTCATACCCGTGAGGTCGGGGGTTCGATTCCCTCCGCCGCTATAACAAATGAAATCAAATGGCCCGTTGGTCAAGTGGTTAAGACACCGCCCTTTCACGGCGGTAACACGGGTTCGAATCCCGTACGGGTCATCGGAAAAGGATGTTTCCTATTTGGAAGCATCCTTTTTTATTTCGACACATTTGTATAACAATGACACATAACCGAAAAAATCGTCGAACACTTTTTTATCTCGTCTTCCTATTTTGACAAATTTCTGATAATTCAAACGATATAATAGAGTCAATAGAAAAGCAAAGGAGTGGAGATCGGAAATGCAAAGAATCGAAAGACGTATGGGAACACAAATTTCAGAAGTGCCGTTAAATGACACGCCGGCTGTTTTTTCGCGTTGGACAAGGCATTTGAAAATAAGGCTAGGGCATTTGTTTATCCAGAAAGGGTTTATTTTGTTAATCATCGGCTTTTTGCTTGGACGAGCCCTTATTTTAGCGAAACTAATTCCGTTTGCGCTTCCGTTTTTTGTATCGGTGTATACGTTGCGGCGTGAGAAAGCTGGGTTGGCGTTTATTGCGTTAGTAGCTGGGGCATTAACGATATCGTTTGAAGCGGCGTTTTTTGTGTTTGCAGCGATGTTTAGCTTCCTATTATTACATCAAGCAGGGAAGAAGTTTTGGAGCGATGCGCTAAAAATAGCACCTTTTGTTGTATTTTGTCTATCGTTTTCTACAAAATTAGCGGTTATTTATTTATGGAACGGTCCGCCAACGACGTATGAGAGCGTCATGGCATTCATTGAGGCAGGTCTTAGTTTTGTTCTTACCCTTATTTTTTTACAAAGCATTCCTCTATTAGCTGCACAAAAATATAAGCACACATTACGGGCAGAAGAAATTGTTTCACTCGTTATTTTGCTCGCTTCGATGTTAACGGGGACGATTGGGTGGGAAGTATCTCAATTGTCGCTTGAACATATATTATCGCGCTATCTCGTCCTTCTCTTTGCGTTTGTCGCTGGAACAACTATTGGCTCGACGGTAGGAGTAGTCACAGGGCTTATTTTGAGTTTAGCTAACATCGATAATTTATATCAAATGAGTTTATTAGCGTTCGCAGGCCTTTTAGGTGGCCTGTTAAAAGAAGGAAAGAAAATTGGCGCGTCGCTCGGACTGCTAGTAGCGACATTGTTGATTGGTCTGTACGGAAATGGCAAGGCAGAAGCGCTTCCAACAATCGTTGAATCTTGTTTGGCATCCATCTTGTTTCTCCTTACCCCACGGGCATGGACAGAAACGGTAGCGAAATATATCCCAGGAACGATAGAGTATGTGAATGAACAGCAGCAATATATGCGAAAAATTCGTGATGTGACGGCACAACGTGTTTCCCAGTTTTCCCGCGTTTTTCAAGCGCTTGCGAACAGTTTTTCAACCGAGCGCTTTTTAGGTGAGGAGCAAGAGGAGAGAGAGATTGACTACTTTCTTGGCGATGTGACGGAAAAAACGTGCCAAACGTGCTTTAAAAAAGAACAATGTTGGGCACAACAATTTGATAAAACGTATGAGTATATGAAACAAATGATGTTAGAGGCGGATGCAGGAACGTTAATGCAAAACCATTCTTTATTGCGCGAATGGAATCGGTATTGCGCAAAAGGGAAAAAAGTAATCGCCACGATGGAAAAAGAGGTGGCTAATTATCAAGCGAATAAAAAGTTGCGTCGGCAAATTCGTGAGAGTCGGAAATTAGTCGCTGAACAATTACTTGGCGTTTCACAAGTCATGGAAGATTTCGCACAAGAAATTCAACGTGAACAAGAAAATCATTACTTGCAAGAAGAGCAAATTTTCCATGCATTGCAAGAGTTTGGAGTTGAGATTGGTCACGTCGATATTTACAGTTTGGAAAAAGGGAACGTTGATATCGAAATGAGCATTCCGTACTGCGAAGGACGGGGAGAATGTGAAAAACTTATTGCCCCGATGCTTTCTGATATTTTGGACGAAACGATTGTTGTCAAGCGGGAAGAATGCTCTGCCTATCCAAACGGGTATTGCCGTGTGGCGTTTGGTTCAACGAAAGCGTTTGTTGTGGAAACAGGAGTTGCTTTTGCTGCGAAGGGGGGAGGATTTGTATCGGGGGATAGCTATTCGCTCATCGAGCTTGGCACAGGAAAATACGCCATTGCCATCAGCGACGGGATGGGAAATGGGGAACGAGCGTATTACGAAAGCAATGAAACGTTAAAGTTGTTGAAAAAAATTTTACAAACAGGCATTGATGAAACAATTGCAATTAAGTCTATTAACTCGATTCTTTCGTTGCGAACGACAGACGAAGTGTTTTCTACGCTAGATTTAGCAATGATTGATTTGCAAAATGCGTCAACGAAATTTTTAAAAATCGGTTCAAGCCCTAGCTTTATTAAGCGGGGGAATCATGTCATAAAAGTGGAGTCAAGCAACTTGCCGATTGGCATTATTAAAGAGGCCGAGTTTGAAATAGTCAATGAACAACTAAAGTCTGGTGATTTGTTGATAATGATGAGCGATGGGATTTTTGAAGGACCGTTAGTAGAAAATCACGAAGCATGGATGAAACGGAAAATTAAAGAACTAAAAACGACTGATCCGCAAGCGGTAGCGGATGTCATTATGGAGGAGGTAATTCGTGCGAGCTCTGGAAGAATCGAAGACGACATGACAATCGTCGTCGCAAAAATTAAACATAATACGCCAAAGTGGGCAACTATTCCAGCGTATATGTATACGAAAAAGGCGCAATAAGTATAAAATGCTTCCATTCCGGCAATGATGGGAATACTACAAGTGAGGAGGGAATGGAAGGTGCGGAAAGGAACGCTACGGCAAATTTTATTAATTACGGACGGTTGTTCTAACCATGGAGAAGACCCAATCGCTATGGCAGCACTCGCAAAAGAACAAGGAATTACGGTGAACGTGATTGGGGTACTTGACCAAGATGTAATGGACGAACATGGACTTCGAGAAGTCGAAGGAATTGCGACGGCAGGAGGGGGCATAAGCCAAGTAGTATATGCAAAGCAATTGTCACAAACGGTGCAAATGGTGACACGCAAAGCGATGACACAGACGTTACAAGGGGTGGTTAATCGGGAGTTAAAGCAAATTTTAGGATCAAATATTTCAATGGAAGATTTACCGCCAGAAAAGCGCGGAGAAGTGATGGAAATTGTCGATGAGCTCGGTGAAACGGTCGAATTGGAAGTTTTAATATTAATAGATACGAGCGGAAGCATGAAAACAAAGTTACCGACGGTAAAAGAAGCGCTGTTTGATTTATCGCTCAGCTTAAATGCTCGCATGGGTGATAATCTCTTCTCTGTATTTGTATTTCCAGGGAAACAGGAAGACGTGGAAAAAATATTAGATTGGACACCGAAGCTTGAGGCGCTTTCGTCGGTGTTTCCTAAACTAACATCGGGTGGGCTTACGCCAACGGGACCAGCTCTGCGCCAAGCGATCAGCCATTTTCAGAAAAAACGTTCGTTAAGGAGCTTGATTGGGCGTGATGAATCCTATTTTGAAGAATCGTCTATGTAAACTACCGGCTGGTACAGTGATCGTTGGAAAATGGCACAAGCAGGCGTATAAAATCGTCAAACCGCTCGGCAACGGAGCGAACGGGGCTGTTTATTTAGCAGAAAGCAAGAAAGGACTTGTCGCGATAAAGGTAAGCGACAGCAGCACAACGATTACGTCTGAAGTAAATGTATTAAAACGATTTTCCAAGGTCCAGGGAGCCGCCCTTGGACCTTCTTTGCTAGATATGGATGACTGGTGGGACCAAAAGATAAACCGAACGATTCCATTTTATGTGATGGAGTATATAAAGGGGGAAGATTTTTTTTCTTTTATTCGAAAACGCGGGAAAGAATGGCTCGTTATTTTAGTGCTTCAACTATTATCTGCGTTGGAGCAGCTTCATGAAGAAGGATGGGTATTTGGAGATTTAAAGCCCGAAAATGTTTTAGTGGCGGGCAATCCACCAACTATCCGATTGCTCGATGTTGGAGGCACAACGCTGCAAGGACGAGCTGTCAAAGAATTTACTGAATTTTATGATCGAGGCTATTGGGGACTAGGCTCGCGCAAAGCAGACCCTGCTTACGATTTGTTTGCCGTGGCAATGATGATGATTCATGCATGTTACCCGACTAAATTCGAGCGGAAAGAAAATGGTCGAAAGCAGCTATTTACGATGATTCAAGCTGATGCTACGTTACGCAAATATGAGCACGTATTGATGAAAGCTATTGACGGCTCGTATGTTCGAGCGATGGACATGAAACGAGAACTTGTAGCTGCCATTCACCACGATGTGCCGCGGGCGGGCATAAAGCAATCGCCATCGCGAAAACAGCATCATAAGAAAAAACGGAGCGGCATGATTGAAACTGCCTTCATTGTTGTGACACTATTGTGTATGTACGCCTTGTATTTATATGGACAAATTCTTTAAATCCGAACTTCTTTTTTGAGAAAATATTTTATTAATGATACGATTAATAATATAAACCATTCGTTAAAGAGGTTTTGGCGATATGCGCTCAACCGTTTGTTCGTTTATCAAAAAACATCAGCTATTAATACCGAATACAACCGTGGTTATCGGTGTTTCCGGCGGCCCAGATTCGCTTGCGTTACTTCATTTTTTTTATACGATCCAAACAGAATGGAACATCACCATTGTTGCTGCTCACGTCGACCATATGTTTCGTGGTCGCCAATCGGAAGAAGAAATGCATTTTGTGAAACATTTTTGCGACCAGCTCGGTATTATATGTGAGGCAAAACAAATCGACGTTCCTGCTTTTCAACGTCAGACGAAAATGGGAGCACAAGAAGCGGCGCGCGAATGCCGCTACCGTTTCTTCCAAGAAGTAATGGAAAAGCACGCTGCTTCCTTTTTGGCGTTAGCACATCACGGCGATGACCAAATCGAAACGATTTTAATGCGACTCGTCCGAGGCAGTAGCAAAAAAGGCTATGCAGGCATTCCGTTTAAACGCCCGTTTCAAGAAGGGTATATCATTCGTCCGTTTTTATGCGTCAGCCGTGCAGAAATTGAAATGTATTGCCAAAAGCATCGCCTTCAGCCACGCTATGATGCCAGCAATGAAAAAGATGAGTACACGCGGAATCGATTTCGTCATGTCGTGCTCCCTTTTCTAAAAAAAGAAAACCCGCGTGTCCATGAGCGTTTCCAGCATTATAGTGAAATGGTGCTAGAAGACGAAGCATTTTTAGAGGAATTAACGTATGAAGCGATGAATAACGTAATGGAAACAACGCCGAGAGAAGTTAGGTTGCATATTCGTCCATTTCAAGCAATGCCAAAGCCTTTACAAAGAAGAGGGATTCAACTAATATTGAACTATCTCTATGACGGCATTCCTTCTTCTTTGTCCTCCATACATATAAGCAGTGCTTTAGCTTTGTTGATGAATAACCATCCTTCTGGCAAGTTAGATTTTCCAGATGGTTTAAAAATCATCCGCGCGTACGATGTTTGTTATTTTACATTTCAGGAAAAAAAAGCGGATGCTTATGTATTGGATGTACCCGTTCCAGCAACGATTGATTTGCCAAATGGACATGTAATTGTAAGCGAATTTCGGGAACACTATCCGGAGGAAGCAAAAAGGGCTGATATTTTCGTCATTTCTCCCGAAGCGATTACTTTCCCGTTGCGTGTGCGAACGAGACGTACTGGGGATCGAATGACGGTGAAAGGAATGAACGGGACGAAGAAGCTGAAGGAAATTTTTATCGAACATAAAATCCCGTTACATGATCGAGACATGTGGCCGGTGGTGGAAGATGGGCAAGGGAGGATTTTATGGCTACCAAAGCTAAAAAAATCTGCTTTTGAAGCAACAGATATTACAAAAACGCATTATCTTGTATTACACTATAAAGAGCAATGAACATCTAGGAGGAAATGAAAATGGGGATGAATCAAGATATTGAAAAAATTTTAGTCACACAAGAGCAAATTCAAGAAAAAGTGAAAGAATTGGGCAAAGTGTTGACAGAAGAGTATGAAGGGCGTTTTCCGTTGGCTGTCGGGGTGTTAAAAGGGGCAATGCCGTTTATGGCGGACTTATTAAAGCATGTAGATACATATTTAGAAATGGATTTTATGGATGTATCAAGCTATGGAAACGCAACTGTTTCATCAGGAGAAGTCAAAATTTTAAAAGACTTAAACACCTCTGTCGAAGGGCGCGACATTTTAATTATTGAAGACATTATCGATAGTGGCTTAACGTTAAGTTATTTAGTCGATTTGTTCCGTTATCGAAAAGCAAAAACGATTAAAATTGTCACGCTGTTAGATAAACCGTCTGGCCGTAAAGCAAATATTGAAGCGGATTACGTCGGGTTTATCGTTCCGGATGAGTTCGTTGTAGGATATGGACTAGATTATTGCGAAAAATACCGGAACCTTCCTTACATTGGGGTATTAAAGCCAGAAGTGTACAGCAAATAAAGCAATCCGTCCGTATGGCGAATTGGTTGTATTGGAATGATTTTCTATGATACTATTGAGTATAGTGTGTTTCATATGGGAGGAGGCAAGAAATGAATCGGATCTTCCGTAATACGATTTTTTATTTACTGATTTTTCTCGTCGTCATTGGAGTTGTCAGCTTCTTTAATGGAACGAACCAACGGACGGAACCGATGACGTACGATGCTTTTATCGCACATCTTGAAAACGGCGATGTAAAGTCGTTTTCGATGAAGCCGGAACGCGGCGTATATGAAATTCGCGGGCAGTTGAAAACATATGCCGAAGGACAATATTTTTCGACGTATGTCATGAACAGTGATCCGATTTTAAACCGGATTGATGCAGCTGCCAAACGGACAAAAGTGGAAGTAATGCCAGCAGATGAAACGAGTGGTTGGGTGACGTTTTTCACTTCCATTATTCCGTTCGTCATTATTTTCATTCTGTTTTTCTTCTTGCTGAACCAAGCGCAAGGCGGCGGTAGTCGGGTGATGAATTTCGGCAAAAGCCGTGCAAGGTTATATAGCGAGGATAAGAAGAAAGTTCGTTTCCGCGATGTCGCTGGAGCGGATGAAGAAAAGCAAGAACTTGTAGAAATCGTTGAGTTTTTGAAAGACCCTCGCAAATTTGTCGAACTTGGCGCACGTATTCCAAAAGGCGTGCTGCTCGTTGGACCTCCAGGGACAGGGAAAACGTTATTAGCAAGGGCGGTCGCTGGAGAGGCGGGCGTACCGTTTTTCTCGATTAGCGGATCAGACTTTGTCGAAATGTTTGTCGGGGTCGGGGCGTCGCGTGTCCGCGACTTGTTCGAGACAGCAAAGAAAAATGCACCTTGTATCATTTTCATCGACGAAATTGACGCGGTCGGTCGTCAACGTGGCGCCGGACTTGGCGGCGGCCATGACGAGCGCGAGCAGACACTCAACCAATTGCTTGTTGAGATGGACGGGTTTAGCGGCAATGAAGGTATCATTATTATCGCAGCAACGAACCGTCCAGACATTTTAGACCCTGCCTTGTTGCGCCCAGGGCGCTTTGACCGACAAATCACGGTCGACCGTCCAGACGTCAAAGGTCGCGAGGCGGTACTCCGCGTCCATGCTCGCAACAAGCCGCTCGATGAGTCGGTGGATTTAAAAGCGATAGCGATGCGAACACCAGGTTTTTCTGGTGCGGATTTAGAAAACTTATTGAACGAAGCAGCACTCGTTGCTGCGCGGCAAAATAAAAAGAAAATTGATATGAGCGACATTGACGAGGCGACAGACCGCGTCATTGCTGGACCAGCGAAAAAGAGTCGCGTCATCTCTGAAAAAGAGCGTCGCATTGTCGCGTACCATGAGGCAGGTCATACCGTTATTGGCATGGTGTTAGCGGATGCGGAAATGGTGCATAAAGTAACCATCGTTCCACGCGGCCAAGCAGGTGGATATGCCGTCATGTTGCCGAAGGAAGACCGTTATTTTATGACGAAGCCGGAGTTGTTAGATAAAATCGTAGGCTTACTAGGTGGTCGTGTCGCGGAAGAAATTGTCTTCAACGAAGTCAGCACCGGAGCGCATAACGACTTCCAACGCGCCACAAACATTGCTCGCCGGATGGTAACCGAGTTCGGAATGAGCGAAAAGTTAGGCCCATTACAATTCGGCCAGTCACACGGACAAGTGTTTTTAGGTCGCGACTTGCATAACGAACAAAACTACAGCGATCAAATTGCTTATGAAATTGATTTAGAAATTCAGCGCATTATTAAAGAGTGTTACGAAAAGGCGCGACAAATTTTAACGGAAAACCGTGACAAGCTAGAGCTTATTGCGAAAACATTGCTTGAAGTAGAAACGTTAGACGCAGAACAAATTAAGCATTTGTTTGAGCACGGAACATTGCCGGATCGAAACGGAAAACAAGAAGATGTAAAAGTAAATATCCAATCGAAGAAAGAAGAATGAGATGTCTCTTTAAAGGGACATCTTTTTTTACCGTTTTCTCCTCTTATGGTATGATGAAAAAAAGTAAGCATTTGTGAGAAGTGGGGATGAAGCGATGATTTTTGTACTAGACGTCGGCAACACGAATACGGTATTAGGTGTGTATGATGGGGATGAACTAAAACATCATTGGCGCATTGAAACGAGCCGCGGGAAAACAGAAGATGAATACGGCATGGTAATTAAAGCGCTGCTGAATCACGTCGGTCTTCATTTTTCGGATATTGACGGCATTATTATTTCTTCGGTCGTTCCGCCGATTATGTTCGCTTTAGAACGGATGTGTCTAAAGTATTTTCACATTAAGCCGTTAATTGTTGGTCCAGGGATTAAAACAGGATTAAACATTAAATACGACAATCCGAAAGAAGTCGGGGCGGACCGTATCGTCAACGCTGTTGCAGGTATTCATCTATACGGCAGCCCATTAATTATTGTCGATTTTGGTACGGCTACGACGTATTGTTACATTAACGAACATAAACAATATATGGGGGGAGCTATTGCGCCAGGGATTACGATTTCGACGGAAGCGCTTTATTCGCGCGCCGCGAAATTACCGCGTATTGAAATTGCCCGCCCCGACGATATTATCGGAAAAAATACAGTCAGCGCGATGCAAGCTGGCATCGTATACGGATACGTCGGACAAGTAGAAGGAATTGTATCGCGGATGAAAGAAAAAAGCCCTGTTCCGCCGAAAGTCGTTGCCACAGGGGGATTGGCTCCTCTAATCGCTCACGAGTCGAGCGTCATCGATATTGTTGATCCATTTTTAACGTTGAAAGGCTTGCATCTTTTGTATATGAAAAACGTAGACAAAAAATAGAAAAAGGTGAGCATGTTATGTCAGATTACTTAGTAAAAGCGTTAGCATATGACGGCCAAGTAAGGGCGTATGCGGTGCGAACGACCGAAACCGTTCGTGAAGCACAGCGTCGCCATCAAACGTGGCCAACGGCTTCTGCAGCGCTCGGACGCGCGATGACAGCAGGTGTCATGATGGGAGCGATGCTAAAAGGTGACAGCAAACTAACGATTAAAATTGAAGGCGGCGGTCCACTCGGCGCCATTCTCGTAGACAGCAACGCCAACGGGGAAGTCAGAGGATATGTAACGAATCCTCATGTTCACTTTGAGTTAAATCAGCATGGGAAACTAGATGTTGCTCGAGCGGTCGGGACAAGCGGTATGTTAACGGTCGTAAAAGATTTAGGCTTACGCGATTTTTTCACTGGGCAAGTTCCGCTCGTTTCTGGTGAACTTGGGGAAGATTTTACGTATTATTTCGCGTCTTCTGAGCAAGTCCCTTCCTCTGTCGGGGTAGGGGTGTTAGTGAATCCGGACTACACGATTCTCGCTGCTGGTGGATTTATCCTTCAGTTAATGCCTGATGTGGAGGATGCAACGATTGACGAAATTGAACAACGATTAAAAGCGATTCCACCGGTGTCTAAAATGGTGGAAAGAGGACTAACGCCGGAAGAAATTTTAGAAGAGTTGCTTGGAAAAGGGAATGTCAAAGTGTTGGAAACAGTCCCAGTCGCTTTTGTATGCCGTTGTTCGCGAGAGCGAATTGCTGATGCGCTCATCAGTTTAGGACCGAAAGAAATTCAAGATATCATCGACGAAGAAGGACATGCGGAAGCATCGTGTCACTTTTGTAATGAAACATATTATTTTACACGAGAAGACTTGGAAAAACTAAAACAACTGGCAGAATCACCAGCAGAATAAAAAATAATTGACAATTGAGAAAATAGTTGATAAATTTTAAACAAATTCGATAAAATTACTCGGGATTAGGGGTGGATAATATGGCACGCGCAGTAAACTCCATTACAGAATTAATTGGGGATACACCGGCAGTCAAATTAAATCGCATCGTGGATGAAGACAGTGCAGACGTATATGTCAAATTAGAATTCATGAACCCAGGAAGCAGCGTGAAAGATCGGATTGCGCTAGCAATGATTGAAGCAGCAGAAAAAGAAGGAAAAATCAAGCCTGGCGATACCATTATTGAGCCGACAAGCGGAAACACAGGAATCGGATTAGCGATGGTAGCAGCTGCAAAAGGCTATAAAGCGATTCTTGTTATGCCAGATACAATGAGCTTAGAGCGCCGAAACTTGTTGCGTGCTTATGGAGCAGAGTTAGTATTAACGCCAGGAAGCGAAGGAATGCGTGGAGCGATTCGCAAGGCGGAAGAACTTGCGAGCGAACACGGGTACTTTATGCCGCAACAATTTAAAAACGAAGCGAACCCAGAAATTCATCGCCTGACGACAGGAAAAGAAATCGTCGAGCAAATGGGTGACCAACTAGACGCGTTTGTGGCTGGAATCGGCACTGGCGGAACGATTACAGGCGCTGGTGAAGTATTGCGAAAAGCGTATCCAAACATCAAAATTTATGCCGTAGAGCCAGCGGATTCTCCGGTATTGTCCGGCGGAAAACCAGGCCCACATAAAATTCAAGGAATTGGTGCGGGATTTGTCCCAGATATTTTAAATACGGAAATTTATGATGAAGTGATTACTGTAAAAACAGAAGAAGCGTTCGATGCCGCTCGCCGTGCAGCGCGAGAAGAAGGAATTTTGGGCGGTATTTCCTCGGGTGCAGCGATTCATGCCGCGTTAAAGGTAGCAAAGCAGCTTGGAAAAGGGAAGAAAGTATTAGCCATTATTCCAAGTAACGGCGAACGCTACTTAAGTACGGCTCTATATCAATTCGAGGAATAAGGAAAGCATCATTTCGGCAGGGATATTCCCTGTCGAAATTTTTTTATATATATTAAAATAAGTAGTATGTATGGAACAAGCAATTAATCGGCATGTGCAGCAAAGGAAGGAGTGTAACCGCCTCTTATGGGACTGCGGAAAATAGCAGCAAGACGCATTTCGTATCAACAACGAGATTGGTTTCAACAATATAAATCGCTTATTCAAAACGAACCGTACCATGTATTATTAGAAAGCGGAAGAGCAGGGCGTTATAGCATCATTGGCATGCGTCCGATCGGCATCGTGCAAGGAAAAGGCGAAGAATTAGTTATTCAATATAAAGGCGAAGAAACTCGGCTACAAGGAAACCCGCTTCATTTAATGAAACAATGGTTTTCACAATGGAAAGTGGAACGCATTTCTGATGGTCCGGATTTTCAAGGTGGAGCAATCGGGTATATTAGCTACGATTGCGCTCGCTATATTGAACGGCTTCCAGAAATGGCGAAAGATGATCTTAATCTCCCTGATGTATACTTTTTCATTTTTGACGATGTTTTTGTTTATGACCACCAAGAACAAGTGTTACATGTCCTCGTTCATTATGACGAGGGGAAACAGCAAGAAGCGGAACAACGTTTGTCTATGTATGAATCATTATGGGGAAAAGGTAACGACGAAATAAAGCATTTTCCATTTACCATAACGGCGGACGAAGAAGCTGTGTCGATGACGGAAGAAGAATTTATGAAGGCGGTCGAGAAAGTCAGAGGCTACATTGCTCAAGGGGATGTATTTCAAGTAAATTTATCCGTACGGCAATCGAAGCCGCTGCGGACACATCCGTTTCACATTTATGAACAGCTACGGCTACTCAACCCTTCTCCGTATATGGCATATATTCATACGCCACATTTCCAACTCGTCAGCGGTTCTCCAGAACTGCTTGTGAAAAAACGTGGCGCTTTTGTAAGTACAAGACCGATTGCTGGAACGCGTTCACGCGGAAAAACAGCAGAGGAAGATCGCCACATTGCGAGCGAGTTGTTGGAAAACGAAAAAGAGCGGGCAGAGCATGTAATGCTTGTTGATTTAGAACGAAATGATTTAGGAAGGGTATGCAAATATGGTACAGTAAAAGTGGATGAGTGGATGACGATTGAAGCATATTCTCACGTCATGCACATCGTCTCTCACGTATCTGGCGAATTGGGAGAAGACAAAGATGCGTTCGATGTCATTCGTGCCGTCTTCCCAGGCGGGACGATTACTGGTGCTCCAAAAGTACGAACGATGGAAATTATCGAGGAGTTGGAGCCGGTAAGACGCAGCGTTTATACAGGCTCCATCGGCTGGATTGGATTTGATGGCGATATGGAGTTGAACATTGCCATTCGGACGATGATTGCGAAAGATGGCGTTGCACACGTTCAAGCGGGGGCAGGAATCGTCATCGACTCCCGACCGGAGTACGAGTATAAAGAATGTTTAAAAAAGGCGATTGCTTTATGGAAAGCAAAAGAGCTGAGTGAAGCAGAGTAACCATTTATGACGAGGTGAGATGGATGATTTTAATGATTGATAATTATGATTCGTTTACGTACAATTTAGTTCAATATTTAGGGGAATTAGGCGAAGAGCTAATCGTTAAGCGAAACGATGAAGTAACCGTTGAGGAAATTGAAGCGATGCGTCCGGATTTTTTGATGATTTCACCAGGACCTTGCAGCCCGAATGAAGCAGGCATTAGCTTAGCTGCCATTGAGTATTTCGCTGGAAAAATCCCGATTTTTGGTGTTTGCTTAGGACATCAATCGATTGCCCAAGTGTTTGGCGGGGATGTCGTTCGAGCGCAAAAATTAATGCATGGGAAAACGTCACAAATTTTTCACGACGGAAAAACGATTTTCGCTAATCTCCCTAACCCGTTCACGGCAACACGGTATCACTCGCTTATTGTGAAAAAAGAAACGTTGCCAACTTGCTTCGACGTGTCGGCGTGGACAGCGGACGATGAAATTATGGCCATTCGCCATAAAACGCTCCCGGTGGAAGGTGTTCAATTTCATCCGGAGTCGATTATGACGACACATGGCATGGAATTGTTACGAAACTTTATTCACACATACAAAAAGGGTTGAACGATGATGTATCTTTACGTTAATGGAGAGATTGTTCATCGAGAAGAAGCGCGCATTTCCCCTTTTGACCATGGCTTTATGTATGGGCTCGGGGCGTTTGAAACATTTCGTACGTATAATGGCCACCCTTTTTTATTAGACGACCATCTTGCGCGACTAAATAATAGTCTAGCCGAGATGAACATTCGTTTGTCTTTACAGCGGGAAGAAGTCGTGAAGATTGTTCATCAGCTGCTGCAAGCAAACGGGCTGAAAGATGCGTACGTACGTTTAAATGTATCTGCAGGCATTGGCGATATCGGCTTACAAACCGACGGTTATGTAGCACCTGTTGTCATTGTCTATATGAAGCCGCTTCCTTCCACTATTTCGATGGAAAAAGTATGCACCGTTTTAAAAACGAGAAGAAATAGTCCAGAAGGAAAAGAGCGATGGAAATCGCACCATTATTTAAACAACATCCTTGGGAAACGAGAAATCGGTAACGATCCTCGGGTAGAAGGTATTTTTCTGAATGAACAAGGATTTGTGACCGAAGGGATTGTTTCTAACCTTTTTTGGGTGAAAGACGGCATCGTATACACCCCTTCTATTGACACAGGAGCGTTAAATGGCATTACACGTCAATTTGTATTATCGCTCCTTACGACGTTACAAATTCGGTATGAAGAAGGGTTATATCGGTTGTCTGCATTAGAAGCAGCAGATGAACTATTTTTAACAAACTCAATCCAAGAAATTGTACCGGTTGTCCGTCTTCATGACCGATGCTACGTTGGAAAAGAAGGAGCGGTGACGAAACAGCTCAAGGAATATTATGAACGTTACGTTACTCATTTATGGACAAGACATGAGTTAATAGAAAGGGTCGACTAACAAATGGTAAAAACCATTCCGTGTGGGCGGTATACACTAAACATTCAACGAAAAACAATCATTATGGGCATTTTAAACGTCACTCCCGACTCATTCTCTGATGGTGGAAAATTTAATGCTCTCGACCGCGCCGTAGAGCATGCAAAACAGCTAGTCGCAGAAGGTGCGGATATCATCGACATTGGTGGAGAATCGACGCGTCCAGGGGCGGAACAAGTGCCGCTTGAAGAAGAATTGCAACGGGTAATTCCAGTCATAAAAGCAGTAGCTAACGAAGTAAATGTCCCTATTTCGATCGATACGTATAAAGCAGAAGTGGCAAAACAAGCGATCGAAGCAGGCGCCGATATCATTAACGATGTGTGGGGGGCAAAAGCTGACCCGAAAATGGCAGAAGTGGCGGCGCATTATCGTGTCCCCATCATTTTGATGCACAATCGCCCAAAGCCGGACTACCGACATTTAATTCCAGATATGATCTCCGATTTGCTTGAAAGTGTGGAAATTGTAAAAAAAGCAGGGGTAAAAGACGAGGCGATTATTTTAGATCCAGGCATCGGCTTTGCGAAAACAGCAGAGCACAATTTGCAAGTAATGCGCCATTTAGAGGAGTTTACCAAACTAGGCTATCCGCTATTGCTAGGGACGTCGCGAAAATCTTTTATCGGTCACGTTCTTGATTTGCCGGTAAACGAACGAGTGGAAGGAACAGGAGCGACTGTTTGTCTTGGCATTGCGAAAGGTGCGCATATTGTTCGTGTCCATGACGTGTTGCCGATGGCAAGAATGGCAAAAATGGTGGATGCAATGCTTGGAAAAGGGGGCGAAGACGATTGATAAAATTTATGTGACCGGCATGGAATTTTACGGCTATCACGGGGTACTTCCGGAAGAACACGTACTCGGCCAACGCTTTCTTGTCGATATAATCGTAGAAACAGATGTAAAAAAAGCAGGAGAAAGCGATTGTTTGACCGATACGATTAACTATGCACAACTGTATGAAATATGTCGGGAAATAGTGGAAGAAAGGCAATTTTCCTTAATTGAAGCAGTTGCAGAGCAAATTGCTTCGCGTATTTTATCTTCGTTTCCAACAATTGAGCAGTGTACAGTAAAGGTGAGCAAACCAAACCCACCGATTAAAGGACATTATCAATCAGTTGCAGTCGAAATAGTAAGGGGTCGTTAAATGGAAAACTATGCTTATATTGCGCTTGGCTCAAACATAGGTGACCGTCTTCGCTATTTACATGAGGCGGTCGAAAAGTTAGCAACGCATGAACAAATTTCTGTTATCGACACGTCTTCGATTTATGAAACCGCTCCTATCGGTTACGTTCAACAAGACCATTTTTTAAATATGGTTATTCATGTTCGAACGTCTCTTTCACCGTTTGCGTTGCTTGAAGCAACGCAAATAATTGAGGAGGAATTAGGAAGAAAACGGGAAATTCGCTGGGGGCCGCGCACGTTAGACCTTGACATTTTATTATATAATCACGAAAATATTGAAACAGAGCGACTTACGATTCCGCATCCTCGGATGACTGAACGAGCGTTTGTGTTAGTTCCGTTATTCGAATTGAATGGGGACATATATATTCCGACGGTGCAACGTTGTGTGGCTTCACAGATAGATGAACTACCAGACAAAGAAGGGGTACGCCTATGGAAGCAGAAAAATGGGGGAGACGTATTCGCGCTTTTCGAAAGTTAAAAGGCTATACACAAGAACGATTTGCGAAAGATTTAGGCGTGTCGGTGTCCATTTTAGGAGAAATTGAACGTGGAAACCGGCTACCGACCGCGCAATTTTTACAAAAAGCAGCTAATTGTTTAAACGTAACGGTCGAAGAATTGTACCCACCAGGACTAATGTCGCCTATGGAAGAAGCTGTACCGGCAATGAAACAAAAGTAGCAACAACACACGGGTGTTGATTATCCATTATTTTACTAAAAAAACACAGAATCATATGACTGAACACAAGCTTTTCTGCCTCTTCCCTCGAACAAGAACGCCGGCGGGCAAATGACATTTGCCCGCAAAGCGTTCATTGTTCGCGGAGGGCATGCTGTGCGCATGCCCAGTCGGCAAGCGGTTCGCTTGCCGACTAAGGCAGAAAAGCTAGAAATAGAGCGATGTCAACTGGTTTTTATTGGTTAATCAACACGCCTGGCAACAACATTATTTGTGCGTTAAATATGCAGAAAGGAGGGATAGTATGTTTAAAATTGGCGATGTTGAAATTAAAAACCGCGTCGTGCTTGCCCCGATGGCGGGCGTATGTAACTCTGCGTTTCGTTTGACGGTGAAAGAGTTTGGCGCCGGGCTTGTTTGTGCGGAAATGGTGAGTGATAAAGGGATTTTATTTAATAACGAAAAAACGTTAGATATGCTTTACATCGATGAACGAGAAAAACCGTTGAGTTTACAAATTTTTGGTGGAGAAAAGGAAACGTTGGTGGAGGCAGCACGATTTGTTGACCGACATACAAATGCGGACATCATTGATATTAATATGGGATGCCCTGTTCCGAAAATTACCAAATGTGATGCTGGGGCAAAATGGTTGTTAGACCCGAATAAAATTTACGATGTCGTAAGTGCTGTTGTCGACGCCGTCGAAAAACCAGTCACCGTAAAAATGCGGATCGGGTGGGACGAACACCATATTTACGCGGTCGAAAATGCCCAAGCCGTCGAACGGGCTGGCGGAAAGGCGGTTGCTGTGCACGGTAGAACAAGAGCACAAATGTATGAAGGAAAAGCAGATTGGAACGTTATTAAACAAGTGAAAGAAGCAGTAAATATACCTGTTATTGGAAATGGTGATGTCCAAACGCCGCAAGACGCGAAACGAATGCTTGAAGAAACAGGAGTAGACGGTGTAATGATCGGTCGTGCTGCCCTTGGGAATCCTTGGATGATTTATCGGACAGTTCGTTATTTAGAAACAGGGGAATTGATTCCAGAACCTTCTGTCCGCGAAAAAATCGATGTGTGCATTTTACATCTTGACCGGTTGATTGCTTTAAAAAACGAGCATATTGCGGTCAAAGAAATGAGGAAACATGCTGCTTGGTACTTAAAGGGCGTTCGTGGAAATGCGAAAGTACGTAACGCGGTTAATGAATGTAATACTCGTGAGGAGCTTGTTTCTTTATTAATGAATTTTGTGGAAGAAGTAGAAGCAAAACAAAACGCGCAGGCTGTGTAATGAAAGATGTCTACCGGTTTCGTTCACTGCCAGCTTTTGCTGGCAGTATTTTTAATAAAATTGCAAAATGGAGTGAATGTTATGAGTCATGAAGAATTAAATGACCAGCTACGAGTTCGTCGAGAAAAATTAAATAAGCTAAGAGAAAAAGGGATTGACCCGTTTGGGAAACGGTTTGAGCGCACTCATAAAGCGCAAGAGCTGTTTGAGTTATATGGAGACTTATCTAAAGAAGAGTTAGAAGAAAAACAAATTCCAGTAGCAATCGCTGGACGTATTATGACAAAACGTGGCAAGGGGAAAGCTGGCTTTGCCCACATTCAAGACTTAACGGGACAAATTCAAATTTACGTTCGAAAAGATGATGTTGGCGAAGAACAATATGAATTGTTCGACACATCGGATTTAGGGGATATTGTTGGTGTCCATGGAACGATATTTAAAACAAAAGTGGGCGAATTGTCTGTTAAAGTTTCTTCTTATGAGTTATTAACAAAGGCATTACGTCCTTTACCAGAAAAATATCATGGATTAAAAGATATCGAACAACGCTACCGTCAGCGTTACCTAGATTTAATTATGAACCCAGAAAGTAAAAATACGTTTATTACGCGTAGCTTAATTATCCAATCGATGCGCCGTTATTTAGACAACCACGGGTATTTAGAAGTGGAAACACCGATGATGCATTCGATTGCTGGTGGAGCAGCAGCCCGTCCGTTTATTACGCACCATAATGCGTTGGACATCCCGTTGTATATGCGGATTGCGATTGAATTGCACTTAAAACGATTGATTGTCGGCGGGCTAGAAAAAGTATACGAAATTGGTCGCGTCTTTCGCAATGAAGGAGTATCTACACGCCATAATCCTGAATTTACAATGCTTGAGTTGTACGAAGCATATGCCGACTTCGAGGACATTATGAAACTTACGGAAAATATGATCGCTCATATTGCTCAAGAAGTATTAGGAACGACAAAAATTCAATACGGAGAACATGAAGTCGACTTGACTCCGAAATGGAAGCGGCTGCATATGGTGGATGCCGTTAAAGAATACACTGGGGTTGACTTCTGGAAACAAATGAGCGATGAAGAAGCGCGAGCACTAGCAAAAGAACATGGGGTAGAAGTAGCGCCGCATATGACATTTGGACATATCGTAAACGAGTTTTTCGAACAAAAAGTAGAGGATAAACTCATTCAGCCGACGTTTATTTACGGCCATCCTGTCGAAATTTCACCGTTGGCAAAGAAAAACCAAGAAGATCCGCGCTTTACTGATCGTTTCGAATTGTTTATCGTCGGACGTGAACACGCTAACGCCTTTACCGAATTAAACGATCCGATCGACCAGCGTGAGCGGTTTGAAGCCCAGCTAAAAGAACGAGAACAAGGAAATGACGAAGCGCACGAGATGGATGAAGATTTCATTGAAGCGTTAGAATACGGTATGCCTCCAACAGGTGGATTAGGAATTGGTATTGACCGTCTTGTTATGTTGCTAACAAACTCTCCATCCATTCGTGATGTGTTATTATTTCCACAAATGCGCAATAAATAATTTAGCTAAGGGAGCGCAAAATAATAGTGCTCCCTATTTCTCCAAAAATGATAGTTGACTTAGAATAACCAGTATGGTAAATTAAAAAACGTCATTTTTTACTTGGTGAACAAAAAAACAAAAAACATCTTGACTACAGGAAATAGAACGTGATATATTAAAGAGGTCGCCTTAAGCGACTAATAAAAATAAATGTTCTTTGAAAACTGAACAAAACGAAGCGTCCTCGTGAATGAACGAGTAAAATATGAGTTTGGAACAAAACTTTCGATGGAGAGTTTGATCCTGGCTCAGGACGAACGCTGGCGGCGTGCCTAATACATGCAAGTCGAGCGGATCGAATAGGAGCTTGCTTCTATTCGGTTAGCGGCGGACGGGTGAGTAACACGTGGGCAACCTGCCCTGTAGACGGGGATAACACCGAGAAATCGGTGCTAATACCGGATAATACG